>NZ_CP180210.1:0-631605 GCF_047556435.1 Alteromonas sp. H39
GTGGCTAATAACCCCGGTGGTTCATACAACCCGCTTTTTATATATGGCGGTACCGGCCTGGGTAAAACGCATTTGTTACACGCGGTGGGCAACGGTATTATCGCTAACCGTCCTGATGCGAAGATCGTGTATATGCATTCAGAACGCTTTGTGCAGGACATGGTAAAAGCGCTGCAGAATAACGCTATCGAAGACTTTAAGCGGTTTTACCGTTCTGTGGATGCGTTATTAATTGATGACATCCAGTTTTTCGCTAATAAAGAGCGTTCTCAGGAGGAATTCTTCCATACCTTTAATGCATTGCTTGAAGGTAACCAGCAAATTATCCTGACCTCAGATCGTTATCCAAAAGAAATTGATGGGGTTGAGGATCGGTTGAAGTCTCGCTTTGGTTGGGGATTAACCATCGCCATTGAGCCTCCTGAACTTGAAACCCGTGTCGCAATCTTGATGCGTAAAGCGGCTGAGAACCGTATTCATCTGCCAAATGAAGTGGCATTTTTTGTGGCCAAGCGGTTGCGTTCAAATGTACGTGAACTCGAAGGGGCGCTTAACCGTGTTATCGCTAATGCGAATTTCACAGGTCGTCCGATAACGATTGATTTTGTTCGTGAAGCATTAAGGGATTTGCTTGCCTTGCAGGAAAAGCTGGTTACGGTGGATAACATTCAGAAAACCGTAGCTGACTATTATAAGATTAAGGTGTCTGACATACTGTCTAAGCGGCGAAGTCGCAGTGTTGCTCGTCCTCGTCAGGTAGCTATGGCACTGGCCAAAGAACTGACCAACCACAGCTTGCCAGAATTGGGGAATGCGTTTGGTGGTCGAGACCACACTACCGTGCTGCATGCGTGCAGAAAAATAGAGCAGCTTAGAGAAGAAAGTCATGATATAAAAGAAGACTATAAGAACCTCATACGGACACTGTCTTCTTAACGACCGAGGCGAGACTAAAAATCAATGAAATTTACCATTAGCCGTGAAAAGTTTTTACAGCCACTGCAACTGGTTTCCGGGGCCGTAGAGCGCCGCCATACGTTGCCAATTTTATCAAACGTGTTAATTAAAGTGAGTGAGGACGCACTTTGGTTAACAGGTACAGATCTCGAGGTAGAACTTATCTCCAGTATTAAGCTGGAAGGTGAGTTTTCTGAAGGCGAAATTACCGTACCCGCTAAGAAGCTCTTCGATATTATTCGCGGCATTTCCGATGGCACTGATATTTCATTTTCTCTTGATGGTAATAAGGCTTTAATTCGCGCTGGCCGCGGTCGTTACACACTCTCTACATTATCAGCGAATGATTATCCCAACCTTGAAGACTGGGAAGGGGAAGTGGAGTTCGAGATTTCCTGTAGTGACCTGAAGCGACTCATAGATAGCACGCACTTTTCAATGGCCCAACAGGACGTTCGTTACTATCTCAATGGTATGTCACTGGAAACAGAAGACAATATCATTCGCACTGTGGCTACTGATGGCCATCGTCTCGCGCTGTGTCGTCTTGAATACAATAATGCGCTGCCAGCACGTCAGGTTATTATTCCTCGTAAGGGGGTATTAGAAATTTCACGTTTGATTGGTGAGGACGATAAACTTTTAAAAATTCAGATTGGTGCGAACCATCTTCGACTCTTCTCCAGTGACTTTATCTTTACCAGTAAATTAGTCGACGGACGTTTCCCTGACTATCGTCGCGTATTGCCAAAAGATGGTGATAAGACAGTGCTGGCTAGTAAGGCCGTACTCAAAGACGCGTTCTCCAGAGCGGCGATTTTATCAAACGAAAAATTCAGAGGTGTGCGGCTGAATTTGTCATCCGGTGAACTGAAGATCACAGCGAACAACCCTGAGCAGGAAGAAGCGGAAGAAATTGTTGATGTAGACTATCAGGGTGAAGATCTGGAAATAGGTTTTAACGTTGCTTACCTCATTGATGTGCTGAATGCGCTGGTTTCTGAGAAGGTACAAATTAGCCTTTCAGATTCAAATGCCAGCGCGCTCATTCAGGACGCCGAGGATGATGCGGCGCTTTACGTTATTATGCCGATGCGCCTCTAATATCAATACCTACTCCGGGCTAAAGAACGCGATACCGTTTATGGATATCAGTTTTTTAGTCTGGACTTCAATTTCCCGGGCGTATCATCATGAAACTGGACGAAGTCCAGCTGACTCACTTCCGAAATATTTCCGCTGTAAAGCTTCACCCGTCCAGACAACTCACTGTGATTACCGGTGTTAATGGAAGCGGAAAGTCATCTTTGCTGGAAGCCATTTATTACTTAGGTTTCGGGCGTTCTTTTCGCACCACTAAACATCAGTCTGTGATCCATCATGATAGTAGCGCGTTTAGTATTTTCGCGAAGTGTGAGGACGATGCGGGTGATGGTTTTAAGGTGGGTATTGAGCGAACTCGGGGAGATCAGTTCACTTGCTCAGTCGATGGTAAGCATTCCTCCAGGCTCGCTGACTTAGTCAGTCGGATACCAGTACAGCTATTTACCCCGCAAAGTACAGATCTCATATTGGGCTCCCCCTCTGAGCGTAGACGGTTCTGTGATTGGGGATTGTTCCACGTGGAACATCAGTTTAATAATCTGTCACAGCAATACAGTAAGCTGCTTCGTCATCGTAATGCGTTGCTGAAACAACAAGCCAATCTGTCGAGGCCTGAATATCACTACTGGGAAAGTCAGTTTGATGTTGTAGGTACCGCCTTGGATGCGCTCCGACAAAAATACGTAGAAAATCTTACGCCAATATTTGAGGATTTTCTTCAAAGTTTTTTACCGGAATTTGAGGTGTCGGTGAGTTATTACAAGGGCTGGGAAAAAGATGCCACTTTATCAGAAAGCTTGGTTAAAAAGATCGAGTATGATGCTAAAATAGGGCACACCTCTTCCGGCCCTCATAAAGCCGATATTCGGTTTAAGTTGAATGGGGTAAATGCCCAGGAGATACTCTCCCGGGGACAGCTTAGAATGGCCGTGGCGGCGCTTCAATTGGCGCAGACGGCATTATTTAATCGACTCACATCACGAAAGAGCATTTTTCTGTTAGATGATGTCGGTGCAGAATTAGATATTGATAAACGTGAACGGTTTATCGATGGGTTGTTAGACATGGACACGCAGGTATTCGTGACTGCGATTGAACGTGAACAACTGAGCTTTATACATAAATACAACGAAAAAAGAATGTTTCACGTGGAACATGGACACGTGACAGAGGAGTGAAATCTAGTATGTCAGAGCAGAACAACTACGACTCGTCCAGTATCAAGGTGCTGAAAGGGCTAGATGCCGTACGTAAGCGTCCGGGAATGTACATCGGCGATACCGATGATGGGACCGGGCTGCATCACATGGTTTTCGAGGTAGTCGATAACTCAATTGATGAAGCACTTGCGGGTCATTGTTCAGAGATTGTCGTGCAGATTCATACTGATGGCTCAGTGTCAGTGTCAGATGATGGCCGCGGGATACCGACTGAACTACATGAGGAAGAAGGGGTATCAGCAGCAGAGGTAATTATGACCGTTCTGCACGCTGGCGGTAAATTTGATGATAACTCTTATAAGGTATCAGGAGGTTTGCATGGCGTAGGGGTTTCAGTAGTAAACGCCTTATCCAGTAAACTTAAACTGCGTATTCGTCGCGGTGGAAAAGCCTACGAGCAAGAATACAGCCACGGTGTACCACAAGCACCGCTTGCAGCTATTGGCGAAACAGACAAGACGGGTACAGCATTACGTTTCTGGCCAAGCCACGATACATTTACCAATACAGAGTTTCACTATGACATCCTCGCTAAACGCTTACGTGAGTTGTCCTTCCTGAATTCGGGTGTTTCTATTCGTCTGAAGGATGAGCGTGACGGTAAAGAAGACCATTTCAAGTACGAGGGCGGGATCCGCGCATTCGTGGAATACCTGAACCACAAGAAAACACCTGTACATCAGTCTGTATTCCACTTTAGCTCTGAGCGTGATGATGGCATCTCCGTGGAAGTCGCCATGCAGTGGAATGATAGCTTCCAGGAAAGCATTTTTTGTTTTACTAACAACATCCCTCAGCGCGATGGTGGCACCCACTTAGCGGGCTTCCGTGGTGCGTTAACACGTACCCTGAATAACTTCATGGAAACGGAAGGGCTTAACAAAAAAGCCAAAACGAACGCCAGTGGTGATGATGCGCGTGAAGGTCTGACTGCGGTTGTTTCAGTAAAAGTGCCAGACCCTAAGTTTTCTTCTCAAACCAAAGACAAGTTAGTTTCATCTGAAGTGCGGCCGGCTGTAGAGTCGGCGATGAATGAAAAGTTAGCAGAATTTCTGTTAGAAAACCCTTCAGAGAGTAAAGTGATTGCATCAAAAATCATTGATGCTGCACGCGCTCGCGAAGCAGCCAGAAAAGCGCGAGAAATGACTCGCAGGAAAGGTGCATTGGATCTTGCGGGTCTCCCAGGCAAGCTTGCTGACTGTCAGGAAAAAGATCCTGCACTAAGCGAACTGTATATTGTGGAGGGTGACTCTGCGGGCGGCTCTGCCAAACAGGGACGTAATCGTAAAAATCAGGCTATTTTACCGTTGAAAGGAAAAATCCTTAACGTGGAAAAAGCACGTTTTGACAAGATGTTATCCTCTCAGGAAGTGGCTACACTGATTACCGCATTGGGCTGCGGTATCGGCCGTGACGAGTACAATCCTGATAAATTACGTTATCACAGCATTATTATCATGACGGATGCGGACGTCGATGGCTCTCACATTCGAACGCTGCTATTAACCTTTTTCTACCGCCAAATGCCGGAAATTATCGAGCGTGGTTATGTATACATTGCGCAACCACCGCTTTATAAAGTGAAAAAAGGTAAGCAAGAACAATATCTTAAAGATGATGATTCGTTAACTAATTACCTTACCTCAATTGCATTAGATGGTGCGTCTTTGCATACGTCTGATGACGATCCTGGTATTAGCGGCATCGCGCTTGAGAACCTGATTAAGCAGTATCAAAGCGTTGAAAAAATGATAGGGCGTATGCGCAGGGTAATGCCTGAAACCATTCTTTATCGAATGATTTACACGCCGACCATTGATCTTGAGAATCTTAAAGACGAGTCAACGCTGGATGGCATTGCAGATCGATTCGTTCAGCAACTAACTGAAAGAGAAAATGATGCGGCAACCTATCGCTATGAAATTCGCAGAGACGAAGAACGTAGTGAATTTTACATTACGATTATCATGCGCATGCATGGCATTGATTATGAGTATTCATTGAATCGTGAGTTTATTGAATCCAGCGAGTATATTCGTCTAAAAGAATTGAACCATGCTATCAATAATATGATGGACAACGATGCCTTCATTCAGCGCGGTGAAAGAAAAATGCCTGTCAGCTCATTTAAAGAGGCGCTTGAGTGGTTGATGAATGAAGCGAAGCGTGGTCAATATATTCAGCGCTACAAAGGACTGGGTGAGATGAACCCAAGCCAGCTTTGGGAAACGACAATGGATCCGGAAAATCGCAGGATGCTTCAGGTTACTATTGAGGATGCAATTAAATGCGACCAGTTGTTCACGACATTGATGGGTGACCAAGTTGAGCCACGAAGAGAGTTTATTGAGGCGAACGCGCTGAAAGTAGAGAACCTCGACGTATAGATTTTAGCTCCATAACAATTTGCAAAGCCCGGCCTGGAAACAGGTCGGGCTTTTTTGTCGCTTACAGTTCTGTAAAGTTTTTTAAATTCAATCTGTTATGACGGCAGGCAAGGCCAGAGCTCCAAGGCATCAAAAGCATGGCTGGTGAGCGTCCTTATTCTTGTGATGGGCCTGATGTGGGTATAGAAATAGCGTGTCACACCAGTAACTAACCACAGAGTTAAGACACCAGGTTGCAATACGCTATTGTCATGCCGCGCAGTAGTACTCAGGCACTCATCTTGCCATCGAGGTATGGGAACGCCAGATTAAGATTTGGCACCTGTTAAGTAAGCTGGGCACTAAATTGTGATGTATCAGACTGGGCTAACGTTGTGATGTGCAAATAATACTTATGCTTGCGACAGAGCCTTGGTAAACGTAGACAATCAACAGTGTATGTATAATAAAATAAGGTAAGATAATTACATCAACTGATGAATCTCTTCCTTCCTTTGTTGTGTTCCGCGGCAACGATCTCGTTGCCGCTTTTTTATGTCGGAGTTAGCGTTTGTTCGAGATTTGGATACGGCGTGTCAGCTTTTCTTTCTGCATGTCACTGATATTGTCTCTACTAATGACAGGGTGGGTGACTTATCTGAATTTAGGTGTTACCGAAATCTTTTTTCAGAACTGGACGAAAGCGTTTATACTCGCCTGGCCCGCAGCGTTTCTTATTGCGCTCTTTTGTTCCGGACTCGTGGGACGTATGGCCACAACACTGAGCAATATTCTTTTATCCCTGTTACGATGAGCACAATTCGATAGCAACACACGACAACTGTGATATCGATACTTCACTTCTTTAAGACGGTAACATCTGCCAATTTCGCTACGCATTTCCTTGCACTTCAATTTGATACTTTAACCAAGATGTATGAATGGGATGCTAGTTATTCGTTAGCCTGACAGCGAATAGCGAAAAACGCCGTTCATTTTCGCTTTTTTTGTGACAGTCAGGCTGTCAGAGGAACGCGGAATTACAAAACATAGCGGTGATACCGTAGTCGGATGTAATAATCTGAGGGAAGAAGTTAAGCAAAAAAATAGCTGCCAGTGCAGCTATTTTGTGGTTTTACGTGGGTGGAATTTACGGCATCTAGCCTGCGCGCGTAATCAACAACCGGATTTCGCTACCACTGGCAGGCATGATAGTGAACCGATAGGTACCGGTATCAGACGGTGTAAACTGTAGCGTCTCCGAGTCACTGGCACACACTAAGTAACTTGTTGTATTCACCGTAACAGGCTGGCCTTTGTATTTCCCGCCGCAACTTTGAGAAGGGGTCCAATTGGCATCCGAAATCTTAAAGTCATAGGGCTGACCATCTGCTATCAGCTCGACATCGACTTGCCAGCCACCGTTGCCTTCGGAAAATTTATACGGTGCGTTAGCTTCCCACCAATTAAAAACTCCCCGTAAATACAGATTTGAGAAAGTGACTTCAGGAGGGGTAGAGATGCCAGGTACATTAATCGACCCCGTGCTTGAACACGCTGAAAGGGTAAGAAGAGATAATACGATAAATGCTTTCTTTAACACGATATCCTCAAAAAATGTCCGGCCCCTCATTGCAGGCCGGGCATCGTTACTGGTTTAAACTTACTACTTATGCCTTAGCTAGCTGAGAAATGTCTGCGGTGGTAAGGAAAAGTTGCCTTAACAGCGCAAGTAACGCAAGTCGGTTTTGACGAATTTCAATATCATCAGCCATAACCATTACGTTGTCAAAAAAGGCATCAATTTCGTCTCTGAGGGTCGCTAGAGCCGTCAGAACGCCGTGATAGTTGCCATTACTGGAAGACATTGCGATATCACCTTCAACAGCCTTCAGCGCATCGTACAGCGCTTTCTCAGGCGCTTCCTGAAGTAATGATGGTGAAATATCAGTAGAAACGGGTGAATCCTGCTTCGCCAGGATATTCGCAACTCGCTTGTTGGCAGCGGCCAGCGCTTCGGCTTGCTCTAGCTCCTTAAAGGCAGATACCGCGGCAATGCGGGCAGCATAGTCAGAGGGCTTAGTTGGGCGACGTGCAGAAACAGATAAAATAACATCCATGCTGATACCCTGGTCCTGTAACAACGCCACGAAACGGCCAAGTACAAAGTCAACAACCTGTGACTGGCACTCCTCGTTAGTCAGCTTATCGCCATAGACATCGGCTGCTTTGGCAACCAAGTCTTCGAGGTCAAGCTGCAGATCTTTCTCAACAATTATACGAAGCACGCCGATGGCTGCCCGGCGAAGGGCAAACGGATCTTTATCCCCTTTCGGTAGCTGGCCAATACCAAATATACCTACCAACGTATCCAGTTTATCAGCCAGAGAGACGGCAGCAGCAATATCGCTGGTCGGTAAATCATCACCGGCAAAACGCGGCATATATTGTTCGTACAGCGCTCTTGCTACCTGCGGATCTTCACCGTCGTGCTCTGCGTAGTACATCCCCATCACGCCCTGAACATCCGGAAACTCCATGACCATATTTGTCATAAGGTCAGTTTTCGAGAGTAGACCAGCCCGCTGAGCAAGTGCGGCATCAGCATCTATCTTGTCCGCTATGTATTTTGCCAGCGAGGCTATACGGTCTGACTTGTCTTTCAATGTGCCCAGTTGCTTTTGGAAAAGGACGCTGGCAAGAGATTCCAGGCGGCTTTCCAGGCTAGCTTTTTTATCACTGTTAAAAAAGAACTCTGCGTCAGCCAGGCGAGGGCGGATTACTTTTTCATTTCCGGAAATGACCTGAGCAGGATCCTGGCTCTCGATATTGCTGACAAACAGGAAGGTATTAGACAACGCACCAGCGTCATCGAGCAGAGGCACGTACTTCTGATCATCCTTCATGGTGTAGATCAGCGCTTCTTTGGGAACATCAAGAAATGCTTTCTCGAAGCTGGCGGTCATGACAACCGGCCATTCAACCAGTGATGCAATTTCCTCTAGCAAGTCGTCATTAAAATCTGCATTTAAACCAAGTGCTTTTGCGTTACTTTCAAGCGACTCGCGAACCTTATCTGAGCGTGCCTGAAAATCAGCGATAACATAATGCGCTTCCAAAGCTGTTGCATAATTATCAGCATGGTCTAAAACAAACGTGGACTCGCCATGGAAACGGTGCCCCTGTATTACACGACCGCTGGCAAGTCCAAGTGCTGTTAAATTGATCACTTCACTGCCGTAAAGCACAGCAAGCGTATGAACCGGACGAATGAACTGGGTGTTATAGTTGCCCCAACGCATTGGTTTTGGGATAGGTAACTTGCTAATAGCCTGGTTCAGTAATGACTCTAGTAAATTCGATACTGGCTGGCCTGGAACATTAGCCTTGTGAAGCAACCATTCGCCTTTGTCGGTGACCAGCCGCTCTGCGTCGCTGACATCAATGCCATTCCCTCGAGCCCAACCTAACGCTGCTTTTGTGGGATTACCATCGGCATCAAAGGCAGCTGAAACGGCAGGGCCACGCTTCTCTACCACTTTGTCTTGCTGGCCTTCAGCCAGGTCGGTGACATAAACCGCCAGGCGGCGAGGTGCGGCAAACCAACTGACAGAGGAGAATGGCAGGTCTGCTTGTTCCAAGGCCACCTGAAACTGGGAGGCAAAACTCTCACCTAAATGTTTCAGTGACTTCGGGGGTAATTCTTCTGTGCCTAATTCAATAAGCAGATTCTCTGTTCTCACGCTGACGGCTCCTTATTGCACAGTGGGAATCCAAGTGTTTCGCGGGCGGCGTAATAGCTCTCAGCACAAGCCTTTGCCAATGTTCTGACGCGCAGAATATACCGCTGGCGCTCGGTAACTGAGATGGCGTGACGCGCATCAAGCAGATTAAACGCATGTGAGGCTTTCATAACCTGCTCGTAGGCCGGCAAGGGCAGGTTATTCTCGATAAGCTGCTGGCTGGCGGCTTCGCATTCATCAAATGTGCGAAACAGAAAATCTACATTGGCATGCTCGAAATTATAAGTGGATTGTTCCACTTCGTTCTGATGGAAGACATCACCGTAAGTGACTTTCCCCATAGGGCCATTTGTCCATACCAGATCATAGATAGAGTCTACGCCCTGAACGTACATTGCCAGACGCTCGAGACCGTAAGTGATTTCACCGGTAACCGGCTTACATTCCAGGCCGCCGACCTGCTGGAAATACGTAAATTGCGTAACTTCCATGCCATTGAGCCAGACTTCCCAGCCAAGCCCCCAGGCTCCAAGCGTTGGTGACTCCCAGTTATCTTCCACAAAGCGAATGTCGTGCACCAGCGGGTCAAAGCCCAGCTCTTTCAGTGAGCCCAGATACAGTTCCTGAATATTGTCAGGAGAAGGCTTCAACATTACCTGAAACTGATAGTAATGCTGCAGACGGTTAGGGTTTTCACCATAACGGCCATCAGTCGGGCGACGGCAGGGCTGGACATACGCGCTGCTGATTGGCTCCGGGCCTAATGAGCGAAGGAAGGTCATTGGATGAAACGTACCTGCTCCTACTTCCATGTCCAGTGGCTGGATGATAACGCAGCCCTGGCGTGCCCAGTAATCCTGAAGCGCGAGGATCAACCCCTGAAAGGTTTTAATATCGTATTTCTGCATACATTCGCTGCTTATATTTCTAACTGACTATTCAAAGGTGGCATAGTATACAATTTGTCAGGCGTCGAATGTAGGCTTTCACCCTTGAAAACCGCATAAAATCAGGAATAGATTAGGGATAAGTACGTATGATTGAACAACATGTACATCGCTGCGGCTGGGTATCGTCAGATCCTGAGTACCAGCGCTATCATGATGAAGAGTGGGGAAGGCCGGTGACTGATGCCAGACAACTCTTCGCCAAACTGTGTCTGGATGGCCAGCAGGCGGGATTGTCGTGGATAACGATTTTGAAAAAGCAGCAAAATTTTGAACAGGCTTTCCATCACTTCGACCCAGTGAAAATTGTCACTATGACAGACGATGATGTGGAAGCGCTGATGCAAAACCCGGGAATTATTCGTAATCGATTAAAGATTCAGTCGATCATTAGAAATGCCAAAGGGTTTCTAAAGATTGAAGAGCAAGAGAGCTTCAGTGAGTTTCTCTGGCAATTTACCGACGGCAAAACCATCATCAATCGCTGGGACAGCTTTCGTGACGCACCGACAAAAACGGCGGAATCGATAGCGATGTCAAAAGCCCTGAAAAAAGCTGGCTTCAATTTTGTCGGGGAAACTATTTGCTATGCATTTATGCAGGCAGTAGGGATGGTGAACGATCATGAAGTGAACTGCCATTGCTATCAGGCATGCTGCGACGAGGCAGTGCGCTAACAGGCAGTGATGGTAAGCCGGAGGATCCTGTTCGAAAGACGTGAAGCGCTATTACAGCGCCTCACAATAAGCTTTTATCTCAGGCAGCTCACTTAACACTTTGCTCTCATGTTCTGATTCAATCTGTTCGCGGGCAACATCTTGTTTTCTGCGTTCGGCTTTTGACAACTTCTGACGCGCTTCAAGGATCGCAAAACCGCTTACCGCGATAAACAAGGCATGGATATGCGGAAACTTTTCACGGTAGTCGGGCTGCGGATCGACAGGCAGGGCGTGCAACAAATTCACAATCCGAATTGCGCCTTCTGAGAGCTCGCACTGCTGTTGCTCCATCGCCATTGAAATCGTAAGCACGCTCTCTGAAATGGTTTCTACACGTTTATCACGCGCCGCTTGCTGGCGCGTGTTTTGTTGCTTTAAAAGAAACAACAGGCGACCGGCATAAAAGCCAAGTCCCAGTATGATTGCTACACCCGCAATCATGATAAGGGTCCACCCCATTTCAGGCTCCGTTAGCGTTTGTAGTCGTCTATATCAATAGCATCGAGATTATCGAACGGATCATCACCTTCCTGCTCGTCCTCATCATCCATATCTGCAATTCCCAACAGATCGCAAACTATCCGGTGGCGCGCCATTTTCTCGTCTACATAAGCTTGCTCTGCCCGGGTAATTTTCTCACCTTCATCCAGTTTATCCAGCAACGCAGCCAGGCGAGTGTCTGCTTCCAATGCCGCTAGTTCTTCAGCCGGGTTCGCATATTTGCGTGCCTTGGCTTTTGCAACCGGCGATGAGGAAGGTGGCGTCAGGTCGATGGGCTTTTTGCTACCAATACGCGGATCCTGGTTCTTTCTGGGAACTGATGATCCTGAGGATTTTTGCTCAACATTGTGACGGTTACCTGCGGGCTTACCTTTGTGCTTTTTCGGCTTTTGCTTCTTCGCATCTTTGTTCTGACCCGGCTTAAAATCAGGGTCTTTACGAACACCAATGAGGCCGACTTTTCGGGTTTTCTTACTTCTGGCCATATGTCCTTCGGTTTGGAATTGGGTGAATGAAATGTATGAAACTAGTATAACGTGGATCTAGGGTTCCTTCTGCATGAATACAACATCTGCTGTTGGAAAACTTACCCGAAAACCCAAAGTCCTGGCGATATAGTGAAATGTCGCCTCACTGAAGAAACAGACGTGGGTCGGATCGTTTTTATAGTGCCACGACGTAAATCGCTGCTGGTTTATCACCCGCTTTGTCATGATGGCTAGCAAACCCTCTGGTTTTAAGAGGCTTGTAAGCAGTTTAAGCTCTTTGTCCGGCGTATGAAAATGTTCGATGGCCTCGGTGCAAGTAATGAAATCATATTGTTTGGTAAGCACCGTGCGGTCAGGAAAGAACAGAGGGTCGAAATATGTCATGTTCATACCTTCCGATTCTAATATTGCCGCCAGTACTGGTGTCGGCCCGCATCCAAAGTCCAGACCATCATGGCCGGGCAACTGCATAGTCAGTAAAGGAGCCGATAGCCGTGAGAGAAATTGCCGGTAACCTTGATCGTTGAAATTATTTTCGTGAAGTAAATATTCGGCATGTTCTTGATCCACAGAAAGAAAACTTTCAGGTGGTACAAATACCAGGTCACACTGCCCGCATTGATAGTAATCACGCTTTTTGTCCTGATGATAAAGACTTATTTCGGAGCAATGACACAACGGACAGAAAAGGGAGTATGTTGTCATGAAGGTGAGATAAAATTGAACGCGCAGAAAAGAAAAAAGGTGATGGCCTGAACCATCACCCTACATTGTTGAGTGTCAGATGACACCTCTCCCGTTTTTGCACCTCATTGTGCGGCTGGCTTCCCTTCGGTGCTCCCCTTATTTTTTTTCTTCGCAGAGCTTTCTTTGTTGTTTTAGGTCTTCCTGACGCTTTATTGAGTCGTCCCTGTTCGCTTTTTATTGTTGTTATTAAGCTTGAACTGTTTCGGTCTTAGTTACCAAAACTAGTGCAGTAGAATACAGGAATAATTCTAAATTACAACTTTTTTGCTAACAAAAATTTAACAACATTGTTTTTAAAAGGAAAATTAGTGCAATCCGGAAATATAATTCGACAAAATTGTGATGTCTTCGTCGGTTAATTTCGATGCAATATCGCGCATCATGCCGTTCATATCGTTATGACGCTGGCCTGAGCGGAATGCTTTTAACTGCGTCTCGGTGTAAGCCGCAAATTGACCACTGATATCAGGAAATCCAGCTAGTGCCATGCCGTTTCCTCTTGGGCCATGGCAGGCAATACATGCTGTAATGCCACGTTCCTCGTCACCGCCCTGATACAGGGCCTGTCCGGGTTCTACGTATTCTTCCGGGGTTTCGCCTGGCTTCATTTCCTGACTTGCGAAATAAGCGGCGAGATCCTGCATGTCTTGTTCAGAAAGTGGTGCGGCCATACCGTTCATCACTGCGTTGTTACGGCCTTCTTCACCGCCGGTCTTAGATGCAAGTTTGAATTCCTGCAACTGTTTAACCAGGTAGTTTTCATGCTGGCCTGCAATTTTAGGGTTCATTTCGATCATGCTGTTTCCATCAGGACCATGACAAGCTGCACAAACACCTGACTTCGCTTTTCCTGCTTCAGCATCACCTTCTGCGACGGCTGTGGCAGACAACCCCAAAGACATACATACCAACAAACACAGTTTTTTCATAATCAATCTCTTAAAAGGATCCAACGGCTCGCGTGACATACGTGATATCATGCGTATTTTACACATTTACCGCGCCAGAAAAACCTATTCCATGATAAAACTATGGTTTTACGCCTTTTTATCATGCGGCGGGTGTCCAAAGATCTAAACAGAAGGTAGGCACAATAAGGCCATGACGTATTTTACCAAAGCAAAATTTCTTATGAGTGCGCCAGACATTGGTCACTTAAAACAGGACGGTGGCATTGAAGTGGCCTTTGCAGGCCGATCGAATGCTGGCAAGTCCAGTGCGTTGAATACCCTGACACGGCAAAAGAACCTGGCAAGAACCAGTAAAACACCGGGCCGCACACAGATGATCAATATCTTTGAGCTCGATGATCACAGACGATTAGTGGATTTGCCTGGGTATGGTTTCGCTCAGGTTCCACTGGCTATGAAGAAAAAATGGCAGAAGTCATTGGGTGAATACCTGCAAAAACGTGAACAATTACGCGGTCTGGTAGTCATGATGGACATTCGGCATCCGTTCAAAGATCTTGACCAGGAGCTGATTCACTGGGCTGTAAGTGCCGAGCTGCCGGTTCTTGCCCTGTTAACGAAGTCAGATAAACTAAAATCTGGTAAGCGAAAAGCACAGTTACTGATGGCAAGAGAGGCGGCAATGGCATTTTGTGGCGATGTGACGGTGAACACATTTTCTTCGTTGAACAAGCAAGGTCTGCCTGAGCTGGAGCAAGTGCTGACTATGTGGCTTGATTTAAAAGAGGCAACAGACCGGAATTCAGATGCCTGAATAAAAAATGCCCCATCAACAGATGGGGCATAAAAGGACTGAGAGAAAACACATAAAAACCGTAGATAAGAGCCTCCACAATCGTAATAAGTTCCTTCTTTCCCCTAAATTTTCCAGAAAAAATCAAAATTATTTTAAAAGCCTATAATAATCAATGTGATAGGGATTTCTGGCTGGAAAGGTAATTTACTAATTCGCGCTGAGTAAGCAGACAGTATTGCAGGTTGGTATTCACTTTCAGGCATAAAAAAACCCCGACAAATCGTCGGGGTTAAAGCAAAGGTTTGAAAACAGCTTTCTCACCTCTGTACCCTACGCTTATAAGAGTAACGCAGAGGACAAAAAAGGCAAGAAAAAAGTGTAATTAAATTACCAAAAGGGTAAAAAGTACACGTTTTTATTACGATTTCCTGTAATGAAATTACCTTTTAATGTGCTTCATCCCAGTTTTCGCCGACGCCGGCTTCAACCAAAAGCGGTACTGATAGCGTTGCAGCTTGCTCCATCAGCGCGACGATTTGCTTACAGTGTGCCTCTAATGACGCGTCTTTTATCTCAAAAACCAGTTCATCGTGTACCTGCATCATCATTGAGACATCGTCTACAGCTTCTTTCTGGATCCAGTCGTCCACCTTTATCATCGCTAGCTTGATAACGTCGGCGGCAGTACCCTGCATCGGCGCGTTGATCGCGGCACGTTCGGCACCTTTGCGGCGGGCACCGTTACTGGCTTTGATGTCCGGAAGATAAAGCCGGCGACCAAACACGGTTTCTACATAGCCTTTTTCTTTTGCTGTTGCCCGGGTAGTGTCCATGTATTCCAGAACGCCAGGATAACGTTCAAAGTACAGATCCATATATTTCTGTGCTTCATGACGGGGAATATTCAGCTGCTTTGACAGCCCGAATGCAGACATTCCGTATATCAGGCCGAAATTAATCGCCTTTGCACTGCGGCGCTGTTCAGCTGTGACGTCTTGAAGCGGAACGCCAAAGACTTCTGAGGCAGTTGCTTTGTGTATATCTTTACCTTCAGAGAATGCATCAAGAAGGCCCTTGTCTTTCGACAAATGCGCCATAATGCGAAGCTCTATCTGCGAATAATCGGCCGCTACAATTTTGTAGCCCTTGCGTGGCACAAAGGCTTGACGCACACGACGGCCTTCTTCATTACGGATCGGAATATTCTGCAAATTCGGATCGGTAGAGGAAAGGCGCCCGGTTGCGGTCACGGCCTGATGATATGACGTATGTACCCGGCCGGTGCGGTGATTAATCATCTTCGGCAGTTTGTCAGTGTAAGTATTTTTCAGTTTTGTCAGGCCGCGGTACTCCATAATTTTATGGGGAAGCGGATATTCAAGCGCAAGCTCCTGTAATACATCCTCTGAGGTTGACGGTGCACCTTTCGGCGTTTTCTTAATAACCGGCAGTTCCATCTTTTCAAACAGGATATGCTGAAGCTGTTTGGTTGAGCCCAGGTTGAATGCCTCACCGGCTTCTTCGTGCACTTCTTTTTCGAGCTCAGCGATCCGCGTTGCCAGATTTTGGCTTTGCTGGGCCAGTTGCTGACTATCAATCAGTACACCTAGCTGCTCCATGCGGGAAAGAATGCTGGCCAACGGGACTTCCACGTCGGTTAGCAGTGATTTCAGTTCCGGAAATTCCTGCAGCTTTTCCCACAGCACGAGGTGCAGGCGTAGAGTGATATCCGCATCTTCCGCAGCGTAGGGCGCGGCCTGCTCTAGCGGGATCTGGTTAAAGGTTAGTTGTTTAGCACCTTTACCGGCTATTTCTTCAAAGTGAATGGTCTTGTGGCCTAAATACGCCAGTGCCAGAGAGTCCATGTCGTGTCGTTGCGCCGTGCTATTCAGCACATACGACTCCAGCATGGTATCAAATGCGATCCCGTTAAGTGTGATGTCGTAGTTAGCCAGCACATTTTTATCGTATTTAAGATGCTGCCCGACTTTCTTAACTTCTGGGTCTTCCAGTAACGGCTTCAGAGCAGCCAGCACATAGTCTCTGTCGAGTTGTTCCGGTGCATCCGGATAATCGTGCGCTACTGGCACGTATGCGGCTTCGCCAGGGGCTGTGCAAAAAGAAACTCCCACAAGCTCTGCATCCATATAGTTCAGACTAGTGGTTTCGGTGTCAAAGGCAAACAGAGGAGCAGATTTTAACTTTTCTATCCAGCTCTCAAACGCCGATTGTGTGTATAAGGTTTCGTACTTTGATGTATCAATTGCGTCTTTCGCTTCTTCTTCAACGTCATCGCCTTGTGCTTCAGCTACTGAATCCGCCGCGCTTTCCGCGCTCACCTCAGCATGCCAGCGCTTAAATTCATATTCGGCAAATAGCGAGGCCAATGCATTATTATCGGCTTCAGTCGGGGTCAGGGTTTCCGGAGAGTATTCAAGATCAAGATCGATACTGATAGTGGCAAGCGTATAAGACAACCTTGCCTGTTCTTCGTACTCTTCCATCTTTTTCGCCATGGTTTTTGCACCACGGAAAGACAGCTCTGCGATTTTATCCAGGTTTTTGTAAATGTCATCGATGCCGCCGATACCATTTAATAAGGCCTGTGCACTCTTATCACCAACACCCGGAACGCCGGGTATGTTATCCACCTTGTCACCTTTCAATGCCAGAAAGTCGATAACCAGTTCAGGGGGGATACCAAACTTCTCTTTTACGCCCTCAACGTCCATGACTTGGTTGGTCATGGTGTTAATCAGTGTTACATGCTGATTCACCAACTGCGCCATGTCTTTATCGCCGGTACTGATTAGAGTATCGATGCCTTTTTCTGTCGCGATATGTGCCAGCGTGCCAATCACATCATCGGCTTCCACGCCTGATTCCACTATAATCGGCAGCCCCATAGCTTTAATAATGTCGTGCAGTGGTGCGATCTGACTGGCGAGCTCGTCCGGCATAGGCGGACGGTTTGCTTTGTATTCTTTATAGATGTCATCTCTGAACGTTTTGCCTTTGGCATCAAAGACAACGGCCATGTGGGTAGGGTGATACTGCTTAATCAGACTTTTAAGCATGTTGATCACTCCGTAGATCGCGCCCGTATCCTGTCCTTTAGAGTTTGTCAGCGGTGGCAGTCCGTGGAAAGCACGGAACAGATAAGAAGAGCCGTCAACCAGGACGAACGGCGGCTTTTTATTTGTGGACATAATAGTGATGAGTTCTGTCTTGAAGAAATTAAGCGAAAGGATGCCATAGGGTGGGTGGGATCGCTACCAGTAAGACAGAATATTGCGTTGCGATCTGTGGATAACTTTGTGATCTAAATGAAAATCAACGCAGATCGCCGCGATCAAAAACCGGCTTCTGATCACGCTGAGAGAAAGATATATAAAGGTTTAAATGTACAAAACAGGGATATTCTGAAAGCAGGTATACATTCCGTTGTTTTGTGGATAACTTGGTGAGCGTTGTTTTTATGTTAACCAAGTTGGCCAAGTAATGTAGCATAACAAATCTTCGAAACAACACGATTTGTTAAGAATTTTTTTTGAGCTTCAGGCTATTTTGTAGCCAGAATTTGCATAAGAGAGCATCAATAAGGTCTGGGAGGACATATGAAAAAAGTAGCAGTCATTTTAAGTGGATGTGGCGTGTTTGATGGCGCTGAAATTTATGAAGCTGTACTTACTCTGCTGGCAATTCGTCAACAAGGGGCCAGTTACCAGTGTTTTGCACCTGACAAAGAACAGCTACATGTAGTCAACCACCTTACCGGAGACGTTGCTGAAGGCGAAACCAGAAACGTGCTGACTGAGGCTGCACGGGTGTGTCGTGGCGAAATCAAACCGGTGACAGAATGCAAGGTAGAAGACTTTGATGCGCTGATATTGCCAGGCGGGTTTGGCGCTGCCAAAAACCTGTGTACCTTCGCTGTAGATGGCGCAGAGTCAAAACCAGACGCTGATGTGCTTGCAGTGTGTAAAGCCTTTGCCGATGCACGTAAACCCGCTGGTTACGCCTGTATCGCACCGGCTCTTGCGGCAAGTGTTTATCAGGATGGAGTGAAGTTAACTATTGGCACCGATGAGCCTACGGCCGAGGGAATAAACGCACTGGGCGCCACCCATATCGATTGCGATGTCGACGATGTGGTGATCGATACCGATAAGAAACTGGTCACCACGCCTGCCTATATGCTAGCGGGCGATATTCTTGAGGCACAGGCTGGTTTGGAAAAGATGGTAAAAAGTGTATTAGCGATGAAATAGCACACCATGGTCGTCAGATCGAAGCCTGAAAGGTGCGGCAACGCGGGCAAGTGCCCGTTTTGCTGGTGTTTATAGCGGTATCTGTCGAGTCTCCATGATGCGCCCGTTCCATGAAACGAACGTCATGTGCAACCTTTATACAAGCGTGGATACTGACAAGTCTCGGTTGACACAATTGGCATAGGAATGCGTAAAAATGGGTGAGAATAGGGTTTCTCTTTGCGTCTGCTCCCCGCATAATAGCGTCAGGTAATGGGTTGCCTGTCTGCGTCCGGCGCGTGGATGGAAGATAAATAAGAATAAGGCAAACTGGAACATGCACTATCGTGCAATCGTACGAATATTAGGTCTGTTGGTTGCACTTTTCAGTGTCACCATGATCCCGCCCGCGCTGGTCTCACTGATCTACGAAGACGGCAGCGGTTTGCCATTCATTCTTGCTTTCATACTGTGCGTCATTACCGGTACTGCCTTCTGGTATCCAAATCGCGATCATCGCCGCGATTTGCGTGCGAAAGAAGGTTTTCTCATCGTAGTCTTGTTCTGGACGGTACTGGCCAGCTTTGGTGCCATCCCGTTTATTTTGCTGGAACAACCCAGCATGACGGTTACCGATTCGTTTTTTGAGTCATTCTCTGGTTTAACCACCACCGGTGCCACGGTCATCGAAGGGATCGAGTTTCTGCCTCATTCGGTGCAGTTTTATCGCCAACAACTGCAGTGGCTCGGCGGAATGGGGATCATCGTATTGGCCGTTGCCATTCTGCCAATCCTTGGGGTGGGGGGAATGCAGTTGTATCGCGCAGAAACGCCGGGACCCGTAAAAGACTCGAAGATGACTCCCCGCATTGCCGATACCGCAAAGCACCTCTGGTATATTTATCTCTCTCTTACTACGGCATGTACTATCGCCTACTGGCTTGCCGGTATGAACTGGTTCGATGCGATCTGTCACTCGTTTTCAACCGTTGCTATTGGCGGGTTTTCAAATCACGATGCCAGCCTGGGTTATTTCGACAGTGCGGCAGTGAACGTGGTTTGCTCCGTTTTCCTGCTAATCGCTGCGCTTAACTTTTCTCTGCATTACACTGCGGCCTCTTCGCGCTCATTGAAAGGTTACTGGCAGGATCCTGAAATGAAAGCTTTTTTCGTTATTCAGGCCTCACTTATCATAATTTGCTTTTTGGTGTTAACCCTCTCCGGATATTACACGGATGCCGAAGAGGCGCTGGATCAGGCTATGATTCAGGCAGTGTCTATTAGCACGACCGCGGGATTTGCTACCACCGACTTCGCGTCCTGGCCATCGTTTTTGCCTATTATGCTTATCTTCGCCAGCTTTATTGGCGGCTGTGCCGGCTCTACCGGGGGCGGCTTGAAAGTCATCAGGGTGTTTTTGCTGTTCTTGCAGGGCAAGCGCGAAATCGACCGGTTGATTCATCCCAAAGCAGTGTACGCAGTAAAACTGGGGGAGCGCGCGATGCCTGACAGGGTTGTCGAAGCGGTGTGGGGGTTCTTCTCTGCGTATGCCATCGTGTTTGTGATTATCATGATAGGCCTGATAGCCACCGGGTTGGATAATCTGACAGCGTTTACCGCAACAGCCGCAACCCTGAACAACCTTGGCCCTGGGCTCGGCAGTGTGGCAACGACCTACGCAGAGGTCTCTGATGGCGGT
The DNA here is from genome assembly GCF_047556435.1 of Alteromonas sp. H39. Lineage (GTDB taxonomy): Bacteria > Pseudomonadota > Gammaproteobacteria > Enterobacterales > Alteromonadaceae > Alteromonas. The sequence goes on from NZ_CP180210.1 coordinate 20,449, forward strand.
AAGTGGTTGCTGGTAACAGCGATGTTGTTTGGCCGGCTTGAGGTCTTTTCTCTTTTGGTACTGTTTTCACCAACTTTCTGGCGCGGTTAACGTTGCAACACAATGGCCTGAAAACGCACACTGTGTTGCACGTTAAAGCTGGCATCAGAAGAACGATGCCATGGCGTATGCGGTTTTCTCAAACATCATAGGTTGCGCTTCATCGAGCTCAAGGTTTGCTTTGTTTGCCGTTGTCACCACACGCGTACGGTATTCTTTCCGGTTGGATACTTCTGAATAAGTTTGCGTTGAGCCACCGTCATCTGACACTTTCATGTTTACTTTGGTATCTGTACGCACCATTACGCCCTTTCTGGCTCTCTCTTCAATCTGAATATCTGCCACCAACAAGTACGTAACGTCTTTCACCATGGCATTGGCCGCTGTTGAAACCAGGCCACCAATGAGTCCGCCTGCTGCAGCTTGCCGGTATCCGCCGCCAGAAGCATAGGCCAGTGCGGAGCCTGCTGCTACACCCTGAAAGCCGGTTGCCAGGTAGTTTTCTGCTGCAGACGGTGATGCTTTTTCCAGGTTTCTGACAAACACACTCATGGTGTACTGGGCATCATCCGGGCTGTCGACAAAAGTATAGCCGTTGCCACTGTTAGCGATTTGGGTGTTAAGTTCATTTCGAAAGGCATTGCGGTCAAACTCCATGACAGCAGAGCGTACCTCAAGGTATATCTTGCGCTTCTCAGGAGGAACAGGATCGACAAATACCGATGTGGACAGCTTCGTCTGTACATCCAAATCCTTTTTGGCAATAGATGTATGAACGGCTGCGCAGCCAGAGAAAAAGAGCATTACAACGGAAAGAACAGCTATCCTTATGCTTAAAGTCCGTGTAGTCATGATGGTTACCTTATCAATGGATTGTGAGTGCGGGCTTCTGCGTTAAAATCAGTAATACCGCCCGTAGTAACGATAGTAGTACTGACAATTTCTGTATTCTCTCCAGTTGTACCTGAGAAGGTCGCGGCAAGTGTAGCCGGGGCGCCAGTGCGTGCCCTGATATTCGGTTGGTTTTTCGCCTTTCTCCAGCATGCTTTTTATATATGCGTCGACTTCCTCAGGCTTCTCTGCCAAAAACGGCTTATTTAAAACTTCTGCATTGAGTTGTGCCTGCATGCGCGCTAACTCATCGTCATCGGAGGATTGTGATTGTGACGGCGCACTAATAAAAATAAAAAGACAGCAAAGGCTATTGGTAATTAGTTTACTAAAGTGGGTTACGGGAGTGGGCTTCACTATTACCTTCCTCCTTAAAAGTGAACGTGAAGTCATAACTTTAGCGTTGAATGTATAAAAATTAATCATGCGAAGGTATGAATTTAATGTCTACAGCATAACGTGGAAAAAAGGTAGCCGCAGATGCAGTGTTAGGGGGTTTTGCTGTTTTAATATCAGAAGGATAGGACGATGCTGATTACTAAAAAAGTACCAGTTCAGCGAAAGCCAACAGCCTGTTGTACAGAAAGGTATAAATAAATAGCAATTAACCGAGGTAAACGGGCCCGAGCCGTGGTTAGGCATTATTGTAAAATGAGGTGCAATTACGTCGTTTTTGGCAGGCGTGAATATCAATCGCCAATAGATTCTGTCTTACTTAAGGAAGTAAGACGGGCTTGATAAAACGTATCATCCGCCTGTACATATCATACATGCCGATAGGCAAAACAGCGTTTTTCGAGCAAATGGAAAATAGGAAAATGCGGTTAGCCAAAGAAAAAGGCACTTGGCTGAAACAGTTTCTCGACGTCGCCGATGTATTTCTTATTCACCAAAAACAGAATGACGTGGTCGTTGGCTTCAATCACGGTATCGCTATGGGCAATAAGTACCTGTTCATCACGGACGATGGCGCCGATGGTTGTACCAGGCGGCAGCTTGATACTGCCTATTTCGCGGCCCACTACCTTCGACGTGTTTTTGTCGCCGTGAGCGATTGCCTCTATAGCTTCAGCGGCTCCGCGGCGAAGTGAGTACACATTAACTATGTCGCCTCGGCGGATATGCGTTAGCAATGCCGAGATAGTCGCCTGCTGGGGGGAAAAGGCAATATCAATCTCGCCACCCTGAACTAAATCCACATAGGCGCTGCGTTGTATAAGTACCATGGCTTTTTGCGCGCCCATGCGCTTTGCCAGCATCGCAGACATGATATTGGCTTCATCGTCGTTAGTTACCGCGATAAAGGCATCAACTTGCTCAACGCCTTCTTCACTTAATAACTCCGAGTCTGAAGCATCTCCGCAAAACACAATGGTTTTATCCAGATGTGCCGACAGGTATTGCGCACGCTCCTGGCTAAACTCAATCAGCTTTACGTTATGTTTGTGTTCCAGCCGTTTTGCTAGCCCGGCACCAATTAAGCCTCCGCCTGCAATCATGATGCGTTTGTAGCTGGATTCAAGTTTTTGCAGTTCGCTCATGACCGCACGAATGTGTTTGGTAGCGGCAATAAAGAACACTTCGTCGTCGGCTTCTATGACGGTAGTGCCAAGTGGCCGGATAGGGCGTCCACGCCGGTAAATCGCGGCTACCCGGGTTTCGACGTTGGGCATGTGCTCTTTAAGCGCCGAAAGCGCGTGGCCCACCAGCAGACCGCCATAATAGGCCTTTACCGCTACCAGACTGGCTTTGCCATCGGCGAATTCCACAACCTGCAATGCGCCAGGGTAATCAATCAAGCGCTTAATCGCTTTAGTGACCAGCTGTTCAGGGGCAATAATATGATCAACAGGGATATCCTGTTGTTTATATAGTTGTTCCTGATAAATGATGTATTGCTCTGAGCGTACGCGGGCGATTTTTGTGGGGGTTTTAAACAGGCTGTAGGCAACCTGACAGGCCAACATGTTACTTTCATCACTATTGGTTACGGCGATAAGCATGTCAGCATCTTCGGCACCGGCTTTACGCAGCACATCCGGGTGTGAACCTACTCCAGTGACAACCTGGAGATCGAGTCTGTCCTGCAAGGCGCGAAGCGTGTTGGGATCAGAATCAATGACGGTGATTTCATTTTTCTCACCTACCAGGTTTTCGGCTAAAGTGCCGCCAACTTGTCCTGCGCCGAGAATGATGATTTTCATTGATGCCGTTCGCGCCTGTGCTTGTTATTCCTGTCCGGTAGACTTTACCAGCCTCGCATAATAGAAACCATCCATTTGTTGCTCACCCGGCAGGATTTGCCAGCCAGGAGCCGTCTCAGTTTCATTTTGCTTAAGAGGTTGCAACGTTGCGTCCTGATGTCGCGACAGAAATTGTGCGACTTGACCACTATTTTCCGATGGCAATATTGAGCAGGTGGCGTATATCAGCGTACCGCCGGGTTTGAGTATCGACCACATCGCATCGAAAATTTGTGACTGCAGTGTCGTTAATGCTTGTATATCGGCCGGTTTACGCAACCAGCGAATGTCCGGATGGCGGCGGATAACGCCGGTAGCAGAGCAGGGCGCATCCAGCAATATACGGTCAAAGTAAGTGCCATCCCACCAGGTGTCGGGAGCAGAGGCATCCGCGCAAAGCACGGTAGGACGATGGCCCAGCCGCGCCATGTTTTCCTTCACACGAGCTAACCTGCTGTCATCTGCATCCAGCGCTACGCATTCTGCGATATCACCGCAATACTCTATGATATGCCCGGTTTTGCCACCCGGCGCAGCACAGCAGTCCAGGATCCGCTCACCCGGTTGTGGCGCCAGAAACGCAGCAGCATATTGAGCCGCACCATCCTGTACAGCAAACCAGCCCTGATTGAAGCCGGGCAGAGTTGTGACATCGTGTCGATTGGTAAGAATAACCGCGTCAGGATGGCTGGCAGGACAGGAGTAGCTGATATTAAGCGCATCCAGAGACTCGCAAAACGCGGCGAGCGTGGCTTTCTGTTTGTTTACGCGCAGCCATAAAGGTGCTGGCTGATTGCTGTTAAGTAAAATGTCTGCTGCGTTGTCCGGGTAGTGCTGATGAATCAGTTTGAAAAGCCATTTTGGCATGCCGCTTTGAATAACCGGATCATCAATAGGTCTGGATGCCAGTTGCTGGCGCGTGAAATTACGCAAGATAGCGTTTACCAGACCTTTGAGCTTAATACCACCGAGATAAGAGGCAGCGTTTACCGTTTCAGCCACTGCGGCATGCTCTGAAACACGCGTGAACGTGAGCTGATATAACCCCAGCATGATCAGGTGCTCGATCGCCTTTTTGTCGCCTTTCAGCGGACGGTCAAGCAGAGTTCGCAGCCACGATTGCAAAAGTGGAACCTGTCGTAACACCCCAAGCGCCATTTCCTGAATCCAGGCATTATCTTTGGCGTTGTGGCGCCGCTGCACTTTTGCGAGTACATCTCTGGATGACCGGCCCTGTTCAAGGATCTGATAAATCACCCACGCACAATCAGCGCGCAGGTTTTTTTGTTTCGGCAATGGGATAGATTTCATCGTGGATAATCGGGGTCAAGCAGCGTGCCGGGAGAGAACCACGGGCCTCTCGCGTTCATAACGTCAGCAGCAGACATCGCTTTTTTCCCCGGAATTTGCAGCCTGTCGATAGACAGTACGCCATCTCCGGTAGCGATAACAATGCCTTTTTTATCAGCGCGAATAACGGTGCCTGGCGCTTCATCCGACGCTTCAGCAAGTACGGAGGCATCCCAAATTTTGAGGTTATTGCCCTCTGCAACGGTCCAGGCTACCGGCCAAGGATTAAAAGCACGAACATTACGTTCAAGTTGTTTGGCGGGAAGATGCCAGTTTATGCGTGCTTCGTCTTTGGACAACTTTTTCGCGTAGCTTGCCTGCGTGTCGTCTTGTTTCTCAGGAGCAAATGAGGAGAGGTTATTCACTACGTTAACCAGCGCGGCCGGCCCCAACTCTGCCAGCTTTTCGTAAAGCGTTGCGCTGGTATCGCCACTTGCGATAGGTAGTCTGGCAATATCCAGCATGTCACCGGTATCCAGTCCCTCATCCATTTGCATGATCGTCACGCCCGTTTCTTCATCCCCAGCCCAGATCGCCCGCTGTATAGGAGCGGCTCCACGCCACTTTGGTAAAATTGAACCGTGAACATTGATACAGCCGTGCCGAGGTGTGTCTAAGACCGCTTTTGGTAACAGTAAACCGTACGCTACTACCACCATGAGGTCGGCGTTAAACGCGGCAAGTTCAGATTGTGCCAGGTCACTTTTTAATGACGCCGGCTGCATAACCGGAAGGTCATGTGCTTCCGCAAGCACCTTTACCGCGCTGGGGGTGAGCTTTTTACCGCGACCTGCCGGGCGATCAGGTTGGGTGTAAACCGCCACTATCTCGTGATCTGAAGCGATAAGCGCGTCGAGATGTTTCGCTGCAAAATCCGGTGTACCGGCAAAAATAATTCGCAATTTTTCAGTCACTCTCAGGCCTTAGGCTCGTGCTGCCAGACGCGCTTCTTTCTCAAGCTTTTTGCGGATACGCTGACGCTTAAGCGGTGACAGGTAGTCAACAAACAGTTTGCCTTTCAGATGGTCAAGCTCATGTTGAATGCAAATTGCCAGTAGGCCGTCCGCTTCCAGCTCAAAAGGCTGACCTTCCGCGTCAAGTGCCTTAACCGTAATAGATTCTGCTCGCTCAACTTTCGCATAGTTTCCCGGTACCGACAGGCAGCCTTCTTCACTAATGGTGCTGCCTTCCTTTGAAGTGATTTCCGGATTGATGAAAACGCGAGGCTGATCTTGCTCTTCGGAAACATCCATCACAACCACCTGAACGTGGCGGTCTACCTGAGTGGCTGCCAGACCAATGCCGTTCTCTTCCTTCATGGTTTCGAACATATCAGCAACCAGTTGCTTGATTTCATCGTCTACAGACTCTACCGGCTTCGCTACGGTGCGAAGTCGCTCGTCGGGAAAACTTAATACTTCTAATATGGCCATCTGTCGTTTGCTATACCTTTCTCTTGTATAAATAAATATACGATCTAACTGTCAGCACTATTTACTGTGTGTTTTGAGCTACTATTCTAACGTAAATAGACCCTTTACGCGCAGTTTTTTCCGTTACACTGAATAAGATCGCCTGTTTGCCGATATAGTATCAGCTGAACGAAAATTCAACAGTAGTCTGAATTAGCGCCATTCGAAACAGAAGGTGAGAAACGTTGAGAAAATTCACTTTAAAAACGCTGCTGGCAGTATTGCTGACACTGCCGGCGATGATATCGCTGGCGGTAACGCTGAAAAATGATGCGCCCGAAACTTACACCGTAAAAAAGAATGATACGTTGTGGGATATTGCCAGTTTGTACTTGGACAAGCCCTGGTTATGGCCGGAGTTATGGCGTAACAATACCCAAATTGTAAACCCGCATCTGATTTATCCAGGTGACGTACTGCGTATTCGCATGGTTGACGGCAAACCGGTTATGGAAGTGGTAAGAGACAAAAAGCGCATGACTCTGACCCCTGAAATGGTCAAAGAGAACAAGCCTTCGCCTATTGGTATGCTGCCCTGGTCGGCCATCGCAGTCTATGTTGATCAAAACGAAATTATCAGTGAAGACGCATACGACATGCTTCCGTATCTGTTGGGTAACCAGTCGGCGTCGCTCAACTTTGTAACTGACGATGTCGTGCTCAGCCGTCGCTATGGCCGTCCCGACGATCAGTATCGCGTCGTCCGTAAGCAGTCTACTATTCGTAATCAGGAAGGCGAAGTCCTGGGAATTCAAATTCATCATGTGGCTGATGCCACCATGCTGGAAGAGTCCGCGGGCACGCAATGGCTGGTAAAGGTTGATGATTCAAACTTTGAAGCCCGGCGAGGAGACCGCCTGTTCTCAGGTGAGTTTACTGATGCTCAGGATATGGTACTGCAAGCCGCCACAGAACAACGTGGTCATGTTATTGGCAACTTGCACCAGCATGATCTGCTGGGTAAACATGATGTGGTTATCGTGGATCTGGGCGCCAATGACGTATCTCCGGGAACGGTAATGGGATTATACGCACAAGGCCCTGACATTATCGATGGTGAAGAGCCACGCTATGCCAGCGAAAGCAATGTGGTAAGAAGCGTATTTAACGATGGAAGCACTGTTCAGCAACCTGCGCTGAAAGTGGGCGAAGTCATAGTATTTAAAACATTTGCTAAAGCGAGTTACGGCATCATTACCCGTACGAATGGGGTAGTGAAAAACGGTTTTATTGTCGCAAAACCGTAATCGGAGTGCCGTACTCAATCAGGGTACGGCATGATGACAAGTCATACATTATCGCCAGCGCAGTCCGCCTGGCTTTTTTTATCTTCAAATTCCAAAGTGCAGCCCGCACAGTGGACCGCAGCGTTATCCCATTACGGTGTAACTGCCGAACAACTCGCTGCTCTGGCCGATTCGCCTGACGTACAAAAGCACCTGGAGCCGGCGCTGGCAGAGGCGTTGAAGCAATGTAACGATGCCTTAATAAAACGCACTGACGGGTGGCTGCGCCAGTCAGAAAAGCATCATATCGTCACGCCGGGTGACAGCGACTATCCGGCATTATTCGGCACACTGATCCATCAACCGCTAGCACTGTTTGTGAATGGCAACCCACAGCAACTCCTCAAGCCGCACCTGGCGATTGTTGGCAGTCGGCGGGCCACACATACAGGGAAAGATACTGCTTATAATCTGGCTCGCGCATTAAGCGAAAGCGGGATCAGTGTGGTCAGTGGTCTGGCACAGGGCATCGATAGTGCTGCGCACCGGGGGGCGCTGTCGGGGGAAGGAAACACGATCGCTTTTGTTGGTACAGGCCCCGATAGTATTTATCCGGCCCAGAACCGTGCACTGCATAACGATATCATTGCTAGTAATGGTTGCGTGATAAGTGAGTATCCTCCCGGTACGCCGCCGCGACGCTACCATTTTCCTCGCAGAAACCGGCTAATCGCAGCGATAGCGATGGGAGTATTGGTGGTAGAGGCAAAAATTAAGAGCGGCACCTTGATAACTGCGAATTTGGCCGCAGATATGGGCAAGGATGTTTTTGCCGTACCGGGAAACATCACCAACTCCATGTCTGAAGGTTGTCACCAGTTGATACAGCAGGGCGCTAAGCTGGTAACCTGTGTGAAAGACATTCTTGAGGAATTTCCAGCATTGGCGCCTGGCCCGGTAATAAGCGGACAAAACAGCAATCAAAAAAGTGAAGCGAATCGCTTGGCAACCGATAAATTATTAGATAGTGTGGACTTAGACGTCACACCTGTAGACGTTATAGCCGAACGCAGCACCTTGCCAGTATCAGCAGTAATGGCAGCATTACTAGAATACGAGTTGCGTGGTTTGGTAACCGCCGTCCCAGGAGGTTACGTTAAATTGAGGGGGAAATAACATGTTCGACATCCTCATGTATCTGTTTGAGAACTTCATTCATAGTGAAACTGAAATCCGTGTTGATCAGGACGAGTTGACTGATGAACTGGTGCGCGCCGGTTTTCACCATGATGAAATCTACAAGGCTCTGGCATGGCTGGAAAAGCTGGCGGCTTTGCAGGAAACAGATATCAAACCTTACTTTTGCAAGGGCTTCAGCTCCAGCTTAAGCCGGATTTACACGCATGAAGAAGAGATGCGCCTTGATGTTGAGTGTCGGGGGTTTCTGCTGTTTCTGGAGCAGGTTGGTGTACTCGATGCGTCTACCCGTGAGATGGTAATAGACAGGGTTATGGAAATCGATTCCAAGGAATTTTGTCTGGAAGATCTCAAATGGGTGGTGCTGATGGTGCTGTTCAATGTGCCTGGAAAAGAAAATGCGTATGCGCAAATGGAAGATTTATTATTTGAAGAGTCAGATGGCGTACTGCACTAAGCTCGCGCTGCGCCAGCCTGTCTGGCGCTAACTATGTCAAAAATAGATCATTCCCTGTTCAGTGCACATGAACATGCGCTTGAGCATGCATTAGGCGAATGCCCGGAATGTGGTAAGCCGTTGCAGATCCGTAACAGTAAAGCTGGCCCATTTGTAGGCTGTACGGGCTACCCTGACTGTCACTTCAGTAAACCGCTACATGATACCCAAACTACCGTTTTAAAAGTCATGGAAGGCAGCCATTGCCCTCAGTGTGACTCTCCGATGGCGTTGAAAAAAGGGCGCTATGGGATGTTTATAGGGTGTACCCGCTTTCCTGATTGTCATCACATCGAGCCTATCAAACAGCAGGAAGATACCAAGATTACGTGTCCAAAGTGCAAGAAGGGGCATTTGATTGAGCGCACCAATAAGTATGGTAAACGGTTTTTTTCCTGTAACGATTATCCTAAATGTCGATATGTGCTAAATTTCCCGCCAGTACAGGCACAATGTCCTGAATGTGGCTGGGGAGTGCTGATTGACAAAAAAGGTCAGAAGCAGTGTCCGCAACCCACCTGTGGCTATAAAGAAGTAATTTAGAGTTCCTATTCTCATGCAAGAACAGTCTACACATTCTGACAACAGCAATGATCCGGTTGTTGACGCTTTTAAAGCGGGCTCACTGATTGTTTACCCTACCGAAGCGGTGATGGGAATAGGCTGTGATCCCGATAACGAAGACGCAGTAAACCAATTGCTCGCACTTAAGCAGCGTCCGGTTGAAAAAGGCGTCATTCTTATCGCGGCTACCTATTCACAGTTACTGCCCTACGTGAATGACGATGCTATCGGTCTCGACAGACGCACAGAGATTTTTTCAAGCTGGCCCGGCCATATCACCTGGGTGTTGCCGAAGGCAAAATCAACGCCAGCTTGGCTTAGCGGTGAATTCGACAGCATTGCGGTCCGGGTAACATCACACCCGGTAGTATGCGAGCTTTGCCATAAGCTGGGTAAGCCGTTAGTTTCTACCAGCGCGAACCTTAGCGGTCAGCCTCCTGCAATGTCAGTAGATGAAGCGAAGGCTGTATTTGGCGACAGCGTGTTTTATGTAGAGGGACCGTTAGGCGGACGCGATAAACCCAGTGTTATCAAAGATGGCGCTACCGGAAAAATTATCAGGGGATAACCCATGACCTCACCAACCACAGAACTCACTGAGCTGGATACCACCGTTGCGATTGAACAGGTAAAAATGTATCTGTTGGCATTGCAGGACAATATTTGCCAGACACTGGAACTGGTTGACGGTAAAGGCCATTTTGTTGAAGACGCGTGGGAACGGGAAGCCGGCGGTGGTGGCCGTTCGCGGGTGTTAAAAAATGGCGCAGTGATAGAGCAGGGGGGAGTGAACTTTTCCCATGTGCATGGCGATGCGATGCCTGCTTCAGCAACGGCCTCTCGACCCGAGCTGGCAGGACGAAGCTTTCAGGCGATGGGCGTATCGCTGGTTATTCATCCGCATAACCCCTATGTGCCAACTTCTCACGCTAATGTTCGCTTCTTTATTGCAGAGAAACCGGGTGAAAAACCGATCTGGTGGTTCGGCGGTGGCTTCGATCTTACCCCGTTTTACCCGTTCAAAGATGATGTTGTGCACTGGCATGATGTCGCTAAAAAAATCTGCGCACCATATGGCGACGGCGTCTATCCAACCTATAAAAAGTGGTGTGATGACTACTTTTACCTTAAACATCGCAATGAAACCCGTGGTGTCGGCGGCCTGTTTTTCGATGATCTGAATGAGTGGGGATTCGAACAAAGTTTTGCGTTTATGCAGGCAGTGGGCAATGGTTTCCTCGACGCATATGTTCCTATTGTGGAACGCAGGAAAAAGACCGACTTTACGCGGCGTGAACGGGATTTTCAGCTTTATCGCCGCGGGCGCTATGTCGAGTTTAACCTGGTATATGACCGGGGAACCTTATTTGGCTTGCAGACCGGTGGTCGAACAGAGTCTATACTGATGTCGATGCCGCCACTGGCACGTTGGGAATACAATTTTACGCCTGCGCCGGGAAGCGCTGAAGAAAAGCTGGCCGGATGGCTTCAGCCCACTGACTGGTAAACAATGACGTGCGGTGCAGCCGCATTTCTGTCACCTACGTTATGGCCGATTGCTTGCACTTTTTCTGTGTACTGCTCGCCGACTATGTCATTCAGATATCTGCTTCCAGTCGTTGGATTGGGGCGCCATTATCTCGTGTCATTTCACGTAGGTTATCGTTTTGTAACTCCTATCTGCTGCAAATCTCCGTCAGACAGTAGCTCACGCCACAGTGTCTGGTTAAAAAAGCGTTTGCACAGCGGTAAATTGACCTGGATCAATCAGGTAAGCTACTGCGCTATAACGTGTTTTTAACCTTGTTTCAGATCAATGTTTTCACGCCGTTCCGGGATTAGAGTTGCTTCATCAACGAAAACCGGGAAAACACACCATGAAAAAAACTATTATCACCAGCTGTGTCGCTGCAGCCCTTCTCAGCACAAACGCAGTTGCTCACCAAGCGGGCGATATTATCGTGCGGGGTGGCTTGACTACCGTTGCACCCGACGAGTCTACGTCTAACATTATCGTGGGCAGCGGCGATCTGGGTGTCGATCTTGCTATCGATAACGACACGCAAGTGGGTCTGAACCTGGCTTACTTCATAACCGATAAAATCAACATTGAGCTACTGGCAGCAACACCATTTAAGCATGATGTTGACTTTGGTGTTGTGGATCCGCTGGGCACAGGCAATCAGTTGGGCGAAGTGACTCATCTGCCTCCCACTGTCACCGTTAACTATTACTTCAACGATGCGTCGTCGGCGTTTCAGCCATACGTAGGTGCTGGCGTCAACTACACCTTTATTTTTGACGAAGAGTTCACCGGTGCGAATGAAGAAGCAGGGCTTGCGGACTTGTCACTGGATAATTCATTTGGTTTGTCAGCGCAGGTGGGGATGGATTACATGTTGGATAAAAACTGGCATATCAATGCGTCCGTTCGTTGGATTGATATTGATACAGAAGCCTCATTTAACCTGGCGGGAACGGATGGAAAGGTAGGCGATATCGACATCGACCCCTGGGTATACACCGTGTCAGTAGGTTACACATTCTAATAGCCTGAGTACCTGTTTTGCAGTTTGCACTACTGCCCCCTGGCCCTCTTTACTGAGGGTCATTTTTATCTTCGGTGTTTACCATATGGTCTGCCAGCGTATCTAGTGCGTTTAATAGCTTCTCCGCCAGTTGCACATCCGTGACCGTTTCATACATTGCTTTTCTCATACAGTACATCCACTGTGCTTTAAGTGTAGGGGTGACCGTAAATGGCAAGTGTCGGGCCCGAAGTCTGGGGTGTCCACGTTCTTTTTCATAATGAGTAGGGCCGCCCAGCCACATCATCAAATACAAGAAGAACGCATGCCGAATGCGTTCAAGTGGTTGTGGGTGAATTGCGTACAGGTCCGCTACCATGGGGTCTGAACTCATGATATCGTAGAATCTGTTTGCCAATTGGTGAACTGCTGGCTCTCCACCGATAGCGTCGAAGGGGGTAGCTGGTTTTTTCAAACGCGCTGCCGAGTCCGATTCTCGTTTAAAGAAGTTTAAGAGGCCCATGAAGAAATTTGCCGTTTTTGGTAATCCAATAGCTCATAGTGTATCACCGACTATTCACCAAATGTTCGCCAAAAACAGTGGGGAAACCATTAGCTATGAAAAGGTTCTGGTGCCTCTGGATAACTTTGAGCAGGCATTATCCAGCTTCTTTTCTGATCCTCTGGCAATGGGCTGTAACGTAACGGTGCCTTTCAAGCAACAGGCGTTTGAGCTGGCCTCCGATAATTCGCCTGCAGCGAGCGCAGCGCAAGCCGTAAATACGCTGTCTAAAGACAGTGCGGGCAACATTCATGGCTACAATACTGACGGAATGGGATTGGTCCGCGATCTTATTGCTCACGGTACCGAACTGAAAAATAAACGTATTCTGCTCATTGGTGCTGGTGGGGCAGCACGCGGCGCGATTATGCCTCTGATTGAAGAACGTCCTGCTTCTATTGCGGTGTTTAACCGCACTCACTCAAACGCTAAAGAGATGGTGGATACGCTGTCTCATGATCGTCTTTCGGTGATAGACAAAGATAACCTGAATGACTTCGCTGCAGATATTGTCATTAATTCCACTTCGGCCAGTTTAAGCCATACACTACCCGATGGCGTCAGCCCGCAACTATTTGCACGTTGTGAACTGGCTTATGATATGGCTTACGGAAAGAGCCGTACGGTATTTATGGAATATGCGATGCAACATGGAGCCAGAAAACAGCTGGATGGACTCGGTATGCTGGTGGAACAGGCCGCCGCGGCGTTTACTATCTGGACTGACAAATCCCCTGACACGGCACCGGTCATTCAGTATTTACGGGACAATGCCTGATATAGCAGCACGGTTTGACGTTGTTCTCCCCTTAGTTAACTCCGCTAGCCTGTATCGCGGAGAAAACAAAGCTAATGCGCCTGTAGCGAAAGAAGAAGTGATCACTCTTTCTGTTGCACCCGTGGATGCCCGCTCAGACCTGTGACATGTGTTTGCCAACTTCTCAAAGGCATTCTTTCTTGCTTACGTTTCCTCTTCTTTTAGGTAGTCATTCTTTAACTCCACATAGTTCACCGCTGACTGAGCAAGAAAGGCCATTTCCTTGTCATTGAGCCGACGTTTCTTGGTCATCGGATTCCCCACATATAAATAGCCACTTTCTAATGTTTTATTGGGAGGTACCAGAGTGCCTGCGCCAATGAAAACATCGTCCTCTACAGTCACGTTGTCCATTATTATAGCGCCCATCCCTACCAATATGCGGTCACCGAGCTTGCAGCCATGCAGCATACACTGATGCCCTATCGTGACATCGTCACCGATAACCAGAGGATAGCCGTCAGGTAGACCCGGGGTTTTTCGGGTCACGTGTAACACCGTGCCATCCTGTACGTTGGTTCTTTTTCCTATTGTAATGGTATTGACGTCACCCCGTGCGGCAACCAGAGGCCAGATACTTGAATCATCGCTAATGGTGACATCACCGACAATAACCGCTGACTCGTCTATATAACAACGTTCACCTGTTTGCGGAGTAACTCCTTTATAGCTACGAATAGGCATAACTGCTCCTTTGTGGATTCTGACTATGAGTACAGGTTACGCGAAAATCGGAGTCAGTTACATTGAGACTCGTTGAAATGTGCTGTGATAAAAATTCAGATAACGGGATAGGGTAATCAACCACAATAGCGAAACGTAATTAACGATTTTCAACCCAGATAGCGCAAGGGTTAGGAGAATCGAAAAGAGTGGATGCTGTTACGCGCAATTTGATTCTCGCGACAGAGCTAAATACAACCTGGAATGGTAAACGGTAAAACCTTCAATAAAGGACATAGATAATAGGGGGGCTGCCAGTAGGGATGAATTATCAACAAATAGAGAGGATTGATAAACTAATCTACTTCTTAGGAATACCCTCTGGCGTAGTAGTAACAATGATAAGAAATACGGGTTACGATCTTCATTCGTGGACAGAAACATTTCTAGGCAGTTATCCCAGCTTTATCTTCGTTCTGGGAGGCGCGGTCATCATTAAGCGCCTTCGAAACCGACTAACCTTTAAAACACTTACCACTTTCACAGCGGGGGCTATTACTTACGAATGGAGTCAGCGCTACACGAATGGCGTATTCGATTTGAACGATTGCATCGCCATAGGGTTAGCAGCAGCAATTCTGTATAGCCTTATACATGTCGGCTTTGGTGAAGTTCCACGTAAAAACGAAGAAAAAACACCCGAACTGAGCAGTAACTAAACAAACAAACACGATAAAACACTTTTTTCAAAATAAGTGTTGACGCTGACACTAAAATCTCTAAAATGCGCCTCCGCTTCGACGGGAAAGTCAAACGGCCTACCGAAAAAGCTAGTCACCACTAACTTTTTAAGTCAATAGTGGTGAGGGTTCCAAGAAAAAGCTTTTGAAAATAAATTTGAAAAAGCGGTTGACTTAGAACTCAGGCAGCGTAAAATGCGCGCCTCGCTTCAGGGAGATGCAACGGCAACGACTTGAAGAGTTTTCAGCAAGACGCTTTAGAAAATAACTTTCAAAAAGATGTTGACACTGAAAACGAAAGGCGTAGAATGCGCGTCCCGCTTCAGGGGGAACCACTGAGGCAATGCTGAGTAAGAAGTTCTGAAAAGCACGCCAATCGGCAAGTCCGATTGTCGAAAATGTTCTTTAACAATCTATAACAAGACAATCTGTGTGGGCACTCGTTAAGAGTGTCAACAACGACGATTCATATTTTGTTAGTTTTTTAAAACTAACATTTCGATTTTAATTGAAGAGTTTGATCATGGCTCAGATTGAACGCTGGCGGCAGGCCTAACACATGCAAGTCGAACGGTAGCAGGATGTGCTTGCACATCGCTGACGAGTGGCGGACGGGTGAGTAATGCTTGGGAACTTGCCTTTGCGAGGGGGATAACAGTTGGAAACGACTGCTAATACCGCATAATGTCTTCGGACCAAACGGGGCTTAGGCTCCGGCGCAAAGAGAGGCCCAAGTGAGATTAGCTAGATGGTGAGGTAAAGGCTCACCATGGCGACGATCTCTAGCTGTTCTGAGAGGAAGATCAGCCACACTGGGACTGAGACACGGCCCAGACTCCTACGGGAGGCAGCAGTGGGGAATATTGCACAATGGGGGAAACCCTGATGCAGCCATGCCGCGTGTGTGAAGAAGGCCTTCGGGTTGTAAAGCACTTTCAGTTGTGAGGAAAAGTTGGTAGTTAATACCTGCCAGCCGTGACGTTAGCAACAGAAGAAGCACCGGCTAACTCCGTGCCAGCAGCCGCGGTAATACGGAGGGTGCGAGCGTTAATCGGAATTACTGGGCGTAAAGCGCACGCAGGCGGTTTGTTAAGCTAGATGTGAAAGCCCCGGGCTCAACCTGGGACGGTCATTTAGAACTGGCAGACTAGAGTCTTGGAGAGGGGAGTGGAATTCCAGGTGTAGCGGTGAAATGCGTAGATATCTGGAGGAACATCAGTGGCGAAGGCGACTCCCTGGCCAAAGACTGACGCTCATGTGCGAAAGTGTGGGTAGCGAACAGGATTAGATACCCTGGTAGTCCACACCGTAAACGCTGTCTACTAGCTGTGTGTGAATTTAATTCGTGCGTAGCGAAGCTAACGCGCTAAGTAGACCGCCTGGGGAGTACGGCCGCAAGGTTAAAACTCAAATGAATTGACGGGGGCCCGCACAAGCGGTGGAGCATGTGGTTTAATTCGATGCAACGCGAAGAACCTTACCTACACTTGACATGCAGAGAACTTTCCAGAGATGGATTGGTGCCTTCGGGAACTCTGACACAGGTGCTGCATGGCTGTCGTCAGCTCGTGTCGTGAGATGTTGGGTTAAGTCCCGCAACGAGCGCAACCCTTGTCCTTAGTTGCCAGCATTCAGTTGGGCACTCTAAGGAGACTGCCGGTGACAAACCGGAGGAAGGTGGGGACGACGTCAAGTCATCATGGCCCTTACGTGTAGGGCTACACACGTGCTACAATGGCATTTACAGAGGGAAGCAAACTTGCGAGAGTAAGCGGATCCCTTAAAGAATGTCGTAGTCCGGATTGGAGTCTGCAACTCGACTCCATGAAGTCGGAATCGCTAGTAATCGCAAATCAGAATGTTGCGGTGAATACGTTCCCGGGCCTTGTACACACCGCCCGTCACACCATGGGAGTGGGATGCAAAAGAAGTAGTTAGTTTAACCTTCGGGAGAACGATTACCACTTTGTGTTTCATGACTGGGGTGAAGTCGTAACAAGGTAACCCTAGGGGAACCTGGGGTTGGATCACCTCCTTACCAAAATGTCGACATTGACACACTTGATGCAGTGCCTACACAGATAGTCTTGTTATATTGCCATTACTCTTGGAGTAAAGGTGATTTAACTATGCCTGAACATATTTGCTTAGCAAATGTTCGGCAAACGTTCTTTAACAATTTGGAAAGCTGATATTAATAGTAATCAATCAAAATTGAGTAACTGAGAATTTATAGTATGCGCTTAAGCGTACTGTGAGTCCTCCTTGCGCAAAAGTTCCGATGCTACGCATCGAAATTTTGCACTAGTAACTACTCTACTTGACTTGAATTGCTTGTTATCAATTAAGTTTGATGACAAGGCAATTCTTCCGATTAGCTTGTCATCATACAGCAGGTATTGAATTACCACTCAATGCAGGAGTCAAAAGGCTGCTTGGGGTTGTATGGTTAAGTGACGAAGCGTATACGGTGGATGCCTTGGCAGTTAGAGGCGATGAAGGACGTGTAAGTCTGCGAAAAGCTGTGGTGAGCCGACAAAATGCATTTGAGCCACAGATGTCCGAATGGGGAAACCCACCTGTTTACAGGTATCACTTACTGAATACATAGGTAAGTGAGGCGAACGAGGGGAACTGAAACATCTAAGTACCCTTAGGAAAAGAAATCAACCGAGATTCCCCTAGTAGCGGCGAGCGAACGGGGAGCAGCCCTTAAGCTGCATTGGATTTAGTGGAAGCCTCTGGAAAGTGGCGCGATACAGGGTGATAGCCCCGTACACGAAGAAACCTTTGTAGTGAAATCGAGTAGGTCGGGACACGTGTTATCTTGACTGAATATGGGGGGACCATCCTCCAAGGCTAAATACTCCTAACTGACCGATAGTGAACCAGTACCGTGAGGGAAAGGCGAAAAGAACCCCTGTGAGGGGAGTGAAATAGAACCTGAAACCGTATACGTACAAGCAGTGGGAGCCCCATCACTAAGTGCCTTTAGTGGTGAGACTCACAAAGTGCAACAGCTTGATAAGCGAGTAACGTTGACCTGCGCAAGCAGCCAACGGTAAACCGACAAAATCAGGCAGGGTGCTTAGTGATGGGGTGACTGCGTACCTTTTGTATAATGGGTCAGCGACTTATATTTAGTAGCAAGGTTAAGCGAATAGCGGAGCCGTAGCGAAAGCGAGTGTTAACTGCGCGTTTAGTTGCTAGGTATAGACCCGAAACCCGGTGATCTAGCCATGGGCAGGTTGAAGGTTGAGTAACATCAACTGGAGGACCGAACTCACTAACGTTGAAAAGTTAGGAGATGACTTGTGGCTGGGGGTGAAAGGCCAATCAAACCGGGAGATAGCTGGTTCTCCCCGAAATCTATTTAGGTAGAGCCTCGGACGAATTCCATTGGGGGTAGAGCACTGTTAAGGCTAGGGGGTCATCCCGACTTACCAACCCTTTGCAAACTCCGAATACCAATGAGAACTATCCGGGAGACACACGGCGGGTGCTAACGTCCGTCGTGAAGAGGGAAACAACCCAGACCGCCAGCTAAGGTCCCAAAATATTGCTAAGTGGGAAACGATGTGGGAAGGCACAGACAGCTAGGAGGTTGGCTTAGAAGCAGCCACCCTTTAAAGAAAGCGTAATAGCTCACTAGTCGAGTCGGCCTGCGCGGAAGATGTAACGGGGCTAAGCAATATACCGAAGCTGCGGCAATGCGATTTATCGTATTGGGTAGGGGAGCGTTGTGTAAGCTGTTGAAGGTGTGTTGAGAAGCATGCTGGAGGTATCACAAGTGCGAATGCTGACATGAGTAACGATAATGGGGGTGAAAAACCCCCACGCCGGAAGACCAAGGTTTCCTGTCCCATGCTAATCAGGGCAGGGTAAGTCGGCCCCTAAGGCGAGGCAGAAATGCGTAGTCGATGGGAAACGGGTTAATATTCCCGTACTTATATAATCAGTGATGGAGGGACGGAGAAGGCTAAGCAAGCTTGGCGTTGGTTGTCCAAGTGAAAGCGAGTAGGCTGAGAGATTAGGTAAATCCGGTTTCTTAAGGCTGAGACGCGAGACGAGCTCCCAAGGGAGTGAAGTTGTTGATGCCCTGCTTCCAGGAAAAGCTTCTAAACTTATGATTATGTAAACCGTACCCCAAACCGACACAGGTGGTCAGGTAGAGAATACTAAGGCGCTTGAGAGAACTCGGGTGAAGGAACTCGGCAAAATAGTACCGTAACTTCGGGAGAAGGTACGCCTCTGAAGGTGAAGGACTTGCTCCGTAAGCTTTTGGAGGTCGCAGTGACCAGGTGGCTGGGACTGTTTATTAAAAACACAGCACTCTGCAAACTCGAAAGAGGACGTATAGGGTGTGACACCTGCCCGGTGCCGGAAGGTTAATTGATGGGGTTAGCGTAAGCGAAGCTCTTGATCGAAGCCCCGGTAAACGGCGGCCGTAACTATAACGGTCCTAAGGTAGCGAAATTCCTTGTCGGGTAAGTTCCGACCTGCACGAATGGTGTAACCATGGCCACGCTGTCTCCACCCGAGACTCAGTGAAATTGAAATCGCAGTGAAGATGCTGTGTACCCGCACCTAGACGGAAAGACCCCGTGAACCTTTACTACAGCTTGGCACTGAACATTGAACCTACATGTGTAGGATAGGTGGGAGGCTTTGAAGCATTGTCGCCAGATGATGTGGAGCCGTCCTTGAAATACCACCCTTGTATGTTTGATGTTCTAACATAGGTCCCTAATCGGGATTGTGGACAGTGTCTGGTGGGTAGTTTGACTGGGGCGGTCTCCTCCCAAATAGTAACGGAGGAGCACGAAGGTTAGCTAATCACGGTCGGACATCGTGAGGTTAGTGCAATGGCATAAGCTAGCTTAACTGCGAGACAGACACGTCGAGCAGGTACGAAAGTAGGTCATAGTGATCCGGTGGTTCTGTATGGAAGGGCCATCGCTCAACGGATAAAAGGTACTCCGGGGATAACAGGCTGATACCGCCCAAGAGTTCATATCGACGGCGGTGTTTGGCACCTCGATGTCGGCTCATCACATCCTGGGGCTGAAGTCGGTCCCAAGGGTATGGCTGTTCGCCATTTAAAGTGGTACGCGAGCTGGGTTTAGAACGTCGTGAGACAGTTCGGTCCCTATCTGGTGTGGGCGTTGGATGATTGAGGGGGGCTGCTCCTAG
Organism: Alteromonas sp. H39; assembly: GCF_047556435.1. GTDB lineage: Bacteria > Pseudomonadota > Gammaproteobacteria > Enterobacterales > Alteromonadaceae > Alteromonas. Next base: position 40,430 of record NZ_CP180210.1, read on the forward strand.
TACGAGAGGACCGGAGTGGACGAACCGCTGGTGTTCGGGTTGTTTTGCCAAAGGCATTGCCCGGTAGCCAAGTTCGGAATCGATAACCGCTGAAAGCATCTAAGCGGGAAGCGAGCCCCAAGATGAGTCATCCCTGAGCTTTAAGCTCTGGAAGGGTTGTTATAGACTATGACGTTGATAGGCAGGGTGTGGAAGCGTTGTAAGGCGTTAAGCTAACCTGTACTAATTGCCCGAGAGGCTTAACCATACAACGCCCAAGAAGCTTTATGCTTGAGTGTTGTGTGTGAGACAAGCTAAGAAATAGTAAAGTAGAGTAGATAAGTTACTCAACACGATTGAATATCAGACTTTCCCAAATTGTTATGTTATCGGTTTAACCGGTAACAACCTTTTTTGCTTGGCGGCCATAGCGACGTGGCACCACCTGATCCCATTCCGAACTCAGAAGTGAAACACGTTAGCGGCGATGGTAGTGTGGGGTCTCCCCATGTGAGAGTAGCACACCGCCAAGCTCCCATTCGAAAAGCCCGCTCAACTGAGCGGGCTTTTTTCGTCTGTGCGTCCGAAAAAACTTCATCCCCCGTAGTGCAACGCGCTTGTCAGGGACCTCTCTGGTGTTCACCAGGCAGCGGAAGCAACGATAAATGCAGAACAAAACAACTTCATCACTCACGGAATCACGAACAAGAAAGCTTGCTAATCTGGGCATTCAGACAATAGTTGCTGAACAGGCTTATATTTAATAACCAGACCCTGATGCTTTCATTAGTCTCGCCATCTGTAATAGATAGAACGTGCTTTTATAAAACTGTACAAGCTGCTAAGTACCGCAAATAACCGTACCCATTCTTCCTGTCGGGTAACGGCAGCGCTAATCTCAAAAGGTCTGCTTTTAAATGAGTGCGCCTTTTCAGTACTAACTCCTGATGCCTAATGTCTCGCAGCGAACTCCTGACACTCCAGTAGTTCCAGTAAACCGTTTAACAATATTGCAAAGGATCTCATCGTCAGGAGATAAAATAACCTACTCAGTATGTTACAGACACAGTCAATAAAGATGTCGCAGTGCATTAAAATCTATTATTACCAACGTGTCTTGTGGCTTAATAAAGAAGTAGCAGCTTGCGCAACTTAGTTTCAACAATCCCAAAGATTCATTAAAAGTCATCTCTTGTTTGTGGTGTTTCCTGATCACGATATTTCATATATTCCTTAAGGCTCAATACACCATCGCCATTGATATCCATATCACTGAATAAACTGTTTACACCAATCTCCGATGCTTCTTTTTCTGTGACGACACCATCTTTATTTTTGTCCATTAAATCAAACTCACTGCTTGCAACGGGATGTTCACTAGAAGTTTGAGGTCGTTTGTCATCTACGTCTACATTTGCAGCTGAATCAACTTGTGACGCCACCGTGTGAAAAGAGAAAAAAAGTAAAACAAGAGCGGCTTTGGTAAACAATCGCATGATATTGCTCCGATAAATAAGTGATTAACCTGAGCCATAAAACAAACAGAAAGTATGCCAGAAAATATGTTACTAAAGATCAGTACCTTATCCGTAGACATAAAAGGGTAATGATTAAGATAGGGAGATTGTGGGACACCTTTTTGAGGATTTTACCCACTATGTAGATATTCAGGATAAGAGCGATAGGGAAACCTGGTAATGGACTACGGAAAACAGCGCCTGATTCTGGAAACTGTTCAGGTAGATAATTGCTGATATACTATACAAAAGGTAACTCAAACAGCAATGCGATGTGTCTATTAGTCGTTTCATAACCTTACTAGCTGGCTTTACACTGCTTTGTAGTTTTGCAGGCAATGCCCAGGTGGAGAGGAAGATTACCATTGGGCTTGTAATTTTTCCCCCGCTCATTTTGCAGGATTGCGAGAATGGTGACTGCAGTGGGCCCGCCGTCGAGATTTCAAAATCAGTATTCACCCAAGCCGGTTTCGAAGTCGAAATCTATTGTGCACCTGCGGCAAGACTCTACTCGCTGATTCAGGAAGGCAAAGTCGATGTCACTATTAACGTAAACAGCACGTCTGCCATCAAACAACATGTCGATTTCCACACTGTTCCCTTCGCCAAGCTGAAAGTGGCATTGCTGACTAACCTGTCACTACCAGATGTGAACACGGTATCTGCTATACGAGGCTTTGACTATCATGGGGTACGTCAGAACCTGCTTGAGCAGAACTTTACCTTTGTTGATTTGCCCAATGGAAATGACGCAGTTCACGTTTTTTTACGTTCCCGTACCGGCGGCCTACTTACCTACATGAGGCCGTATCGATATTTAATTGCCAGAAGTACTTTTCCCATACCTGACAATATACATGTTGAGGAAATGCTGGAACTGGAAACTTATTTTGGCATCAGTAAAAGCTCACCGTGGCACGATGACATTTTATCCGCCCTGGATAGCTATGTGGAAAAAAATAAAATAATTCGGTTTTCAGGGGTAGAAACGCTCCCGTAACTCTTGAAGAATTGTTTCTGGATCTCGCAAATTATATTTTTGTTTCAACGATTCTATAAGCTCACCGTGTGTCCTGATAAAGTTATTGATATCCAGGATCACCTCCGGATGGTTTATCGTAGAAAGCATAAAGCCTACATTATCGTGCGGTAGTGCAGGGTCTAATGTAAATGGTCCATATTGTGGACTTGTCAGTGCGAGGTACTGGGTAACCGAGTACTCCAGATTCGCAGCATCAACACGATTTTTTTTAAGCAGGTAGAGTGCAGATAAGGTGTCTGTCACTGTAACCAAACGGGTTAAGTTTTGGTCGACTCTACTTTGCCAGTTCACAGGCGTAAATCCAAGCGGAATACTTAAACGCTGGATCCTGTCGAGACCTTTTCCCACATCATCCGGGTTAACGATAGTACCGCCAAGGGCTCGTGTAAGTGGGGTTGAGAAAAATTTATCTGAGGCCGGAATGATTTGGTTATACCATTTAGGATTGTCCGGATAAACAAAGTCGACATTGCCCTTAAGCATTTCTAACTGCAGACGTTTAACAGGCATATCGTAGTAAATCAATTCATGACCAGAGCGGTCAGCATAGGCCTCGAGAATAGCCCAGGCGAGCCCTTTGTCGTTTTCCTGAGAAAAGTCGTAGTGCGGATAATATTGTATATTTTGTGCACCAACAATGAAGGTATCTGCCTGCGCAAAAAGAGACAGTAAGGTAGAAAATAAGGCAGCAATAAAAGACCTAAGCATTAAACCTCCTGGGCACTATTATCAAAGTATCCCAAAGAAGCAGTAGAGTAAAACACTACGCAACTGTACTTTCGGTTACGCTGTTACGTTTTTTCAGATGATCATTGGCGTACTGATGACGTGAACAGGCAATAATCTCATTCGATGAACATTGATTCAGCGCCACTACTTAGACCAGGCATAGTGACACCCAGCTAAAACTCGTCGATATGGTTTAACACTTAAACAAACGTAAAACAGTGGGTTAAGTGAGTGGGAAACCGATGCACTTGGTCCGCGATTCCGGTTCACTATTACGGATTGCTGAAGCCAGCGAATTTAAAAACTAATGAAAGTCACGCGATGCAATTCGAAGCGATGACAACCAGTCGGAGCGGTCTGTTAATTTGCCTGCGATAATGTGTGTCACCCCTTCGGGAGAGCGCTCCAGGATCCCATCAATTTGTAAGATAGTTGCGCTTAGGTAAGCCGATTGTTGTTGTCTGGCTGTCGCCTGCCAGACAACCACGTTCATATTGCCTGTCTCATCCTCCAGCGTGATAAATGTCACACCAGAAGCGGTGCCCGGCGCCTGTCTTCCGGTAACGCAGCCAATCACGTGAACAACCGCCTTATTCGCAATACAATGTAATTTATTGGCTGAAATGAAGCGGCTTAAATCACGGTGCTTACGTAACAACGAGACAGGATGTTGCTGCAGTGACAGCGACGTCGATGCATAGTCCTCAAGCAAGTTATCGGCATCGGTAGGGCTAAAGGGAAAGGCGTGCTGGCCGGACTCATTAGCAAACAAGGGCAATGCGTGTTGCCGATCCATAATTTTCCATCTCGCGGCATACCGATTCGCTGAAACGATGGCAAACCCGTTTGCACTGGCAAGGGCTTCAATATCATTAACGGGTAACCCGAGCTGCTGTACCGCAGCGATGCTGTCATAGCCATGCTCTGGGCGAGAGTGAACCAATGCTGCGGCACTTTGCTCTGATAAGCCTTTTACAATACAAAGCCCGAGTTGAATGGCCTTCTCTCCGTTACTGAATACGAGAGTATGCTCAACCTCAGAATGGTTAATACAAACGGGGCGTATTTCTATCCCATGGTGCTTAGCATCCTGAATAAGCTGGGAAGGTGTGTAAAAACCCATTGGCCAGCTATTTAGCAAGCCAAGATAAAACTCAACTGGAAAGTAATGTTTTAACCAACAGGACACATAGGCCAGCACTGCGAAGGAGGCCGAATGTGATTCAGGAAAACCGTAGCCACCAAAGCCTTTAATTTGCTCAAACAGTTGCTCGGCAAACTTAGTGCTGTAACCTTTCGCCGTCATACCGGATACTAATTTATCCCTGAATTCATATATACGACCATCCTTTTTCCAGCTTGCCATCGCACGTCGCAGTTGGTCCGCTTCTCCTCCCGTAAAACCAGCGGCAACCATGGCAAGTTGTATTACCTGTTCCTGAAAAATCGGTACACCCATGGTGCGTGACAACACCTGTTCCACTTCTGTCGAAGGGTAACTCACCGGTTCTTTGCCATGACGGCGTAAAAGATAAGGATGCACCATATCTCCCTGAATAGGGCCGGGCCGAACGATGGCAATCTGAACCACAAGGTCGTAATAACAACGTGGCTTTAGTCTGGGTAACATTGTCATCTGTGCCCGTGATTCAATCTGAAAAACGCCAACGGTGTCGGCTTTGCATATCATGTCGTACACCTGATGATCATCTCCCAGCCGGGTAATAAATGGGATAGATGGGGAAATGGGATATTGGGCTGCAATACTATCAAAGGTTTTTCTGATAGCCGTAAGCATGCCTAATGCGAGAACATCGACTTTCAGCAGCCCCAGAGACTCAAGATCATCTTTGTCCCACTGAATTACGGTTCTCTGGGCCATCGAGGCATTCTCAATGGGCACCAACTCGTACAGTGGACCTGCAGAAATAACGAAGCCGCCGACGTGCTGTGACAAATGTCGGGGAAACCCAACAATTTGCTCTACCAGGCTGATAAGCTGTTTTACTTTCTTGCTTCTGGCATCCAGACCGTGTTGTGTAATCTGAGTTTGCCACGGAATAGTGCGGTCACGGCGGTTGATTTTCTTTATGACGAAATCGAGTTGTGATTCTGCAAATCCCAGTGCTTTACCTACCTGTCGAAATGCGCTTTTAAACCGGTACGCAATGACTGTAGCCGCCAGTGCTGTCCGCTCACGACCGTATTTTTGATAGATATACTGAATGACTTCTTCACGGCGCTGATGTTCAAAATCTACGTCTATATCAGGTGGCTCGTCCCGTTCCTTGGAGATAAAGCGTTCAAAAAGAACATTTATCTGTCTTGGATCTACCGCAGTGATCTCCAGACAATAGCAAACCACAGAGTTAGCTGCTGAACCTCGGCCCTGATATAAAATCTTCTGCTTTTTTGCGAATTGAACAATATCGTACAGGGTAAGGAAAAAGTATTCGTATTCCTGCTCAGCAATGAGAGTTAACTCTTTTTCGATAGTGGCTCTGATACTATCCGGTATGCCATCAGGAAAGCGGCGTCTTATGCCTTCTTCAACGCAATGCCTGAGATAGGAGGTGGCAGTAAACCCTTCCGGAACCAGTTCAGCAGGATACTGATACTTCAGCTCGTCCAGCGAGAAACTAAACAGCGAAGCAATGTCATTTGTGGTGTTAACCCACGATGTCGGATAAAGCTTGTTAATCTTGTTGATCGGACGAAGCGCGCGCTCTGCATTCGATACGGCTTTTCGCCCGAGTGCTTCCACTGTTGTATGCTCTTTGATTGCATGTAATGCGTGCTGTAAAGGCAGCCTGTCTTTATGATGCATCAGCACGCCGGTGCAAGCCGCGACAGGTATGTCGAATGTTTCCGAGAGCATTTCATAGTGTTTGAAGCGAAGGTGATCTTCACCATCCAGCAACCTTTGGCCGGCAATCCAGCAGCGGTCTGCATGAAAACGCTTCAGCCATAGCGCCCATTTTTCATCGGAGTCAGTGTTCCCGGTCGGCAGCCATAACAATAAACAGTGGCGCAGACTGGTGATGTCCCATTCTGACAATGCATAACTGCCTTTATCTTCTCGCCGTCTTGCCTGGGTGATGATCCTGCATAACTCACTGTAAGCGGGCTTATTGGGGCATAGCAATACAAACGAAAAATCATCAAACGTAAAATAACTTCCTACAATTAATGATATCGGTAGGCGGCAGCGAGCAATCTCTGCGTGAGCCCGAACGACGCCGGCAACTGAGCATTCATCAGTAATGGCAACAGCGCGGTAGCCAAGAAAGGATGCCGTTGTCACGATTTCTTCTGGTGAGGAAGCACCCACAAGAAAACTGAAATTGCTTTGGCAAAAGAGTTCACTATACATGACAGCTAGGCGTAGTATCCCTGAATAAACCAGTGTTGCTTTGAATTGCGAAATATCTGAATAAATTCGCCAGCCTGGGTTTTGGCGATGAAATAATCTCGTTTTACCGCGTGCTCGTCCCACCAACCGGTATGCAGTCGAACCGGGCCAAATGTGATGCGGCAGGGGGTAATTAAAGGCGCAGGCGTGTTCAGTCTTATAGCCGGAAGCCACTGGCTGGACAGTTCTGGAGTGCTCGTTCCCCCGTTTTCAGTCTGCCGCTCCATTCGGTGATCATTGCCTGAGGCCGGCACACTTACACGGTTATCTCCCAGTCGGGCCTGAAGTCTGCTAAGTAGCTGCTTTTGGGCAAAGTACTGATGCCTGTCCTGGAAAAAATCCTGATTTTCGGCGTCGTGTTCAAGCAACTCAACTGCGCGTAGCTGAAGACCGGTAACCGGAGCAAGCAAAGACGTGTTTTCCAGTTGCAGTGAAGCGATATCCAGCCACTGCCTTACGCTGCTAATGCCAACAGCAGAGCGAATTAACACATCAGTTGCAGCATGGTCACGGTAATAGAGGGTTAACGAAAGCTCGCTGACGACCTTATTTCTCAGCCTCAGAAATACTGCTAAATCTTCAAGCAGGGTTACAACATAGGGGAGTAAGTGTTGAGTGTTTTCTATTTCGTAGGCCACATCACAGTGACGTTTAAATGCATCAGCAGGACGGTACAACGGATAGGTTGGATAGGCATCACCCCGAACGGCAGTCAGATACCGGATAGTGTGGTTATTAAACCGTTTTCCAAGCTCGCCCACAGACAATGACAGTAAGCGATCCAAAGAGAATATGCCTATGCGGTTTAGCGTTAACCGTAGTGGCTTATCAATATCCAGATGACAGACCTGGCATTGTCTGAGCGCAGTGGAGATCGCTTTTTTATCAGTATATATCTGATTGCAACAGGCTTTAGCAAGTACTCTGGCGCACTCTACGGACCAGCCAGACGCGTACGTAAAATCCACATTCAGAGGTAAGATTTCACTTAAAATTGCCTTCCAGGTTGCCATAACAGAACCATAATACTGGCATAGATTATCCAGTCTGATGGCAAGCGCAGCTGGAGTAATTATCACAATATCTGAGGCGACCTGGTAAAGTCGGGCAGCAAGAGCTTGCAGGTGGCCCTGCTCTTTCTCCCGAGAGTAAACTGTAATGGCAATATCAGGACACAACGCGGCAGCCTGAGCCAGACCCATCCCGGGCGTTATGCCTTGTTTCTCAGCCATTTCGCAGCGCTGTACAATAACGTTTTCCTGCTCGTTATACACTGCTGCCGGAATGCCAGTGTTGTCAGAACCGGACAAATCCAGAGTGAGGCGGGTAAAGTCCAGATAGGCCCACAACATGACAATTAACTCACGGAAGAAAGATGAGCATGGTGGTGATGAGACTGACGGGTAAGTCGCAATATCACACTGTTATCCGGAGTATGTTTCAACGGAAGAATGAGGTTATCTACCGGCTTTCCTCCCTGAATTTTAATGATGTCGACACACAGGCCCTGTTTATGTGGTCTGACTTTCAAGTCCAGAAGAATAGGCAGACCTGAGACGATATGACTGTGTTGGTAAATAAGGCAAAGACAGTCGTTGTCACTGGCCGCAATCTGCAGTCTGCGAGCTTGTCTGGAATGTAAGCGGGATATCCAGAGTATGACACTATGACAAACGCCACTCTTCAGACATTGCTCTGCTGACCACAACGCTTCTTCATCATTTGCAGGGGTGATCTGTAGGGTTTGGATATCATCAAAGCCGCCATGATGCAGCCAGGGAGCGTGAACATCGCCAGGTGCATTAATGAAAACCCGCAGCTTGTGTCGGCGACCTGACAAGAGTGCGCCTTTGAGTAAAGACAGTTCGCCCACGCCAACAGTGGCCTGAACACGGACTAAGCCGGCGCAGGGCAGGCCTCCGAGCAAGTGCTTATCCAAAATGGCATGGCCTGTCGACAAACGTGACAAGGCGGATGGGGTTTGGTTTCCCCGCCAAATGAGCGGATGCTTTTCCAGTGACGTGAGAGATTCAGCCATAACGATATAATGCTGTATAGATATACAGTATTATAGGTCGGGCCTGATTTTTTACAACAAGGTTACGACGCTTTAGCTTCAGCTTCTTGATCTGTTGAAGATTTTTTCTGCTTACCGTTAATGTACTGCGAAATATGATTCATCGCCGCAGTGAACCCGTCCGGTGTGTTTTTTGACCATGCCATTCTGACTTCACTGGGAAACTCTTTCACAATATCTTTAACTTCTTCGATAGTAAGCGGCGTTTTTTTCAAAGACTTAATAAGTGCTTCTTCTACCGTTGCCTCTTTCTCGCAACAGTCCATCACAACACGGGAATACTGGTTTGCCAGAATCGCCAGCACCCCGTACTGATCTTCACTTATCAGCGCCCGTTGATGTGCTTTTTCTACCCGCGAAACAAAAATCTGCTGGAGATTGTTGGTAACCACTACCAGGCTGGTATAGGCATAATTAACCTTCTTGGCATTCGTCTTAGCGGTTTGTCTGGTGAGCGCAAGCTCACGCTGCATATTCTGACCACGCAACACAAAAAAAATCAGCATGATCACCAGTACAGCGATAATGCTTCCCAACCCAACTATCATGCAGACTTCTCCAGCTCCGACTGAATAAACTGATTGATATTTTCCTCAAGGATAAACAGCGGAACCGAGCCATGTGCCAGTACAGCTTTATGGAATTTGCGGATATCGAAATCAGGACCAAGCGCCTCTTCGGCTTTCTTGCGCAAGGCTTTGATTTTGATTTCGCCAATTTTGTAAGAAAGTGCCTGCGCTGGCCATGAGATGTAACGATCAATTTCGGTTCTGACGTTATGCTCCGACAGCGCTGTATTTGTCATCATGTAATCCAGGGCTTCATCGCGAGACCAGCCAAACATATGCATGCCAGTATCGACAACTAAACGACATGCGCGCCACATTTCATAGCTCAGACGACCAAAATCATCGTAAGGGTCTTCGTACATTCCCACTTCGATACCCAGGTACTCTGAGTATAATCCCCAGCCTTCACCAAAAGCGGAAATGTAGGTGTCCTGACGGACTTTCGGTAGATCGTCCAGCTCCGCCGCCAGCGAAATTTGCAGGTGATGTCCGGGAACGGCTTCGTGTAATGTCAGTGCCGGCAATGCGTAAAGCGGCCGCTTGTCCAGAGCGTATGTGTTTACCCAGTAATAACCAGGCTGATCATCCCGTGAGGGGTGCACATAGCGTCCGGTGGTATATTTTGGGGCTATGCTGTCTGGTACTGGCGCAACGCCATAAGGAATACGCGGCAGCAACTCAAAGAGTTGAGGCAGACGGGCATCCATTTTTTTGGCGATAAAGGAAGCTTCCTTTAACAACGCTTCCGGCGTGGAGGCATAAAATTGCGGGTCGGTACGCAGAAATTCAATAAACTCGTCAATGGTGCCATCGTATTCCAGTTTATCCACTATCGCCTGCATCTCAGCTCGGATGCGTTTAACTTCACTAAGCCCTAACTCATGAATTTCTTTTGCCGTCATATCTGTAGTGGTGTAGTGACGCGCGCGATTCTGATAATAGGCTTCACCATCAGGCCAGTTTTTAGCCGCAATGTCGTCTCTGGCCCCTGGAATATACTCGGTTTTCAAAAAATCATAAAAACGCTGATATGCCGGTACTACGTCAGTCATGATCACAGACTTGGCGGCTTTAATTAATGCATCCTGTTTTTCAGCATCAATATGGCTGGGGAACTCTGTAAAAGGCTTGAAGAACTGGCTTTCTGTGGGATTTTCTACAATAAAAGGTACAACAGAGTCTTCAAATCCCTGCAACACGACTTTAGGTTGCGTGTAGCCAGCTTCCAGGCCTTTTTTCATGTAGGCCATTTGCTGATCGAAGTAGCCGCTGATCGCGCCCAGGCGAGACAGGTAATTCTGATAGTCTTTTTCAGTTTTAAATATGACACTGCCGGGTAGCGAACTCATCGCGCTATGAAACCCGTATTCCGATGTCAGTGGCACCCAGTGGGCATTGAAGCGATACTGGTCTATCTTATTGTTCAGCCGATACTGCTGCATCAGCAAACTGATACGGTCTTCCTGACTAAGCGCATCGGCGTCGATCGCCGCTAACTGCTCTGCAAAACCTATCCATCGTTGATTCTGTGCCGCTAATGCCGCGGGTGAAATATCTGCCAACAGGTGATCATACCCTTGCACTCCTTCACGGCTGGCCATCATTGGTGATGTGGATATTTCGTAATCCCAGATAGTGTCCAGCAAGGAATGCAGCTGTTTATCCGGAGCCTGGCCGGCAGCGGCTGTGATACTAGCGAAACACAGCACCAGTGCTGCAAGCGGTCTGAACAGAGTTAACTTAAACATGCGCTCTCCGGTAACTTCGCCCGGGCACGCCGGGTTGATTACTCTTTCTTAGGTGTATATATCGGATTCGGGAATGCAGTTACTTTATCAGATATCGGAGTGATTTTGGCAGTCCCTTGTCGCTTCACAGCGTCAATGCGAAGCACATTGTGCATAGGAACGTAAGTTGTTGTCACATCGCCAAATTCACTTTTGAGTTTTTCATGGCTGGGGTCGACCACTACGCTGGTGTGGGTATCCCAGACAAAATCGCCGATTTCTATAAAGCCGAACAGACTCCCCTGGGAGAGTTCGCGAACATACAGCTCATACCTTTCGCCGTTACTGACAAATTGCACTCGGTAAATCGGATCATTACTTTGGGTGGACATGGAAAGTGAATACCTCAAACTCGCCTAACGAACCAGTTCGTTCAGGCTGCTGTGCGAACTGGAATTACCTGCCCTTATGGCAGCTGGTGGCGAATTTTAACCTGAGTTTCCGCCCCTCTGCAAAGGGGATAACAGGGCTTCTGTGGCAATGTACATTTCATCGGTGTCTTCTGCCAGAATGGCATTGACAGCAAAACCCTGCACATAGCTTGTCAGTTGCAGCGCTGCCGATTCGATATTCACATGCGGACCTAACTCCTCCAGCTGCTGCGCTTTTTCCAGGCAACCGATGAAATCAAGTTGTAAGCGGTCAAGATAATGGCGACCCATTTCGCGAATGTGTTCATCCTGCTTACCCAGCTCGGTCAGACAGTTAATCAGCAGGCAACCGCGTTTGTGAATGAGTGGGATATAACGAATGAAAAAAGCGTGAATGGAGTTCATACCCTGATGATTCTCCAGCTCTTTCACCACTGGCATCAACTCGGTATCCATATAGTGCTGCAACACACGGTATAAGAAAGCTTGCTTACTGCCAAATTCCAGATAAAAGCCGCGCCGGTTAAACTCGGTGCGGGCAATGATTTCGTCCATGATGGCGCTATGAAAACTATGCTCGAGAAAGATATCAACGGCCTGGCTCAGAATGGTGTCTACATCGTACAGGGCGGTTCTGGGCATGACGGACTTCTCGTAACTAAGATCCCTAGAGACTAGCGCAAACTGTCGTGTGGTCAAGCCATATAACGCAAACCTTTGGCAGTGAAATTGGTAAATTTTTGTACCTGCGTTACTATGCTTGCCGGATTTTTAACGAAACAGACGACCATGATAAGAAAACTGTTAATTGGCGGCCTGGCAGCCGCACTGAGTCTGACTGTGTCAGCGCATAATGAAAACGCCCCATCGACCGGGTTTCAACCTGATACCCAACGCATTAAATCGCATTTGTTTTTCTTGGCAGATGATTTGCTGGAAGGGCGGGATACGGGCTCTCGCGGCCACGATATTGCTGCGCTGTATATCGCGACCGAATTTGCTAAATACGGGCTAACCCCGGCAGGTACTGACGGGTTTATGCAGGATGTACAATTTCGTAAGTCCGTGCTGGTTCAGGAGTCTCCATCATTCACGATAACCACAGTTGAAGGCACAACCTCTCTCGATTATCCTAAGCAATACCTGATGGGACCAAGCCTGTTGTCAGAATCGTCAGCAGTTCAGGCTGAAATGGTATTTGTGGGCTACGGCATCGTAGCTGATGAACTTGAGCACAATGACTATGATGGCATGGATGTAGACGGCAAAATTGTTGTGACACTGGCCGGTAAGCCGGCATCGTTTCCTTCTGAAGAAGGCGCGCACTTTGCCTCCGGCTACCAGAAAAACAAATATGCTGCAGAACGTGGCGCTGTTGGTGTGATTACTATTACCACACCACAAAACGAAAAAGTACGTCCTTACCAGAGCCGCCTGAGCTATATCCACATGCCAAGCATGGCGTGGTTACAGGAAGACGGCACCCCGGCAAACCGTTTTGAACAACTTAAAGGCGGCGCCTACTTAAGTGAAGGCGCGGCTAAAATTTTGTTTAAAGATGCCCCTCGTGCGCTGGAAGATATCTATGCTGACCTTGAAGAAGACAAGTCACCTGCTGGATTTGCGCTTAACGGCAAGGTGTCACTTTCTCGGGAAAGCAAACATGAGCAGATTTCCAGCCCCAACGTGATTGGCATGCTGGAAGGGTCCGATCCCGAGCTGAAAAACGAGTACGTGGTGTACTCGGCACACTCTGATCACATCGGTTTTTCAAAAACGGTTAAAAAAGACAATATTAACAACGGTGCTATGGATAACGCTTCGGGCACTGCTGTGATGTTGGAAACTGCGCGGTTGTTCAGCGAAATGGAAAGTAAACCTAAGCGCTCTATTTTGTTTGTTTCTGTGACCGGTGAAGAGAAAGGACTACTGGGGGCTGATTATTTTGCCCGTAATCCGACGGTTCCGGTAGAAAACATGGTGGCTAACGTGAATCTGGATATGCCTATTCTGACCTACGAGTTCGCAGATGTTATCGCATTTGGCGCAAACCACAGCGATCTCAAAGCGTCAGTAGAGCGGGCTGCAGCGAATGCGGATATTAAGTTAAGTCCCGATCCATGGCCAGAGCAGGCGTTGTTTACCCGCTCTGATCACTATGCATTTGTAAAACAGGGGGTGCCAGCGGTATTTATGGTACCGGGCCTGACCTCAAAAGATCCTGACGTTGACGGCAGCAAGGTATTCGGTCAGTTTCTGTCAACGCACTATCATAAACCCAGTGATGACATTAACCAGCCCTTCAACTGGAATGCAGCAGAAACCTTTACCAAGGTGAATGCGCAAATCGGCCTGACACTGGCGAATCAGGAGGCGCGCCCAGCCTGGAACGACGGAGATTTCTTCGGCGAAACATTCGGGCGATAAGCTTCAGCTTCTCAGCATAAAAGCAGCGCTCTGGCGCTGCTTTTTTTTGGCCGTTCGTTTAGGTACAGAAAACCGCACGTGTATCTGTGGAAGAACAAGAAGACGTATAACGCAATGCGTAACTTTGAAACGTAGTGGAGCATTGCGTTTTGTATCCGCTTAAGGCTATAACCGCAAGTACTACAGACATGTCAGTGGGAATTTGCCAGGCAGCGCTTTATCAGCAGCGTTGCCGCTTCAGAGGCAATTGCCGTATTACCTCGCCAGCAGCGTATCTCTTTAAAAAATAACGCTCTCGTGTAACAAGCCAACAAACCTTTTCAGTTTATTGTGATATTCCGTAGTGATTGCTACCAAGTACGCGGCGCCTAATTGTTTTGCCTCATAACGTTACCTGTACGAGTCTTATTTATGTTTCAGGCCCAAAGCGTTACTTTGTGCTGACAAGTGTGTACCATTCTCGCACGCGAAGACCTGATTTATCGAAAGGGGAAAGGGTTGAGTCAGGAAAATTCACTCACTTATCTATTAATGGCGCGGGGTAGTTCCCATATCCGCTATTTTACTGCTTTCGCGAAAGCGAAACTTTTGAATGTATCGGTAGTCAATGTGAATCGTCATTTACCACGACCTGGAGACCTGCGGTTTTTAGGCGATGTGGCAGAAAGTGATCTCGAATCGTTGCTGATTCCACATTTCGCAAAGAAGGAAAGGAAATACCCGAAGATTAGTAAAACTCCGCTGTGGTGGCTGTATAAACAGTTTGCTAAACGTGTTGTTAAGTATGATGTTGCGAGATTTCAGGCGATCATAAAACAAAAAAATGCCGATGTGATTGGCGTTTGGAACGGGCAAAAACTTCCCAGCTCAGCAATCGCGCTTGCGGCGCGAATACAGGGGAAAGAGGTCGTGTATTTTGAGAACGGCTTGTTACCCGATACTACAACCTGTGACTGGTCTGGTGTCAATTGCCTGAATTCCCTCCCCGATGATCCTGCCTTTTATAAACAGTTCGATAGCGACAGGCCATTGCCAAAACACCTGATCCCCAGAGCCCCGGCCAGAGCAAAGGCAAAGGGAATAGATGTTGATACGCTGCCATCCCGGTTTGTATTCGTGCCGTTTCAGGTGGAGACAGACAGCCAGATAATTACGAATTCGCCCTGGATTAAAAGTATGGGGCAACTGTATCAGCATTTGCGACGTGCAATGGATAGCATCAGTGACGATGAATTGTATCTGGTTATTAAAGAGCATCCTTCCGAGCTGAAACGGCATGATGAGTTACATCAGTTACACCCACGGATACTATTCGCCAATCAATGTGATACCAAAGCACTGATAGACAAAGCAGAAGCCGTACTAACCGTAAACTCCACAGTAGGCCTGGAATCTTTGTTACTGGATAAACCGGTCATGGTGATGGGGAAGGCGTGCTACGCGCTGCAAGGGGTATGTGAAAAAATCTCTGATGAAAACGCGCTGGTGGAGGGCCTACGTGATCCAAAGTCTTGTTACGGAGATGTGGCAGTAAGACGTGGCTTTCTCAACTTTCTTCATGAGCATTACGTTATTCCCACCACATGGAAAGATGCCCAGGAACAGCACTTCACTGCCCTTACTCAGCGATTATTAAAGACTGACAATTTCAGTGACTATGTCGCTGCTTACAATGCCAGTAAAAGTCGCACATTACAGTAAGTGTTCTATAGGATACCTGACCAGTAAAAAGTCCCGCCGGCACTTTTTACTGGTGGCTAAACGACACGTTTAGACGTTAGCGCTTTTACCGGCTTACAGAAAACTCTGCTTGAACAGTTGCCACTGCTCGCCAAACTGTTCAGTTGGCTTGCGGGTAAACCCACTGCGGATGAACAGATTGATGCGGCCATCGGTGTAACAAATCAGCATGTTGGCAATCACACCTTCATCCGCCGCGAGGGTCTTACCTTCGCGCAGTTTTCGCTCGCGCAGCACTTGCTTGAGCTGAGTTTCCAGCCTTTCATAAAGCTTCGCGATGCGTGCCCGAAGACGATCCTGTTCACCCAGTAGCGCATCTCCGTTCAGAATACGGGTAATGCCCGGATTTTTTTCCGCAAAGCCTAAAATAAGATGCAGGATCAACTGACAGCGAGCGGCTGAGTCTTTTTCTTCATTAACGATTTTATTGATGCGAGTGAACAGGGTCTCTTCGATAAATTCGATAAGGCCTTCAAACATGCGCGCTTTACTGGGGAAGTGACGATATAGCGCAGCTTCAGAGACTCCCACTTTTTCCGCCAGTTTGGCTGTGGTGATCCGCTGACCCGGGCTGGTCTCTAGCATCCCTGCCAGTGCTTGCAATATTTGCGCACGGCGATTGGTTTTCTTTACAGCAGGCATAACGAGAGTAATTCCTCCGCTACCGGACCAAAAGGCCCGTATTTCCGTGTTAAATTGAGTATGTTGTTAGTTGTCTTGTTAACGTGTTGGTATGACGTTAGCCGGACTTTTTATTTTTGTATTGTACTGCTACCAGCGACAGCAATGACCTTGCTAAATCACTTTTCTTACCTGTAGGCAGCTCGGCATCACCGTTGTGCCAATACACATGCAGTGCATTGTTATCACTGTTAAAGCCAAGCCCTTCTCGGGTAATATCGTTGGCAGCAATCATGTCGAGCTTCTTTTTTAGTAGTTTCTCTTTAGCGTAAGCTTCGACATTCTGGCTTTCGGCAGCAAAGCCCACTGTGAATGGACCGTCTTCCAAAGCCGCGATAGTTGCTAGAATATCAGGGTTTTTGACAAAAGTAAGTGTTAACTCATCTGAAGACTTCTTCAGCTTGTTATCTGCCACTTCGGTGGCGCGGTAATCGGCTACAGCGGCAGTGGCTATAAATATATCGCAGTTTATGGCTTCAGCTTTAGCCCTATTCAGCATTTCTTCAGCGGTAGTGACATCAATCCGCTGACATCCGGCAGGAGTAGAAAGTGCTACCGGGCCACTGATAATCGTGACATTTGCTCCTGCCTGCCGGGCGGCCTGTGCAATCGCATAACCCATTTTTCCTGAGCTGTGATTCGAAATATACCTCACCGGATCCAGCGGCTCGCGTGTCGGCCCGGCCGTGATTACCACATTCATACCGGCAAGCTCGCCGCTGCGTTGTGGCACAAGGGCACGAGCTATATCCAGTGGCTCCATCATTCTGCCTGCTCCCACATCGCCACAAGCCTGTTCACCGCTATCCGGGCCAAGCATCGTGACCCCAAATGCTTCCAGAACAGAGAGATTTCGTTGAGTGGCCGGGGCTTTCCACATTTGTTGGTTCATGGCAGGAGCAAGATAAACCGTTGCTGTGGTGGCGAGGAAAAGTGTTGTCAGTAAGTCGTCGGCTAAGCCGTGGGCGAGTTTAGCCATGATATTGGCGGTCGCGGGCGCAATCAGCAAAATATCTGCCCATTTTGCCAGTTCTATGTGGCCCATTGCGGCTTCCGCATCCGCATCCAGTAAGTGCTGGTGGACCGGATTGCCCGAGACTGCCTGTAACGACATCGGGCTTACAAATTCGCTGGCCGAACCGGTCAGTACAACACGAACATTGGCACCTTCAGCTGTCAGTTTACGCACCAGGTCCGGCGCTTTATAAGCAGCAATACCACCGGTAACGCCAAGTAAAATGTTTTTGTTAGCTAACGACATATGCGGCCAGGATCCTGATTGACTCGTTACTTACTTTACCTCGCTAAGCCTACCACGACTGCGTAACAGGGGGTAGTTATTGGTTGTTTCCCACCCTCCGTACAGTCGTGAAACGGGTAATTAAATCGTATAACTACCGCAATACAATTCGGTAATTTTCTACAGACATGATTTCATTAACGCTAAGGCCTGAGTCGGATCGGCCACGGGAAAAGCTACTGGCAAGCGGCGTTGCCTCGCTGACAGATACTGAGCTGCTGGCAGCCTTTCTGGGTACTGGGAGGGCGGGTCGTTGCGCGTATACCGTGGCATCAGATCTGCTGGCTCAATTTGGCTCGCTAAGAGCCCTCATTACAGCACCGCAGCACGCCTTTACCCAGGTGCCAGGGGTAGGGGCTGTGCGCTATATTCAGCTGCAGTCGGCACTGGAGATCATTCGCCGGCATCTGGCTGAACCCTTGTATCGGCAACCGGTATTTCATGCAGCGGAAAGTGTGACGGAATACCTGCGATCCGAGCTGCGTGACTGCCCGCAGGAAAACTTTGGTATGTTGTTTCTCGATAGTCAGCATCAGCTCATACGTTTTAAAACGCTGTTCACCGGTACCGTGAATAGCGCCGCTGTGTATCCCAGAGAGCTGGTCAGGGCGGTGATCGCCTGTAATGCCGCGGCGATCATACTGGTTCATAATCATCCCTCCGGGATCCCTGAACCCAGTGAAGCCGACATAGCATTAACCCGCGAAATCAGCGCCGCTATGGGCTTGATCGATGTTTCAGTACTTGATCATATTATTGTAGGTGATACGATTTGCGTGTCGCTGGCCCAACGTGGTTTGATGTAATTAAACTACGGTTTGGTGTTAAGCAAGGATTTAATGTCTGTTCATCGATTATATAGTAGTCAAATGACACAAAATACTATACGATATCAGATTGGTGGGTTTCTTTAGAAAGGACTGTTATGAAAAAGTCAATTATTGCATTGTTTGCTGCAGCAGCAATGTCAGCTGGCGTTAGTGCGCAATCTGACAATGATGGTGCAAACTCAAACAACGGCCTGAATGCATTAAGTGGTGGTACTATCGCTACTGGTGCAGTTACGTTGGGTGTGTTGTCTGCTATGGTTTCAAACAACCGTAAAGACGGTGAAGTTGAAGGCCCGGGTCCAAATCCAGATCCAGAGTGTTCAGGTACTGATCCTCTGGTAGATGGCGTGTGTGTCGGTACTACGACAACGGTAACTAACACTGTTACTGTTTCTGGTACACAAACTATCACGGTTCCAATCACTGTTCCTGTGACGTTCACTTACGCACCACAGTAATAGTTAGATAGAATGCAAAAAAGCCGCTTTTAAGCGGCTTTTTTATTTGCCAGAAACAGGCCACAATAGTCTTTTGAGCATGGCTTTCCAGTTGTAGAACATGAACGTTATAAAAATCTTTTCTCTTTTTCTCATTATGCTTTTGTTGCTTTCGGGCTGCTCGGCAACTAATCGGGCTTATATAGATACACTGAGCCTGGCGTTTTCGGACCGTGATATTCAACTCACTAAAGAACAGGTAGCGCAAAGCGGTCCTGACTTGTTACAGATTAAAAGCGGTGAACGTCCCGTTGCGGTGATGGGGCTGGCGTTTATCGAAAACGATCATTTCAAATGGGTATCAGCAGATAGCAAAATTCTCACGATGCATCATGGCGTGATTATCAAAACTCACGGCCTGGATAATGACTTGCTTTACACGGCTCCACTCGCGACGAACCCTTTAGCTGGTGATAGTAAACTGGCTTTTTCCTGGGAACGTCGGGCTGATATAGAAGGCCTGGGCTACGGACTGCCTATTAATTCAAAATGGCGGATTGAAGGCGAAGATAGTCGTACTTTTTTTGATACTCCTTTTGATGTACTACATATTTCTGAGCGGGTTTCCTTTGCCGATACCTCACCCTATTTCGACATGGACCTTGAGTGGGAAAACCATTACTGGCTGGATCTGAAAACTAAAACGCTGCTGGCCAGCAAACAAAAGTATGCTCCCGACGGAGATTGGTATGACATGGTGTATTTAAGCCGCGTAGTTAGACTAATGGAGGGGGCTCAGTGAAGTTTATTGTTAGCATTTTCCTGCTTTGCTTGTTGTCTACAAGCACTCACGCTGCCGTCGAAGTACAAATCAACCAGTTGCAATTCAGTTATCCCGAACCGGTGCGTCTGGCCAAGGTGCTAGAGCCTATTTCCGCGTCTAGCGACTGGTACTGGCCAGCCAGTGCTATTTATCGAACCGATGATGACAGTGCAGAGCAACTTCGTACTCAATTGCTTAAGCAAATTGCTGATCTGAAAGCTGAGCGCGAACCTGCAGACAGGCTGTACCAAGCACTATCAAAAATTGAAGAGCAGGTTAATGCCTGGACGCTGGCGACGCGTGTTGTCAGAACCATCAATTATGATGCTGCGAGATTGGATCCAAAGCAAAACCCTCAGCTAAATGAAGGTCGCTATATGATCAGATTGATGCCTCGACCTGACTCTGTGCATTTAAGTGGCGCCGTCATGCGTGCCGGCAGCTATCAGCATAAGTCACAGGTGAGCACGCCCGCTTATTTAGCGTCAATCAGCATGCTGGATGTCGCCGAGCCTGATTATGTGTATGTGATCAGGCCGTCTGGCGAAATCATGCGTGTTGGAATTGCATATTGGAACGGAACCTATAACCAACTGATGCCCGGTAGTCAGGTAATAGTGCCTGTTTTCTCCACGATTTTTAGCCCGTCACTGGCCAAAGTGAACGAAAGTCTTGCCCAGTTAGCAGTACACAGGGTGTTGCCGTAATGATATCTCGCTTACCATTTTCTAGATCCGCACTCTCTGTCGCCATTCTTGGCTTGCTGCCAAGCCTTTCCGCGGCACAGGAGACAGTGAACGTGAAACCGTCACAAATGGTACAGGGCGGCACAGGGCTAATTCAAACCCCTACTGCCAGAATGCAGGAAGCCGGCGATCTGTATCTTAACTATACCGATAACGGTGAATACCGTTTTTGGTCTGTAAATCTTCAACTGTTTGACTGGATGCAAGCCACCGCACGCTACACCGATGTGCGCACCCGATTGTATAGTAATGTTGACTCATTCAGTGGCGATCAAACTCTGAAAGACAAAGGTCTGGATGTAAAATTCCGCCTGTGGGAAGAAAGTTACTACATGCCGGATATCTCGCTTGGTTTCCGGGACTTTGGCGGTACCGGCTTTTTTGAAAGTGAGTACGTGGTGGCCAGTAAATCTGTTGGCCCACTCGACTTCCACCTCGGCTTAGGCTGGGGCTACATGGGCTCTGCCGATGATTTCACGAATCCGTTTTGTGAGTTTAAAGATAGCTTCTGTGAACGTCCGTTGGGCTATTCTGGACTTGGCGGAAAAGTTGATTACGATCAGTTCTTTAAGGGCAAGATGGCCGTCTATGGAGGGGTTGAATATCAGACGCCCTGGGAACCATTGACGCTGAAACTCGAGTGGGAAGGTAACACTTATGAGTTTGATCGTGCAGGTGAACTTGAGCAAGACACGCGTCTGAACGTTGGAGCAGTGTATAAGTGGAACGGCTTTGATTTCAGCCTTAATTATCAGCGTGGCAACACGGTAGGATTTGGGGTGTCTTACAAATTTAACCTAAATACCATGTCGCAGATTAAAATTGATGAGCCGCCACGAAACCTGATGGATAAAAAGCCTCCAGAGACACTGTCAGAAATAGATGGGAATGCACTGTTCCGTGGGCTGATAAAAGACGCCTCTTTTATTCTCACTGATGTGGATATTCAGGAAGAAAAGGCAATTTTTTACGGGTATCAGAACGCATATCGCGACAATGATGAAGCCATTGAGCGAACTGGCCGCGTACTGGCATCAGAACTTCCTGACTCGGTGAAAACGTACCACGTTGTGGAAGCCAAGGGCGGTCTGCCTATGGTCGAGAATGTCATCGACGCAGAAGCGTTTATTGCGGCGGCCCGTTATGAATCGCTGGATGCAGATATCAGAGACACCTGGTATCGGAAAAACCCGGATGAAGCATTGCGCGACGACTATGCGCCAGCGGCCAGCTCAGGCTTTTTCCATTCCGCCGATCTGTTCTGGACACAGACTTTCGGTAGCCCGGAAGACTTCTACTTGTATCAAACCGGCGTCATTTTCACTGCGGGTTACGCGTTTAACGAAAACTGGTCAGTAATCGGTGGCTTAAGTGCAACAGTATTAGATAACTTCGATAAGTTTAACTTTACTGTAGACAAAGAAGACACACCACTACCGCGTGTGCGTACGCTGGTACGTGAATACGTCACCAACAACCGTTTTAGTGTCGACACGGCATTCCTGAACTGGAAAGATCAGCTGTCTGATGAGTGGTTTGGACAGGCTTATGCGGGCTATCTTGAGAGAATGTTTGCAGGGGTAGGGGGGGAAATCCTTTATCGTCCTGTGGATAGCCGGGTTGCTTATGGCATCGACATAAACTATGTGAAGCAGCGCGATTTTGACGATCAGTTTAGTTTCCTCGACTACGATACTTTTACCGGTCACGCCAGCGTATACTGGCAACCCGAGTTCTTGCCGGATACACAGATAACCGCCAGCGTAGGGCAGTTTCTGGCAGGCGACAGGGGGGTAAATATCGATTTTGCCAAACGCTTTGACAGTGGCGTGATTGTCGGTGCTTACGCCGCCTTTACCGACGTGTCGTCGGAAGACTATGGTGAAGGCAGCTTTACGAAAGGGTTTTACCTGTCGATTCCATTGGATCTATTCCTGCTTGAGCCGGCAAAAGGCCGCGGCATGTTCCCGTGGATCCCAATCTCGCGCGATGGCGGTCAATTGCTGCGCCGCCCAGTGCGTCTTATTGATTTCACTGAACCTCGCTCGCCGTTCTACAACTAAACGGTGAAAACGCTGCCACACTGCGATTTGTGTGGCAGCGTATCGCACAAGATGTGTGAAGGGTAATACCGATACCAAGCCATTGAAGAGTGGTAAGCCTACTCACTGGCGTATACGTCTTCAGGCTGCCAGTGTTTGCGTTCCAAACGATAGGGTCGTTAAAGGGTGTTAAAGTGGCTTAAACGCCATATCCTGTGTGGGTAAACCGGTAAGACAGACAAATTACAGCGTCCAGTACCCTAAGCGCTTACGCAGTTTCAGGTTGCGAATAACATTACGCGGTTTTGCCACATTACCGTGTCGTGGAAAGACTCGGATTTCCTCTAGGGTCGCTTCCAGAATACGCCTTGCTGACTGCCCGTCAGTGTAGGGGTGCATCTGATTGGCATAGGCTTCAATGTTATTTCGCTGGTCGTTAGATAAGTTAAGTGATGTCTCTATGGCGCTACCCAGCATTTCGGCTTGTGTGATATCAATGAACACATCTTCAGGCTGGGCGTTGTTAAAGGTCACTACCGGCTTTTTCATCAACAGAAACTCTGTGATCGCTGATGACGTGTCAGACACCATCACGTCACACTGCTGCAGTAGTGGAAGGATGCTCTGACTCTCGACAACGTTCAGATTATCGCTAGCTATGTCTTTGTATGCCTGAATGGTTTCAGCATCCATTTTGGGATGAAATTTTATCAGCCATTTCCATGGCATGGACTGACTTAAGGTCTTAATCTGCTCTATGAGTGCCGGCGCGCTGGTTAGCTTAGGTGAGAACGTGGGCGCAAAGAGGATAGTTGGAACCTCATTGGTGTGAGTCGCTTTCAGTCCTGCAAATAAGGGATCCAGCTTCGGCCAGCCGGTTTCTTTGACGGTAAAATGCGGGTGACGTTCGCGCAGTTTCTCAAACGCCTGGGTGAAAAACGGACCTTGCGTGCAGTACAGGTCGAAACATTCACGTATCCTGAAATGACCCTTTTTCTTCCATTCAAAGCCGTGAAAAACCTGCACTTTGAGCCCCGGAATAAATGCCGGAACTACATTGCCGGGAAGAAAAACGGCGTCGGGGTTGAAATCTACCACGTCACGTACCTTGCCCAGGCGCTTTTCGTCATCACGAAAGAGTTGCTGATTCACTGCATGTCCCTCAACGAACCAGCGAACCTCGTGCTTGTCTTTAATCATTTCTGCGGCAAGCGGCCTGAGAATTTCGAACGAATAGTTCTGAGAAATATATAATACGAAACGCATTTACTGTTGTTCTTTTATTATTTCAATAATTTCGGTGGTCGATACGGAGGGGGTTCTTGGAAGGTATATCACTTCACAAATATCGTTGAACTCGTCAAAACGACCTTCCCAATCGTTGCCCATTACCAGCACATCCGCGTGATGTTTAATGATGTACACACGTTTTTGTTCCAGTGATTCTTCCTTGAACACCTCATCAACAAAGCGAAGCGACGACAATAATTCGAGGCGCGCGTCAAAAGAATAAATAGGATTTCGACCCTTTTTACTGAAATTCAGTTCGTCTGAAGAAAGCCCGACGGTCAGGTGATCGCCGTGTGCTTTGGCGCGTTTGAGAATTCGAATATGACCGATGTGAAGCACATCAAAAGTGCCGAAAGTAATAATTCTACGCAAAACCATTTCCAATAAACGCAGTAAGCCCCGGGCATCTACTCACTGGCAGCGGGCGCTACCGCGACAAGTTGTCACACCACGCGATTTTTCGTGTGTTGTCAGATGCAATGTCACTAAAGTGTAACACAAGTGCAGCACAGGGCATTAGCAGGATTGAATAGAGAAAACCTGGATGCACCATATCAAAAAAACGGTCTCCATGAGGATAGACGCCACGGAACCTCACCCTAAAAACAGCCCGGCTTAAAGTAAAAAGGGGATGGTGAACTGCGGGGGTAACAGAATATGGCAAAGCGTCAGCAGGCGCGATGAATTAACATTAACAATGTCAGGCGGCTGGCTATTTCAAGGCGCATCGTGAGTGTCCTTGACAAGCAAACGCCTTGCCTGAAAAAACTGACACACAGATGTCATACTTCCGTTGTGAAAGTGTCATTTACGCGAGTTATACGTTGTTATCAAAGGGTAGTGTGCGGTGATCTATGAACAGAAAGATCACTGTCGGCATGTAATTTCACGATGGCATCTCACGTAGCACCGTGAGACCAAAGGTGGCAACGGTGACAATTTCTGTAATCTTCTCCACTTACAATTCTCCGGACTGGCTGGAGAAAACGTTGTGGAGTCTGCACTATCAGACGTTTCAGGACTTTGAAATTGTCGTCGCTGACGATGGCTCAACACAAGAGACTTCCTTGCGTATACACGCGTTCGAAGCGGCGTCTGGAAGGGTAGTAAAGCACGTTTGGCAGCCTGATGAAGGTTTTCAGAAAACGAAGATACTTAACAAAGCCCTGGTAGCCTCTGAAGGTGAGTATCTTGTGTTTACTGATGGCGATTGTGTGTTGAGAGAAGACTTTCTCGCTGTACATGATCGCAATAAAGAGAAAGGGTATTTTTTATCAGGCGGTTATTTTAAACTACCGATGGAAACCAGTCTGGCGATATCAGAAGACGACATTAAATCTGGCAGAGCGTTTTCACTCGACTGGCTGCTAGCCCATGGACTTAAGAAAACCCATAAAACGATGAAGCTCACGGCGCGCGGCCGTATCGCGAGGTTGCTTAATGCACTGACACCCACAAAAGCGACATGGAATGGTCACAATGCCTCGGGATGGCGGGACGACATTTTTGAAGCCAACGGCTTTGACGAGCGTATGCAATACGGTGGGGAAGATCGTGAGCTCGGCGAAAGGTTGTTCAACCGCGGAATCAAGTCAAAGCAGATCCGTTATTCGGCTATTTGTGTGCATCTGGATCATGCCAGAGGTTACGTTAAGCAGGAAATGCGAGATAAAAACCGTGCTATCCGCGATTACACGAAAAAGCAAAAAGTCACCCGTACACCCTATGGTATTCGCAAACAGTCTGAGTCCGCTGGTGATCAAGATAGCACTGCGGAATTGCGTTAATACAAGTACTGATAGCAGAAGCTGTAACCGGAAAAGTTCAACCTGATCCCGAATGCGTGTAAGATTACACCAGCAGGATCCGAGATAGATCAAAGTTACCCTCTTTGGGATCATTTTTGATCCCAATTTGTAAATACGGGTGAATACCGCCCGAAAACCGCGACTTTTTTCACATTCTTATTGAATTGCGCGTGCATTTACTGTATAAAATGCGCCCTCTAATTTATAGTAATACGTCATTTGACCCAGTGACTAAATGAGCGGTGGGATCGATTGGCGCGACAGTTATCGTTGTTCTGGAGACAAATACAATGTCAAAAGTATGTCAAGTAACAGGTAAGCGTCCTACGGTTGGTAATAACCGTTCGCACGCGAGAAACGCGACCCGTCGTCGCTTTTTGCCTAACCTTCAAACTCACCGCTTCTGGGTTGAGAGTGAAAACCGTTTCGTTAAACTGCGTCTGTCTACTAAAGGCATGCGTATCATCGACAAAAAAGGTATCGATTCAGTTCTGACTGATATCCGTGCCCGTGGTGAGAAAATCTAAGGAAGCCGACAATGCGTGATAAAATCAAATTAGTTTCTTCTGCAGGTACAGGTTTCTTCTACACTACAGATAAGAACAAGCGTAACATGCCTGGCAAAATGGAGATCAAAAAGTTTGATCCTGTTGTGCGTAAGCACGTTATGTTCAAAGAGGCAAAAATCAAGTAAGAAAACTTGCTTTTGTCTCCACGAAAACCCGGCTCTTGCCGGGTTTTTTGCGTTTACTCACCGGTATAAAAATGCAGCGAATACCAGATGTGATTCCGCCGCGTGCTTAACGCTTATTCTATGAAATCTAAATGCTTATCTGGTGCTTGCCAGGTGTAATCCCTTGTCGTACTGCCAAACGCCTGCCTGATGTGAGTTGTTATCGTATGCTGCTGTGTGCCGACAGCCGAAGATTACAAGGTGGATTGATCACGCTGGTGGTCAGATTGGTATATCATAGCCACAGAGCAATTTGTTAAGGACAGCAAGAACGTGGCACGATTATCCCAACGCGCATTTAATAACGTGGTGATTTTCGCCATGCTACTGATGATAGCGTTATTCAATCTGGACAGCTTTTTGCCAGCGTCACAGCCGCAGGGAAGTCAGCCACTGCTTGAAAGCGATGCCTACATTCTTAAAATTGAGCAGGATCAGCAACGTCTGGAGCGCACCGGGCAGCAGTGGCGGTATATTACTGAATCTGCGGTAGACATCGCCCCTGAAGTACAAATTGAAGCCTGGAAAAGTGGGATATTAGAACCTGCACCACGTGCCAGAAGTCTGGCCCAGAATCTGCGCCCGATAATCGCTGTCGTGTGGCTGGCCGGTGAGTCCCAAGGGCTGGTGTATGCCTTTTACCTGTCTGATTCACACACGTTTGTGAAGCACAACGATCAATGGTTTGAACTGGAGCGGGTGAGGCTGGAAGCGTTGCTCCCCTGGTTTACTTTCAAAGAAGTGTCTGTGAATTAATTATGCCTGAATTACCTGAAGTGGAAGTGAGTCGGTTAGGTATCTCGCCCTGGCTTATCAATCATACAATCACGGATGTGATTGTTCGCGACAAGCGGCTTCGCTGGCCGGTGCCGGATGAAATCAAAACTGCAGTTGGCCGCACGATTTCTGATGTAACGCGTCGGGCCAAATATCTGTTAATCGACGTCGGCAATGCCGATATCGTGCTTCATTTAGGCATGTCCGGTAAATTGCGTGTGGTGGAGAAGAGCACCCCGGTCATTAAGCACGACCATATTGATATTGTGCTGGATACCGGCAAATGTCTGCGCTTTAACGACCCGCGGCGCTTCGGAGCGTGCTTGTGGCAGCCTAAAGGGGATGAGCTCCCACAATTTCATAAACTGGGGCCTGAGCCGCTTACTGATGCCTTCGACGCTGAACGGTTGCATGTGTTATCCCGTGGCCGCAAAAGCCCGGTGAAAAGTTTTATCATGGACAATGACGTGGTGGTTGGCGTGGGGAATATCTACGCCAACGAAGCACTGTTTATGGCGGGCATTGATCCGCGTCGGGCGGCCGGGCGTGTAAGCGCCTCACGCTATGCCGCATTAACCGATGCCATAAAAGCCGTGTTGCAAAAGGCCATCAATGAAGGCGGTACCACCTTAAAAGATTTTGCACAGAGCGACGGGAAACCAGGCTATTTTGCACAGCACCTGAATGTGTACGGCAAGGCGGGTAAAGCCTGTGAGCGTTGTGGTGGTGTGATAAAAAGCAAAGTCATCGGCCAGCGCAATACCTTCTTTTGTATTGGCTGTCAGCGGTAAAGCAACTGCTGCCAGCTCTCGGTATCTGATCGCCACACGCTGTTAGATGAATCAGTTTACATGGCGGCGGTGAAAAATAGCGTCAGTCAGACGATAACTGGTGCAGTATGGAACAGTCTTCGACCTTATGATTGTTACAAGATGCCGCCAGTGATGACAGGGTTTTCTCCAGCATGGCAAGTTCAGTTTGCTTTTGCTGTATTCGCTTAAGTTGTTGTTCAATTATCTCATCCACAAAACGACAGGAAGACTGCGGATTGAGTTGGGCTTCCAGCAACTGCCGGATATTATCAATGCCAATATTCAGCTCCCGGCATCGCCGGATAAAAATCAGCGCCGTGACATCCTTATCGCTGTATTGTCTGTAACCACTGTCGTTTCTGCGGGCCGGTGAAATCAGACCAATCTGTTCGTAGTACCGGATAGTTTTCGCAGAGACTTCCGAGGCAGTCGCCAGCTCACTTATTTTCATCTTGACCTTCTAGTGACTGTAACCTTTAGAATCACTATACCGTACTCATTCTCTATACAGAAATTAACACTATGATTCCTTTATCTCGCCCAGCCCTGTTCGTCATCGCCGTTAGCATTGCGTTGGAGACCGCTGCGAACCAGGCGGTGCCGGCCGAATCAGAAATCACAGCCAGGGATGAAAAGACGCAACATCAGGAGCATCCCGACCAGGCCCACCAGCATGAGGAACACGGGCATGCCGATGAGGTCGAAAAAATTGTGGTGCAGGCTACCCGCTCAGGTCGAATCGCAGATGAACAGCCAATCCGCGTGGAAATCATTAATCGTGAGGAAATCACAGAGAAGGCCACGATGCGCCCGGGTAATATCTCTATGCTCGTAGCAGAGACCGGTGGTGTTCGTGTGCAAACCACTTCACCTGCATTAGGCAGCGCAAACATTCGACTGCAGGGAATGTTCGGCAGATACACCCAGTTACTGGCAGATGGCTTGCCTTTATTCGGCAATCAGGCAGCGTCCATAGGGCTATTGCAAATTCCCCCCACCGACCTGGGGCGCGTAGAAATTATCAAAGGTTCTGCGTCGTCGTTGTATGGTGGCTCTGCGCTGGGCGGCGTTATTAACCTCGTTTCGAGACGTCCTGGTGATGAGTTTCTGAGTGAAACGCTGATCAACCTGACTACGCGAGACGGTCAGGACCTGACAAGCTATGTGGAATCGCCACTCTCTGATTCTTTAAAAGCGTCTTTAACAGCCGGTGCGCACCATCAGAAAAGCGAAGACACTGATAATGATAACTGGATAGATCTCGCAGGCTACGAAAGATACACCGTTCGGCCCCGCTTGTTCTGGGAAGGTGAACAGGGGGAGAGCCTTTATCTTACAGCGGGGTTTATGACCGAGGATCGCAGAGGTGGAACCACAGAGGCGGGCGTGGTTGCTGATAACAGCGCATTCCAACACGCTCAGGACTCAGAACGAGCCGATACCGGCCTGGTTTTTTCCCAGCCGTTTGGCGACATCTATACGTTTTCTACCAGAGCATCAGCAATGGTGCAGCAGCATGATCATCGCTACGGCAACACAAGAGAAGATGACAAACACGAAAGCTATCTGCTTGAAAGCAGTGTCTCTGGTTACACGGAAAAAAGTGATTGGGTTGTCGGCGTGGCTTACCAGTCAGATATCTTCGCGTCTGATACGTTCCCTGTTTTTGATTACACCTATGAGGTGCCGGGACTTTTCGCGCAACTGGATTATGAGATGACGCAGGAGATTACCACCTCTTACAGTGTGCGCGTGGATGAGCACAACGAATACGGCACCCAGTTTAGCCCAAGAGTGTCGGTGCTATACCGCCCCGGAGACTTGACCGTTAGAGGGTCTTACGGACAAGGATTTCACGCCCCTACGCCCTTTGTGGAAGAAATAGAAGCGGCCGGTCTTGCCCGCCTTGAGCCTCTTGAAAGCCTGGAGGAGGAGCGGGCGGAAACAGCGTCGCTGGATTTTACTTACACGTTTGGTGATATCGAAACCAGTTTCACCTTATTTGGTTCGAACGTAGACAATGCCACTGAGCTTGAGGCGTTTTCGTCAACACAAAGCGGCACGCCAGACCGCGTCAGGTTGATCAATGTCGAAGGAGAAAGTCGCATTCGCGGCTCTGAGGTATTACTTCGTTACTACTGGCAAGACGTTAAACTGACAGCAAGTTATCTGTATCTGGATGCAACGCAGAGCGCCCCAACGACTACTGGAAGAGAGAAAATCGCACTGACGCCTGAGCATTCTGCCGGCTTTGTGGCCATGTGGGAACAACACGGGAATTTTCGCGCAGGGTTTGAAGCCTATTACACCGGCACTCAGCGATTGAACAACAACCCCTATTTAGATAAATCCAAACCTTACTGGCACCTTGGCCTTATGGGGGAAGTGACCACGGGGCGTGTAAGCTGGTTTATCAACCTGGAAAACCTCCTGGATGTAAAACAAAGTAACGAACACCCACTGTTACTGCCAGAGCGAGCGCCAAGCGGCCAGTGGACCACCGACATGTGGTCGCGAAATGACGGGTTTATTGCCAATGCCGGGGTGAGAGTGAAATTTGGCCAGTGAGATGACAGCGCAGGTGCTTGGGGCCGGGCGCCAGCAAGGCGCCTGTCAGCGTTCCTCGATGTTATAAATCTGAAGTGCCTTGCCTGATGAGTTACTTCCTGTCGCCGTGAAAACGTGCTTTTAACGCGTCCTGCACAACCGGATGGCAAAAGTCGCTGACGTTACCGCGGTGCATGGCCACTTCTTTCACCAGCGTTGAGGAGATAAAGGAATTCTCTTCCGCCGGCGTTAAAAATACACTTTCCAGCTTCGGATTTAACCGCCGGTTCATATTGGCTAACTGAAACTCATATTCAAAATCTGATACCGCGCGCAAGCCCCGAATCAGGATAGTCGCGTTCTGCTGATCCGCAAAATCGGCCAGCAAACCAGTAAAGCCGACAACCTCGACATTGGGTAAGTCTGCCGTGACTTCTTTAATCATGGCTACCCGTTCTTCCAGCGTAAACAGTGGCTTTTTACTGGGGTTCGAGGCAATGGCGACGATGACGTGCGAAAACATGCGCGAGGCACGGTCTATCAGGTCAGCATGACCATTGGTGATGGGATCAAACGTACCCGGGTACAAGGCTCTGGTGTGCATAATTCAAAGAGGCTGTCTGGTTTTTAACGGAACAGTACCGAGAATTCTCTGGGGTTGCAATGGGCCGTTGTCTGACTGCTATCTGACAGACGACGTTGTCAGCACAGCAAAACAGTCACTCAGGCTTAGTTAATGCGGATATTACGAGCGCATTTTGCGCTCATATCCGCGCAACAGCTGTTGCCAGTTTTCAGGACTGTAGTGAAAGGTTTCGCAACGGCCCAGCTCTTTTTCCAGAGAGCGCTGAAGGCGGTCCAGCATTTCCTGCTTCCAGCTGTCGCCATCGCGAATGGCGCAGCGGTCAAAATCAATCACCCAGATAGTACCTTCGCCGTCGCGCATAATATTGTGAATATTCAGGTCGTGATGATATACATTTGCCTGATGTAAACGGGCGATAGTGTCGCCAACGCGCTCCCATGTGAGAGCATCCAGTGATTTGCGGCAAAGCATGTGATGCAGATCCTGGCTGTCAGGGATCATAGCGGTAATCAAATCAGCGCGGTAAAACAGGCCGTGTCGTGACACATGCGCGGCCACCGGTTCCGGCACCGGTAATCCCAGTTCACGCATCCGATGAAGCAAACTGAACTCAGCAAAAGCCCGGGTGCGCTCTACACCCCCAAACAGGTATTCATCGGTTAACACTTTACCGACTAAGCCGCCGCGCCGATAATGACGCAACACCCAATGCTGAGACTCATGCTCGATAAAATAAGTGGTACCACGACCTTGCGCCTTGCCTGTCACTTTATTTTCAGACTGCCAGTAGGTGGGGTCAAAGTGGTCTAGTGAGGGCCCGGAAAACACGGCATCGTCATAACGGATCGCGTGGTTGTTTTTCTCTGAGGTCCAGTCTTTTATCGCCATGCAAACGGTAACTTATGGTAAATTTGCCATTGTAATGATTTATTTCTGATTTTTCAGCGAAAGTGAGTATTAGCGTGAGCAAAAAGATTTGTCTGATGCGGCTATCCGCCATTGGTGATGTTTGTCATGCCGCGGCACTGGTAAACCGGATTCAGACACACTGGCCAGAGACTGAAATTACCTGGGTGATTGGCAAAATTGAATATCAACTGGTGCGTCTCATGCCGGGTGTTCGGTTTGTGGTGTTTGATAAGTCTCAGGGCAAGGCGGCTGTGGCGAAGCTTAAAGCCGACCTGGCTGATACTACATTTGATGCGCTGTTAATGATGCAGGTGGCGCTACGTGCGAACCTGGCGTCCCGCGTGATTAAAGCGAAAACCCGCATTGGGTTTGATTGGGCCAGAAGTAAAGAATTGCATTGGCTGTTTGCCAACAAACGCGTTGCGCCCCACAAGCATGCACACGTATTAGATGGGTTTATGGACTTTGCCGATGCGTTAGGCGTGCCCCCAGTAGAGAAGCCAGCCTGGAATATCCCGGTAAGCGAGCAAGACAAGGCCTGGGCGGCAAAGAAAGCCGCACAATTTGGCGACTTCGTAGTCATCAGCCCTGCGGCCAGTAAAGCAGAACGTAATTGGTTGCCAGAGCGATACGCAGGTATAGCTAACCATCTGCAAAATAAAGGAAAATCTGTTGTACTTTGTGGCGGGCCGGGCGCATTGGATCGGCAAACTGCAGACGCCATTCTGGCGTGTAATGCCGCAATTACTGCAAACCTGACTGGCGACACAACGTTGCATCAGCTGCTGGCATTGCTGGCCCATGCGCAGTTAGTCATCGCGCCTGACACCGGGCCTGCCCACATGGCAACCACCGTTGGCACGCCCGTGATTGGTCTGTATGCGCACTCAAATCCCAGACGAACCGGCCCCTATAACGATAATGATAAAGTGGTGTCTGTATATGAAGAGTGCATTGAAGCACAGCGGGGTAAGCCCTGGCAGTTGTTGCCGTGGGGAGCCCGTGCCAAAGGTCAGGATCTTATGGCAAAAATATCGCTTGATCGCGTTGTCGACGCTGTCGATAGCCTGTTTAATGATAAGAAATTGTAAGGATATCTGCAGTAAAGCCATACAAGCGTTAATAGATTATCTACACTTACATGGAAAGCGCATGTTGCGCTTGCGTTCGATACCCAGGGGGAACTCCCTTTGACGATGATGGAAGACCGCCTCAGGTTGAAGTTCCCACACCTGAAATACATGTTGTCATTCATGCTGACACTTACCGTGCTATTCAGCACGGACGTATTATGTCAGGAAAAAACCACTATCCTTCATAGTTATTCTTCGGACGGGCTGACTTTAACCCGCGCCGATACCCTGCAGATTTTTACTGGCAACAGACAGTACTGGCCAGATGGCAGCAAAATCACAGTGTATATGCTCAATTCTGATGCGCCGTTACATCAGCGCTTTAGTCGTGAGCATTTGCGCATGTTTCCATACCAGCTGGACAGGTTATGGAACCAAATGACCTACTCGGGACAAGGGGAGCCACCCCGCAGAGTGAAAAATGAAATGGAATTGATTAACGCGGTAACGAATACCCCTGGCGCCATTGGTTATGCGACCGAAACGGGTATCACCAAATACAGTGAATGGAAGGCAGAATTACAATGAACATGCGAGCTTCACTATTACTGTTTACGCTGGCGGCCTTGCCAGGGAAAGCCCTTGCGGGCAATGGTAGCTGGCATGGATACCTGTCTCAGGGAGTCACTCAGTCGATTAACAGCAACTTTTTGACCGACAACGACTCGGTAACCGGCGAGTTAACAGAGCTGGGCATTAACGGGCGATACGAGTTTGACCAGAGTCTGGCAGTGGTTGGGCAGGTAGTGTATCTGGATGGTGGAAATCGCTACGAAAAAGGCTCCCGGCTTGATTATTTATTTGTCGACTGGACACTGCCGGACCTTGGGGAATGGCAGGGCCATGTGCATCTGGGCCGCTTTAAAAACCGGCACTGGCTGTATTCAGCCACCCGCGATGTCCCTCACACCCGTGCTACGTCGGTCCTTCCACAGTCTGTCTATTATGATGGTTTTCGTGACATTGCGCTAGGCAGCGATGGTGCGTTGCTACAACTCACGCGCCTGACTGAGCACGGACTGTGGGAGATAAACTGGAGCTACGGTCGCTCGTCTATCAGTGATGAGCAAACTCAGGCATTTCTTGGCACCAATGTGCAAGGTAAGGCGAAACAGGATTACGTACATCAGTTCAGCGTGTTCTGGCAGCCGCCAAGTATGAACTGGCGCATTGGGGGCAGCCTGCTGGAGTCTGACTTTCGTTACGAACCTGCGCCCATGGATGAGCTGATTGGTGGAACGACCAATATTCGACGAGTGATGCTGTCGTT
Organism: Alteromonas sp. H39; assembly: GCF_047556435.1. Classification (GTDB taxonomy): domain Bacteria; phylum Pseudomonadota; class Gammaproteobacteria; order Enterobacterales; family Alteromonadaceae; genus Alteromonas. The sequence continues at coordinate 74,804 of NZ_CP180210.1, forward strand.
TGAGTATTTCAGTAAAAACTGGGAGCTGAGCGCCGAATTTTTAAAAGAATACCAACAGGATAGCGGAGCTTACAGCCCTGATTACTACAACAGCCGCATTGGTGAGGGGGGATTTGTTCAGTTGCGGTATATGTTTACTCCTGAGATAAGCGGCCTTGTCATGCAGGATATCTATGATCTCAACCGTGAAGATCGCAAAGGTAACATGCTGGAAGCGTCTACCGGCGGGGTGATTCCTGCCTACTTTGGCTATATGGATACGACAACAGTTGGCCTTCGCTGGGATATCGCACCGAACTGGCGTTTGCAGGGAGAGCACCACTGGGTGCAGGGCGGTGCCAGAATCAGAGGTCTGCTTAATCCGCAAACGCAGTTGCAGTCTCAGTCGCACTGGCGGATGTGGGCTGTGCAGCTAATGTATTGGTTTTGATATGAAACCACGGTTATCGTTTACCACAAAAGTCATGATCATCTTGCTGTTGATGATGCTGACTGTGTCGGTTGTCATAACCGCAATTCTTATCCAGCAATCCGGGGAAACCATCAAACGCCAGCACTTTCGTGTTCAGGTAGAAAATGAGCGGCGTTACGAGCTGTTTACTCAGGAATTAAACGGCCGTGCCATCATCTGGCTGGAAGGGTTTACCAGCATGAGTACCATCGGACAGCAAACCCCGGCCAGCCTGGCTGAGACGCTGGAGGGTGCAAAAGACTATCTCCGGCTGAACCGGCAAATTAGAAATTTCTGGCTATATGACAGTGATTTACAGCTTTATTACGGTGAGAAAAGCGCACCAACCACGTTATTCTATCCCTATCTGGAAACCACGCAGCGCAACCTCACAACCCAGTTTTTACTGCATTGCGAAGAGCACTGTCAGCAATACCTGTTTGTGCCTGTTATGACCGACTCCGGGGCGATGCCTGTCATTGTGATATCTACAGGCTTGCAGGAGCTGTTATCCATGATGGGCCAGACGGTGGGCACCAAACTACTGGCCCTGGTGCAGCAGAGCGAGCCGGGCAGTGCGCTGCCACTGCGCTTTGTCAGTCAGCTGACTGACACCAATCAGCAGGAAATTGAGGCGGTTCTTGAAAAACTGGGGGCGGCTTATATTACTGAGCTGGTCGAGAAAGGCCATCAGGTCGATACCGGGAAGGGAAGTTACCTGTTGAACCTTATCCCGATGTCACCTGTGCGTGGAAAAGAAACCTTTATTTTGCTGGTGCAGGACATCTCCACTGACGTCGCGCGCGCCAAACGCTATGAAAAGCTGGTGGCAGGCAGTGCGGTAGCGCTGTTTACTTTGTTCTCTATTCTGATGTACCTGTTTCTAAACCAGTATCGGTATCGGTTGATGGACATCAGCCGCCGTCTGCCATTGCTGGCGCAACATCGCTATCAGGAGTTTCGGAACGCGACCGGTCAATCCGGTATGTGGCGTAAGCGTTTATTCAGCGACGAGCTGGATGTACTGGAGTCAACTGCTGAAGACCTGGCACGCCAGCTTGAAGATATTGATAGCCGCATGGCGCTTAACACTGCGCAGTTAGAAAAAATGGCAATGTTTGACGCCCTAACTGGCCTGCCAAACCGCAACATGCTTACCTATCAGGTTGAAAAGCAATTGGCTGCCGCCGCCCGCAGCGATGACATTGTAGCGCTGATGTTTCTCGATCTGGACGACTTTAAGAAAGTGAATGACAGTCACGGTCACGATGTCGGAGACAAACTCCTGAAAGCCGCTGCATTGCGTATATCTGCGCCTATCCGCGATACTGACATCGCCTCACGGTTTGGGGGTGATGAGTTCGTGGTGCTGTTGTCTCAGATAGATAACCGTGAACAGGTTGAAGTGGTTGCTAAAAAATTACTGAATGCGTTTTCTACGCCTATCGATGTCGAGGACAAACAGTTTTACATCACAGTGAGCATCGGTATTGCAATCACGCGGCAAGCGCAGTCCTCAGCTGTAGATCTGTTACGCCACGCAGATATCGCAATGTATGAAGCGAAGGCGCAGCAGGGCCCCTCGTTTCGAATTTACGATTCGACTATGAATCTTAAGGTGATGCGCAAGGTTGAGCTGGAAACCGAAGCGCGGATCGCGCTGCGCGATGATCAGTTTTATCTGGCTCTGCAACCTCAGCTGGAGCTTCGCACCCGCAAGCTGGTAGGCTTTGAAGCGTTACTTCGCTGGGATCATCCGGAAAAAGGGCCCATTGCACCCAATGACTTCATTCCGCTGCTGGAACACACCACGTTTATGCTGGAACTGGATTACTGGGTAATTGCGCGGGCTACTCGTCTGCTTCGGGAGATGGCGTCAAATGGCTTTGCTGATGTGAAAATGGCAATTAACTTATCGTCGGGACATTTTCTGGATCCGTCGCTGCCGGAATTTTTGCAACAGCAAATTTTAGAGCAGCGCATCGCGCCTTCTATGATAGAGCTGGAGCTTACCGAAAATGTGCTGGTGGCTGATATTACCAGGGCAACGCATGTAATGGAGCAGATTAAAGCCATGGGATGTCTGATCGCCATTGACGACTTTGGCACCGGGTATTCGTCACTAAGTTACTTAAAAGCGCTGCCAGCAGATTACATTAAGATTGATCAGTCTTTTATTGCTGGCATGGTAGATAGCCCTGATGATCGCTCAATTGTATACTCTACTATCACGATGGTGCGTAACATGGGCCTGAAGGTCATTGCCGAAGGCCTTGAAATTCCGGCACAGTATGAATTGTTATGTCACTTTAACTGCCATCAGGGGCAGGGTTACCTAATCAGCAAGCCTATTCCTGAGGCGGACCTATGGACTACACTAAACGAAAAGGTGGCCGGTGGCGTATGGACCGGTAACTTGCCCGTATTTGAGGCGTCCTCACTGGACTCTGACTGATCAGGATACGCGCAGGTGTGCGGTTTTATTTACACCGTCTGTCGCATAGCCTCCCCCGGCGAGCGGGTTAGGCTATACCCCAATTCACGCTTTCATTAAAATACGCGCTTTTAGCGAACCTGGAGACCAGCATGTCTGAGGCATTTATTGCACACCTGCAATCGCAGATTGCCAGCACGAAAGAAGAAGGGCTGTACAAAAAAGAGCGGGTAATTACCTCGCAACAGCAAGCTGACATTGATGTGAACAACGATCACGTTGTGAACTTCTGTGCAAATAATTACCTGGGACTGGCTAATCATCCCGACCTCATCACTGCGGCGAAAGACGGCCTGGACAGCCACGGCTTTGGCATGGCGTCGGTGCGCTTTATTTGCGGAACGCAGGACATTCACAAACAGCTGGAAGGCAAAATCAGTGAGTTCCTGGGCACGGAAGACACCATTTTGTATCCGTCATGCTTTGACGCCAACGGCGGCTTGTTTGAAACGTTATTAGGCCCGGAAGACGCCATTATCTCTGATGCCCTTAACCACGCCAGCATCATCGACGGCGTGCGTTTGTGTAAAGCCAAACGCTACCGCTACGCCAATAACGACATGGAAGCGCTGGAAGACCAGTTAAAGCAAGCCGACGCAGACGGTGCACGGTTTAAGGTTATCGCCACAGACGGCGTGTTCTCGATGGACGGCGTGATTGCGGATTTGAAAAGTATTTGCGATCTGGCCGATAAATACGATGCGCTGGTGATGGTTGATGACTGTCACGCCACTGGCTTTCTTGGCGATAACGGCCGCGGCAGCCATGAATACTGTGATGTGATGGGCCGGGTAGACATTATCACCGGTACATTGGGTAAAGCCCTGGGCGGGGCGTCAGGGGGATATACGTCGGGCAAAAAAGAAGTCGTGGAGTGGTTGCGTCAGCGCTCACGCCCGTACCTGTTCTCAAACTCCGTAGCGCCACCTATCGTATCTGCCTCACTGAAAGTATTCGATATGATGGCTGATGGCAGCGAGCTTCGCGACCAGTTATGGAAAAATTCAGCGCATTTCCGTAAGCGTATGGAAAAGGCCGGATTCACGCTGGCCGGTAAAGATCATCCCATTATCCCTGTGATGCTGGGCGATGCACGTCTTGCCAGCGACATGGCGGATAAGCTGCTGGAAAAAGGCATTTATGTGATTGGTTTCTCATACCCGGTTGTACCTAAGGGGCAGGCGCGTATTCGTACGCAGATGTCAGCCGGGCACAGTATTGAACACGTAGACCGTGCGGTAGACGCGTTTATTGAAGTGGGTCGCGAGTTAGGAGTGATTCAATGAAGTCGTTAGTAAAAGCGCACAGCGAAAAAGGCATTTGGCTGGAAGACACGCCCAAGCCGGAAGTGGGTCATAACGATCTGCTGATAAAAATTCGCAAAACCGCCATTTGTGGCACGGACATGCATATTTACAACTGGGACGAGTGGGCACAGAATACCATTCCGGTTCCCATGGTTGTCGGTCATGAATACGTGGGTGAAGTGGTAGGCATGGGCGAAGAAGTCGCTGGCTTCAAGGTTGGCGACCGCGTGTCAGGCGAAGGTCACATCACCTGCGGTCACTGCCGTAACTGCCGCGCTGGGCGCCGTCATTTGTGTCGCAATGAGTCCGGTGTAGGGGTAAATCGTCCGGGCGCATTCGCTGAGTACCTGGTTATCCCGGCGTTCAACGCCTTCAAGATCCCGAATAACATCAGCGATGATCTGGCTTCTATTTTCGACCCATTCGGTAATGCGGTTCATACTGCACTGAGTTTTGATTTAGTGGGTGAGGACGTGCTAATCACCGGCGCAGGCCCTATCGGTATTATGGCTGCCGCCGTCGCAAGACACGTCGGTGCCCGACATGTTGTGATTACGGATGTTAACCCCTATCGCTTGGCGCTTGCCGAGAAAATGGGCGCAAGCCGGGCTGTCAATGTCAGTAACACCAACTTAAAAGACGTGATGAAAGAGTTGGGTATGACGGAAGGCTTTGATGTGGGCATGGAAATGTCCGGTGTGCCGTCAGCATTCCGCGATATGCTGAATAATATGAACAACGGTGGTAAAGTGGCAATGTTAGGTATTCCGCCGCAGGACGTAGCCATTAACTGGAATGAAGTGATCTTCAAAGGCCTTACCATAAAGGGGATTTACGGACGCGAAATGTTCGAAACCTGGTATAAAATGGCAAGCCTTATTCAAAGCGGACTGGACCTGACACCCATCATTACTCACCAGTTCTCGGTAGACGACTTTCAGAAAGGGTTCGATACCATGGGGTCCGGTGAGTCCGGCAAAGTTATTCTGGACTGGCAATAATAATGACCCAATTTTCACACATCACCGTGCAGGATGTCGCAGACAATAAAGACAGCTATGCCATTGTTGATATTCGCGATCCGCAGTCTTTCGCTAACGGTCACATGCCGGATGCGTTGCACTTAAGCAATGATAATCTGGCAACGTTTATCGAGAACACGCCGAAAGAAAAGCCTGTCGTGGTGGTTTGTTATCACGGCATTAGCAGCCAGCAGGCGGCGCAGGTGATTGCCGGGCAAGGCTTTGACACCGTCTATAGTATGGATGGTGGCTTTGAGGCCTGGCGGTTATCGCAGCCAGTGGTTAGTGATAACGCGTGAACACCCCGCTAATCGCATTTCGTCGGGAAGGGGCGGCTCACCTTCTGGCAAATTATCTTAAGAGTCAGGGCATTGGCGCGAAGGTTGAACGAACCAGCGCCGGTGACGAATATATGATTGTGCTGGCAAACGACGATGATGCGCTTCGTGCCAGAGATATCACCGAAGCCTTTCTCCGTAATCCGAACGATCCTAAGTATCAGCAGGCCGCGTGGCAGCATGGTCAGCAGGTAACGCTGACGCCTACCGGCAGCGGCATGAGTATTGCCAGCATGATGAAAAATGCCATGACATCGCCGATGACGGCAACTGTGCTGGTGATTTGCGTAGTAGTGTATGCCTTATCGCTGTTTGGCTTGTTTGCGCCTATTGCCAGCGAACTTATGATGCAGCCACTGTCTTTGCTAATGGAAAACCACGAGTGGTGGCGGGTGATTGGGCCGGCGTTTATTCATTTCTCTATCCTTCATATTGTGTTTAACCTGTTGTGGTGGGGCATGTTGGGGGCGCAAATCGAACGTACTCTGGGCGTCAGCATGCTGATGCTGGTATTTGTAATTTCCGCTATTACGTCAAATATTGGCCAGTCTTTCTTCACAGAACCGCTCCCAGGAGGCTTGTTGCCCTTTGGTGGTCTGTCAGGTGTGGTCTATGCGTTGATGGGCTTTGTGTGGTGGCTGGGCTGGCTTAAACCGCAATGGGGCCTGAGTATCCCCCGCGGAATTATCGGCTTTATGTTAGTGTGGCTGGTACTGGGTTATGCGGATGTACTGTGGGTGAATATGGCGAACGCCGCACACACGGTAGGGCTGATAACCGGTTGTGCTTTGGCTGCGATACTAAGTATTGGTGCTGATAAAAGGGCGGGTTAGCCGCCCTGATAGAGGTACTTGGTAAAGATTACGTCTCTTACCACTTCGCCACCGGTTTCCTGCTTCATATGCTCCTGAAGCGCTTTTAAGATGGCGCGACGAATATCTTCACGGCCGGTCAGCGATTTTACTTTCTCTTCCGGCTGACGGCCGAAAATTTCAATCGCCGTAGCACGCAGCAGCGGCATGTGATGCTCGGCAATCTCAAGCTGATCAACGTCATTAATCATCAACTCTACCGTAACCCGCACGTAACCCAGCTTTCTGGCTGTAGAGCCTACGTAATTGGTCACAATGTCAGGTTCGAGGCCAAGGTAGGCATAGTTTGGACGATCCTGAGCACTAACCAGTGACGTACCGGCGGCAGTTAAAAATAACGAAATTGCCAGGGATCGTAGCAGTAATCGAAATGTCATTTTGGTCAAGTCTGGTATCGCTTAATAACAACAGGGAATAAAGATGCCTATAGTGTAGCAAAATCATCCAGTCGCGCACTACTGCATTAGTCGAAGCCGGAACATTTACGAAAAATAAGCGCGTCACCTTCCACATCCACTCCTAAAGAATGCACCTTAGCCGTGCTTATCGTTGCTGGTGCAAACAGCGGCAGGACGGAGCAATGCGACGAAAAGATAGCAATAAGACGGGATAACAAGGACGACAGGGTGGGCGTAAAACCTGCTTCGGTGATAAGATATTCGCAGTTTTAAAAGCAGAGAATGTGTCGTTGAAAGTCTCTCCTGAATTTCCCGTTGGACTGGATGTTAACTGGGAGCCTTCTGACAAGGTAGCCTTGTCTGATCCTTACTTAAAAAACTGGCTGCTTGATACCGGTTCGTTAACAGAGCGGGTGCAGGCGTTGTGCCGTCATTTTTCGCTGGTAAAGCTGGGACAGGGGACAAAAGCGCTACATGCCAGTGAGACAGCGCTGCTAAATGCGACGGCCAACAGTGAATGGCAGGTACGAGAAGTATTATTGTGCGCTGATAACGAGCCCTGGGTATATGCGCGCTCGGTTATCCCGCAATCGCTGATAGATGACGAACTGGCTAACTTAGGTACCGAGCCTCTGGGGAAGCGGCTATTTAACGATCCGCGTTTTGCCCGCTCCGATTTCCACCTTTGTCAGGCAACGCCTGAGGCACTTTCCCGCCTGAATATGGATATCACCGATACACTGTGGGGGCGTCGCTCGTTGTTTTCTTTTCAGGAAAGCCGCATGATTGTGGCTGAAGTATTTTTGCCGGACGCACCGGCCTATGAATCGCGGTATCGCTATGGACGTTAAGCTGTCTTTCTCCAACATGCCCGGCTACGCGCGTTTGATGCGTCTGGATAAGCCGGTAGGTATTTATCTGCTGCTATGGCCTACCTTATGGGCGCTGGTGGTGGCATCGAACGGGCTTCCCTCGCTTTTCATTACCGCCGTGTTTGTTACCGGTGTGGTTATCATGCGTTCTGCCGGCTGTATTATAAACGACTATGCCGATCGCCATGTCGACGGTGACGTGAAACGCACATCGGCACGCCCACTGGTGAGTGGCGAAGTCTCCGAGAAAGAAGCGCTACAGTTGTTTGCGCTGCTTATTGGTATCTCGTTTGGTCTGGTACTAATGCTTAACTGGCAAACCATCGCAATGTCAGTAGCAGCGCTGATTCTGGCTTCAAGTTATCCGTTTATGAAGCGCTACACCCATTTGCCACAGGTGGTGTTGGGGGCCGCCTTCGGCTGGGCAATCCCCATGGCATTTACTGCAATCACCGAAACCGTTCCGGTGTGGGGATGGCTGCTATTCATGGCTAACCTGTGCTGGACGGTGGCGTATGACACCATGTATGCAATGGTCGACCGTGACGATGACGTGCGCATTGGCGTGAAGTCTACCGCGGTATTGTTTGGCCGTTTCGACAAAGCCATGATCGTGCTGTTACAGCTGGTAACCTTGCTGTTACTGTTGTCAGTGGGGGTGTTGATTGAGGCAACCTGGCCTTATTACCTGTCGCTTATAGTTACTGTTGTACTCTTTACCCATGCCTACACTCGTATCCGCCACCGAGAGCGCGAGGCGTGCTTCAAAGCGTTTATCGAAAGCCATTATGTGGGCATGGTGATAACTGCCGGGCTATTAGCGCACTACCTGTTGTAATTGCCGCGTAGTGGTGCAGCGGCGGCCAGGGAATTTATCAACTCTATAGCTAACGACAGCGCGCCGTGAACGCCGCAAAAGCCTCGCTGCCGCGCGCTGCTTGTACTTCGGTGTGTCAGACAGAATACGGCTTTGCGTGATAATCGCGAGGTGAGCCTTACGCGGGCAGGATGGTAACGCAAACCGTATATAGATGAACTACTGTGCGCCGCTGTCTGCTTCGGTATGCCGACTGACTAAGGCGCGCCAGCGACCTCAGCCTTTTTGCTGGTTTTCCAGTTCGGTGAGTCTGGCTTCCATAGCATCCAGCTTTTCGCGGGTGCGAATTAACACCTGGCTTTGAATATCAAACTCTTCGCGGGTAACCAGGTCCAGTTTTGATAGCTGCGACTGCAATACCTGCTTAATGCGACCTTCGGCTTCTTCTGCCATATTACGCACACCCGGCGGTACCGAGTCTGCAATTTGTTTTGCCAATTCTTCCAGTTTCTTCGGATCAAGCATGGTTTTTCCTTTATAATGCGCGTCGTCGACGAGGTTCCCATTCTATAGCGATACCATCGACATGCAATGAAAACCGCCACCTCTCCCTGGTTGCGTCTGGTGGCGCGTGTCATCCAACAAGATGCAGGTATCTGATTTTCCATGAAGCTGAATGATGCACAACAATCTGCTGTGACTTTTGTCTCCGGGCCTTGTCTGGTGCTGGCCGGTGCCGGTAGTGGAAAAACCCGGGTGATCACCAATAAAATTGCGCATCTGGTTCGAAACTGCGATATGCCGGCACGCTACATTGCAGCGGTGACGTTCACCAACAAAGCGGCCCGCGAGATGAAAGAACGGGTTGCACAAACCTTAGGGAAAAAAGAAGCGCGCGGCCTGAAAGTCTCCACCTTTCACACCCTGGGGCTGAATATCATTAAATCGCATGTGAAAGACTTAGGCTTAAAGCCCGGCTTCTCGCTGTTTGATGACAAAGATTCGCTGGCGCTGTTAACCGACCTCACCGAAGACACCTTAGATGGCGACAAAGACCAGCTCTCGCTACTGCAAAGCTGCATCTCGAACTGGAAAAACGATTTATTACTGCCAGATCAATTATTGCGTACGGCAACCAGTACCGGCGAGAAAGAATTCGCCGAGGCGTACCGTCAGTATCAAAACCATTTAAAGGCCTATAATGCGCTGGATTTCGATGATCTTATTCTGCTGCCCACGCTGCTGTTAAAACACAACGAACAAGCGCGGATGAAGTGGCAAAGTAAAATTCGCTACCTGCTGGTGGATGAATACCAGGACACCAACACCAGTCAGTACGAACTGGTGAAGCTGATGGTAGGCGAGCGTGCCCGCTTTACGGTGGTGGGTGATGATGATCAGTCAATTTATTCCTGGCGTGGCGCCAAGCCGCAGAACCTGAACTTACTTCAGCAGGATTTCCCGCGCCTGAATGTCATCAAGCTGCAGCAGAATTACCGATCCTCAGGACGCATTCTGCACTGCGCAAATATACTCATTCAGAACAATCCGCACCTGTTCGACAAGACGCTGTTTTCTGAACTTCAGTACGGCGAGCCCCTGAAAGTGGTGGTGGCGAAAAACGAAGAGCACGAGGCCGAGCGCGTGGTCGCAGAGCTCATTGCACATAAGTTTATGAATCGCACTAATTTTAAAGACTATGCAATCTTGTATCGTGGAAACCACCAGAGCCGGCTGTTCGAGAAGCTGTTAATGAGTAACCGCATCCCTTACAAAATAAGCGGCGGCATGTCGTTTTTCGGTCGCAGCGAGGTGAAAGACATCATGGCGTACTTGCGTCTGATGGTGAACCAGGATGACGATAACGCGCTGCTTCGCATTATCAACACACCTAACCGCGGTATCGGTCGCGCCACGCTGGAAAAACTGGGAAATTTCGCCAATCACCTTGGCAAGTCAATGTTTGAAGCCGCGTGTCACGATGCGCTGTCGGGTGTACTTTCAGGCAATGCCTATCAACGGGTAGCCGGGTTTGCGCGCTGGATAGTTGAGTTGTCTGATAATGCTGCCAGAGGTGATACCACCGCAGCGTTGCGCTCGATGATCAAGTCGATGAGCTACGAAGAGTGGCTGTACGAACACAGCCCCAGTCCGAAAGCGGCAGAAATGGCCATGGCGAACGTCAGTACCCTGTTTGGTTGGGTTACAGACATGCTGGAGGGTAACGAGCTGGATGCGCCCATGACGCTGGTGGAAGTGGTAAACCGGCTGATTTTACGAGACATGATGGAGCGTGGCGAAGAGGAAGGCGATGCCGACCAGGTACAACTGATGACATTGCATGCGTCAAAGGGGCTGGAGTTTCCCATCGTATTTCTGGTGGGTATGGAAGAAGGCCTGTTGCCACACCAAAGCAGTATTGATGAAGATAATGTGGATGAAGAGCGTCGTCTGGCGTATGTAGGCATCACACGCGCACAGCGCGAGCTTATTTTTACTCTTGCCAAAGAGCGTCGTCAGTTTGGCGAGATTATTCAGCCAGAGCCTAGTCGCTTTTTATACGAGCTACCCGCCGATGACGTGCAGTGGGAAAATCAAAAGCCGAAGGCCAGCCCGGAAGAGCGCCAGCAGAAGGGGCAGGCCAGTATTGCTAATCTGCGGGATATGCTGAAAAAGTAAGTGACTTGCTTGATATTCAGCCTTGCTGCGTTGCATATCCACGTCTTTTGCAATATGCATGCGATACTGGTGTCGTGCACCGATGCCGTTAACAGGTGAGAAGCGCGCGTCAGAAAGAAATAGAAGAATGGCTAATCCCAAACAAGACGCAGCCATTATCAGCATGGTGTGACACAAAGAGGATGAAGGCCTCTCAGCCTGCCAGCTGTTTGATATCCAGTGGCCGTGCTTCGCTTAGCACCTTTCCTTGCGCGTAATTACAGTCAATTTCCGTCAACGCCTCTAACTGCGCACGCGCATCCACACCTTCAGCAATTACCTTAAAGCGCAGGTGTTCGGAAATCAGCATTACCGACTGAATGAGTTTTAAGTTACGTTGTGAGCGCGGAAGCGATTTCACAAAACGGTGATCGATCTTAATGAAGTCGAAAGGGTAGGCGAACAGGTAACTTAGTGAGGCCAGGCCACTACCAAAGTTATCCAGCACCAGCGTAATGCCGGCACGCTTAAGTTTCTTAATGGCCGGCAGAATATATTGAGAGCGGCGGTTTAAGTCGTTTTCATCAAACTCAAACACCAGCTCGTTGGCAGAAATGCCGGAGTCATCAATGATGCGGATAATTTTGTTAACCAGCGACGATTGCAATAAGTGGTTAATCGATACGTTAACCGCAATATGGCTTGGCTTATCACTGTCACTGCGCCAGCTGTTTAACAGATCACAGGCTTTACGAAGCTGGAATAAGTCCAGATCTAACGTCAGGCCACCCTGTTCTGCCACCTGGCGGAATTGTTCGCGGGCCACCTTGCCGTATGTTGGATGCTCCCAACGTACGTACATTTCATGATATAGCGCTTCGTCAGTACGAAGATCGATAACCGGTTGCAAGTAACACTCAAATTCTTCTTCACGCAGCGCGCGGCGGAACTCGTTTTCCAATTCAAGCTCTTCCAGCAGACGGTCGCGCATACTTTTGTCAAACATCACAAAGCGGCCACGGCCCAGTGTTTTTGCCTGATACATCGCGGCATCGGCATCGCGCAGCACTTCATCGGCGCCGCGATAATAACCTTCAAGATGAGCGATACCGATACTGGCGCCTGAGTACATTTCTTTGCCTTCCAGCACGAACGGCTCAGAAATACATTCAATGATACGTGAGGCGACATCTTCAACGTCAGCAACGTCTTCAAAGTTATCCAGCAGTACCACGAACTCGTCACCGCCTAAGCGGGCCAGTAAATCATGGCCGCGAATACACAGCGAAATACGCTTGGCGACTTCAACCAGAAACTCATCGCCGGCAAAGTGGCCGAGGGTATCGTTAATCACTTTAAAGCGATCCAGGTCGATAAACAGTACCGCAAACAGGTTTTCCGGATAGCGCTGCTTGTTTGCAATGGCCAGCTCAAGGCGGCTGGTAAACATAGCGCGGTTCGGTAAATCGGTCAGTGAATCGTGATGGGCATCGTGTATAAGCTTCAGCTCGATTTCTTTTCTTTCTTCAATTTGCTGCTTAAGGAACTGATTGGCTTTATCAAGCTCGGTGGTGCGCTCTTTCACACGCTCTTCCAGCTCTACATTGTAGCGCTGAATGGCCTCGGTGCTTCGCTTGCGCTCCATGGCTACCGCAATATGATGCGATACAAAGCGCAGTAGCTCCAGATCCCGTGCGGTATATTTGGCGTGCTTACCGTAAGTTTGCACGGCAATAACACCGGATATTTCACCATCGACCACCAGTGGCGAGCCCAGCCACGAGTTAGCGCTGTTCAGCATATTCTGAGCAACCGACACATCCAGTTCGCCGGCTTCAGCCAATTCCAGCACGCGCGGCGGGTTAATCAGCTCGGCTTGCCCGGTGCGAAGGACAAATTCGGTGAGTCCTAAACCCAGCGGGCGCTTTTGGGCTTTGTCATCCTGTGAATCGCTGAAATAGGGGAACTCAAGGTTTTCGCGGCTATCATCAAGGGTGGCAATGAAACAGTTGGGAGCGCTGATAAGGCGGGCCAGGATATCGTGAAGGCTGGAGTAGAAAATACTCATGTCGCCTTCCAGGTTTGCTGCCAGCTCGGAAATTTCAAACAATGCCTGCTGCAGCGATTCTACCTTCTGACGCTCGAGGATCTCTTCCTGCAAGTCGTCATTAATTTTGCGCAGCTGCCGGGTACGCTCCCGAATAGTGCGCTCGGTAAGTTCGCGACTTTTTACGCGATCTACCGTGGTCACAATGTGCTGCGACACGAACAGCAGTACTTCTAGATCTTCATGGGTGTAACTGACGTCTTCGTCGTAAGTTTGCACCACCATGGCGCCAATGACCTGGGTTCCGCGCTTAAGGGGCACACCTAACAACTGGTGAGGCTGAGAGCCGAACAGCTGAACGCCGGTGGACTTCTGAAAGTCTTTTTCTTCTTCTTTCTTGAAGAATATATGGTTGCCGGTACGAAGTATGTGGCCGGTAATGCCATCCATAATTTGCTCAACCGGCACCTGTTTAACGGTTTGTTCGTCAAACTCGTCAACAAAGTAAGCAAAATCGATCAGGTTGGCGTCGCGCTCGTAAAACGCAACAAAGAAATTATCTGCGTTCATAAAGTCGGCAATAATTTCGTGAATGGCAGAGTAGAGGCGGTTAAGGTGACTAACCGAGCTGGCTAGTTCAGAAATGTCAAAAAGCGCCTTCTGAACTCGTTCAGCGCGCTTATATTTATCAGTAAGTTGTTGCAACTGAGGAATGAGCTCGCGTAACTCTTCTTCCGATAGCTCTAGCTGCGTTGAATCTGATGACATTCCGGTAGCCAATTAGAATAATAATAGTAGATGACTGTTAATCCACTAAAGCTACCTGATTTGATGCAAAAACGCTACTTTTTGCATCAATTAGGATGATAAAGAAGGGAATTAGATCCCTTCGATCATGTATTCAATAGCCGCTTTAATCTCTTCATCGCTACATGCGCCGCAGGTACCGCGCGGAGGCATAGCGTTGATACCATTAAGCGCATTTTCCCAGATGCCATCCAAGCCACGCTCGTCAAGACGAGGTTGCCAGTCGGCAGCAACGTGAAGTTTTGGCGCGCCCAATACCCCCGAGCCATGACAAGCTACACAAGCCTGGTTATAAACATCTTCACCTGACTTTGCACCGCCGCCACCGGCTGCAGCACCTTCAGCGGCTGCACCTGAAACGTGTACTTCGCCAACCGGCTTGATACGCTCGGCAATGGCATCATCAGACATTTCCTGCGCCTGAACTGCGAATACGGTCAGCGCCGTAGCCATCATTGTTAACCAGGTTTTCACTTTCACATCTGTCTCCAGGCAATCTTGAGAATTCGTTAGCAGGCCAGATTATAACGGTAAATCTGTTGTGGACAACTCTTTGACTCTAAATACGTACAAAAAATACGGTTAAAAATCAGTAATACCGCCACAGACTCTGCCAGCAAAGACATAAAATTTGTACAGGTGATGTCATATTTAAAGTTCAAAAATAACCCTATTTGACGAAACTGTGGTTTAATTGCTCCTGAAAAAGCATTAGACGCAGGGAAGTGTCCAAATTTTGCATGCCCTGTCGTCTTTAATAAATAATAATATTCTAACTGACAGCAACTGTCAGAGGCGAGGAACAGGGATGTTTAAAGTAACTAAACTCATCCAACTCGGTGTCTGTGTTTGTGCAGCATCTGTAATATCTGCGTGTGGTGGCTCATCTGGCTCCGACACTTCTACCCAAACTAATCGCGCTCCCACAGCCTCTGTGTCGGGCGATACATTGGTAAATCCTGCGGCAAGTGTCAGCTTGAACGGCAGTGGTTCCAGTGACAGCGACGGTACCATCTCAACCTATTCCTGGACGCAGCTGTCTGGCCCAACAGTCGACATCGCAGATTCCTCAGCCAGCCAGATTACATTCATTGCGCCTGAAACGCAGGGCGCGACATTAGAATTCGAGCTAACTGTAACCGACGATGACGGCGCAAGCCGCAGCGACTCCATAGCCATCACCGTAAATAGCGCGCCTGAAGTAAGCGTCAGCGGAGACATGCAGGGGCTGGAAGAAAGCGTTCTGCACTTCGAAAGCGCTGTGTCCGACGCAGATGAAAACGTGACGACGTATGCCTGGACACAAACTTCCGGACCGGCCGCTTCTATTGCATCAGCCAGTGGCGAAGAAACGGACATCACCTTGCCTTTGGTTAGTGAAGATACTGAAATTACTTTTCAACTGTTGGTGACCGATGAGCTTGGCTTGTCATCCGCTGCAACATTCACGGTGACGGTGGGCGATATTTTTGTGAACACCCCACCGGACGCTGTCATCTCTGGCGATACGTTATTAAATCCAGGGGCTGATGTGGCATTTGATGGTTCAGATTCTACGGATGTGGACGGTGCTATTGCCAGCTATGCCTGGACGCAGACTGCAGGCCCGGCAGTGGAGCTGACAAATGCCGATCAGACCGTAGTTAGTTTCACAGCGCCAGACGAGCAGGGCGCTGTTGTAGAACTTACTCTTACCGTGACCGATGAGTATGACGATAGCGATACCGCTTCTATCAGCGCCACTATTAATAGTGCGCCGGTTATCAGTATCAGTGGCCCATCTGAGGCTGTTGAAACCACCACTATTGCCTTAGACGGTGCTGCAACTTCAGATGCTGACGATAATATAGTTAGTTACCAGTGGACACAGGAATCCGGGCCGCAAGTGACTATTGGTTCGCCTACCAGCTCATCAACGTCGCTAACCTTACCGGTTGTTGAAGACGATACCGTGGCGCAGTTTGCATTGGGCGTAGTGGATGCACTGGGCCTTGCCAGTTCAAAAACAGTGAATGTAACCATTCTTGCTAACGAGCCGCCGGAAGTGACCCTGGCTTTCCCTCCCCAGCGTGGCCGTTTTTATGACGATACACTGCGTATTCGCGGTGGTATTACGGATGACCGCAATCTTGAACTTGCCGAAGTTACCGTAGAAGCCAATAACACCGAGTACGATGTAATCCGTGAGAGCGATGAAAGTTACAGTGCCTCTGTGCCTGTATCGATTTCAGACAGCGAGCTTACTGTGAATGTATCGGCTACGGATAATATTGGCGAAACGTCTGAGGTGGTTTCTTCTACGCTGAACATTGCAGTAACTATTGAGGAAGGCTTGCTGGCACTTGACTCGACGCAAAGCAACATCGCTTACATTGCATCGAAAACAAATAACAACTACCGCATCCTTGAATGGAACATGGCCGATAATGCGATGCGCGTGTTACATGAACCACAGACTGCGACCACGCCAGTCAGCGGCCAGTTGAAAGAAATGAAATACGACAGTAACAGCAACCGTTTGTTTATGCTGATGTTTGCTGACAGCAATGTATTCACAACGCTCTCACTGGATGACGGCAGCGTGTCTGAGCTTATTCCTGCAGGCGGAAGTGGCGTGGAAGTGAACCAGGTTGTGAGTTTCTCGCTTAGTGCTGATGGCAATACAGCATATCTGCTGGATGATGGATTAGATGCATTAATTGAAGCCGACATTAACAACGAGACAATGACAATCGTTTCTGACGATACTACCGGCACCGGCCTGGGCTTTGAGCTTTCTTACCAAAGTAACGTGTTTGTGCGCAATAATGGCAGCGTAGTGGTGTATGACGGTGAACTGCATCATGTGTATTCTGTAGATACTGCTACAGGCAACCGCACCATCGTTTCAAGCTCGGCTATGGATGTGGGTGCAGGCCCTGATATTAATTTCTGGCGGGCAACCTATAATTCAGATGAAGACACAATGGCTGGCCTTGGCTCTCAAAACCGGCTTTATTCAATAGATCTGAGCACAGGCGATCGTGAGCTGGTAGCAGCATTTAATGATGAGCTACAAGGCGCGGCTACCGATCTTTTATGGGATGCTGAGAATAGCCGTTACCTGACCAGTCTGTTCAGACCAGGTTCTAACTCTATTGACCGCTATACAGAAAATAAGATTGCCGCTTTAACCGCTGCTGGAAATATAAATGTGCTGTTTGAAGATAATGTCGGTACAGGTGACAAGCGAAGCATGAATGCTGATATTCATTATTCTGCTACGGACGGTACGCTGTATGGTATTTCTCAGGATTCACTGAGCGGCAACACGGATGCGCTGGTAGCATTTGATATCGCAACACTAACCACAACTGAGCTGGCATATGGTAGCGCCGAGCTGGACAGTGTCAGTCATATCGCAGTTCACCCGAATGGTGGAGACATTTACTTCACTAACGAGAGTGAGCGCGCGATTTATCGTTACGATATCGCGGCCGATACCACCACTAAGCTGACCGACGTCACCGACGGTACTAACCCTGATTTATTATTGCCAACAGATATGGCAATTAATGAATCGGGAAGTGATTTGTATTTGACGGTAACCGGCGCAACTGATGGCCCGGCATTAATTCAGGTAACGCTGTCGGATGCCAGCACTCGCATAGTTACAAATAACACCATTGGCACGAACAGCTCTCTGATAGCACCGAGATCACTATTAATTGCCGATGACGTTGCTTATGTTGGCAATAATGGCAATGGCGATACGGCAACGGTTAATTTGCAGGAAATTGATCTCAGCACAGGCGATACGGTTATTGCTACCGACAATAACAGCTTCCCGGGCTCGATTTTTATTAACAGCTTCGATGATTTGCTGTTAAGTGAAGACGGTGAAACGTTACTGGTTGTGAACAACGGCAGCATCGCCGCGGTGGAGCTGGCAACTGGTGAGAAAACATTGATTTCTGCCAACCTGCAAAACTTTGGAAAGGGTGAGTTGGTTAACTTCACAAAAATAGCAAAGGGAACATCTGCAAATACCGTGTTTGCGGTAGATAGTCTGAAAGGAGCTGTTTATCTGGTAAATACGATGAACGGCGACCGCGTGATGGTTCAACGCCAGTAACGCATTAACAGCGGCGGTTGTAGAAAATAGTGCTGGAAAATAACAGCAGAATCATTACAATCGCCGCTTCTACTCTGCACCCGTAGCTCAGCTGGATAGAGCGTTGCCCTCCGGAGGCAAAGGTCATAGGTTCGAATCCTATCGGGTGCGCCAGTTTCAAGGTGTATAGCTTTAAGCTGTTTCTCTTCTTATCAAACTAGCTGTTCCACCTAAGCCAGAAAGCAACTGACTCACCTGTCAAAGCGACACAGCGTGTGACAAGTCGCAAATGCTCACAGCTCGTCACTTCCCCTCATAGCTAGTTGCTCCAACTGATAGTTTATTCTTGAGAGTGATGAATCATCGTGCACAAAGCTTTTAGAAAACTTGTAGTACTTCGCTAGAGTTTTATGGCTCATCACCGGAACTGTAGGTTTTTGTTTATATTCAATAAACCAACCGGGAATCACCACAACTGGGTTTGCTTTTATATCTGACCCTGTACTCTGAGTAAGCTCTTTGGACAACCAATTAGCCTGACGTGAGGCCTGTTCAATCGTATCCATATCCGTAAAGTGGGGAAATACCAACTTCTGGCTATCTACGAACAACTTGTGGGTGTCTTTAGAATGACGGATATTTGGTTTTCTTCTGCCCTTAGTTTCAATCGCCAGTACGCCTCCAGGATAAGTCAGTACATGGTCGATATTGAAATTTGGCCCCTGAATATCGTGAAAAATCCGAACATCTTTATCCACAATAGTTGCTAGCGCTTGGGACACGGCCCATTCGGCTTCTATTCCTAATCGGGTGTTTCTTAATTTAGAAAACGCTCTCGTTGCTCTTATAAGAGAATAAATAGCCATAAAAATAAGTAGAATTGAGTAGGTCCACCATTCTCCGATAGAGTCTTCAACGCCAGTTAAGCTAGCAATAGTCGGAATAGAAAAGGGTAGCTGAAAGTAAATCGTCGCTAAAAGAGCCCATGCAAGGATATCTAAAGTGTATTCCCGGTGTTGTTGTAACAAAGAAAAAGCGGGTATTCGCGCCATATTGGCGTATTCAAATGGGATACGAGATTTTCTTGTTAAAAACTTACCCATCACCGTTATTATCATCAGAAAAATGGCGAAAGGGGCCAGCGATAGAAATATGATGAAAAGTAGCGCCATAGTTGTCATCCTTGTTGGTAAGCTGGCTCTAAATTTCGAAAAATAAACCTGCGTAGAAACAGGCTAAATTTTCTAGATCAATAATTGAGCCATGCTCTTCTGTGAGCATATAATTAACTGCGTTATGAAGTATATCCTAGACGCTGTTTGCCCAATTATGTTTGTCGTTGGCAAGGTATCATGCCTTATACAATGAAGGATGTTGTGGTTATCTAAAAAGAAATGCTTTAGTTTTGGAGAGCGCCAGGGAGACGGTATCGTGAATAACAATCAAGACTTCTATTCGTTACATGCAGTAGCCTTGGCTGATGATTATGAGAGAGTGTCGTTTCCGGATGTCCACTCCAGCTGGTATGACATAGCCCCGAAAGAAGGAAGCGCGCTTGATATAGGGGCAGGCTCCGGCCGTGACGCTGCATTTCTCGCCTCGACAGGGCTAAAAGTGACTGCAGTCGAGCCTTCAGAAGGAATGCGACACTTAGCTAAAGAGCGCCATCAGAACGCTAGCATTGAATGGACAGCAGATAGTCTTCCCAGTTTGCGTAATGTCGTTGGTCTAAATAGGCAATTTGACCTCATTTTACTCAGCGCGGTGTGGATGCACATTCACCCCAGTGATCGTTTAGCATCTCTTCAGGTTCTAGCAGACTTAATTAAAAGTAGCGGGCTTATAGTGCTCACACTTCGGCACGGCCTTTTTACAGATAATCGATCGGCATTTTCGGTTTCATTCGAGGAAGTAAGTACATTGGCTCGCGACGTGGGTTTGACAACAGAGCTACTTGCAGACAATAGTGAAGATAAATTAGGGAGAGCCAAAGTAACTTGGCAGACGGTGATACTTAGAAAGGACACATCAGGTAATGCTTGAAAGCTATTTGTCGGACTTTCAGAAGCTCAATGTAGATAGGTCTTCGGGTAGGGCCAAGCCTCATAAGGTTTGTATGCTTTATGCGGTGATGGACCTTATCGAAGAGGGCCGAATTACTGACAACAAGATTGTCTACAGCCCCGAACTGAAAGAGAGGTTCAGTCATTATTTTGATAAACTGAAATCAGAAAAAGACCGTTGCAATCCATACTTACCTTTTTATCATTTAAAAAGCTCTTCTTTTTGGCACTTACAGTTTCGAGAAATGTCCCGGCAACAACAGAGACATTCCATTAACGAAGCGTCTTTGAACAAATATGTGCTCTATGCTTATCTTGATAGCTCACTTTTCGAACTATTAAAAAACAAGGACTATAGTCAGGCGCTTAGAGAGCAGCTTGGTCGAAATCTTTCAGAGCTCGGCGAGCAATTCGTTCGGTGGGCGCAGGAGATCGGAAAGAAAGAAAAAACTGCTAAAAATTATTTGGGAGCGCTCCAAAACTCAATACCCAATTGGTCTACCGCTGAGGGGCAACCAATTCCGTCATTGTTTGAGATAAGTTCGTTATCTGAGTTTCGCCAAATCGCGACCAAACTCAAGCAGCTTGAAACATTTAAGCAAAAAGATAGCAAAGGTGGGCAAATGTACTCTGCAGCGCTGCGCGCTTACGAGAACTTTCTTGCCGACACAACGCAAGTTCAACTCCAGGAAGATATCGACGAAATTCTGCTGAATAAAACCAATAGTGAATCTGAGAAAGCGGCACTTGTTAAAGCGAGAATAGGCCAAGGCAAATATAGACAAGAACTCATCGACCATTGGAAGCAGTGCGCTTTAACTGGTTTTAAGAATCGAGATTTTTTAATTGCCTCTCATATCAAACCGTGGAGAGCGTCTAATCATGAAGAGCGGCTGGATAAATTCAACGGATTATTGCTTGTAGCAAATATCGATAAAGCTTTCGACAAAGCGTATATCACTTTTGAAGATAACGGCGCTATGTTGATCGCTGAAGAACTTGAGGAATATACAAAGTTAGGTATCGATCCATCGGCTAAAATTGCTTTAAGTCCTAAGCATCGCGAGTATATGGCTTACCATCGTGAGGTTTTGTTTCGACGTTAAGTTTGAGTGGGTGCGCCAGACATTGCCTAAGAAAGGCCAATCGCTCAATGCATCTGGAGACTATGGAAGCAAATTACCCACATCCGATATAACGGGATCATTTACATCAATGTCAGAAGCCGAATGAGTGACTCTTTGATTGCCGCGGGCATACTTCGTCCTTGGTATTTGTTGGGAGTATCCTTTCGGCACTAATTATTATTGATAAGCAATGGCGATTAATATCAGCCCGATTCAATTCAAGCAGCATTTCTTAAACTTTTTACCACTACCACAGGGGCACGGGTCGTTGCGCCCGATATCTTTTGCCTCGTTATAGTAAGGTACGTTAGCGCTTTCAAGTTCTTCTTCATAAATAGCTCTACCTAGCTGCCCGACCGCGCCGAGGCAGAAATCGATAGAGAAGGTTCCTGTCTCGTCTTCCTCAATTAGATTTATCAGGTCAGGAAGCTCCGCTGAGGTGCGTGCTTGTTCAGACATACACTGCATCATTAATATCATCGCCGTGCCCACAGCCACTGATTCCTCTGAGTCTTCGTCAGGTATGTAAGCATCCCACACCTCTTTTAACCATTCGTGTCCGGTTAAATAGCCCCGGGCAAAGCTTTGTAACTCTGGTGTCGGTTTCTTTTCTGCGTTCAGAGAGATTTGATGTGGTAGCGCAAAGCGTGCCTCCTGAATGAAAGTGTTCACACAATAGTTGTGCCAGGCCATGAGATGCTCAAATACCGCCACAGCCTGTTGTTCTGTCTCAAACTGCAGATCTTCAGCGTCATCTTGCCAAATCAGAGCCATCCATTCTGATGGCATGATTAATTCAGGAGCGGAGCAAACTGAGGTCACAAACCCCAGAAGTTCAGCAGGCTTTTTTAACCCACCGTTGTTGCTTAAAGGGCTGCATAACTGATCAAAAGCGGCATAATCGAAGCTCTCTGGTAGGTTGCTCACGGTTGCTCCTTCGTATATCGGTTCAGGTTCTTACCAGTCTACCCAAAGTGTGTAACGCAATCTAAGAGTTTGCACGTTAAGCAACGATGAAAAGAGTGCCACAGCACTAAGACGACGCTTTGCGCCGCTTCGAACCTCGATTACAAATCTTGCCCGTAAATTGCGGGCCTTTATCCCAAGCCGACGTTTCTACTTCGTCTGGATTTCAGGTTCAGGCCTTGCTCCAGAAACACCCAGTTACACCCAATAATTGACACCCTCCCCACGGTTGGTTACTTTTTACTCTACACAATGAGGAGAGTGAAAAACAACATGTCCATTTCTATAAGTTTTGAATTATCTGACAGTGACCTGGATCATTTCAGAGAAGTGATTAAGGCTGCAGCGCAGAACGCCAGCAAGTACACCGAAGACGAGATTCTCACCAAAGCCGCTGCCACGTGCAAGGAAATGGAGAATGCTGATTTGCCTTCCTTTGTGTCTGAGCGTGTGGAATCACTGGAAATGCTAATGGCTGCGGTTAAGGATGAAGAGTGGCAGATGCCGGCAGAGGAAAGGCAGGATATTCTGACGTCACTGGCGTATTTCGTAGACCCTGAAGATATGGTGCCCGATCATATTCCGGGCCTGGGCTACCTGGATGATGCCATTATGATTGAGCTGGTTATTCAGGACATGTCTTTGGATTTATCGGCTTATCGCGAGTTTTGCAGCTTCCGCAGTACGGAAGAGAAGCGTCGTGGTGAAGAAGCCAGAGTGGACCGCGAAAGCTGGTTGGCAGGAACGCGTAGTCAAATCCGTTCAAGCATGCGTAAAAAGCGCCAGTCAGGCACGCGTCGCCGGGTGTTTGGCCGCATTATGTAACACTGTGGGTGTTCCCACTAAGAATGCGCCAGAGGGCTCTCTGGCGCGGTTTAACGTCATTACATGTCAGGCCGGAAGTGGCCGGCAGCAAACGATCAGCTAATCCTGAGCCGGTAAGTTGTTCAGCAAGCCAGATAACGCGCATAACAGGTGCCATCTTAAGCAGCCCGTAGCTTCAAATTAGCTATTACTTTTGTCTTTTGCGTCTTCTTCTTGCTCGTCATCATCATGCGGAGGCAATTGTTCCCGAGCACGCTTTACCAACTCGTCGTTGCGGGTTCTGCCCATGGTCTTTACCTGATGGTGCATCGCTACTTTCGCGAGGATGTGGGCGGTAACCGGCGCAGTGATCACCAGAAACACAGTAATGAGAATTTCTTTGATGGTGGCATAACCCTGCAAGTCGAACATATACACCATCGAACCGCCAAGTACGCCACCCAAACCTAATGTCGTCGCTTTGGTGGGGGCATGCAGGCGAACATACAAATCTTTTAATCGCAGTAACCCAAACGAGCCTATCAATATGAAAAGGCCACCTAAGAGAAGTAGAAGCGAAATAACCAGCTCTGCTGCAAAACTCATAAACACTCCTACTCGATAATGTCGCCGCGAAGCAGGTATTTGCCAAACGCGACACTGCTGACAAACCCCAGCATGGCAATTAACAGTGCGGCCTCAAAGTAAAGTCCGGTGCGATTGTATATGCCGTACAGTAAAATTAAGGCAATGCTGTTGATATACATGGTATCCAGCGCCAGGATCCTGTCGACAACATGCGGACCGATGAGCAGACGCCACAAATTCAGTACCAGCGCCACACAGATCATGGCGGCAACCACGATTACAGTGAAATCTAGCATGCGAAAATTTCCTTAATGCGCGCTTCATAACGCTGTTTGATGAAGTCTATGACCTCCTGCTCGTCGTCAGGCATATTCAGAACATGCACATAAAGCCAGTTTCTATCTGACGATATTTCACAGCTTAGTGTTCCTGGGGTCATAGTCACGGTACTGGCCAGCACAGTGATAGGAAAAATGTTTGGTAAATCCAGCGGCACCGCCACGAAGCCGGGTTTAATCTTACGCATGGGGCCAACCACCAGAAGCGCAACCTGCACATTGGCAACCAGAATATCCTTTAGCACAATCCCGATATAACTGAACACTTTCAACGGGCGCTTTACCGGGGCTTCAGGCATTCGCAGCGGCTGGCACAGTAGCGGAATAATAATGCCTAGTGCTGTCCCCAACAGAATATGGCCAACGCCTATTGAAGCATTTAATGCCAGCCAGACTATCAGCAGCATCAGGCTGTGCAGTGGCGTGGGAAGTAGTTTGGAAACGATGTTCATTGCGCGCCCTCCCGAAGATTCATGGCCTCGAGAAGATAGGGCACATTGTGTAATTGCGCCGCGGCGTCAGTAGTGTATTGAATGACGTAACCGCCAAAAACAACCATCGCAGGAGACGCTACCAGCAGCAACACGGCACCGGAAAGCTGCCATATTGATGCGCTTTTAGAATCAGACGGGTCGCTGTTTTCAGGATAGCGCCAGAACAGGGTGGTGCCAGCTCTGGACAACGCGACAATGGTTACCAGACTGGAGATAAGCACAAACGTCCACACCCACAGTTTTTCAGCCGCACCGGTTGCCGCCTGAAGCACCATCAGTTTGCCTAGAAAGCCGGAAAATGGTGGTAGCCCGGCAACGGCAAGCGCGGCGATAAAAAAGAGTATGCCAAATGCGGTCTGTTGTTTTACTTTTCTGGCTAAAACGAAACGGTCCAGCGCTTTACCCCGCTGCTGGCCTACCATGTCAGCAACTAAAAACAGGGTAGCTGAGATGACTGTGCTGTGAATCAGGTAAAATAACCCTGCCGCTGTCGCCTCGGGCGTGCGCAAGGCAAAGGCAATCAGCAATGTGCCCACAGACACGATGATTAGATTACTGTTGAGCGTACGCAAATTTGGGCTTGCAAGT
This sequence comes from Alteromonas sp. H39, assembly GCF_047556435.1. Lineage (GTDB taxonomy): Bacteria > Pseudomonadota > Gammaproteobacteria > Enterobacterales > Alteromonadaceae > Alteromonas. The sequence continues at coordinate 99,948 of NZ_CP180210.1, forward strand.
GCGCCGATCGAGCCAGCAGTAACGGTAAGAATTGCCAGTACCCAGATCCAGGGCTCGGCCATGCCGGCCAAGTCACCGGCGGTGTCTCCAAAAATCACCGTAAATACGCGAAATATACAGTACACACCTACTTTGGTCATAATCGCGAACAGCGCTGCTACCGGCGCACTGGCGGCCTCGTAAGTTTGCGGTAGCCAGAAGTGCAATGGCAGCATTGCCGCCTTAAGTCCAAATACCACCAACAGTAACGACCCACCCACCTGCGCAATCACCTTCTGGCTTGGGCCTAACTCAGCCATCCGTTGTGACATATCTGCTATATTCAGCGTGCCGGTGGCGGCGTAAAGGGTTCCCAGCGCAATCAGGAATAAACTCGAGCCGATGAGGTTCAGAATAACGTAATGCACGTTTGCGAGGGTTTTTTGTTTTCCGCCGCCATGCACCATCAGCGCGTAAGACGCGATAAGCAGCACTTCGAAGAAAACAAACAGGTTAAACAAATCGTTTGTCAGAAACGCACCACTTATGCCCAACAGCTGAAACTGAATTAACGGGTGGTAGTACTTACCTTCACGGTCGGTGCCTGCAAATGAGTACAGGGTGATACCCAGACCCAGAAAACTGGTTAGCGCAATGAGCATGGACGAGAGCAGGTCGGCGTACAGAATTATGCCGAATGGCGGTTGCCAGTCTCCTACAGCATACATCAGCGCGCCATGCTGGCTGACGGTAACCATCAGCCAGATGCCGCAGGCTACTTGTAACAGCGTTAGCAACAAGGTTGCCACCCGCCTGTGACGGTAGCGCTCCACCCCAATAAATGGCGGCAACAACATCAGTAGCCCGCCAATCAGCGGTATCAGAATTGGCAAAATAGGCAGATGAAAACTCATGGTTTACCTCTGACGGTTTTTACCAGTTTGTCGGAGTCAGGATGTTCACGACCGTCCACCAGGTCGTTACCCAGATCAGCGCGGGCTCGCATCGACAAGATCACTACAAAGGCAATCATGGCAAAGCCAATAACAATGGCGGTAAGCACCAGGGCTTGCGGTAAAGGATCGGCATAGTTCTCGGTGGTACCGAGAATGGCTGAACCTTCCAGGCTGAGGCGGCCACTGGAAAACAGGAAGAGGTTTACTGCATAAGACAGCATGGTTAACCCAACGACAACAGAGAACGTACGGCCTCGCAAGCACAGAAAAACACCGCAAAACGTTACCATACCAACACAAATTACGTATAAAGTTTCCACTATTCCTCCATCGTTGGGCGATACCGGACTGACGTCAGCTTACCGAGGTTTGCCAGAATCAGTAATGTTGCCCCTACTACGGTTAGATACACGCCCAGGTCGAAAATGAGGGCGCTTGTCAGCTCGATTTTTCCAATGAGCGGAATATCAAAATAATCAAACCAGCTTGTCAGGAACGGACGGTCAAAGAACCAGCTCCCCATGCCGGTAAATGCAGCTATCAGGACGCCCCAGGCGATCAGTGATTGGTAATTCACTTTCAGGCGGGGTTTAATCCAGTCCACACCATGAGCAATGTACTGCTGAATGAGGGCCACTGAGGTAATAAGTCCGGCGATAAAGCCGCCGCCGGGCATGTTATGACCACGCAAGAAGATGTAAAACGACACCAGCAACGCCAGTGGAAGCAGACTTTGTGAAATCATAATTAAAATGGGTGGGTGAACATCTTTGGACCACGGCAGGCCATTTTCATCTGCGTTGGTCATAGACAACCGTATGCCTGCCAGTAATTTAAAGATGCCAATGGCTGCAATACCCAATACCAGTATTTCGCCGAGAGTATCCAGTCCACGGAAATCTACCAGGATCACGTTTACTGCGTTGGTGCCACCACCGCCGGTTTTACTATTGGCGATAAAGTAATCGGAGATGCTGTCCAGCGGTTGAGTAATGAACGCGTAATTGACCGTTGCCACGATACCGCCGATAGCTGCGGCAATGACCAGGTCTCTGACGATTCGCGACGGCGCCGATTCGATCAGGGTTTTCTGCGGCAGGAAGTAAAGTGCCAGCATCAGCAAAATAACCGTTACCACTTCCACCGCCAGCTGGGTAAGGGCGAGGTCTGGTGCCGAAAAGCGGGCAAAAGCTATCGACACGATTAATCCCACGACTGACAACAATATAAGTGAAAACATACGGTTGCGATGGAAGATCACGGTGCCGACAGCACTTAGGCATAAAATAAAAGCCGCTACGATTTCTGTTGCGGTAACGGGTTGATCAGGAGGCAACACTGTGGAGGTCTCCAGATTAATCAGCGGCACGGTGGCGATCACGATGGTGAACAACAAAAGCATAGACATGTACCGCTGAAGCGAGCCATTGTCCATATACTCATGGGCGCGTTTGGCAGCGGCAACGATGCGCTGTATCAGACCTTCGAAGACCAGTTTTGCGTCAGACTCCCGGAACTGAGACTGGAACCGGTACACCTCGTTTCGGTAGAAATACACAATCATGCCTCCCACAATGGCAACCATACTCATCAACAACGGCAGGTTGAAACCATGCCAGATAGCGAGGCTGTAGTACGGTAATTCGCCAACGATGACAGCTGATGCCGCTGACGACAGTAAGTCGCCCACCATGAAAGCAGGGAATATCCCGACAACCAAACATAATGCGGCCAGGATCTCGATAGGGACTTTCATGTAGCGTGGTGGCTCGTGAGGATCTTTCGGTAAATCTTCCGGTTCGTCGCCGAAAAATACGTCGTGCACAAAGCGCAGTGAATACGCTACGGCAAAAATGCCGCCCAGCGTGGCCAGCACCGGGATCATCCACGACAGATACCCGAGTGTTTCCTGATGCAGTGATTCGGCAAAGAACATTTCTTTGGATAAAAAGCCGTTAAATAAAGGAACGCCCGCCATCGACGCCGACGCAATCATTGCCAGTGTGGCGGTGTGCGGCATGTACGGCCATAACCCGGAAAGCCTTCGCATATCCCGAGTGCCGGTTTCATGATCGACCACGCCGGCGGCCATAAACAGCGACGCCTTGAACAATGCATGATTCATAATATGGAACAGCGCGGCGACAGTGGCCAGCTTGGTGTCGAGCCCCAGCAATAACACGATAAGTCCGAGGTGGCTGACGGTAGAGTAGGCCAGCAGGCCTTTAAGGTCGTGTTTGAACATTGCCACATACGCGCCCATAACCAGCGTCAGCAGGCCTGCCACAGTGACAATTAAAAACCACATGTCGGTGCCTGCCAGTACCGGGTAGAATCGCGCCAGTAGAAAAATACCCGCTTTAACCATGGTGGCTGAGTGTAAGTAAGCACTTACTGGTGTTGGAGCTGCCATCGCGTGTGGCAACCAGAAATGGAATGGGAATTGTGCAGATTTCGTGAACGCACCCAGCAAAATCAACGACAGTACAACAGGATAAAGGGCGTGCTCCCGCAAGATGTCGCCGCTGGAAAGGATAACGTCAACCTGGTAACTGCCGACAATATCTGAAATAAGCAGTAAACCTGCGAGGAGTGCCAGGCCACCGGCCCCGGTCACCGTAAGTGCCATACGTGCGCCTTTGCGCGATTCGGTTTTTGTAGCCCAGAAGCTGATGAGCAGGAACGAGCTGATGCTGGTTAATTCCCACGCCATCCACAACTGCAATACGTTGTTGGCCAGCACTATCGACAACATAGCCGACATAAACAGCATTAAATAGGCAAAAAAGCGTCCTACAGACTCTCTGTCAGATAAATAATAACGGGCATAAATAATGATAAGAAGCCCGATACCCAGAATAAGCAGGCAAAACATTAACGACAGACCGTCGAGTCGCATCGACAAGTTAAGACCAATCGAGGGAAGCCATTGGAGCTGCTCTAAAACCGTATATCCTGCCAGTACTGTTGGCATCAGGCTTATGACATAGGCAAGGGCAATCGCGGGCGCGATCATGGTGCATAGTGTAACCGCCGTACGTCCAAATCTTTCAGTTAACAACGGTACAAACACACTGCATAGCATGATCGCCGTTATCCAGAATAAACTCATGGTTACCTGATGCTCCCGTCTGTTCTAATACGTGTATAAACGTGTTGCGTTAAACTGTCTGCGGCTATTAAACGTTGCAGAGGGTAGTTCGGGTTATTTTTGTAAACGCATGATAGCAGTATAGTCATTACTTTTTTGAAAATTAAGGGGAATTTCACCAATAAATGACGACAGCGTTATTCTGCCACTGCTGGTCAGGAAACGGCACTGCTTAGTGTGCAAAACTTGGCGTTATTCAACGCAGCAAAGTGCGTATCAGATCATCGCGCATGAATCAGTCATAATTGCCAGAGCAATCTGATTGCAAAGCAACAGCGAACAGCTCAGCCTTGTTGTAAGCGACGTTGTGAGCAAAACTGGGCAAAGTGTTGCGGCTACCCTTCGCCGGCACGCTGCCATAACGGGGGTTTATGTCTGCCGCCCCAGGCCGGTTGCCGTTGTGTATAGATATTCGAAAAGCCTTCATAACGCTTTCAGGCTAATTCAATTTACTGGTGCACTAAGTTGTGCAAAGGTATTTACGCTACGCCGGTATCAGGCCCACGTAGCGTGCCGGTTAGAAGGTAAAAAAAGCAAACGTCAGTTCTGCGTCTGCAAATTTATTAAAAAGGAAATGTGCTGATGAGCTACTCCCGCCTATTGTTATCGCTGAGTTCGCTGTTACTGTTTAGTGCCTGTAGCCAACAGGAACCTGTGTCAGATGCTCCGGTGGTTGCGCCAAGAGCGGTGACGACGGCAGGTATGGTAGAGGGAATGAATGAGAGTGGTATCAGTGTGTATAAAGGGATCCCTTACGCCAGGCCGCCGGTCGGCGAGCTACGCTGGCGTTCACCTCAAACCGTTGACAACTGGGAGGGGGTAAAAGCCGCTACACGTTTTGGCAATGACTGCATGCAAAAGCCATTTGCCGGCGATGCCGCCCCGCTGGGAGAGGAGCCCGCGGAAGACTGCTTATATATGAACGTGTGGACACCTGAACACACTGAAGACACGCAGGATAAACGCCCGGTGGTGGTGTGGATCCATGGTGGCGGGTTTGTGAACGGCGGCGCATCACCGGCCACCTATTCCGGCGAATCATTTGCGCGTTCGGGGGTGGTTTTTGCCAGTTTCAATTACCGTCTGGGGCGGTTCGGCTTCTTTGCGCATCCTGCGTTAACCGAAGCCAGTGACGGGCCAATTGGCAACTACGGATTTGAAGATCAGATAGCCGCGATGCAGTGGGTACAAAATAATATTGCGGCTTTTGGCGGCGATCCGCAAAATGTCACGGTTATCGGCGAGTCTGCTGGTGGCGCGTCGGTATTCAACCTGTTGACCACACCTACCGCCAGCGGACTGTTTCAACGGGCCGTGGTTATGTCAGGCGGGGGGCGTGGACTGATGCGTGCACGGGCCATATTCGACACTGAAAACGGCGAGCCGTCTGCAGAGCAAATAGGTGTGAATTTCGCGCAAAAGTACGGTATTAAAGGTACTGGGCCAGAGGCTCTGGCAAAGTTGCGTGAGCTACCCGCCGAGGCTGTCGTGGATGGCTTTAATCTGTCGTCACTGTTCCAGCCACCACAAGATCCTCCTACCTATCCTGGTGCGCCCTTGCTGGATGGTGAGATTGTCAGAGGGCATACCGAAGCGCTGCTGAAAGCGGGCAAAGTAGCCAAGGTCACATTGATGATAGGCACCACCAGTCAGGATCTCGGCTATGCGCCGTTTCAAAATAAAGATGCGCTGTTTGCCAGCTTTGGTGAATACGCCATGGATGCACAAAACGCTTACGATCCGGGCGGCGATACTCCACTGAATGAGCTGGCCGTTGCCGTGGGACAGGACCGCGCGATGCAGGAGCCGGCACGATTTGTCGCTCAGCAACTGACAGCCCAGGGGCTGGATGTGTATTTGTATCGATATGGCTATGTGGCCGAGTCGGTGCGAAACGGGCAGGGCACCCCACATGCCGCGGAGATCCCCTTTTTCTTTAATACAGCAGATATCAAGTACCCCGACGCCAGCGAGCAGGATCTAGCTGCTGCGGAACGGGTTTTCTCTTATGTGGTGAGCTTTGCCAAAGATGGTGATCCTAACCTTCCCCGATATCCGCAGTGGCAACCTTATGATAATGAAAAACAAAACATTATGATCTTCAACATGGATGCTACCGCCGAAGAGGTCAGCGACCCGTGGGCTGAGAGGTTAGATGCGGTGCAAGGTGCCGAAGAGGCGGTGCCGATGCCGGAGCTACGTTAAGCGGCTGAAAGCAGCCTGACTCTGCCAGCGCGAGTCAGGTATTTACTGTGCCTTGCCTGATGCATGCGGTGGGCAGCTACGACCTGCCGCAGCATGCTTCTTGTGCGTTAACAGGCAACATTACCACTTTTAGTAAATCGCATTCGAAAACCCGTAATTACACTCCAGATAAAGAACACATAGGCTGTGGAAAAGGAGAAAATTATGGTCAAATCACTCAGTCTGCTTGTTGGTGTGCTTTGTGCGTCTATGGCAAGCGCACAGGGCCTCAAAGACATTTATCAGGATGCCTTTCTAATTGGCAGTATTGCCAGCCATCAGCAGCTTACTCACCCCGATGCACAAACCAGAGCCCTTTTTCAGCGCGAATTCAATGTGCTTACGGCAGAGAATGACATGAAATGGCAGCGCATCTATCCGTCGCCAGAAGGCTATAACTTTGCCGCAGCCGACGCGTTGATGCAGCAGGCTGAAGACTGTCAGTGTCAGGTAGTAGGTCATACGCTTATCTGGCATCAGCAAACCCCGGACTGGGTATTTGAGGATGAGTCGGGCAAGCCGGTAAGCCGGGAGGTGTTACTCTCGCGGATGCAGTCGCATATCTCAACGCTGATGACACGCTACAAAAATGACGTATACGGCTGGGATGTGGTGAATGAAGCCTTGAATGAAGATGGCACGCTGCGTGATTCGCGCTGGCGCGATATTATTGGTGATGATTATATTGCGCAGGCCTTCCGCTTTGCCGCCGAGGCCGACCCCGATGCCGAGCTTTATTACAACGATTATAACCTGAATGCGCCAGCCAAGCGTGACGGGGCAGTGCGCCTGGTTAAGTCGCTGCTGGCACAGGGCATAAAAGTCAGTGGCATAGGCATGCAGGCACACTATATGTTGCATTCTCCTAAGGTCTCGCAGGTTGAGGCGTCGATTCAAGCTTTCGCGTCACTCGGTGTGGAGGTCATGATTACCGAGCTGGATATTTCCGTACTACCGTTTCCCAAACAGGCTGCTATTGGTGCTGAAATCAGCGAAATTGCTGCCTATGCAGAGGAATTAAATCCATACGCGAAGCAACTGCCACAAGAGGTACAAACCGCGCTTGCGCAGCGATATCAGGATTTGTTCACGCTGTTTTATCAGCACAGAAAGAGCATCAGCCGCGTGACATTCTGGGGGACGCATGATGGCACCAGTTGGAAAAATAACTGGCCGGTGCGCGGACGCACCGACTACCCGTTATTATTTGACCGTGATGGCAAACCGAAACCGGCCTACGATGCCGTGGCTACCGTGCCCTCGGTCATGGCGCAGTAACGCTGGATAAATGACTCATGAGTGGGGAGTTGATTCACTGCATTCATCACCCGCTCACGTTGCTGGCGCATCGACTGCATTAGCTGGGTATCTGATAGCATGGTGGCCGCCGGGTGATAACTTTCAGGAACCACGCCCTGTCCCAGCATCACCTGCGTCCAGGAGTCTACCCGAAACAGTTCATTTTGTTTCTGGAATGCGTGGGCCTGCTCTTTGAACAAGGTGATGCGCTGCTGTAGCGATTCGGGCACGTCCATCTCCTTGCAGTGCTTCCAGAACGGGCTATCCTCACGCTCGGTCACATGGTAATGCAGAATAATAAAATCGCGGATCCGCTCAAGCTCTAGCTGAGTTTGCTCGTTATATTCATTGATAAGCGCCTGGTCGTGACCAGAATGCGGGAACAACTGCATAAAGCGCGTGATCCCCATGATGACCAGGTGAATGCTGGTGGATTCGAGCGGCTCGACAAACCCGCTGGCCAGGCCCAGAGCCAGACAGTTTCGGTTCCAGGCTTTTTTACGTCGCCCGGTTTGAAAGCGCAGTGTTCTGGGTGTAGTTAACGCTTCGCCTTTCACGTTTTTCAGTAAGGTGCGTTCTGCTTCCTCGTCGGTCATAAACTTGCTGGAATACACCAACCCATTACCTACCCGGTGTTGCAAGGGAATTTCCCACTGCCAGCCGGCATGATGGGCTGTCGATCGCGTATACGGTACTGCCGGACCTGCAGCGCTGGTCTGTACTGCGCAGGCACTGTCGCACATTAGCCATTGCGACCAGTCCTCAAATCCGCTTTGTAATGTTTCTTCAATTAACAGCCCCTTAAACCCGGTGCAGTCGATGAAAAAATCGCCTTCTACCACCTCGCCGCCTTTCAGATGCAGGGCTTTGATATCGCCGCTGTCATGCTGTGTGACCTGCTCGATGACGCCTTCGGTGCGTGTGACTCCCAGAGAGCTGCAAAAGCGCTTGAGAAACGCTACGTAATCACCGGCATCCAGGTGGTAGGCATATTGAATATTGCTTTGTGGCGACGTAGCAAACTTGTGCTGTCTGGCTGCTTCCAATTCAAAACAGTAGTCACCGTAATCGCTTTCCAGCCCTCTGGCTTTCGCGCTTAAATAAAAATGTACGAATTCGGCCAGCCAGCTTTGCTGCCCGGTCACGCCAAACGAGTGAATATACTTCTCGCCTATATGCCCCCAGTTTTCAAACTGAATACCCAGTTTAAACGTGGCGGCCGTGGCACGCATAAATGCCTGCTCATCAATTTGCAGCAGCTTGTGAAAAGTGCGTAGTGGCGGAATAGTGGCCTCACCCACACCGATAGTGCCGATAGTTTCAGACTCGATCAGTCTGACATTCACCAGTGGTCCCATTTTGCGGGCAAGCGCTGCTGCGGCGATCCATCCTGCGGTGCCGCCTCCGGCGATAACAATATTTTTTGGATGCGTTGTCATAATACTGCTACTTATTCAGTTGATTGATGATAAGGGCCCGCAGACGCCGGGCCTTTAAGTCGTCGAGTTTCCCCAGCATGCCTTTACCTGCATCGGGAATGTGCTCGGCAGGCATGTCAGCATCGCCAAACACGTAATAGTCAAAGAGCGCTTTAAACGCAGCCTTTTCCCGTTCGGGTCGGTCACGAATTGCCAGCATGGCATGGAAAAGCGAGGTCATGCCGTTTCCAACATACGCTGGCGCCTGCGACCACCAGTAGTTCACCAGAATATTAAAGTCGCTCAGACCTTCTACCTGGTGCCACCACATACTGGGTATGAAAATACCATCACCGGGTTCAAGCTCGGCTATTTGTGCGTGTTTCATGGCCTCCTGGAAGCGCGGAAAGCGTTCCAGATCCGGGTTGTGAAAATCGATCATGCTGATTACCTGACCGCCCGGTGTTCGTTCAACCGGACCGGGGTAAAGGTTAGCGATTTGATCTGGCGGAAATACCACGACACGTCGGCGCCCGGCTACGCAGCAAGCGATATTTTCCATGTTGTCAAAATGACACGAGGCCAGTGAACGGTTACCCACCCAGATACTGACCAGCGGATCGTATTTTTCGTCCGGCACCAGCTGAGGCGTTTCTGAAAACTGAACTTCTGCTTTCAGGCCCGGAAAAAACTTATCCAACGGCGCTGACGCCATGTAAAGCGATACACCGTCTGGGTTAGCAGCCAATTCGTCGAGGAAACCGTCAACCTTTTCATGCACGCTGTCATAGTTCAGCGCTGCGGCATTGTCGCTGTAAAAATAGCGTCCCTGTATACTGGATGGGGCGCGATAAATCATGGACGGCCGACCATTGTAAAATGGTTTCAGGTAATTCGCCGCATCAGCAGGGCTTTGCTGTGCATGGTCGGTGAGCGACCAGTGTCTGCCTATTCCCCGTAAAATAAGGGGCTGCGCAGTTTCTGCAAGGGTTTTGATATCCGGCGCATCCGTCCCGGGAACGGCGTTTACCGGTGTACTGATACCCGCAATGCTATCCGGCATAAGCCTTAAGCTCCTGCTGCTTGCGCGCATTTTTTAAATCAACCAGCGTTTGAATGTTACTCAGCGATGTCATAGCCAAAAATAAGCCCTGCAAAAAACCGTCCTGATGCAATGAATGTAGTTCATCCGGCCCCAAACCTGCGACTTTTTCTTCGCTCACCGCATAGTGCCCGCCCAGTGTCAGTTTAGTGCCATCAACAAGATCAATATTTACATTCAACGGCTCAAGAAGTTCCAGTGCCTGCCACGCTTTTATCATGTCTTTGGTGACAGGTACACCGCTGTGAATAACGTTAAGAATAGAGGCAATGCGGTTTAAATAATCTGAGTTACCGCCTTTCGGTAAAAATACCGGCTTGCCCTCTTTTGTCGATAACTTAGGGTGGCTTTCATTCACATGCACCATCACTTGCGTGCCATTGTCATGCAAGCCAATAGCAAACGGCCCACGAGCAATCATCGCCGGAACATAATCAGCTGCCCAGCCAGCCTGAGCGCGAATGCGCTCATAGCCCGCCGGCAAGCTTTCATTCAAAAACAGGTTTTCGCCTTTTTCCAGGCCCAGCAATGCCGTCATCACAAAGCTGCCCGATGCCTCTTCAGGATAAAACAGCACCGGATAGTGACGCGATATATTCGCCAGTTCAGTCGCAAAAACCGGAACCGACGCCACATTGTCGCCAAACTCAGCACGGTATTGCGTATTCACACGCAGATCTTTGTGGGTGACATTGTCGAGTAGGGTGTAAGTATTGTTTTGGGTTGTCATTAATCACTTCCTTTTAAAACCTGCTGCGCTCGCTATTACTGCGTTAAAGCTTATGCGGAAAATCCTCATTTACTCCATGTAAACTCCGGTTTTCCGCATAACCTTTGCCTTGCACTAGCGTCGCTCGCGACGGTTTACTGTTATTGCCCGCTGCGCTTTTTATTACTGCAGCATCGGTTTGCGAAACTGTGATATCTGCGAGTGTTGTCAGTACTTAAAGCTTATGCGCAATACACCGGTTTATGCCAGGTAAACTTCAGGCTTGCGTATAAACTCTCTGTCTGGCTTAGCATTATCGCTATGGCCTTTAATAGAAAATTGTTTGTGGCTGAACGCACTAAGGCCACCGAAGTGGCCTTGTGCTTGTTGCATATCAGCTATCAGAAAGTATAGCGTGCACCTAAGTGGTAGCGTGCGCCTAAGTCTTCCAGATACCAAAGCTGATTTGGTGTCCGGCCGTGCTCACGGCTGTTCTCGTCAGTAATGTTAATACCCTCAACGAAGACGGTCAGATTTTCACTTACGTCGTAGCTGACGTTCGCATCAATCTGGTAGTAGTCTTCAATGTACGCCGGGTTGTTAGACCCTTTGTAGTTTGCACGGTTGAGGAATTTCTCACGCCAGTTCCAGGCAACACGCGCTGTCCAGCCGTAGTTCTCATAAAGCAGAACCAGGTTGGCAGTATCGCTCAGGCCGGTAAGGGCGAACTGAGATACGTTTGGATTGCCTTCGTTGTCGAAGCCGATATCGCCACGAACAATGGTGTAGTTAGCCTGAACACCAAATCCGGTATCACCAAAGAAGTGCTGTACAGCCAGTTCGGCACCGTACAGTTTCGCTTCTCTGTTGTTTTGCGGATAAGACGTACGGAACACCATGTCCGGATCGCCTTCTTCAGGAATCAAATCCCATCCCGGAGTTTCACCTAAGCGCAGGATTTGCTCAGCGGTACCGGTGTAGTCGTCCGCGCCGTTCGGGAACGCTTCAGGGTGCTCAAGCAGTACCATCATGGCGAACAGTGACGTGTCATCTACGGCAAATCCGCGTTCACGCAAGGCTTCTGCCGCTGCGATAGCACGTGGACCTGCAGTCTGGTCCTGAATGCCGAAGAACGTGCGATCCTGCTGACCAGTACCGATGAAGTTCGCTACACGCTTCTCGAAGAAACCGACAGACGCGTAGCTGCTTTCGTCGTAATACCATTCCAGAGACAAATCGAAGTTATCCGATTCCAGTGGTAACAGTGCCGGGTTGGATGAAGACGCTGTTGCTCTCGCACCATTGATGGTTGAGCCGGTCAGACCGAAGTTTGACGGTGATACACGCAGGTCGCCGTATCCGGCACGGGCAATGGTTTTGCTGTAAGAGAAGCGGCCTTTGATATCGTCGGTTAGCATGATGTCAAAGTCTAAGCTTGGCAGCAGGTTGTCATAGTCCGCATCCACTGACAGCGGTTGTGCTGTTGTGTTTGGATCAGTGAAGACTGAGAAGTCGTTGTTGTTTTCCCATACCAGATAGCTTGGTGGCGTAACCAGCGACGTTGACTCAACATCGGTAGTTTCGTAGCGAACGCCGGCTAACACATTGACTGGCATGTCATTCCACTCAGCCTCAATGTGCACCTGGAAGTAGGCAGCCATGGTGTCTTCTTTCACGGTATCGTTGGTAGAGAATACGCTGCTTACACCAAAGTAGTTAGCGTCCGACGGATACAGAGCGATACCTTCGCGTGCGAGTGCAACCGGGTCACCGATAAAGCCAATGCCCTGGCTCTGGCCGATGTCAAAGTCTTCAAACAGTGCGCCAACATCAATAGGCTCAAGCAGACCTTCTGAGAATTCGCCTGGGTTCGCAATGCCCCAGTTACCCAGTGTCATGTTGTCACCGGCAGTCTGGCGGGCATTCATTTCCATCGCACGGCCTTCCACACCAAACTGGAACTTGCCGTTGTCCATGAAATAGGTGCCGTCAAACTTGAACTGCGTGATTTCTGTAACCTGTGAAGCGTGACGGAAGCGTAGGATGGAGGAACCCACATCGCCGGCATCCACTACACCGTTGTTGTTACCGCGCTCTGAATCGTCATACACATTGCGGTACGTTGGCAACTCGGGATCGAACCACCATTCACGAGAGGCAACGGAAGGCGCACCGATACCCACAGCAATTTCACCCGAGGCCAGGTTGTCACTAGGGCCGCTTGGCAAACTTTCCATCTCTGAATTATGAACGTCAAAGTTCAGTTTCAGTGAATCGTTGACGAAATATTCAAAGTTTAAGCCCAGAGAGTTCAGCGTGTTGGTTTGCTCACGATACTGCTGCTCGTAACCTTCATCCACGGTGCCGTTGTAGTTCTCAGCGATGTAGATAGGTGTTGCTACCGGGCCATCGTCAAACACAACATTGGTCACGTTAGAGCCGTTTTGAACCCAGTTGGTAATTTCACCACGGTGCTCAGTAATTTCGTTTTCAGCAAAAATATAATCCAGCGTAGCGGTCATATTGTCTGCTGGTGCATATTGCAGTGTAATCTGCGCATTCTTACGTTCACGCTGACGGTCTGAGAATGCATAACGTAAGTCGTTCGGACGAGCATAAAGCTGGCCTACTTCCGGCGCATTATCATAAATAGACATGTCGGCGTTGTTGAACAAGGTGTCAGGGTCGTTTGGATCGCCCCAGGTACCAATGTTCCAGTCGTTTACTGTCGCACCCACGTAGCCAGAGTCACGCTGCTGCACGACGGCCGCTACGTTAACACCAAAATTGGCTTCGTCATTGGTCCAGTTCATCAAACCGGAAAGCTCAGGAGTAACGTCATCACCCACACGGTTAGTTGTGTCATGAACCGCTTTTGCACCTACGGTTGCACTGAAGCCCGGGTTATCCAGCGGACGTGCAGTGATAATATTGATAGTGGCACCGATACCACCGGTTGCAATGTCGGCTTTGCTGGTTTTGTAGACTTCAACCGCGCGCACACCTTCTGATGCGAGGTTACCGAAATCGAAAGCGCGGGTACTGCCGCCACGAGTGGTACCATCGGCACCACTACCACCACCGTAGGTTTGAGCGGCAGGCATCATACGGCCGTTTAGGGTGATCATGTTGTTCTGACCACCAAAACCACGCACGGTGACTTCGTTACCTTCACCGTTTGAACGGCTGATAGAAACACCGGTAATACGCTGCAGTGATTCTGCAAGGTTGGTATCCGGGAATTTACCGATATCTTCTGCAGAGATGGCGTCAACCACACCCACAGAGTTTTGTTTAATGGAGGCCGCTTCTGTCAGACTCGATTTCAGGCCCGTTACTTCGATAACTTCAACCGGCTCGTCGTCCTGCATGTCGACATCGTTTTGTTGTGCCATTACTGGCATCATCACACTGGTACCCAGAAGCAGGGAGATGCTCTGCGTCAGCAATGTTTTTTTGTATGGTAGTTTACGTTTCATGTGTGTCCCCAATCGTTTCCCTATGACCTGCTTACTACAACCTTACATTCTTCGCTGGCTTTCCTGGCCATCGTGGTAGTTCACCATTGAGCGTAAGAGTAAACAAACTGTTAACGAATGGTAATGAGGTAGTGCTGGCAAGCTATTATCTTTTTTCACAATACAGTGTCGATAAATTGCGTATTTGGTGAGTTAAAAAAGCCGGGACAGTGCCCGGCTCGATATTTCAGTATGGCGGAATGCTCAAAACTGACAACTTGCCTGCCCTTGATTTGCCACCAAAACCAGTTGCCGGAGTTGTATAGAAAGCGGACCATCACTGGTAATTTGCATGGGAGAGACGAGTTTTTCCATATCGACCTTGTCACTAAAACAGCTTAGCTTAATATAGCGAGTCTGCCAGTCGCTGGTGCGATCGAAAGACGATGTCACATCAACCTGAGCCGGATCTCGCTGGTCACTTTTTAGTGCCAGACTGACGGCAGAAGCAGTGGGCTCAAGGACTTTGTATTCCAGCGCCAGTGCCATATCACCGTTACTTTGACGGCTTAAATCAACGGCGTCGCCCTGAATCGACACAGAGCCTGCACCTTGCCAGGTAACAATAACCGTATCTTCCTGCGCCATATCGTCTGCCGCAATGGCGCTCAGGTCGCCACCCGGGCTGGTTGCCTGAGGAGGATAAACCACTTCTGTGCCGACGCTGTCGGTTATCATTAACTGCCAAGGCGTGACAGGATCGCCGGCTAGCAGAAAGCGTGTGGTGGGGTCGCCGTCACCGGCCACCGCCGTTGATTCGTCCAGTGTGTCTAATGTGCTGACATCGCGGTAGCTAAGTCCGTAGCCAAAAGGAAAAAGTGTTTCAGCGCTGGCCTGATCACCGTTTTGTCTGGCATCCATCGGGCTTGCCGGCCAAGAGAAACTCAGCTTCCCGGTAAAGTCGTAACGTGGTGCCCCGTCGCTGTCACTAAGCAATACATCGGCGATGCCGCCGCCCTCTGTGCCCGGTAACCAGGCGGCTACAAAGGCATCCGATGCATTAATTTCCGGATTCACCCACATAGGACGACCTGACAGAAACACCGACACGGTGGGAATGCCGGCTGCCTGTAGCGCCTGCAGCTGAGTCAGCGCAGTGGTGTCCTGATAATCGAGATGAGGCCGATCGCCCTGGAATTCTGCATAAGGCTGTTCGCCGAACACAACGATGGCGACATCCGGCTGTGGTGCCAGCGTATCGTCGATACTTCCTGAGACACCCACTGACGGAAGGTAGCTCAGCGAGCCGCCGGCCTTACTGACCTGTTCACGTAAGCCCTCAAGAATCGACTGACTGTTAGGGAAATCACTGTTTTTATTGCCCGTTCCCTGCCAGCTTAATGTCCAGCCTCCGGCAGCCTGACCCACATCATCGGCGGCTTCGCCTGCAACCAGGATCGTGGCCGTGGGCGATATGGGCAGTGTTGCGTTGTTATTTTTCAGTAACACCAGCGATTTTCTGACCGCTTCGCGAGCGACGGCGCGATGCTCATCACTTCCCAGCAGATCAAAATCGCCGGCATAAGGCCGAGACGAAGGCAGCACAGAATCTAATATGCCAGCACGGGCTTTAACGCGCAGAATGCGGCTTACCGCTTCATTCAGACGAGACTGAGAAATGGTGCCATCTTTTACCTGCGCTAATGTATTTTCATAAAGCGCCTTCCAGCTGTCAGGAGCCATAAACATATCCAGACCAGCGTTGAATGCCTGAGGGCAGGAAGTGGGCTCGCATCCTTTTACCTGCCCGTGGCCGTTCCAGTCACCAACCACAAAGCCGTCGAAACCCATACGACCAACGAGTACATCGGTCAGCATCGCCTTGAAGCCATGCATCTTAGTGCCGTGCCAGCTGTTGTATGACGCCATAGCCACCTGCACGCCCGCCTGAATAGCGGGTGGATAGCCCGCGGCGTGAACGTCACGCAGTTCTGCCTCAGAGACATTACTGTCGCCCTGATCTTTACCACCAATAGTACTGCCGTCACCAACGAAGTGCTTCACCGTGGCGATCACGTGCTCATCGCTGAGAAATTCATCAGTGTTTACTTTTCCCTGCAGCCCGGTCACCAATGCGCCTGCGTAGCGGGCAACAATGTCCGGGTGCTCCGAGTAGCTCTCGAAAGTGCGTCCCCAGCGGTCATCCTGCGCTACAGCCACTGTCGGCGCAAAAGTCCAGTCGTTACCGGTGACGCGGATTTCTCTGGCAGTGATTTCGCCAATACGGGTCATAAGTTCAGCGTCATTGGCGGCGCCCAGCCCGATGTTGTGGGGGAACAATGTGGCACCAACAATATTGTTGTGGCCGTGCACCGCATCTACGCCCCACATGAGCGGGATGCCAAGATAGCCATCGGAAGTATCCACTGACGCCTGCCACATCGCATCGGCCAGTGCCAGCCAGTTTTTAGCGGCGGTACGGTTGTCATTGCCCGGCGCGCTGTTACCGCCGTTGAGTATGGAGCCCAAATGGTATTTTTTTACTTCTTCTGGTGTCACTGAGGCGATATCAGCCTGAATAACCTGACCGACTTTTTCTTCCAGCGTCATCTTCTCAAGCAGCTCTGCCACTCTTGCCTCGACAGCCAGGCTGGTGGTTAACGGCGATGACTGCTTCGGCCATTGTTCCGGATGAATAGTCGGAGGGCCGGTTCTTTCCGGTGGCGCTGGCGCTTTGGAAGAGGGGCCGCAGCCACTGATTGCCATAACAAGTAAACAAAGGGAAGTGGTTTGGTATTTCACGACGGACTGACTCCGGGATAAATTTTAAGCAAGTTCACAGAAGTAAAGGCGGGGGTAAAGGTAAAGCCTAAAAATCTCAATAGACTAATTAGAATTCGTAAAAATAGGCTGACGGCTCCAGGTAAAAGAAAGCCAGTCGGGGAGCGGAGCAGGATATGCGAAAGACGAGGAATGCATGACGAGTACCGCCGAGTGTAAACGTTCTGACTTCCATAGCCTGAGTGGGTGACTCAGGGTGACGAAGGCCAGCGGCTTCTCTGTTGCTGCTTACGCGGCGGGCTATGGCCGTAAAAAAGCGGTAGCAGTAAAACGTCCTTTGTAGGGATCCATTACCGGGCGAAAGCCAGCGCCAATATCGCCTGAATGCAGCGAGCTGCAGCGATAAGCAATAAGGCGGTTAAAACGAGCGTTCACTGAATAGATGCGCTCGAACAGCGGGGTACTGCTGTGAATATAATCCGGGGAAGGTGGATGGCGCTGAAGGTCCTGTTCCAGTGCAGGAAGATACTCCCGCTGACGGCTTTCATCGATATACTCAAAGCCGGTGCGGCGATGCCGGTAAAATGCAGTACCGCCGTGCTGAGGCTCGCAAAGGTAATGGACCACAGCAATTTCGTCCGGTTTAGGTTGGTCGAAGTGCGGAACTCGCTGTATCGGCGATAGCTCACCAGGTGATTTTGTTACCATGGAAAAGTAACTTTCTCCCTGAGTAATGGCCGGTAAATCGCAGCCTGTCAGCGCGATAGCTTTATTAATGATGTCAATCAGAAACGCGTTATACATGTCCATAGTCCTGGCTCGCAAGCCTGGATAGAGACCATTTTCAAAGAGCTCAACACACTGAGTAACGGCCTGTTGTTTCAATACGTCTGCAGCAGGGGCGGCATCGTCAATGATTAAAATCGGCTGCAACTCCCGCCCCATTTGTGCAGTGTGCACTTCCATCGTTATTGCGCCATCTGGCAATGCTCACGAATGTAATCATCGTGAGAGGGCATGTAGTCAGCCGAACGACGGATCACGCCACGGATCTCTTCCAGACGATGCGTCAACTGCTCATCGGTGTAGCGATTGGCTAGAGCATGATAGCCCCTGGGGCGTAGTCCTTGTCCGTACATCACTTCAAACCAGCTGATGTCGTTAAACAGCTCGTTATTAAAACGGAAAATGCGACCATTCTCTTCAAATAAATCCATTTTTCTCTGCAATTCGTCCGGAATATCCATGGTTTTGCAGTAGCGCCAGAATGGGGTATCTGTTCGGCTGGTAGCATGATAATGCAGGATCAGAAAGTCACGTATCGCCTCATACTCGAAGCACATTTGGCGGTTAAATTCATCCACATCCTGTTGTGACTGACCCTGGTGGGGAAAGAAGCTGAAAAACTTGGAGATGGCTACCTGTATCAGGTGCAGGCTGGTGGACTCCAGTGGCTCCATAAACCCGGAAGACAACCCCACCGCCAGACAATTATGCGACCAGCTTTTACGACGCATGCCGGTTCTGAATTTGATAAGGCGGGGCTCGCCGAGCATATCGCCGTCGAGGTTACTTTTAAGAATATCGAGCGCGTCGTCGTCGCTCATAAACTTGCTGCTGTAGACATGTCCGTTACCAGTGCGGTGCTGCAAAGGAATACGCCATTGCCAGCCTGCTTGCTGTGCTGCGGCGCGTGTGAAGGGCCAGGGCTCATCATTGCGTGCAGTTCCTACCGTAACTGCGCGGTCACAAGGCAACCAGTGTTGCCAGTCATCGAAGCCTGCATTCAGGGTTTGTTCAATTAACAGTGCACGAAAGCCCGAACAGTCGATGAAAAAGTCGGCTTCCAGCGCGTCGCCGTTTTCCAGCGTCACACTGGCGATGTCGCCGTTCTCGTGTTGCTGTACCGTATCGACTTTTCCTTCAATACGTTTAACGCCCCAGCCTTCAGCAAGTTTGCGTAAATAGCGGGCGTATAAACCAGCATCAAAGTGAAAGGCATAGGCGATTTTTGACAGCGGAGAGTTGCCGGCATCGATAGGGCGCATGAACTTTTTCTGCAAACACGCCTGAGACGCCAGCGAGTAATCGTCAAGATCTCCAGCGAGTCCTTGCTGTTGCATGCGTAACCAGTATTGATAAAAGTGCACGCCTTCCATGTTTTTGCCCAATTCGCCAAACGCATGGAAGTACTTACTGCCGATTTTGTCCCAGTCAGTAAATTGAATGCCCAGTTTAAACGTGCCGCCGGTTTCCCTGACAAACTCATCCTCATCCAGCCCGATAAGATCGTTATACAACATAAGCTGTGGAATGGTGGCTTCGCCCACGCCTACGGTGCCGATATCATCAGACTCGACCAGCGTAACTGCGGTCTTGCTGGTGTCCAGTACTTTGCCGAGCGCCGCTGCCGTCATCCACCCGGCTGAACCGCCACCTAGAATAAGTATGTGCTGTAAAGGTTTCACCATAGTGCACTGCCTTTTTATTATTTCTTCTGACGCTGCCGTCAGGCTGTTGCGTAGAGTATTATCCGCATTGTTACCCGTGGCAATAAAACGGAAAAAGCAGGAAGCTCTTAACAGAACTTCCTGCGTGTATAGCCAGCGTGATCACCGATGAGCCTGAATGGGCACACATCCCCATCGGTGTGTCGCGTTAGCATGTGGGTCATGGCATCAGAAGTTTGCTCTGAGAACCAGTGCCACACGACGGTCGGCTATAAACCATGAACGACCAGCCTCCAGGCCTTCGTTATTCAGTTGCATGATGGTCTCGGACTGCGCATTCGTCAGGTTAGTACCCTGCAAGCCCACCGTAATGTGCTCATTGATGTTGTAGAACACCGAACCATCAAGCTGTCCGTGATCGTCGTACCAAAGTGGGGCTTTGGAAATGACATCACGGGTTGTCAGCAGATAACGCGAGCGCCAGTTATAAGCAAGACGGGCACTCCAGTCGTTCTTTTCATACATTACCACCAGGTTAGCGGTCTTCTTAGACTGCCCCTGCAACGGCACGTTATCCAGGTTTACGCGGATACCGGTGTCGGTGAAGTCATCACCTACCCAGTCTTCACTGTCAGCATCCACTTCATTGTTTGGCACGCCGCCGGCATCAATGTAAGTGAAAGTGGCCTGCACACCGAAGCCGTTCCACGGCGATGGCAGCATGTCGAAAAACTGCTGATAGGCAATCTCAATACCATCCATTTTTCCGTCGCCACCGTTGGTCGTACTGTTCAGCAGTACGGCCTGGGTTTGTCCGGTCTCCGGGTTGGTGTATTCACGCGCCGCTGCTCCCTGAATAAAATAGTTCTTCAGATCTTTGTGGAATATCGTGGCACTTAACTGACCCACCTCTGCGAAATACCATTCCAATGCGAAGTCATACTGAATGGCCTCCATAGGTTCCAGGAACGGGTTACCACCAGAGCCCGTCCACGCAGGTACATAGCTGTACTGAATGAGGTTCTCTTCCGGCGGTGGCGGATTTTCAGGGTCGGTCTGCGGGCGCACGCTGGTCACCGGTTCGTTACCCAGTGTGGCGCGGTTTCTGACATCGCCCATATCCGGCAGGGCAACGGCTTTTGAGAAAGCGAAGCGTGCCAGAAGCTCGTCGGTAAGTTCCACTTTAATGTTGAAGCTTGGCAGGAACATATCAAATTCGGTTTCTGCTGACAGTTGCTGCTCGGCGTCGTTACCAAATGCGCGGTCGCCTTCGGAAAGATAGTTGATTTGTTCGCCAATCCAACGGTTTTCCTCGGCCTCTACGGCTTCTTCAAACGTGGCATAGTTGCCAGCGGCGATTTGCTCATTCACCCACGCGGTCACGATTTCCGGTGTCAGGCGCTGGCTTTGCAACGACTCTGGTGGCGGGAAGTCAGGCAGCAGGTCCGGGAAGGTGATGGCCCCTTTTGCGGTTCTTTTGAGGTTGACGTAACGTAGCCCGATGTTACCGCTGTAGCGCAGATCTCCGGTGCCTTCGAAGTTAACGCGAACGTAAATGGCTTTATTGGTTTCCTGCGTTGAGTTTATTTCGCCGGGAGTGAACAGGCCGAATTCTGCGTCTACACCATCGCGGTCACGGTATGGTTCCCAACTACCGCCTGCGGTCATGTAAGGCATGGCTCCGCCGATAATTGAGCGTACATAGTCTTCAGTCGCATGAATGGTCTGGCCGCCAGGAATATTGGCGACACCACCACCGTGGAAATCGGTCCAGTCCACCAGCTCAAAGTTGGAACTGTCTACCGGAATTTGGTCAAGCCAGCCAGCAGGCGCAGCGCTGGAATATTCCGGACCTAAAGGCCCCCAGTTCCAGCTGGTAGAACGTACGGTCTGATCACGCTTGGCATAGCGGGCACCCGCCTGAATAGACGTAATTAATCCCTCACTGTCCGGATAATATTTGCCGTCAAAACGGATGGCTTTGGAATCACCTTCGGAACGCTCCCAATGATCCATCGCACTGCGAAGAAAATAAGATGTTGGGTCCTGGAAGTAATTGGTGTCGCCTGCCGGATCACCGGTAAAGCCAGGGTAGTTTCCACTCTCGTATTCGCCTGGATTGGCATCGCGATAGCCAAAATACGGTTCCAGCAGTGCCATGTTCGGTGTCGATGTTGTCACGTCATAATACTGCCCGGCAAACGCTGCCGTGTGCACTACCAGATCGTCATCAGAGGTTTCTGCTTTTACGTACTGTAGGTCAGTAGAGAGTTCGAGGTTTTCTGTGGCTTTCCATTCAAGGTTAAATGAAAGGTCTTCCACCAGGGTTTCGGTATCTTTCACGCGGGAATCAAACTGCGTTGGGTAGCCG
Organism: Alteromonas sp. H39; assembly: GCF_047556435.1. Lineage (GTDB taxonomy): Bacteria > Pseudomonadota > Gammaproteobacteria > Enterobacterales > Alteromonadaceae > Alteromonas. Next base: position 121,866 of record NZ_CP180210.1, read on the forward strand.
AATTGCGGTCTACCGCCCGCTTCCCATGAACGTATGATGCGGTCGTTATTGCCATCTGCTGCGCGCCAGCCATCCGTACCCTGTGTCATGGTGCCGTTTTCGAACAGACCGTCTTCGTCAAAGGAGAACGATGTGCCTTCCAGCGGGCGTGTGCGGCGGCCATCTAACGAGTAGTAACCACCCTGATATTTCACGGCCTGTTCGTGCCAGGAGAGGCGTGCGTCTGAACGGATATACTGGATGGTACCCAATAAGGTTTCATCTTCGTTTTGCCACTGTAGCGCACTGGCGATCCCTTTACGCTCGCGGTCGTCAAACTTTTTCAGCAGGTTTGACGCATTAGGCATCCACACCGTGCCTTCGCCGTCTTCACCCACAAACGCCTCTGCGCCTGCCAAATCGCGGGCATAGAAAGGGACATAGGCATCTGACTGAATCCCGTGAGATTCACCGTATAACTGTGAGTGGGCGAAGTTAACCAGAAAGCCAACCTCACCGCCATTGCGGATGTCCCACCGGTCACTGAAAAGGCCGGAATAAGTCGGGCTCCCTTTTTCTGCCAGATCGCCATAAGAGTAGTCGCCACTGAATGCCAGTACGCGGTCTTCAGAATCAAAAGGCTTGCGGGTACGCAGGCTCACCGTACCGCCTATACCACCTTCAATCATGTCGGCGGTCTGGTTTTTATATACATCAACCCCGCCCATCAGTTCGGGCGAGACGTCCTGAAATGACAATCCTCGACCACTATTGGCTGTGAAAGAGTCACGTCCATTAAACTCACTGCGGGTTTGCGTCATACCACGAATAATCGCACCACTGCCTTCCACACTGAAGTGGTCTGGATCATCCGGACCGGCGAAGCGCTCCACGTTTACGCCAGGCAGTCGTTGAATAGCTTCAAGTACACTGCGGTCTGGTAATGAGCCAATGTCTTCTGCGGTAATCGCATCGACTACCGTATCTGACATTCGCTTTAAATTCTGTGCGCTATTCAGGTTACCGCGAATACCTTTTACTTCAATAACTTCTACAGATTCATCATCTTCTTCCTCGGCTTCGGTTTCCGGTGTTTCCTGCGCATAGGCGGTATGCAGAACTGACACCAGCGACAACGCCAGTAAGGACTTCCTGAACTTCCTGTTAGGGCCAAAATGCTGGTCCTGTTTTGACATCTTCATGTGTTACCCCAGATGAATTATTGGTATTACCTGCAACCCATCGTTTGGGGCGCAGTTACTTTTATTCTTGGGTTAAATTTTGTGCGATGGGGTGAGGGCAATCAACGAAAGACACAAATAACACAATAGCAAAAACATAAATCGCAACATTTAATTAACATACTTTGGGTGTTCTATTAAAAAGTAATACAAATTAGTCGCTTGAGAGTGGGGGTTTTGTTAACTTTTTGGTTTCCCCGCGTTTACTGGTTGCCGTTCACCGGTAAAGCAGGTTGTTCACACCAGAGTCCGAACGCTGTGCGAACGGGGGAAATGAATAAAAGCACGCGGAAGGAGCGGTGAGAAAGCGGGTGAAGGGGGGGGCGCTGGGCGGCAATTCAGCCGCCCGCATGGTCATCCAAAAACGTCACTTGCCGGTGATGACGCTGGCGAGTACATACACCAGTGGCGCATTCCAGTTAATCGTAATTTCATTGGTTGAATAACTGCACCAGTCATCAAGGTACGAGGTGGCGGGTAGATCGGAAGGGTAGCGACAGCCATCCTGATGTCCGTTCTGTGGTCCGCCCGCCAGCCAGCCGGGTACCGGATCCGCGATGCCGTCGGCCTCGGAAGGGCGATGGTGAATAAACCGTGGTGACTTGTTACCAAAGCCGGTGACAAAACTGTAGCCGGTAGGGTTGCGCCCGCCAATGTAATCTACCAGTGCAAATACTGCGGTACGGTAAACCGGCTTGTCGGTCAACCGGTAAGCGTTTTCAAGCAGCATGGCTTTATTCATCATGACCGCGTTACTTCCCCAGACGAAGTCTTTGGTCACCACCGGAATGCGAAACGCATTGGCCTGCATGATGTCCACCTGTTGGTCGGCATAGGCACCAAGCTGCGATTTTACGCTTTGATACTCGTTCTCGCGTAAAAGCCCTTTGGCATCGCGCAAGAGCGACAGGTAGCTGAGTCCGGTCACGTTTGCCCATGACGGGGCGGATACCGCAGATAACTTACCTGCCAGTTCGGAAAGCATTTTGCTATTTCGCTGGCTGATAGCGTATTCGATTGCAGCCCAGTTATGCTCGTCACTCAATGACGTGTCACCATACTGGCCGGTTTTCACGTTGTCTTCGTTGGTGTAATACTGTTTTGGGTTGTTCTGAGCCCACTGAAGTGCACGGTTCGCGCGCTCAAGATAATCATCACGGCGCTCGTCAAACACCCGTGCGGCCACGGACATCACGGCGGCGAAGTTCAGCGCTGCAGCGGTGCTCTTCGCTGTGGCATAACGTGTTGCTGTTGCCGCGTCTGGCATTACCGGCCCTGAAAAGCTAAGCGTGGTGAGTTTATGAAAAACACCACCGTCGCTGTCCTGCATTGTAACCATCCAGTCGAGATTCCACAGGATTTCATCCAGCAGGTCTGCTCGGTTGTTCATCGACTCAGGAATATTCCAGTGACGGGAGTCGTAAAAATCGCTGTGATCCAGATACGCTCGCAGTAGCGTGTAAGTGGAAATGCCGGAATTCACAATGTATTTGTTGTAATCGCCGGCATCGTACCAGCCTTTACTGCGGTCAACCGGGTCAGTGTCGGGTGCACCCAGTGTCAGCGTTTGCGTATCAGGGTGCCCGGCACGGCGGTGCCATTTACCGGCAAATGCCTGATCCAGCGCCATACCTGCGCGGTTATAGTAATAGGCTTTAATGACCGCATCATGCAGTGCACCATAAGGGTTGGGATGTACGGTAAATATTACGGGATCAGCGCCGTCAACACTGAGGCGATATTCCCCTGGAGCGGTAATGGCTGAAATATCAGCCAGTGACACCGTCATGCCGGCATCCTCCCACTTCCCGGAAGGACGGGTAGTTGCCGATAATTCCTGTGCCCCGTTATTCAGTCGGGTGACGGTAAAGGGCATAGAGGATGCATTCTTCACAATGGCAACCTTGCTTTGCTCAGGTGTGAAACCCCACTGATTGAGATAGACCTTATCAGCAGCGAATGCCGACAGAGAAAGTGAACTTACCGCCACTGCGCTGGCGACACGCTTGCTTATCTTCATGCTTATCACGCTTTTTGTCCTGATTACTTCAGTGAGTGTTCAAAGGGGGCCATTGGCCAGCCGTCTGTATCGGTGATGCTGTAAAACGGATTATTCGCCCACGCGTAGCGTACCGATACCGGTTTAGCTACCTTGTCGCTGGTTAACCTGAACTGGTTGCCCTTGCGAGTAACGTCGGCGAAGTGGTACGCGCCATCCTCACCGGCCAGGGTAAAACCCGACTGTGGACTGGTAAGGGTTCGTAACCCCTGCGGATCGGTAATAGTAAGCACTACCGCGCTGCCATCTACCGTCGCGCTCTGCACCTGTGGTCCGCTGATATTGGTATCGCGCTGATAAATGGCATGCTGCGCCTGCTTTGCCAGGCGCTCGCCTACTACCCGTTTATTTACAGGGTGGATATCGTTGTACTCCCCGGCATCGATTATTGTAACCATATAGGCATTGGGTGTGGTGGCGGCCTGCGCCTGTTCGTCACGAAGTTCAGCCCAGTGACTTTGCTCCGGTGCAGTCTGCGGGGCCATGTAGTTTGCCAGTTGCACCGTAAAAAATGGCAGTGCAGGTTGTTGCCAGGCTTGTCGCCAGTCATTCATCATCGCCAGCATTTTTTCCGCGTAGGTAGCGGGCTGACCGGTATTGGACTCTCCCTGATACCACAGCACGCCCGACAGCGGGAAATCAGTGAGTGGTGCAATCATGGCATGGTACAGGCCGGTTGGCTTCCAGCGAATAAAGGTTTGTGTGGGAGCAGGGTCCTGCATGGTTGCAGCCTGTTTGTATTGCCATTCTCCGGCTAAGGAGATGCGCTGGGTGTCGCTACCCAGAAAAAAAGCTTTATCCGGGAAGAACTCGGTATCACCATTGTTCGAAATAACGCGTACGGTGATGACGTTGTCGCCCTTGTGCAATATGCCCTGAGGAACAGTATAACGGCGTGGCGGATAGTGATAGGTGGTATTACCAACCCGGGTACCGTTTACCCATACTTCATCGGCATCGCGTATTCTACCGAGGCGTAACACCCATGGTGTTTCAGGTGTCTGCGCTAGCGTGACGGTTTTCTTTGCCCACCAACTGCCGGTAAAACCTCCGTTGGCAAAGTCCGGCCTGCCTGGAACCGTGAAAGATTGCCAGTCGCTGGTATTCACATTTTCTGTATACCAGGGAGACGTCGCATTCAGACCGGCATCTCGGCTTGTGAGTGTGGTGTGCCAGTCGTTCGCCGCCGCTTGATCCTCGCGCTGGGTTTGTTCAATAAACGCATCGTCTTTAAACGGCTCGGCGGCTTCCAGTGCCTCCGGGTAATCAGCAAGCAGGCGTGGCGCCATCCAGGCCTCAATGGGTGAGCCTCCAAGTGAAGCATTCACAATACCAATTGGCACCCCTTCATAACGATGCAGGTGACGTGCAAAGTAAAAAGCTACTGCAGATAAGGAACGAATGTTCTCATTCTGTGCCGTTTTCCACTGACTTTTGCCTGGCACCGGTTGAGGCTGATTAAAGTCAAATGCATCGGGCACGGTGTATTCACGGATTTGTGCATAATCTGCCAGTGCGACATCTTGCGGATAGGCCTCTTCGGTGCGCGCCAGCGGCAGCTCCATATTTGACTGGCCTGATGTCAGATACACATCTCCAAAAAAGACGTTGTCGATACTAAGCGTGACGTCATTCCCTTCAACGGTGATCTTGTGCGGGCCGCCGGCCTTCTGTGGTGGTAGCGGCACCGCCCAGCGGCCGTTATTCACTGCGGCTTTTCCAATAGCTTTGCCATCAAGATGCAGTGTCAGTTCCTGGGTATTATCACTGAATACGACAACCGGGACATCAGTACCGCGTTGCAGCACAGCATTATCGCTAAACAGCGGGTGGAAGTGGGTGTCGGCCAGTGTGGTAAAGGAAAATAAACTAAGAAAAGTCGTAGTGACAAGGCGCATAGTGGTGTCCCTGAAAACAAAAACGTGCAGCGATTGCTGCACGTTTTTTTAAGGAGAGGTTATTTAAAAAGAACCTGATTGACCTGGTTTTCCAGCAACTCCTGTTGTCCGGAAACGTGTTTAGGATCAAGGTTGTTTTCCTGTGTATAGGATGCCAGCGACTCGAGGCTGAAACCGCCGTTTGCGATTTTGCTGCCGAAATCACTATCCCAGCCCTGATAACGCTTCGCTTTGGCATTGCCAATGAAGTCGTTTTCAATCATGGCGGCGGCCTTTTTCAGACCCAGTGCACAGGTATCCATGCCGCCGATATGGCCGTGGAACAGGTCAGCCGGATCGATACTCTGACGACGCAGTTTGGTGTCAAAGTTAAAGCCGCCCGAGGTGTAGCCACCATTTTTCAGGATTTCATAACAAATCAGGGTCATTTCTTCCACGCTGTTCGGGAACTGGTCGGTATCCCAGCCCAGTTGTGCATCGCCACGGTTAGCATCGATAGAACCAAAGATACCCAGCGCAAATGCGGTAGCAATTTCGTGATGGAAAGAGTGGCCTGACAGGGTCGCGTGATTGGCTTCAATGTTCACGGCGAACTCGTTCTCCAGTCCGAATTCTTTTAAGAAACCATATACTGTTGCCGTATCATAGTCGTACTGGTGCTTAGTGGGTTCCTGTGGTTTTGGCTCGATAAGCAGCAGGCCGTCGAAGCCAATCTTGTGCTTGTGCTCAACCACCATGTTCATAAAGCGGCCCAGGTTGTTGCGTTCACGCTTTAAGTCTGTGTTAAGCAGCGTCTCGTAACCCTCGCGACCACCCCAAAGCACGTAGTTTGCGCCGCCCAGTTTTTTGGTGGCGTTCATGGCGTGGAAAACCTGGGTTGCGGCGCGGGCGAAGATTTCCGGATCCGGGTTAGTCGATGCGCCAGACATGTAGCGCGGGTTGCTAAATACGTTCGCCGTACCCCACAACAGCTTCATGCCGGTTTCTTCCTGCTTGGCCGCAAGCACGTCAGTCATTTCAGAGAAGTTATTTACGTAGTCTTTGATGGTATCGCCTTCCGGTGCAACGTCTACGTCGTGGAAGCAGTAGTAAGGCGCGCCCAGCTTGGCGAAGAATTCAAACGCAACATCGGCTTTCTGCTTTGCGCGCTCGATGGCGTCACCTGGCTTTAGCCACGGGCGATTGAACGTAGAGCCACCGAATACATCGGCACCATCCCAACAGAAGTTATGCCAGTAGCAGCTGGCGAAACGCAGGTGCTCTTCCATGGTTTTGCCGAGGACTTTTTCTTGTGCATTATAGTGTTTAAAGGCCAGCGGATTGGTTGAGTCCGGGCCTTCATATTGAATTGGCGCTATGTCATTAAAATAATTTGCCATGAGTCACTCCTTAATGAGTCTGAGGCGTGCGTGAAAACGTATTCCTCAATGGTAAAGACACTGCACGCCACAACAATTATGTAAATTGGATAAACTTTTGTGTTTTTTAGTCGGCTCAGAAATGTGGCTCGACGGCGAAATACAATTCCCGGAACTTCTGACGGCGCTTCAGGTACACATCAAAGTGTGAATTATCCGGCTCGAAGCTTTTTACCAGTTTGGGGAACGGACAGATATACGAAGGCTTGATTTCGGGGTTCATTGCCAGATGTGCCAGCCTCGCAGCGCCCAATGCCGGGCCGACATCGCCGCTTTGACGAAGATTCATCGCAAGTCCGCTGACATTCGCCAGCATCTGACACCAGTAACTGCTTCTGACACCACCCCCAATCAGGCTGATGCCATCGGCCTGCACGCCGCAGCCATGCACCGCATCAATGCCATCGGCGAGCGCCATGGATACACCTTCCATTACTGCGCGGCCCATGTGAGCACGGGTGGTGGCAGCACTGATCCCGAAAAACATCCCTTTTGCTGACGGGTTGTTGTGGGGTGTCCGTTCACCGGTAAGATACGGTAAAAAGTACGGTGTAGCGTCATCATCAATGCCGGAGTTGTTTTCAATATCGGCAGTGAGTTCGCCTACATCCTGATAGCCTGCATTCGCGGCATACCACTGCAAACAGCTTGCGGCGCTCAACATGACCGACATCAGGTGCCAGCGATCAGGCAAGGCATGACAGAAACTGTGCACCGCTGAGGCGGCGTTGCTGCGAAACTCACGGGTAACGGCAAAATACACGCCCGATGTGCCCAACGACAACATCGCCTGGCCGGGATTGATAATACCGCAGCCAATAGCGCCTGCTGCGTTATCACCTGCACCGGCAACCAGTTTCACATCCCGCATTCCCCAGCGCTGACACAAAGAGGGCAGCAGTGTGCCTGTTACCTGGTTGCCTTCGAACAATGTCGGCATTTGCTGACGTGACAGGCCACAGGCGTTAAGCAGTGAATCGTCCCAGTCGCGCTTGCCCACATCCAGCCAGATGGTACCGGCGGCGTCAGACATATCGCTGGCAAAATCGCCGCTGAGTTTATAGCGAAGGTAGTCTTTTGGAAGCAGTACCTTATTTATTCGCTTAAAAATTTCCGGTTCGTGATGTTTTACCCACAGCAGCTTGGGTGCGGTAAACCCTGGCATTACCAGGTTGCCGGTGATATCTGTTACAGATGGCACCGCCTCTGTGAGTTCCCTGCATTCTGCCTCACAGCGGCCATCGTTCCACAGAATAGCCGGACGTAGAGCACTGCCGCCTTTATCGAGCAGTGTCGCGCCATGCATTTGGCCGGCAAAGCCTATGGCGCTAACGGGTGCAAGGTTGTGTTCCTTGCTCAGAGAGTCAAGACAATCACACGTCGCCTGCCACCAGTCCTGTGGATTCTGTTCAGACCACAGAGGTTTGGGAAGAGAGAGCTCCAGGCGTGTACTGGCACTGGCAATAAGCTCGCCATCGGTGTTTGTCAGAATGACTTTGACACCGGAAGTGCCTAAATCGATACCTATGAACATGTCATTTCGCTAAAACGGTTTTGGTTGTGCCTAATGCTGATTACCAAATAACAAAAGGACAATTACGATTTTTTGTAATTTTTTTGTTAATTCAGATTAACTGAGCTACTATCAATCTGCCTGAAAAATATCATAACAATTTTTATTTAATTTAGTTTTTTGCGGGGCACACATGTTTGCAAATAAACACAGTATCACCATGCTGTTCAACGCCAATAAGGTGTATGACAGACAGATAATCGAAGGTATTGGTAGTTACCTGCAGTCATCAAAGGCCGACTGGGACCTGTATCTGGAAGAAGATTTTATGGCCCGACTGGATCACCTCGACGAATGGAGCGGTGACGGCATCATTGCTGATTACGACAATCCTGAAATCCAGGTTGCCCTGCAAAAAGCGAAAGTGCCGGTAGTGGGCGTAGGCGGGTCGTACCGCAACCCTGAGGACTATCCGGACGTACCGTATGTGGCGACGGATAACTTTGAGCTGGTGAACGCGGCGTTTCAGCACTTAAGGCAAAAAGGCATTCAACGGTTTGCTTTTTACGGCGCACCGGTGGATGAGCACCATCGCTGGGCGCAAGAGCGTGAAAATGCCATGCTTGAGCTTACTGCCAAGGAAGGTTATGAGTGTTATGTATACCGTGGCCATCCTGTTCGCCCGGAAACCTGGCAATACACTATCAAGCGTTTGGCTGACTGGCTGAAAAGCCTGCCTACCCCAATTGGTATCGTAGCGGTTACCGATGCACGCGCGCGCCACTTACTGCAGGTATGCGACCACATCGGTATGCTTATTCCTGACAGAATGGCCGTAGTTGGCATTGATGATGACGAAATTGCACGCTTCTTAAGTCGCGTAAGCCTGAGCTCTGTTAAACAGGGATGCTTTGAGATGGGCTTTCAGTCGGCCAAGTTCCTGCACAAAATTTTACAGGGCTACAAAGGGCCGAAACGTCCGATTCTTGTGCCTCCTGAGCGTGTGGCCGAGCGTCAGTCTACTGATTTTAAAGCTATCGCCGACCCGCATGTTATGCAGGCGATGCACTTTATTCGTCAGAATGCGTGCCGGGGCATTAAGGTTGATCAGGTTCTGGATTATGTCGGCGTGTCCCGCTCGAATCTGGAGAATCGCTTTAAAGATGAGCGTGGCCACAGTATTCACACTGAAATCCACAATGAAAAGCTACTGAAAGCCTGCAAAATGCTGCGTGAGACCGATGAGTCGACGGCGCAGATTGCCAAAATTTGCGGCTACCCGTCACTTCAATATATGTATGCAGTATTTAAAAAGCATTACCAGAAAACACCGATTGAGTACCGTGAGTCGATGAAGCCAGCTTCATCGGAAGTCGAACTGGAAATGGTAAAGACCATTCTGTAGTGCTTACCCGGTAAGGGCAGGTGATAGGGCAGTGTGAAGGCACTGCCCTCTGTTGTACTCAGCGACCCACAACGTGCACGTTGAGTGAACAGTTTGGTATGACACGTTGACGCTTGCTGTATCTTTACTCATGGCAGATGCGACTTAGTTTCTGGCCGCTGAGTGACTTTCGCGTAGTCACCCTCGCCAGTCACCTCCAGCTACTGCTGGCATCTGTAGCATTGCTCAGATCAGAGCAATCGACAGCGCAGTTACTCTGAGTATCAGCCAGCGCGGACAAATGTAAAAAAGCAAAAACAGAGCGGGAAATCATAATCCGGATAATTTGAACTGGTTGCTACGAAACCGTTACATTTTGGTTACTTATCAGCATCTGGAATGGAAATGATGACTCGACGTGCATCTTCACTGGCAACAATATTACTGGGTACACTGATACCCGCCTTTACCGCACAGGCTACGGCAACGTTTGCGTGGTTTGATTATCAGGCGTCAGGGAAAGCACCGCAGGTTGCAGAAGGTCATTTCAGCAACCCCATTCTTCCGGGGTTTTATCCTGATCCCAGTATTACCCGCAAAGATGACACCTATTACCTGGTAAATTCCTCGTTTGCTTACACGCCAGGTCTGCCCATATTTGAAAGCCAGGATCTGGTGCACTGGGAGCTGGCAGGGCATGCACTCAACCGACCCTCGCAGGTGACCTTTGACAATCTGAATACGTCGCGCGGGATTTTCGCACCCACTATCCGTTATCACGATGGCCTGTTTTACATCATTACCACCGCTGTCGATGCGGGCGGTAACTTTATCATTACCGCAAAAGACCCGGCTGGCCCCTGGTCTGATCCTGTCTGGCTTCCAGAGGTTGGCGGTATCGACCCCGACCTCTTTATTGATGATGACGGGCGCGCCTATATTGCTCACAATGATGCGCCTCCGGGTGAGCCACTTTATGACGGTCATCGTGCCGTGTGGATGTGGGAAATTGACCTGGACACGCTCAAAGTGAAACCGGATACCCGCAAGCTGCTGATAAACGGTGGTGTAGATATCTCAAAACAGCCGGTATGGATTGAAGGCCCGCATATTTATCATGTGAACGGCTGGTACTACCTAACCTGTGCGGAAGGCGGTACCAGTGTTAACCACTCGCAAGTGGTTTTTCGTACCCGAAGCCTCAGTGAGCCCTTTGTTCCTTACGAGAATAATCCCATTCTGACCCAGCGGGATCGTCCGCAATCAGATATTACGTCCACCGGACATGCGGACTTCGTACAAACACCTCAGGGCGACTGGTGGTCAGTATTTCTGGCAACACGTCCCTATGAGGGCAATCATTACAATACCGGTCGTGAAACCTTCATTTTGCCGTTAACCTGGAGCGAAGGCTGGCCGCATCTTCTGCCCGCTGGTGAGCCTGTGCCCAAAACCTTGCCCATGCCAGAAAATGCCTCACCGGATAAGACCACATTTGCCGAACGCAGCCGTCATTTCCGTGATGAGTTTGACAAGGGAGCGCTTGACCCCCAGTGGCTGGGGTTAAACACCTTTGAACGAAGCTGGGTTGCGGCAGAAAACGGTGCGTTGAGGTTGTCACCGGTCACTGATTCTTTGGTGGTTAGTGAGCAGTCTGCCTTTCTGGGTAAGCGCCAGCAGCACATGCAGTTCACTGCCAGTGCCAAGCTAGAAGAAACTCAACCGGGAACGACTGCCGGGCTGGTGGTATTCCAGAACCGGCGTTACCACTACTTTCTTGGGGTGAAAAAAGCCGGCTCACAACGCCTCGCGTTCGTTGAAAAAGTGGAAGACGGCAAGGTGACGCGGGTGGCGGAGACCACACTTGAGGGGGAAGGCCCGTTGGTACTGACCGTGGAAAACCAGCAAAAAGCACTGCAGTTTTCAGTCACCGATACCAAGACTAACCAGCAAATTATTGTTGGTAAGCCGCTGCCAGCGACACTGGTAAGCACGCAAACCGCGGGTGGATTTGTGGGGGCCCTGATTGGCCTGCACGCAAGAGCGTCTGGAGAATAGTATGAAGAGGTTGTTAGCATTTTTTCTTCTGATTGTTGCGGCTGGCGTGTCTGCCGCCGACTACTTGGCTGAGTCGCCAGGTGCTGGATTTCCTCTGGCTGATGAAAAGGGTGTTGCTCCTATCGTTGTTGAAGATACGGCGAGTCCTGGTGTGATCCGGGCAGTAAACAGTGTGCGCGAAGATATTTTTCAGGTGACGCAACAGCGTCCTGAAATACATGCCGCGCTGCCACGCGCCAGCGCCGTGATACTGGTTGCGGAGATAGGCAAAAGTGCGTTGCTTGAACAGCTGGTCTCATCAGGCAAGCTGGACCTTGGCGAGGTTGAGGGTCGCTGGGATGGTTATCTCATTCAGCATATCGACACGCCTTTTGAGGACGTTGATGAGGCCTGGGTCATTGTTGGCGCAAATCGTCGTGGCGCTATGTATGGGCTTTATGATTTAAGCGAAACCATAGGCGTTTCTCCCTGGTATTGGTGGGCTGACGTTCCGGTAATGCAGAAAAAGTCGGTTTATTTAGCTTCAGGAACCCGTGTTCTTGAATCTCCAAAAGTAAAATACCGCGGTATATTTTTGAATGACGAGGCGCCAGCGCTTACCAATTGGGTGCATGAAAAATACGGTGGTTACAATGCGTCGTTTTACGAGAACGTATTCGAGCTGCTACTTCGCCTTAAAGCAAACTTCCTGTGGCCGGCAATGTGGAATAACGCCTTTGCTGATGATGATCCGCAAAATCCGTTACTGGCGCATGAGATGGGAATTGTAATGAGCAACTCTCACCATGAACCCATGATGCGGGCTGACAAAGAGTGGAATCGTTATGGCGAGGGGGCCTGGGAGTATTCGACCAATCCGGAAAATCTCTACAAGTTCTGGCAGGAAGGGGCAGAGCGCCACAAAGCGCTGGAGAGTATCTTCACGCTGGGCATGCGCGGTCAGGAAGACACGCCGATGAGTGAAGGGCAGAATGTTGAATTGCTCGAAACTATCGTGGCTGATCAGCGCAAAATTCTCGATGAAACCTTCGACAAACCCCTATCCGAGGTGCCGCAGGTGTGGGCCTTGTATAAAGAAGTACAAGGGTTTTACGAGCGCGGCATGCGCGTTCCGGAAGATGTCACTCTGCTGTGGACGGACGACAACTTTGGCAATATCCGCCGCTTGCCAATCGCTGAAGAACGCGGCCGCAAGGGTGGTGCGGGGGTATACTATCATTTCGATTATGTGGGCGATCCGCGTTCTTATCGCTGGATAAATACCGTGCCGCTGGGCAAAGTGTATGAGCAGATGAGCATGGCCTGGGAGTATGGTGCCAGAGAAATCTGGATCACCAACGTGGGCGATCTTAAACCCATGGAGCTACCGATCGACTTTTTCCTGACCATGGCTTGGGACCCGGAAGCGTTTGATGGTCAGACTGCGACACAGTTTACCCGCGAGTGGGCAGCGCAACAGTTCGGCGAGGCACACGCAGATAGCGTAGCGGCGCTTCTTAACACCTACACCCTTCACAATGGCCGGCGTAAACCCGAGGCAGTGACCCCAGATACATACAGCCTTTACCACTACAACGAGGCTGCGCGCATCTCCACGTGGCTCGAGGAAGCGGCGCAGCAAGCTGTTGCACTTCAGCAGACATTGCCGGAAAAATTCCAGAGCGCCTTCTTCCAACTGGTGGGGTATCCGCTCTGGGCAACGCAGACCATGTACGAGCTGAACTATGCACAGGCACTGAACGCGCGCGATGCTGACCAGGACAGGGCAACAACAAACGACACTGCTGCCCAGGTAAAATATTGGTTCAACCGGGATAAGCAACTCGCTGAGCAGTATCATTCGCTCAAAGACGGACGCTGGAATCACATGATGTCCCAGCCTCACATCGGGTTTGTTCACTGGCGTAATCCGCCTGCGAATCTGCCGCCGGTTACCCGTCACAAGGCACTGGCAACGCCTGCGGTTGCCGATATGGGAGTGAGCACCCAGAATCAGCCAATATACTGGCCTGCCAGTGAATGGCAAAAGCAGTCACTGGCTCTCGAAACCTTTACTCCCTACGGCGCGTCGCAGCGTACCATAACAGTGTATAACCGGCAGGCAAAGCCGTTTGATTTTACAGCAGAAGCCAGAGACGACTGGGTTCGACTATCCGACACTGCTGGTACCGTTGCGCAACAACATGATCTTGATGTCAGTATTGACTGGGATTCCCTGCCATCTGGTGTGCACGAGTCGAGCGTGTATATCACCGGAACCGGGTGGGGAGGGGCAAGAGTTCATGTGAAAGCGGTCAAAACCAACAGTAATCCGCAAGGGTATGTTGAAACTGATGGTGTGATAGCAGTAAATGCGTCAAGTGCAGAAATTGATGGTAACCAGCCTCATGTGAAATGGGAGACCCTGTCACTGCACGGACGCACAGGGACCGCTGTACGCAGCTTCATAAGCGCAGACGGTGAGGTTCCTGAACGTCTGGCAGAGAGACCGGTGCTGACATACCCGCTTTATTTTACGTCTACCGGTACCTTTGACGTCATTATAGATATCTCACCGTCACAGCAGTTCTTTCCAAATCATAAACTGGCGTTCTGGATGGTGATGGATGGCGGTGAGCCGCAGCGAATTGACGGTGTTGGTGATTACAAATACTGGGAGAAGGAAGTATTAGACAATGTACGTCAACTGAAAACCTCGGTAACCATCACCGATCCCGGCACGCACATCCTGAAGCTATACCTGGAAGATACCGGTGTGGTGTTACAAAAAATCACGATTGATACCGGTGGGCTTCAGGAGAGCTACCTTGGGCCGCCGGAATCTCCGTTTGTGCAAAAAAGGAACGAATAAATCTGACGTCATTCTGCGGTCCCTGACGCAGGCATTTGCCAGCCAGGGAGCGCAGTGAATGGCGGGTGTCTCAGGCTGAAAGCCAAAAAATTATGTCAGTTAAATCGGAGGCGATAGCAACCGTTTCCGCGATTTTCGTCATTTATCATGTGTGTCTTGCTCTTTCCTTTCTTTGTAAATTTTATGTAATTCCATTCCGCCATGGCGTTATCTTGTTTTGCACCGTTTTAACATTGCTGAAACCATTGCGACGCTGCAAAATGCTGTACAACTCGCGAATAAATACAAAAAGGAGCTCGTTGTGGCAATTAAGCATTTTAGTATAAAGACGCTTTCACTGGCCGTGTCTGCTGTCATTCTTTGTGCATGTCAGCCGGCGAATGAGGCAGACAATATGAATACCGCAAAGCAACCTGAAGCCCAGGCCCCGGCCTCTGCTGAGAAACCGGTAGCCGCTGACACCTCTTCAGACATGGCGGCAGGATATTCCGAACCGCTGGTAACACATATCTACACCGCAGATCCGTCTGCGCATGTGTTCAACGACAGGCTGTACATTTACCCGTCTCATGATGTTGAATCTGGTATTCCTCAGAATGACAACGGCGACCACTTTGATATGCGCGATTACCACATCCTGTCTATGGATGAGGTAGGTGGCGAAGTGACCGACCATGGGATGGCCCTGTCTGTTGATGATATTCCGTGGGCAGGTCGTCAGCTGTGGGCACCGGATGCGGCAGAAAAAGACGGCACGTATTATCTGTACTTCCCGCTGAAAGACAAGCAGGACATATTCCGTATCGGTGTAGCCACAAGTGATAATCCGGCGGGTCCATTCGAGCCGCAACCAGAGCCGATGGCGGGCAGCTTTAGTATCGACCCGGCAGTGTTCAAAGATGACGATGGTGAGTACTACATGTACTTTGGCGGTATCTGGGGCGGTCAGCTGCAGCGTTACGAAGGCGAAGAGTATAACCCTGAAGACGAATATCCTGCTGATGATGCGCCAGCGGTAAAACCACGTATCGCAAAGCTAAGCGACGATATGTTGTCTTTTGCCGAGCCGGTTAAGGAAATCGATATTCTTGATGAGAATGGCGACCCGATTCTGACAGGTGACAATGACCGTCGCTTCTTCGAAGCCGCGTGGGTACACAAGTACGACGGCAAGTATTACTTCTCCTATTCCACTGGCGATACCCATAAAATTGTTTACGCAACCGGTGATAATCCATATGGGCCATTTACCTACCAGGGCGTGATTCTGGAGCCGGTGCAGGGATGGACAAATCACCATTCCATCGCGAAATACAAAGGCCAGTGGTATCTGTTCTATCATGACAGCTCGCTGTCCGGTGGCAAAACCTGGCTGCGAAGCGTGAAGATGACAGAACTGACACATCGTGAGGATGGCAGTATTGTTACCATCGACCCGTATAAAAAGGCCGAGTAAGTATGGAACAAACGATGAGTGGGCAGGCCGCAAGGCCTGCTGACAACGCCGCGAATAACACGGCGTTTATTTTATTTATCAGCGTGGTCGCCACCATTGGCGGCTTCCTGTTTGGTTTTGACAGCGGTGTGATTAACGGAACGGTTGATGGGCTGCAGCAGGCGTTTAACTCTGAAAGTGTAGGGACAGGGTTTAACGTGTCCAGCATGTTACTGGGCTGTGCTGTGGGCGCCTTCTTTGCAGGACGTCTGGCCGATCGATACGGACGTCGTGCGCTACTGATGACTGCCGCTGTCCTCTTCATTGTCAGCGCCTGGGGCTCTGGCGTAGCTGGCACCTCCGGTGAATTTGTCATCTACCGTATTCTTGGGGGGCTGGCAGTGGGTGCTGCGTCAGTAATGGCGCCCGCTTACATCGCTGAGGTATCGCCAGCGCGCTTTCGCGGCATGCTGACGTCTATTCAGCAAATTGCCATCATCAGTGGCTTATTTGCAGCATTTGTCAGCAACTATCTGCTTGCGGATGCAGCTGCTGGCTCAACGTCTGAGTTCTGGATGGGCTATGAGGCCTGGCGCTGGATGTTCTGGATGGAGCTGATTCCTGCGTTGTTGTTTTTCCTGATGTTGTTTTTTATCCCGGAAAGTCCGCGCTTTCTGATGGTGAAAAAGCGTACGGATAAAGCACAGGCGGTGCTTACCCGACTTTACGGAAAAGCCGCTGCAGACCAGAAAATTGCCGAAATTCGTGATTCTCTGGCAGACGACCACAAACCCCGACTTTCTGACCTTATGCAAAAAGGCACCGGAAAAGTACGCCCGATTGTGTGGGTGGGCATTGGTCTGGCGGCGTTCCAGCAGCTCGTGGGTATCAACGTCGTGTTTTATTACGGCGCTGTGCTGTGGCAGGCAGTGGGTTTTTCTGAATCGGATGCATTGCTGATTAACGTGATAAGCGGCGCTATCAGCATCGCCGCCTGTGTCATCACGCTGATGGTCATTGATAAAATCGGTCGTAAGCCACTGCTCAAATGGGGCTCGATTGGTATGACAGTGACTTTGGGTATCATGGTATATGCGTTTTTAAATGCCGACCAGGACCCAACCGGCAGGCTAATCCTTGGTGATTACGGCACCATTGCACTGGTCGCTGCCAATGCTTACGTGTTTTTCTTCAATATGTCCTGGGGACCGGTTATGTGGGTGATGTTGGGTGAGATGTTCCCCAACCAGATCCGAGGCTCGGGGCTGGCAGTCAGTGGGTTAGTGCAATGGGGTACCAACTTTGCGATTACCTGGACGTTCCCCATGTTGCTTGCCGGCGTCGGATTGGCCGGAGCATATGGACTGTACGCTATATGTGCACTGCTATCGGTATTCTTTGTTATTAAGCTGGTTAACGAGACTAACGGCAAAGAGCTGGAAGAGATGCAGGGGTAATTTCCTGAGTAGAACAGCCTTTTCGCCGCACAAGATGCAGCGAAAAGGCGCCTGTTAATCATGTGATGAACCTGGACTTTGTCACCTTGGGGCCTGCTGGCCCCTTTTTTATAAAGCCTGCCCTATAAACCTACAAACGGCAGCAAGTTATCGCACCGAAAACATCACCTTATATGCACGCGCACAGCTTTAAAAAGGGTGGAAAGGTACACCTGCATCGCATAGCTCACTATTTTCTAACAAACATTAAGAATGCGTATATCTAAGGGAAAATGTGATCTGACTATCCTCAAACTCTCTACTCACAAGTCGACCCAGGCGACATCCGGACAATTATGTTGTCGCGCTGGCGCGCTGCGTTATCGGTAATTTGCGTATTGACCACGCGCTACCTGAACGCTGAAATTCATTTTGAAACCAGTTTGAAAAGGTGTATGTAATGAAGTTAAAAAGCATTCTTTTAGGCGCTGTTCTTCTTGGCGCATCGGGTACTACGCTGGCAAACGAGTGTGAAGCAACCATCGACAGCAACGACATGATGCAGTTTGATAAGTCCGAGATGACTATTCCTGCATCTTGCGATGAGTTTACCGTTACACTCACTCACAGCGGTAAGCTACCGGCAGCATCCATGGGACATAACTGGGTAATGTCGACTAAAGCCGATATGCAGGCAGTAGCGACTGACGGCATGTCAGCAGGGCTAGATAACAATTATATTAAACCCGGTGATGAGCGTGTTATCGCGTATACGAAAATCATCGGCGGTGGTGAGCAGGATTCTGTGACCTTTGATGTATCCGGGCTGTCGGCAGATGAATCTTATGCATTCTTCTGCTCATTCCCGGGACACATCTCGATGATGAAAGGGACGGTTATTGTTAAATAACAATTACCGGACGCCCGGATAATCAGAAGTGATAAAAGCCGGGAATAGCCGGTATCGGAACGCGCTGCATAGATTGTAGATGTAGCATGTTCCGGGAGAATTCCTGAAAACACATAAACGCCCGCTATTTGCGGGCGTTTTTTATTGCAACCCAGACGGCTGGTAAGAGGTTTGATACGCTGGCAATGCTACTTTTTTCCTGAATGCCAGCGTGGAGTCATGACAGACAAAAATTTGCGCACGGCAAAGTACGCTTGTTATGGCGTCGCAGTCACTTGCCAGACGTAGTAAAAGATCACATAGTGAACGGTAATTGCCAGTCGCCCAATGGCGGCGTTGTAACCGGAGAAATCACTGTGAAGTATTATGCCGTAGCGCTGTTAATAGGGCTAAGCTCGCCTGCAGTCAACGCTGACAACACCATCAGGCTATCAGAGCCAGTGGCAAAGACAGAGCATACCGAGACCTTTGGCAGCGCGCTGGATATGCGGTTACCGCAGGTATCGCTTGCAGCGCTCAAAGCTCAGCCGCAGGACTACCTTGAGGCTCCCTTTCAGGTGACAACGCGTATAGCAAAAGTGTGTCAGAAAAAGGGCTGCTTTTTCATTGCACAGCAGGACGATGTGACAATACGAGTGTCATTTAAAGATTATGGATTTTTCATACCCACAGATAGCGGTGGGAAAGAAGTGACGCTGGCCGGCACGCTGATAAAAAAGACAATGTCAGCAGAGCAGGCAGCGCATTTTCGCGCAGATCTTAACGACGGCAACCCGGCTCTGGTACCGGGCGAGGTGTATGAGATAGTTGCACAAAGCGTTCGCATCCCTTTACGTAGCTGACAAATCCGGTTCGCCATCAGTGTGAGTGCGATTTCCGTGACGCTCGATTACAGATCGGCAGACAAAAAAACACAGCCATATCGTAAATAATAACAATTATCATTTGCATTGATGTGTTTTGTCCTCTAGTCTGAAAACAGGAGGATGACACTATGCAGCTAACCTATCTTTGCCCGAAGCATGCCGACTGGGTATATACCAACCCGCAACAGGCGGTGCATTTTCTGACCCGAAACGATATGCAGGGAAGCTTGCTGTATCACGGCGGTCAGTACTGTGATGCGATTCCTTATCTGGGTTGTGCGTTCGATATTGCCGCTATCTTATTAGAGCTTGAGGAAGGCAACGACACGGCGCTGATTAATACCGTAAAAGCGCTCACGTTTATGCTGGGCAGCGCGTATCAACTCTCTCAGCGTTGGGATTGCTACCAGGCGATTCATACTCGCGCATCAAAGTTGCTGGCGGCAGTAGCGACTTATCAGGAGCATCAGGAACGTGTGCGCACCGGTGAGCTGACGAGCCAGCCTGACGGACAGCGGCCATTTTCTCCGGGCAAGTGAAAAGTGAAGTCGGTAATTAATACTGTGCGAACGGCATTGCTAAGCTGCCTGAGTGGCGTTGCGCTAGCGCTGTGGGGCGTACAGCAAAATCTGGTGTCATTAATCGACGATCGGTTACTGTTTTTGCTTTTACTGGCAATCAGCGCAGCATTAACAGGTTTTGTGGTGTACTGCGCGCACCGGCAATCTTCTGCTACGGATTGAAAAAGGCCATCGCGGCAGTCATATAAGTAAGGACACATTTTATTCCCAGGCGAGCGCCTATCATCAATAACTTTGTGGAAGTAGCGGCGCTAACTGATGGACATGGCGGTCCAGGCTGCATCCTGATGACGCACTTCGCCAGTAAATCGCTCCGGAGCTGGCACCCGCTTCTGCTATGGAGGAAGTCATTGCGTCCCAGTAAACATCATTGTCTGAAAAAGCACCCGAGTGAAGCTGCCTGCACAACCACGTTCCTCGACAGCCGGGCAGTAGCTTTCAGCGACGGCAAGATTACACGATTTCATAAATACCACCGGTAAGATAGTGTTCAGCAAACTGGCATTGTTATGGCAAACTAAAATTACCGGGCAGAGCAGTTGTTTGCTGATGCCGACGTATCCAGACCAAGGTGGTAACTATGAATGCAGAGCGACCCTTATTTAAGCACATTCGGGATCATGCCACGCTGTTCTCCGAAATGGCGCGCTACCGTAATGAGGCCGCAACTACGCTGGGGCTTAAGGGATACGAGTATCACAAAATACCAAAGTTTATCGGGCCAGATGGTGAGCGCCTGACGATTGAGCCCGAGCGAAGCATTATTGTGCCCGAATTAAAGTTGCTGGAAGGCGTGAAAGTGATTCTTCAGGAATCTGTTTCCACACTGACGCATATTGCCAACAGCGACATCGGTTATCGCTACCCAACCGCAGCGCTGGCGGGATTGGATGCGCCATTTATTAAGCGTATGCGTTCAGAGTATTTTCATCGGGTGGACGAAGACAGAAATATTTGTCGACCGATAAACCTCTCTTTCGGTATCAAGAGTCGTGGCAAAGCGGACAATCGTCTGGAATATGAAGTCTGGTTACCAAAAGACGACCCTGACCAGGACCCGTTGCCGCTGCTGATTGAAAAGTATGGCGAGGATCTGCCTGATGATGTCCGTCATTTTGTTCAGCAACCGTCACGCATTCATGGCTGGATGGGCGTAAAGCGGGCAGCATTTGAATCGCTGTACCAGAATCAGACGGAGATGGGCGATCTGGTTATCTGTGTTGGCCTGTCTGTGGATGCTTATAACATTGGCGCCAGACCAGACTTGTCCTACTGCCCGGAAGTAGACAGCTCAATTGCTGTCAGTAATGCCGAGCTGGAGTGGGAAGTGATGGGCTACTATGCGCCATCTCATGCCAGATACAGTCATGATGAAATCTGGGCTGCAATTAATCATACGCTGGACGCAATAGGCCGACCGCTCAGCGACGTATATTCCAGCGTGATCATTCCTATAGAGCAAAGTAAAACGGAGCGTATTCTGCATACGGTAAAAAATCAGGGGATTACCCCTGCGCACATTGCGCACCTGAATTTACAAACCTGGGAGTTCTTACAAACTGCCAGTGAACACAGAGTTAAGGCGCATGATCCTACGCGCAGTGTTAATTTGCTGGGTCGACTAAACCGGCTTTTTTATCAGGACGACCTTAAGCTGCCCTCACTCAAACACATGCATGACCTGATTGCCCATTTACCGTCAGGTAGATGACGTAAACTGGTCTAACCACAAAAACTCTGCTAGCGTTCAGTGTCAGATTAACAAGAATCGCATTACATGAAGCTTCATACGCTACAGGGCTATATCCAGCAAATACATCTGGTAGAGGAGGGGGACAAACTCCTGCTGTTAGATGGCTGTTCACGGGCAGATGTGGATAACGTCTGCCGCTTTATCCGTGATGAGCTCGGTCGCCCGCTTTCTCACCTCGCAATAATTGTTGTCACTCACATGCATCCCGACCATGCCGGTGGTGCGCATAAGTTGCGCGAATGCAGTGGCGCGCGCATTGCGGCCCATCCAAAAGCCCGAAACTGGTATGCGGGTCTTGCTGGTCGCAGCGCTCACGTCATTGATGTCGCGCTCACGTGGTGGGTCGCCAGTCGTTTGGGGAAGCCTAAAAAATATATCTGGTACAACCCGTTACTGCGGCCAGATATCTTGCTAACCGATGGCCAGCTCTTGCCTGAGTTTGATAACTGGAAGGTTTACTTCACGCCGGGCCATACCGATCATGACTTGTCAGTCATGCATATACCGTCTCAGCGCATTTACGTCGCTGACCTTATGGTCAAGGTAAAAGGTGAACTGGTGCCGCCGTATCCGGTCTGCCATCCCAATCAGTATAAGCGTTCGTTACAAACCGTCAGGGCACTGAAACCAGCCTCTGTTCTGTTCGCACATGTCAGGGAACAGGCCGGTGCCAGGATTGATTTTGACGAAGTGTTAGAGCATGCGCCGAGATTGCCAAAAAACCACTGGCACTCTACCCGCAATCGCATTTCCCGAAAGCTAGGGCTGAATGAAAAACAGCATTACGTATGAGAGGAGAAACGCACTTTTCAGACCGGTGCACCAGGCTGAACGATGCCAACGCAGGAAATAATGCAATTGATTGATGTATAGTGATGGCAAAATCAATCACAAAGTAATAATGACAATGAAAGTTTCTCGAATTCTGCTTGGCGCTGCGTTTTTTTCTATGCAAAGTCTGGCGGCACTGCCGTCTTTAAATTCGCATCCACACCAACAGGCATTTTTTGATTCCCTGGCTTCTCTTTGTGGACAGGCATTTGCTGGCAAACTGGTTACCGATACCGCTGGCTCAGACAGCTTCAGTGGTAAAGCGTTAATCATGCACGTGCGGGAGTGCACCGATACCCAATTACACATTCCGTTTCATGTTGGCGATGATCATTCGCGTACCTGGATCATCACCCGCACGGGCAGCGGCCTGACGCTAAAGCATGATCATCGTCACAAAGACGGCAGTGAAGATGCGCTCACCATGTACGGTGGCATAGCTTCAGAGCCTGGTTTTGCGCAGGTGCAGTCGTTCCCGGCTGACACCTATACCCAGTGGATGTTTGCCGAGCAGGGACTTCCCCAGTCGATACCGAATATATGGCGAATGTTTGTGTATCCCAAAATGTTCAGTTATCAGTTGGTGCGGGAAGGACGCGAATTTCGCGTCGACTTCGACCTGACTACCCCCGTCGACACGCCACCGGCCCCATGGGGCGCTGAGTAGGAATAAAATTGATGATGTGCTGACACGTTGCCGAATTATGGCTGGTCAACATCGCAAATCGTCTGCGAGTGTGTTGTGCAGAACCGCAGAACCGCAGAACCGCAGAACCGCAGAACCGCGAAGTTGTGGCTGCAGCGGACAAAGTTAAGTCACGTTAGTGAAAAAGCCGGTGAAGTGACCGGCTTTTTCAACTGTGGTTGGGCTATTTCTTTTCAGAAAACTGCTCGTAAGCCAGCATCGCGTCAGCTGCGTACATCAGTGACGGGCCACCACCCATATAAATTGCCATACCGAGAGTTTCTTCAATTTCTTCTTTGGTCGCGCCAAGTTCTACCAGCGCTTTGGCGTGAAACCCGATACAGCCATCACAACGTGTGGATACGCCAATTGCCAGTGCTATCAGCTCTTTGGTTTTCTTATCCAGAACACCGTCTTCGGTGGCAGCCCGGGCCATTGCCGAGAAGCCCTGCATGGTGTCAGAAATGTCGTTGCGCAGACTTTTCATGTTTGCGGAGATGCGTTGCGTAATGTCAGGGTACGATTTGCTCATGATATTGTCCTTATATTAGGAAGTATTTATATATTGAGGGATAAACCGGTATTTTTAAAGTGGTATGAGATGAAATGAATGCGGTGTCAGCACACATTTCCCCTCATGACAGCGCCATCTACTCTCACTATAGTGTTGAATCAGGGCCTGTTAATCTTTGCTGTACACTTTTGCAGCGCATTGTTAGTGATTTAGGCTAGGCAGTGTTTACGCCGTGTAGCCACTCTACATAAGTGGGCGATAACACAGGATAAATCACTCACAAACGCTGCCCGCAGGGGTTGGCTAAACGCGTTTTGCTCTTTGTTCCGCCTCATTTATCTGGATGACCAGGCTACAATCGGCGCGCCGTGATCAAAACGCGTTTATCCAGAACAAAATTCGTACAGAAAAGATTAACAGGTCCTTTGCAGTTTGTAACAAAGTATTCAATTGGCTTGCTTTTACTGGCATCAGCACCACTAATTAACATAATGTGCCAGAAAGAACGCATTCGCATTACAAGGAGTGCCATCGCCTTATGCGCGAGTTTTTTAATCAGATCATCAAACCGGTTCAGTCACTTTCGGGGCAAGGAATGTCGCAGGTAGACGCCTGGTTTTTACAACAGCGCCACCGCTTTACCATTACCGGATTAAGCCGCAGTGGTAAGTCGATGCTTTTTACCAGCCTGATGACGATCCTGAAGTACCGCAGCGAAGAGAAGTACAACTGCCTACCCCTACTGGAAGCACTCCCGATTGATTTGGTCGATCACATGCGTCTTGAGCCCTTACCAGGCTACGATTTCTTTCCAGTAGATGAGCATATGCAGGCATTGGCGCGCGGAGAGTGGCCTGCGCCAACAGAACAGGCCTATGGTTTTAAGCTGATAGTCAGGCTTCGCCAGACCAGCACGCTGAAAAAGTATTTAATGCCATATACCGACGTGGTGTTTGAGTTTATCGATTATCCTGGCGAGTGGATAACCGATTTGCCGCTGTTAAGTAAATCGTTTGTCCAGTGGAGTGATTCTGCATGGGCGCAGCAGGCCAGCGAGCCACAAAAGTTTTATGCCAGCGAGTGGCATGACTTTATTGAAAAATTTGATTTTGAGCAGCCGCCAACCCGGGAAGCCGTGTTGGAGGTGGTGTCGCAGTACCGCAGGTACTTGCAGCATGCGAAAAAGAACGGGATCTCTATGCTGCAGCCGGGAAGCTTTCTCATTGACGGTTCCGGCTTTGACTGGCGCGCACAGGGGTTTGCGCCACTGCCATCTAAAGTGTCCAGCGATGTTTCTCATCCCTGGTACAAAACGTTTGCCAGACATTATGAAGCGTTTCAGAAGCAGTGGTTGAAACCGCTCAAAGAGAGTACGTTCAGGGAAACCGACAAGCAGATTATTCTGGTGGATTTATTTGAAGGGCTGAATCATTCCAGGCAGCACCTGTATCAGCTAAAAGAAACATTGAGCCACCTGGCAGAGACCTTCGTGTACGGCAATCCGAACTGGTTCGCCCGTCACGTGCTCAGGCAAAATAAAATTGGTCGTGTTGCTTTTGTGGCCACCAAAACTGACCTTATCCCGGAAGCGCAAAAACCAAATATGCTGTCATTGTTAAAGCAGGTGTCTGAAGGCGCGGTGGCGAAATTCGAGGGTAAACCTATCGAGTTTGAGCATTTTTTAGTGTCAGCCATTAAAACCACGGATGCAGGCAGCAATGACAATGCACTGCGTTACTCCAACGGTGACGGCGCCTATGTTGAGGCCGATTTTGAAGCCTTGCCGGCAAAGTTAAAAGATATGGAAGCCGATGCGCACTATCCGGTGTTAGATGCCAGCGTGCCGAAAGACCATTTGCCCAGAATGCTGAACGGTCGTGGGTTAGACCGCTTGTTGCAATTTTTACTTAATTAGGGAGGCACAATGTCTGCCGATACCTCACAACGATATCGCTCTAAAGTTACCCAGCGCACCATCAACACGGTGCAGCCAGAAACCGACATGCCGGCGAAGATCGAAGAAGATGCTACCGCTATCGCGGTAAAAAAGCGCGGCCTGTCGCTGGGCACTTCTACATTGCTGCTTGGTGGCGCCTGTGCTATCGGCTTTGGCGTATTCAGCGCGGTGGAGTCTGTGTTGCAGCGGATGGATAGCTATCCGGTGACAGCCAGCGTTTTAGGAACCCTGCTGGCGGGGTTCGTGCTTTGCATGCTCACCCTGGTGGGCCGTGAAGTAAAAGGGTTTATCAATGTAAACCGTCACATAGATCGGCGACTGGATTATCACGCGCTTTCTCAGTCAACCGATAAAAGCGCAGTGCTCAGCGCACTCAAGTCCCATGCCAGCGCGTTTTCTTCGCACAGTTATGCCGCGCATTGTTACCGCACTTTCTCGCAGGCGGTAAACAGCGATCAGGATGCACAGGAAGTGCTGTCACTGTATCGACGCACGGTAACACAGCCCGTAGACAAGCGTGCTCAGGAGTTAATTCGTAAAGAGTCGATGACCGCGGGTAGCCTGACCTTTATCAGTCCGAATCATCTGATTCAAACGCTGATGATAGTGTGGATAAGCTTTCGCACAATCCGACGCGTGGCGCAGGTATATGGCTTGCGTCCAGGCACGTTTGGCAACTGGCAACTGTTTAAGATTCTGGCGCAGAATATTGCTGCACAAAGCATTTTTGATCTGGCCACCGATGAAGTTGCCAATCAGATCAGCGGCTCACTAACCGCACGCTTTATGGAGAACTCCGCTGAAGCAGTGGCTGCTGGCGCGCTCAATGTGCGATTAGGAAAAGCCCTGGTGAAATTGCTTCACTGAGGCGGCCCGGATGTGCGTTGCCGCACGCCGGCTTGCGATCATGGCGCTGTTGGTGAGGACCGCCGTACTCTTGCTAGCTGTCCACCGCGCTGTTGAGGACGTCCGTCGAGCTGGGGCGTGTAAACCCCAGACATGACACCCGGCTTAAATGGCTTTTTTCGTCGGCGCGACCACGTTAGCAAAAATAAGCCCGGCCACCAGTGACATAAAAATGACAAACACTTCCTGGCCGAGATGATCTGACTGAACAAAGTCCTGCCCGGTCATAAACGAATTCAGGCCAATATAGGTTTTAGAGCCTGGGACCAGCACAATCAAACCATGCATCGCGACAATGGTTGCGGGCTGGTTAGCAATCCGTGTAAATGCGTTGGCAAACACCCCCAAGCAAAACGCGCCCACAAAGGTTCCCAGTCCGCCATCCAGATAATCCGAGCTCCAGGCGGTCGCACTGTACGCGATGAAGGCAGAGAGGATTGCCCACGGGATGTGTTTGATTCGCGTCCGGAAAATGGCAACCAGCGCTATGCAAAGCAATAAAACCGATAACCACGTCGCCCAGTAAGGCAATGATTCTGCGGGCTTATAGACGTTTTCACCGAACAGGCTGAAACCGGCGGAAACGCCCAAAAATGCACCGAAATATAATTTAAACAGCTGCATCACTGCATCCATGGTACGTGCAGTGCCAGACACCATATTGCGGGAGCTAAGTTCGGCTAAACCCATAAATAATGCCAGTCCCGGTACGAACACAATCACCGATGAGAGTACAATAAGCGGAATGTTTACTCCCGGATCCAGATACCGGCTGATAGCACAGGCAAGAATACCGGCCACGAACGCGGTTACGGGTTCCAGCATGAGGTTTACCCGCTTAGACCGGAATGACCACAACGTCCACAGATAGGCAACCAAGCCCAGTAAACCCGACCAGAAAATTTCTGGCCAGCTTGCGCCCATCAGCATGGCAAAAGCGCCGGTAGCCAGCCCATAGGCGGCACCGGTAATTAGTTTTCCATACGGGCTGGGCATCACATCAATTTCGCTGAGACGCTGGCTGGCGGCAGTCAGAGAAAGCTTGCCCGCCAGCAGCGAGCTTGCCAGTTCATCGGTTAGCGACAACGCATTCATATCCAGCTCGCCCGGCATAAGACGGGCTGCATGATTATACTCGTCTTCGTGACGATCGCTCCAGATGACGAAAGTCAGTGAGGTTGGCGTAGAAATAAACGAGGCGTGTACGCCCAGGTACGTTGCCACTTCCGTCAGATAGGCCTCCAGACGAAATGAAGGCGTGCCGTACTTATGCAGCATTTTGCCAAGCTTCACAATAAATTTTCGGATTTGGATAAATTCGGTGGTGTCCAACCTGGATTCTCAACGTTTTGGGTAAAAGCAGAAGCAGCATCGGGGCTGCTTAAATAATGCGCGGATGATAGGGGTAAGTGAGGCTGTTCGCAAAGAAGTTTTTTACTCTCTTTTTGATTAGAAAAAATAATGGCTATATCACCTTTAACCATCATCCATCACCCATGTTGCCTTGGGAGACCGGTCTGTGTAAATACAGGCTGACATATTCGAACCGCGACAGTCATCATTACCAGTATTGCTCACCGGTCTCTCTCGCACCCGTCAGCCAAACGCCAGCAAATAATAGCCGTGATCCAGCAGCTACCAAAACAGGGTAAAACCCTCACAGTCTTATCGTATCAATTGGGTATTTTATCTGCATAGCCTTTACTCAATTGATGATAATAAGTATCATTTTCATATTAACTAATCGAGTAGGTTTAGATATGACAACAGGAATCAAGAAACACTGGCGCAGCGCGCTGTTCGCCGTTATGGCGGCAGGATTGACCAGTCAGCCGGTTCTGGCAAACGGCGAGATCACTGATCAGGTTAATCACCTTAAAGAGCATATCGGCGAATACACCGAAGAAGTGCAGTGGCTCGAAAATAAATTTGGTGGTGTCGTCGACGCATACGCGCAGGATAGCAAACCTGATACGCACCAACTTATTGAATTTTGGGAAGAAGTAAACTTCCATTCTGCCATCGAAACACAGTATGTGCCCATTTACGCCTCTATCTGGCAGGGGATCTACGGCGTTAAACAAGCGATTGATAGCGGCAAAGATATTACAGCGGTTCGCGATGAACAGGAGAAACTGAATCAAGCCTTGTGGCAGGCGTTGGGCGCAGTTAAACTTGCCGCCAAATATCAGCAGGACGGCCTGGTTAAAGCGATAAAAACCACGGCTTCTGAGCCGGTCACCGGTCCTGAAGTGATTGATGATATTAAAGATCGACTGCACCGCGTTGTTGCCAAATATGCAGAGAAGCTGAATGAAGTCGCGACAACGCTGGTTCACGATACCTACATGCAACGCTTTGAAGGCATCGAAGGCGCATTGATTGAGCAGGACGCCGAACTGGTTGAAGATTTAGAAAAAGACTTCAACGTGACACTGCCTCAGGCGATTTCAAAAGACGCCGGTGTCGATAAGGTTCGTGACGTAGTAGAGGCCATGCAAGCAAAGCTGGACCGGGCAAAAACGCTGTTGGTCGACGCTGAGAAAGGTCGCAAAGAGGTCTTTTAAGGAATTGGTATGCAACGAAGAACATTTTTACAGGGGCTAAGTGCTGCAGCAGTGTTGGGCAGTTTGCCGCTGACAAGTCGGATTGCTTTCGCCGCGGCAGCGGGTCCGGTATCAGTAGATTCGCTTCCAAAATTAGAAGGCGATCTTACTCTATACCTGGGACGTGGCGAGGGCGGTCTGTACGAAAATGTTCTTGATGCAATCAAAAAGCGCAATCCTAAGCTGAATCTGCAGATCCGCCGGGGTGGTACGGCCGCACTGGCCAATACTATAGTGGCGGAGTCAAAAGCAGGCGTACGTCGGGCTGACCTGTTCTGGGCGGTTGATACCGGTTCAGTTGGAATGGTGACCGATCAGGGACTGGGTCGGGAGCTTCCCGCAGATTTAACCGCGCAACTTAAGCCCGGATTTCAGTATCCGCGCTGGTCTCCGGTTACCGGTCGAGTGCGTACGCTGCCCTATAACACAGAGCGAGTTAGTCCGGACCAGATCCCCGATGACATCATGGCTCTGGCCGACAGCAAGCTTGCCATCGGCTGGGCTCCGGCGTATGCCTCATTTCAGTCTTTTGTCACTGCTATGCGGATCCTTGAAGGCGAGAAAGCCACTGCCGACTGGCTGCGCGGCGTAAAGCGTCACGCCAAGGAATACGCCGGGGAACTCGGCGTCGTCATGGGTGTAGAGCGCGGCGAAGTGGATATGGGCTTTGCCAACCACTACTACACCTTACGTCTGAAGTCAGGCAAGCCAGACGCCAACGTAGATTTGGCGTATACCAACAATGATGCAGGCTGTCTGGTTAACGCATCCGGAATCATTGCATTAAGCGAAGGTGATCTGCCAATTAATTTCATCCGCTACCTTTTGACGCAGGAAGTACAGTCTTATCTGGCATCAGAAGCCTATGAAATTCCGCTGGTGAATCAGGTCGCGCAACCGGCGGGAATCCCCTCGCTTGATAGCATCACACCACCGGATATGGATCTGCGTAAACTTGCCGACCTGCGGCCTACCCTTAATCTGATGCGGAAAGTCGGCGTATTGTGAGGAAGTTTCCCGCGCCGTATCCGCTGGCGTTTATTATCGCGGTACTGGCTATATTGCCCGTAGGGGTACTGTTTTCTTTAGCTCAAGACAGTGCTGAGCTTTTTGACACGCACAATTTGCGGGTGCTGGGTAATACCATGGCGCTGATGGTGCTGACCATCTTCGGCGCGGTAATAATTGGTGTGCCGCTGGCACTGTTTACTGCCTACGTCCAACTCCCCTTCAAACGGGTGTGGCTGATCTTATTGGCCGCTCCTCTGGCACTCCCTAGTTATATTGGCGCTTTTGCCATGTATTTTTCCTTTGGCCGCGGCGGTGAAATTGAAAATCTGCTTGGCATCCCTACCCCGCCCGTCGATGGTTTGTGGGGGGCGGCGCTGGTGATGTCTCTTTACACCTATCCGTTTGTCATGATGACGACGCGGGCATCGCTGTTAAGTCTGGATGGTAGTCTGATTAACGCCGCACGTTTGCTTGGTCAATCGTTGTGGGGCAGCCTGTGGCGCGTGGTGTTGCCGCGGGTGCTAAACAGTATTGCCGCAGGAGCCCTGCTTGCTGCCCTTTATGCGCTGTCGGATTTTGGTACCCCGGCTATCATGGGCCTGGATACCTTTACTCGCGTCATTTTCGTAGAGTACAACGCCTTTGGATTAAGCCAGGCTGCCATGTTGTCATTACAGCTGATGGTTATAGTCGCGCTGGTGCTGTTTTTAGAATCCCGCATCGGCGGCGCGGGTGAACGCCCGGGCAAGCATCTGATGCTGTGGCCGGAAAAATGGCAATACTCACTTATGCTGCTGGCATCTATGCCTGTGGTGTTACTGTCAGTGGTGTTACCGCTGGCGATATTTCTGGTCTGGCTGGTACGCGAAGGCACTGGCGGTTTTGAAATGAGCTATGCCTGGAACTCAGCCTACGCGTCGCTGCTGGCTGCGGTAGTCGCCGTTATCTGCGCTATCCCCGTGGCGCATGCCGCGCTGGCCGGGAAAGCCGGCCGCCTGATGGAGCGTATTACCTACTTCGGTTTTGGCGTTCCTGGTATTGTCATGGGAACAGCGCTGGTGTATCTGGGCCTGCAACTGCCGTTTTTGTATCAAACGCTGGCCTTGCTGGTGGTGGCTTACGTGCTGCGCTTTATTCCGCTGGCGGTCGGCAGCGTCAGAACAACCGCCGAAAACCTTGATGCCAGCCTGGTGAAAGCCGCACGGGTGTTGGGCGCCAGCCCGCGTGAAGCCTTTGTGCGCATTACTCTGCCACTGACATTACGCGGTATGGTGGCGGGTGCAGCATTGGTATTTCTTGAAGCGATGCGCGAGCTGCCCGCTACTCTTATGTTAGGGCCTACCGGTTTTGAGACCCTGGCCACCTATTTGTGGCGCGTGTATGAAGCCGGTTACTTTGGTCGTGCTGCTGTGCCGGGCTTATTTTTGGTATTATTATCCGGACTGGGTCTTATTCTGATGCTTTCAGGAGAGCGTAAGGCCGAATTCACAATTTCTGAGGATAGTCGTCGTTAATGCTGAAAGTCA
The DNA here is from genome assembly GCF_047556435.1 of Alteromonas sp. H39. Lineage (GTDB taxonomy): Bacteria > Pseudomonadota > Gammaproteobacteria > Enterobacterales > Alteromonadaceae > Alteromonas. Next base: position 153,284 of record NZ_CP180210.1, read on the forward strand.
GTGAGTTATCTGTAAATTACGGTGCGACACGGGTCGTAGACAAACTGGATCTGGAGTTAGGAAAAGACGAGATCCTAATGTTAGTCGGACCGACCGGCTGCGGCAAAACCACCATTTTGCAGGCATTGGCCGGTCTTATTCCTATCTCTGAAGGCCGGATTGAGCTTGGCGAGTGGACATCAACGCCGAAAAAACTAGTGCCACCGGAGAAGCGTAACGTTGGCATGGTGTTTCAGGACTTTGCGCTGTTCCCCCACCTTACCGTAGAACAAAACGTATGTTTTCGTCTAAAGGACACGTCACTGGCCGACCACTGGCTGAAGCTGTTAGGAATGGAAGCATTCAGAAATGCTAAGCCGTCGCAGCTTTCCGGTGGACAAAAACAGCGTGTTGCTCTGGCGCGCACACTGGCCCATGACCCGGCATTTGTGCTGCTGGACGAACCTTTGTCAAACCTTGATGCCGCCTTAAAAGACAGTCTGCGCTGGGAAATCCGCAGCGCGTTGAAAGCCGCTGGAGTACCAGCTATCTGGGTGACCCATGATCAGGATGAAGCGTTATCAGTTGGCGATCGTGTGGGCATTCTGAATAAAGGCGTGCTGGAGCAAATTGATACCCCTGAGGCCTGTTATGCGGAGCCGTCGAGCCGGTTTGTTGCCCGCTTTCTCGGTGAAGCCAGCTTCCTGCCGGGTAACCTTGAGGGAACCAACGTTGTCACCGAAATCGGAAATGTACCCGGTACTTCGATTAACGGTGCCTGCGGACAGGTCGATATTTTGGTTCGCCCGGATGATTTGTCGTTATCTGCCGGTGATCACGATAACAACTGCGTGATTGACTGGGTACGCTATGAGGGCGAGAGCCGCTTATACGCGGCAACGTTAAAAAACGGGGTACAATTGAAAATACGGGAAAGTCATGAAAATGCGCTGGAGCCTGGCAGCCACGCCCACGTAATCCTGACTACAACACATCCACTGGCAGCCTTCTGCGCAGAGCCTTCCAAAGAAGCGCAATAACGTCTGACCAGAAAAATTGGGGCGGGTGTCTGGTGATTCTGTTTCGCTTTATGCTTGCCTTGATACCGAAACCGCTCAGCCAGCAACCATGATTTGCTTGTACCTCTATTATGCGTATGGATTTACCGGCTAACCCGCTTCCAGATAAGCTTGCTTAATCAGTGATTTCACCTCATCGTTAACCTGCTGGGCAGCGGAAAGTTCGATTCTGTGAGTACACATTGTGCCGAACGCGCCGGAATCGAGCAGGATCCCTTCAGGTTCACGATCAGTAAATTTCAGTCCAACATCCATTCGCGTTTTCGTGGCCGGTTTAATCAGCAGAAATTGCCTGTTACGTCTTATGCTTACCGCCGCTTTTTTAGGAACTACGTCGACATCACTGCCAAGATCTTTACAGTAAGCTACCAGTGCGTCGTAAATCGGCTTTAAATCGGGCTTTTTCGCATACTGACCGGTGACCAGATCTTCTGTGTCTGAGGATGCGGCATCAGCTTCACGGTATTTCAGACTAATAAAGTTAGCGTACCCGTGGGTAAGACCATGATCCTGCTTCAGCCAGGCGACTATCTGGCCGTGCTTTTCCAACTTGGTCGTTGATAACACGGCTTTCCATTCGGCAAGCGTTTTACCGGTTGTCTCTTCAAGATTGGCTTCCATGAGGTACCTTTTGCGTAGCGTGGCTGAATCATTCTTTATGATTTTAGGTCGAAACCCGGCGTGCCGCAAAACGACAAACACGGACTTTTTATCACTGGCTGTGGTATCAGAAAGTAAACGCATGGGCGATAGCAAAAGCTAATGAGGTGATGGCATTAACACACCCGCCATTTCCTGTTTTCGATTGACTGTCGTCGAAGGGACAAGACAAGGCTATAACCACGAGAGCTGTTCAGAGCATGACGGTTGCCGCTGGTGCTGATCCGGCCATCGTCCGGCTTTGCGGGAAGTTTAGATACAGGCTCAGCAACGACCTAAAGTCAGCTAGCCTTTGATATCATCGCAATCAAGTGAGTGCTCGCGCTCAGATGAAAAACAGAGTGAGTGGCTCGCTCACTCTGTGTCGCGTGCTATTGCAAACTCATGCCCTGTTTATAAAACATCAATGCCTGCGCGTTATCCTGCCGACGCTCGCTTAACTCCGACAGCAGCATCAGATCCGTTTTGTCTTCAGAAAGCTTTACAGATTTCAGTAACGCTTTTTCAGCAAGCACATCATCCCCGGCATGAAATGCCACATGTCCCAGTGTGGAATAAAGGGCAGCATTCTTTTCATCGCGCTTGATCCAGCCTTCCAGCGCTTTTACCAGCGGTGTCGGGTTAGCCAGATTCAATTGCTTCATTAATGGAATAAACAAAGGCTCGACTTCCCGTTTTTGCCAGTCAAGCAGGCATTGCTGCGCATCACTGTGCATGCCCTGGTCTATCAGTTGTTGAATATAGGCAGCCTGATAGGCGGTATCGTGGCGTAGCTTCCGCGGCAGGGTTTCCCAGTGCTGTTTAAGCGCATTCGCGCCCTGTTTGCTGGCAATTTCAGCGAATTTCCCTTTAGCGATTCGCTGAGACCAGCGCACATAATCATCTTTATCTAGCAGCTTTTTCCAGTTGCCAAGGTTATTCTGAAGTTCCTGCCAGTGTCCCTGCCGTGCAAGACACTCTGCTTTTAACTTCACAACCTGACGATGTTCTGCTGCTTTTTCTTCCACGCTGTTCAACCGCTTGAGCGCTTGTTGATAGTTTCCCTCTTCCATATCCAGACGAGACTGAACAATGATGGCGGCAATTCGGGAACGTGGATAATCTTCAGCCTGTTCCAGCAGATACCGAACGCGGTCTTTCTCATCAAGTGCCCGCGCCACTTGCGCGGCAGCGAGATAGTTCACGCCATCAAAGTCACCTTCGGTGGTTTGCTTGAACGCTTTTTTTGCCTCTGCCAGTTCGCCTTCTACTAACGCCTGTAGACCGCGATAAAAAGCGTTTCTGCGACGGCGTTCTCCCAGGCTGCCAAACCAGCGATGTGAGCCTTTGAACAGGCTCATTATCCAGAAGAACAGCTTTTTGATGATCCACCAGCCGACAAACGCGACAATGACAGAAATGACCAGACTGATTACTGTCATCTCAATGGCAGTATCACCAATGGCAATGAGTACGTAACCTTTTTCGCCAATCAGCATTGGCGCGATAACCAGCGCAGCAACCAGAATGGCAACCGCCGCCAGGGCAATGAATAGCCATCTCATAACGCACTGGCTCCTTGCCCGAATACCTGTTTAACACGCTGATCAAGCAGGTTTTCCAATGGCTTCTGTGAGGCAAGCTCAGTAGGAATGTCGCGGCTGATATCAGTATCAACCAGATTCTGAAGCGCGTTAATAAAGCCTGCCACCTGAGAGGTTTCAATATCAAACTTCTCAATCAGGATTGTCTGAGCATTTTGTAAAGACTGGCTATACAGTGCCTGATTGGCACTAAGAGCGGCAGACTGCGCGTTCATTATCTGAAACCGCAACTGCTCTTTAACCAGCCAGCGGGCCTGCTGATCCAGTACAGGCTCAATAGGACCGTTGAGATCTTTCACGCTGATAAAATCATCCACCAGTGAGCGCCAGACCGCTTTAAGATTATCCAGCCAGTCAGCAGTCGACTCGGAAACGTCGTTGCTGGTTGTGTCGCCTGCCATGGCGGGTTTTTCAAATGTATCTAATGGCAGTCCCTTCACCTGATTGAGCATACCGGAAAGCGCCAGCGCCACGGATGTATGCGACACCGGATTCAGCTGTTGCAACATCTGGATATCTTCTGCCAGCTTGGCTCGCACGGGTAATACCGATGGATCTGAGAGTGACTTCAGGCGCTTGTCGGCGTTCACCAGCAACATAATGGCCGTTCGGATATCCTGCTCCAGCCACAATTTACGGCCCGCCATACGCACCAGATAATCCGCTTCAGCAATCAACCAGTCTGCGGGACGGCGTCCTTCGAGGTTTTCCAGTTGTTGCTGTACCGATTCTGATTGCTGTACCAGTTGTTCGTTGGTCGACAGCAGGTTAGTAATTTTCTGGTCCTGTTCGCTGCGTTCACGTTTCAGCGAGGCAATCTCGCCTTTCAATTCACGTAATTCGCCGGATAAGGAGGACACTTCCTGCTGCTGAGTGCGCTGGGCATCTACCAGACTTTGCGTGTTGTCAGTTCGCTGAGTCCAGTACCAGTAGGCGCCAGCGAAAAGTGCGATTACAGCAAGCAGAAGCAGGACGACGAAAAACCAGAGCGCACCGGTTTTTGCGCCGGATGTCCCAGATGTGCCACTGGACTTTTCAGTGTAACTATCAGGTGTCACGGCTGGTTCTGACTCAGGCGCGTTGTCCTGCTTGTCCGCCGGAGGCAACGCCTCACGCGGTGTGTCCTTATCTTCGTTGCTGCTCATTTTTTACTCCCAAAAATCCTTCACCCACTGTATCAACGCGCTATCACTGGCACCAGTGCAGACTGATACAGTTGTGGCTCCCCAGCGTGTTATTGAAGCCGCTACGCGGTCACTCACGGTTAACCAGGGTAGTCCTGAAACCTGCGATTGCGGTGCCAGCTCCCAGAGCTGCCTTGCCATGGTCTCGCTGGTGGCAATGATGCCTTTTACGTGCTGCCACTCCCAATGGTTCGTTTGTGCAGGCACCGTGAGCGGAACGCGGCGATAAACGCAGTAGGCAGTAACGGCGATACCACGACGCGACAATTCATCTGCAATCGCGGTCCGACCACCTTCTCCCTTAATCATAATCACTTGGCTGCAATTTTCACGACTTAATTCATCAAGACGTAAAATACCTTCTGAGGTAAAGGTGTCAGGCACCACCACATTGTGGCTAAACTGGGCGAGCGCAGCGCATGTACTGCTGCCTACAGCAATAAACGGCAACTGCGAGGTGAGGTTGGCCGGAACATGAGTCAGTGCGTCCACGGCAAATGGGCTGGTGACGATATACCGGTCAGCCTTATGCCCTTGTTGAAGATGGTCGGTGAGCGCGCGAATTGCGGCCTGTTCCATCGCAATGTCGCTGGTTGCAACCACGGTTGCGTTGAGTCCGGCAGCGTGAAACGCTGCTTTGGTGCTCTCCAGTTTAGGTTTGGGGCGCGTGATCAGATACATGTCAGGTTAGTCGTAGAGCGCCTTGAGAATATCGCCTGCCCCTTGCGCTAATAATGCATCGGCAACTTCTGTGCCCAGCTCAGAGGCACGCTGACGATCGCCGGTCGCAGAGGCATACAGTAACGTAGAACCGTCAGGTTGCCCTACCATGCCGGTAATTGTCAGCACGTTGTCATCCAGCGTCGCAAAGCTGCCGATAGGCACCTGGCATCCGCCTTCCAGACGGGTATTCATCGCCCGTTCTGCGGTGACCCGTGTATGGGTATCCTCATGATCCAGCGCCTGCAGTAATTCAATAAGTTCGGCGTCGTCGTTGCGACACTCAATACCTACTGCGCCCTGCCCCACAGCAGGTAAGGAGACGTCAGCATCAAGCTGGGCCCGGATGCGATCGGCCATATCCAGACGAATCAGACCTGCAGCCGCCAGGATAATCGCGTCGTAATCGCCGTTGTCCAGCTTCGCCAGGCGGGTATTGACGTTGCCACGCAAGTCGCGGATTTGCAGGTCCGGACGATACTTGCGGATCTGACACTGGCGGCGCAGGCTGGAGGTACCAACCACAGCACCCTGCGGCAACGCCTCAATGTTTTCATACGTGTTTGAAACAAAGGCATCGAACGGGTTTTCGCGCACGCAAATTGCGTGAAGCCCGAATTCCTCGGGAAATTCCACCGGCACGTCTTTCATAGAATGAACGGCGATATCCGCTCTGCCCTCCAGCATGGCAATTTCAAGTTCCTTTATGAACAGCCCTTTGCCGCCGATTTTTGCCAGCGGCGTATCTAAGATCTTGTCGCCCTGAGTACTCATGGGGACCAGTTCGACAGACACGTGGGGGTGATGTTTTAGCAGTTCGGCTTTTACATACTCAGCCTGCCACAAGGCTAAAGCGCTTTTGCGGGTGGCGATGCGGATCGTGCGCGGGGTTGTTGCGGTCATAACTGTCCTGCATTGTGGATTTTAACTCTATCGCGCCATTCTAACGAAATCAGGCGGTTGGCGCACCGATATCGTACTGAACGGTATCAACAGCGCACAACGTAATTTCTGGCGTCTGACACCCCACTCAAGCGTCAGGCGAATCATTGACTGCTATGGAGGCTAATTTGGGACGTCGGTAGTGATTTGGCCCAGTTTCATCAGCATGGCTTTTAATGTCGCTTTTTCCTGTTCTGAAAACGCAGACAGCAATGTGCGCGCCAGTTCAAACCGGTGGGCGGTAACATCGTCAATCAGAGCCTTTCCTTTTGCTGTCAGCGCGATTGGCTTTGAACGCTGATCGTTATCGGCGTGCACACGCTTGAGTAGCTTTTTGTCGTGCAGTCGGTTAATACAGGTTGTCAGGGCACCAGAGGTTATGCGAACTTCCTCCAGAAGCAGTCCGGGGGTGGCGATATACGGCGGGGTTTGTCGTCTCGCGCAGGCCAGCACATCGTGCTCCGACTGGCCTAATCCATACTGCTTGAGTACACTTACGCCAATGGCATCGAGATTCGCAGCCACACCGATGAGGCCACCTAGTAACGTGGCATCGGCGACGGGCAGGTCTGGGTGTATCTCTGACCACTGTTTCTCTGCCCGGGCCAGCAAACGGGGGACCTGATTAAGCTTATTGATAGCGTATTCCGTTTCTCTGCTTTGTCTGTGTTGTGAGTATAAGCAATCCTTTGCTGTGGCGATATCCCCAGACGATGGGTGAGGGTATCTCCCTGTTTATTATCGTCGCTTTCCCTCAAGCACGTTGCCGTTTATTACAATTCGCATCGTATCTTCCTTAAAGGAAATCTGGAATTCTTCGGTGTAGGTCAACCCAAGCACGCCAGTATCTTTTTCTGACAGCAGTTCATCATTAAGGAATAACTTACCTTCAAACGACTGCAACGTGATAACCGGATCTTCCATGCCCAGATGCACGCGAACAGCCTCGGCATCAAAATAGTATTGCCCTGTCTGCTTGGCATAATCCTTCGGATGAGCCAGAGTTTTATTGTTTGGAGGCGTTACGGACTGACCCACAGAGAGCATGTAAAGATCGCCCAGCATCTTCAGCACAGGGGTATTTCCCCAGTTAGATGTAATGGCGATAAAACGGTCAGTGTCGGCAGACTGTATCATGACGCTTTTGGTGCCATAACCGCTGCCAGCGGCAAAATACAGGGTGTCATCACCGGCCTGTTTGATACTCCAGGCATACCCTTCATAGTCATTGCTTCCGGACTGAATATGTGGCTTGAAAAGTAAAGCCGTAAAGGCTTCAGAAAGCAGCTTATTATTCTTCAGTGCGCTGACATAGCGATGCAAATCAGACGGCGTTGAGTAAAGCGCCCCACCGGCGTTGTCTCCCCAATGCTTACTACGCTGTGCTGACTCAATACCATGGCGGGTAAAACGGTAGGGCTCCGCCTGATTCATCACAATGTTCCGCGATTGATACACACCTGTATTTTTGAGTCCTAAAGGGGTGATGATCTGAGATGTGATGACATTGGCATAGCTGTCTTTCGTTACGTTCTCAATAATCGCGCCAAGTAACGTAATGCCCGCATTTGAATATTCGTATTGCTCACCGGGGCTGAAAAGCAATGGCAAGGTATTGATGTAATTTGTGATTTGCTGCTCGAAGGTGAGGGCTTCATGCGCCTGCACGCCAGACTCTCTGGGTAAGCCGGACGTATGAGTCAACAAATGGTGTACGGTAATCTTGTCTTTCCAGCTTGCGGTCAGCGAGGGGAGGTAACGACCGACAGCGGCTTGAATATCAATAGCCCCCTCTTCAACCAGTATCAACACGGCGGTGGCGGTAAACGTTTTAGATATGGAATTGACAGAAATTCGGGTTTCCACCGTGTTAGGAATTCGGAAGCTGCGATTGGCAAGGCCGTAGCATTTTTCAAAGTCAGCACCATTGCCCTCAACCACTTTCACTGTGCCGCTGAAACCGTAAATGTCATGGTAAGCCTGAACAAGCGTACTGTAAGTTGAAACCGCGTTATTTTCTGCCGCGCTACTGTTAACGCAAATGCCGCTCACCAGCAGCAAGTAAAGCGCGATTATCGGGAAATATCTCATACTGTTTTCCTGTTCATTAATGATGGTGGAAATAATTTATCTTTAAGTAAAGATAAATGTTGCTGGGCGTAAAAGAAACAGGGAGTTTGCAAAAAAATGTTTCAAGGATTAGCGGTTTGGGGCAAGCATCACAAAGGACGGGTAAAGAAGGCGGCGGTACATAAACTACGAGAGCATAACAGCGCCGTAAGAGAGGGCTCTCCTACGGCGAAAGAGGTTATCAGGCCAGCGTGCGCTGGATAAATGCACTGATATCCTCGAGCTCTTTCATACAGACATTGTGCTGCATCGTGTAGGTTGTCCAGGTGACATTAAAGCCATTTTCCTTGAGCACCTTATACGCGGCATTGCCTAAAAACATCGGCACTACTTCGTCCTGCTCGCCGTGAGCCATCATAATCGGAGTCTCACGATTGGTGTCGACGGCTTCTGACGCGAGGCTTGCTGGTTCACACATGTAGGTAGAAAGCGCCATCACGCCCGCCAGTTTCTTCTGGTAGCGGGCCGCGAGATGCAGTGCAATAACCCCGCCCTGTGAAAAGCCGGCAAGAACAATGCGCTCAGCCGGAATGCCTTTGGCTATCTGAGACTCAATGAGTTGTTCGATCTGTGCAGCGGATGATAATACGCCTTCCAGGTCGGCCCGGCTGTTAAAATCCAGCGATTTAATGTCGTACCAGGCGCGCATACGCATGCCACCATTGATCGTTACCGGGCGTTCCGGTGCATGCGGGAACAAAAAGCGAATCGCAAGCTCGTCGGGTAGTTTCAATTCGGGCACGATGGGTGCGAAACCGTGACCTGAGTCACCCAAACCGTGCATCCAGATGATGCAGGTTTTTGCTTCCTGTGATGGGTTAACTTCGACGCAGGGTAATAAACTCTCACTCATTATTTTGTCCTATAATACGTGCGCTGTGCGTTACTACAATGGATACCGGTGTGTATGCTATCTGGTCTGCCACAAACATTTATCCGTATCAGTCTGCGGCTACGCCAAAAATGACGTCACAGCCGTCGGGTACATTGATAGCGACGGGCACCGGTTATGGTTACCATGCTTTATCCGCAATGCTACGTTGTTGTTGTTTTTTTACGGGATAGCAAGGCGTTATGCTACCATTGTGCACTTAAATCACCACTTTATGATAAAAAATTAATAATTTTTATGGCTTCATTACTCGGTAACCTGTTTATTCTCGCTGCGCCATCGGGCGCCGGAAAATCAAGCTTAATCAAAGCATTGCTGGAAAAGCACGGTGACAATGCCACCTATCCCATGCAGGTGTCGGTATCGCATACTACCCGCCAGCCTCGCCCAGGCGAAATAGATGGTGAACACTACCATTTTGTGAGTCGGGATCAGTTTGAAAGTCTGATTGAGCAAGGGGTGTTTTTTGAGTGGGCGGAAGTGTTTGGAAATTACTATGGCACATCACGGGTAACTATTGAACAAACGCTGCATCGTGGTATTGATGTGTTTCTGGATATTGACTGGCAAGGCGCACGACAGGTAAAGAAACTGCTACCCGATGCCCGCGGAATTTTCATTCTGCCACCGTCGGTAGAAGTATTGCGGGAACGGCTCACCCGCCGCGGGCAGGATTCAGAAGATGTTATCGCGTCAAGAATGAAAGAGGCGGTATCGGAAATGTCGCACTATGCCGAGTTTGACTACTTGCTGATAAATGATGATTTTGCGACCGCATTGCATGAACTTGAAGCTATTGTCTGCGCTCAGAGACAGCAGGCGTCGAAGCAGCAAATTCGTCATGCGGCATTGCTTGCTCAGCTGACCAACGCGGACGAGTGAGGAGCTACGATCCGGCTGGCGCTAATTTGCACAAAACACTAGGATCGCGGCAACGCGTGGTATATACTACGCGGCCGTTTTTTGAAATACTCGCTCAACCTATTTTCGGAGATAGTAATGGCTCGCGTAACCGTAGAAGATGCCGTAGACAAGATTGGTAACCGCTTTGACCTGGTGCTGGTTGCAGCACGTCGTGCACGTCAAATCGCCACTGAAGGTAAAGATCCGCTGGTTGATGTTGCTAATGATAAGCCCACTGTTACTGCGCTTCGTGAAATCGAACAAGGTCTGGTAACTGCCAGCACGCTGGAACAGGAAGAAATGCGCGACCAGGAAAAGCAGGACAGCGCAGAATTCGCTTCTGTGGCAAACATCCTTTCTGAGCAGTAATTACACGCCTTTACGTGTAAGTCAGTTCTGACAGCGCCAGTGTACTTGTTTTCCAGGTACACTGGCGTTTTACCATTGGCTTTCCCTTTAATTCTACGTATTCTGTAAGTTCATTATTTTTAACGACGTTTAGTGGACATCATCACCTGCCGTGTATCTGTTTGAAGGGTTAAAACAAAAAGTTGCTGATTATCTGCCTGAAGACCGGGTAAAGCTGGTTCAGGATGCGTTCGTGCTTGCGCATGAAGCGCATGACGGGCAAATGCGTTCCAGTGGCGATCCTTATATCACGCACCCTGTGGCGGTGGCGGGGATCCTTGCGGACATGCATCTGGATCATGAAACTCTGATGGCAGCCCTGCTTCACGATGTGATTGAAGATACCCATTATAGTCAGGAAGATTTGGCGGCGTCTTTCGGTGACACCGTGGCTGAGCTGGTCGAAGGTGTCAGTAAGCTGGATAAAATTGCCTTTAACAGCAAGCAGGAAGCACAGGCAGAAAACTTCCGTAAAATGATGATGGCGATGGTGCAGGATATTCGCGTTATCCTGATCAAACTGGCAGACCGTACCCACAATATGCGAACCCTCGGCGCTTTGCGTCCGGACAAACGTCGTCGTATTGCTTTAGAAACGCTGGAAATCTACGCGCCTATTGCGCATCGCCTGGGTATTCACGATATTAAAAACGAGCTGGAAGACTTAGGTTTTCAGGCTATGTATCCCATGCGTCATCGCGCCTTGAAGTCTGCAGTAAAGCAGGCGCGGGGCAACCGAAAAGAAATCATCGAAAACATTCGTGAAGAACTCGAAACACGGATTAAAGAATACAACATTAAGGCCAGCGTTCAGGGCCGCGAAAAGCACCTTTATTCCATCTACCGCAAGATGAAGAACAAAGAGCTGATGTTCAATGAAGTGATGGACATCTATGCCTTTCGCATCGTGGTAGATACCGTCGACAATTGCTATCGTTCACTGGGCGCGATGCACAGCTTGTACAAGCCAATTGAAACGCGTTTTAAAGACTATATTGCCATTCCCCGCACCAACGGTTATCAGTCGCTGCATACCTCTCTTATCGGTCCGCACGGTATTCCGGTGGAGGTGCAAATCCGTACGCAGGCGATGGATCAGATGGCGGACAAAGGGGTGGCTGCACACTGGCTTTATAAAGAGCCGGGCGACAGCGACACTACCGCGCAGTTGCGTGCTCGCAAATGGATGCAATCACTGCTGGAATTGCAGCAGTCAGCCAGTTCGTCCTTCGAATTTATTGAATCTGTGAAAACCGATTTGTTTCCAGACGAAATCTACGTATTTACACCGGATGGCCGTATTATCGAGCTGCCTATGGGCGCGACTGCTGTTGACTTTGCCTATGCCGTTCACTCTGACATTGGTAACACCTGTGTGGGTGTTCGCGTAGAGCGTCGCAATTACAGCTTAAGTAAACCACTGGAAAACGGTCAGACCATTGAAATTATCACGTCGCCGAAGGCTAAGCCGAATGCCAACTGGCTGAACTTTGTTGTAAGCGCCCGCGCGCGTACCCGCATTCGTCAGTACCTGCGCAAGCAGCATTCTGAAGAAGCAGTGAACATGGGTAACCGTCTGCTGCGCCACGCGCTGGGAACGGTGAAGCTTGACGATATTCCTCAGGAAGACATTGACCGGGTGGTGGCGGAAACCAAGCACACCGATTTTGACTCTCTGCTGGTGGATATTGGTCTGGGGAATGAATTAAGCGCGATTGTTGCCCGCCGTTTACTCGGTGAGAGTACAGACTTACCTGAGAAAAAAGGGCATGTGGCCATCCGGGGAACCGAGGGCTTGCTGGTGCATTACGCAAAATGCTGCCACCCCATTCCGGACGATGAGATTGTCGCGGTATTGAGTCCGGGGCGCGGTATGACCATTCATCAGACCGGATGTACCAATATCAGAAAGTTATCACGCGAGGAGCCACAGCGTGTGCTGCCGATGAAATGGGATGATGAGCCGCAGGGTGAGTTTAAAGCCTCACTGCGCATTGAGTTGTATAATCATCACGGCACACTGGCGACGTTAACCAATACAATTTCAGGCTGTGATTCCAATATTATCGGCCTGCAAACCGAAGAAAAAGAAAGTAATATTTACTTTATCGACATTGAACTGACAACACATAACCGGGTACATCTTGCCAATATCATGCGCAAGATACGAACGATGCCGGAAGTACAACGCGTATCCCGTCACAGTCAGTCCAGACACTAATACAAAAACAGGATTTATCTTATGTCTAAATCAGTGATCCAGACCGATCGCGCACCTGAAGCTATTGGCACCTACAGCCAGGCAATTAAAGCTGGCACTACCGTATACCTTTCAGGGCAAATCCCCTTAGTTCCAGACACCATGGAAATGGTCTCGGAAGATTTCGCGGAGCAGGCCACGCAGGTTTTCAATAACGTGAAAGCCGTATGCGAAGCCGCTGGTGGCACTACCAACGATCTGGTGAAAGTGAATATTTACCTCACCGATCTGTCTCATTTTGCGACGGTGAATGAGATCATGAGCCAGTACTTCAACAAGCCTTACCCGGCACGAGCCGCCGTACAGGTATCTGCGTTACCAAAAGGCGCTCAAATCGAGATTGACGGGGTTATGGAGCTGCCGGAGTAAGCACATGTCACCAGAGCGTTACCAGCGCATTCGTGATGTGCTGGCCAAGCGACAGACAGACCTTACGGTGTGTCTGGAAAACGTGCATAAGCCGCACAATGTGTCGGCCATTGTGCGTACTTGTGATGCCATTGGTATTCACCGCGTCCATACCGTGTGGGAAGAAAAATATAAACTGCGTGGCGGCACGGCGATGGGCAGTCAGCAATGGGTGCGGGTGAATAACCATGACAATATAACGGATGCTATCGGTGCGCTGAAATCGCAAGGCATGCAGGTATTAGTGACTCATCTGTCAGACGACGCCGTCGACTTCCGGGATGTGGATTACAGCAAGCCTACCGCCGTGTTGTTCGGTCAGGAAAAATACGGTGTGACAGATGAAGCCATTGCCATGGCCGACCAGGATATCGTGATCCCCATGGTGGGGATGGTGCAGTCACTGAATGTGTCCGTTGCAGCTGCGCTTGTGCTGTATGAAGCGCAGCGCCAGCGCCAGATTGCCGGTATGTATGATATTCAGCATCTGGACGAAGAAGAGTGTCAGCGCATGCTCTTTGAAGGCGGTTATCCGCGCTTGCAAAAGATGTGTAAGCGTAAAAACATTCCCTATCCTCCCATTGATAAAACCGGTCATATCGCTGCAGACGAAACCTGGTGGCAACAAATGCAAATGTCACCAGCGGCAATTAAGGCCCTGAATGCGGATGAAGCTGCGGACAATTAAGCCCGCTTCTCTTCCTGCCTGCTTTTACTGACAGGCAGGTACGCCCCCTGCTAATTCCTTCGTACGTTGTGCGACAGCGTCGTACTATTAACCCGTCTGATCAGAAAAACAGCATTATGCTTTTGGGTTTTCATTGCCGGGTTGCACGCACCTCAGCACACCCTGACAGTTCGGGCACTGAAAGCGCAGCCGGGCTGTGGTACAGACCTCACAAAACGTACAGTTATGCTGGCAGCTATAGCGCGCAACGTGCTGCCCAAAAGGATGGTTACACCATTCACAGAGAGTTTTACATTCAGCCATTCTGAGGTACCTGCATTAGCAAATCCGAGGTGTGGCTAATGATATGCCTGCAGTGAGCGTGTCGTCTGACAATCAGCACTCACTTTCTGCCATACCTTTGAAAGAAAGCAAGCCTTAGTCAGGTCTGATTAGTACCACGCCAAAACGGAGCTACTATGATGATAAAAAAGCTTGTCTGTACAGCCATTCTGGCTTGTATTGCAATGACTTCACTTGCGCATGAGCGCGGCACAATTGCTGACGCTGCGCAGAACGTTACACCCTTGCTTAACGGTATGTCCGCACCAAATACCACGTTGCGTACACCGTCAGGCGCGCCCGTTAGTCTCAAAGCCATTATGGTGAACAAACCCACGCTGGTGCTTTTTTATCGAGGCGGGTGGTGTCCGTACTGCAACCGGCAACTGGCTGAGTTGAAAAATATTGAAGAGCCACTGAGTGAGCTCGGCTATCAAATAGTGGCTATCTCGCCACAAACTCCGCAGCAGCTGAAATCGCAGATGCTGGAAAGCGAATTTGCGGCGCAGCTTTACTCTGATTCCTCGCTGGACACGCTTAAAGGATTTGGCATTGCGTTTTACCTGGATGACAACACACAGCAACGCTATCAGGAACATGGTATTGCCCTGACACAGGATGGCAGCGGTAAGTCAGTCCTCCCGGCTCCGGCTCTCTTTTTCCTGGATCAAAAAGGGGTGATTGAGTTTTCCTATGTTAACCCGGATTATAAGGTAAGGCCGTCCGCGGAACTGGTGCTGGCTATCGCATCTTCATTAAGTAAGAATAATAAGTCTTAAACAATCAACTGCCCCGCACCTGTTCTGTGGTGCGGGATGCTCGCCATATCAGGATGAATCCATTACACTCGCTTTCAAACCAACGCAAACCGGTTTCTCTCTTTTGATGTCACAGCAGCAGGCAACATCGGTTGAACAGTGAATCTGTTTCCTCGTCTGCTCGGTACGGCGCGATTGCTGTCCTGTCGAACGGAGCATCGGTAACCGGCTTGTGTATGTGAGCTGTAATAAGGACACCTATCGTCACCATGCAATCGTTAGCGCAGATGCCGGTCACCGCTTTAAAGGGCGTAGGGGCAAAAGTTGCCGAAAAGCTGGTAAAGCTACACCTGTTTACTGTACAGGATGTGCTGTTTCACCTGCCGCTTCGTTATGAAGATCGCACCCGTACCTATCAGGTACAGGAGTGTCGTCCCTTTACTCATGTGAGTATTCAGGGCGAGGTTAAAAGCGCAGATATTCAGTACGGTAAGAAGCGTATGCTGGTAGTAAAAGTGTCAGACGGTACTGGCACTATCACGCTGCGTTTTTTTCACTTTGGCGCGGCGCAACGCAGCATCATGACTCCGGGAAACGAGGTACGCTGCTTCGGCGAAGTCCGGGCTGGAAAGTGGGGGCTGGAGATGATGCACCCTGAGTTTTCCCTGGTGGACGATTCGACCGATCCCGCGACGGAAACGCTGACGCCCGTTTACCCTACCACCGAAGGGGTAAAGCAGCTCACACTACGAAACATGTCTGACCAAGCGCTTGGGCTGCTGGATAAAGGCGGCCTTGCTGACCTGTTGCCAGAGGGAATGTACGAACAGCAGATATCGCTGAAAGCTGCGCTGCATCTGGTGCATCGTCCCCCGCCGGATGTGGCGGTGTCGCAACTGGAGGAGGGCGCGCATCCTGCCCAGTACCGGCTGATTATCGAAGAACTGCTTGCTCACCATTTAAGCGTGCTAAAAGTCCGTCAGCAGTCTGATGCCCAGCCTGGTATCGCGATAAACGTCAATCAGGCACTGATAGATCAGTTGCTGAATGCCTTACCGTTCTCTCCCACAGGCGCCCAGCAGCGTGTGGTAAATGATATTCAGCAGGATATGCAGCGGTCTCGTCCTATGATGCGGCTGGTGCAGGGCGACGTTGGCTCGGGTAAAACGCTGGTGGCGGCGTTGGCTGCACTTTCAGCAATTGGTGCCGGGTATCAGGTAGCGTTAATGGCGCCAACTGAACTGTTGGCTGAGCAACATGCAAACAACTTTCGTGAATGGCTCGCTCCTTTGGGGGTGGAAGTAGGCTGGCTGGCTGGAAAACTGAAGGGGAAAGCCCGCGAGGCTGTCATCGAGCGTCTCGCCAGCGGCGATATCCAGATGCTGGTGGGCACGCATGCGATATTCCAGGAGCAGGTGCATTATCAGCAACTGGCGCTGGTGATTGTGGATGAACAGCACCGTTTCGGCGTGCATCAGCGGCTGGCGCTACGTGAAAAAGGCGAGCTGCAGGGGCGTTTCCCGCACCAGCTGATCATGACCGCCACACCTATACCACGAACGCTGGCGATGACTGCTTATGCTGACCTGGATACTTCTGTCATTGACGAGCTGCCGCCAGGCCGTTCGCCGGTAACCACCGTGGTATTGCCTGACAGTCGACGAGCCGATGTTATCGCCCGTGTGCACGAGGCCTGTAAAGAGCACGGCAGGCAGGCGTATTGGGTGTGTACATTGATAGATGAATCCGAAGTGCTGCAATGCCAGGCGGCCGAAGATGCCGCCATCACACTGCGCACGGCGTTACCCGATTTACGAGTAGGACTGGTACACGGTCGTCTGAAACCGGCGGAAAAGCAAGCGGTGATGGCTGCCTTCAAAGATGGCGAACTGGACTTACTGGTGGCTACCACCGTCATTGAAGTTGGCGTGGATGTACCTAACGCCAGTATCATGATCATTGAAAACCCGGAGCGACTTGGTCTGGCGCAGTTACATCAGTTACGAGGACGGGTAGGGCGTGGCGCGGTAGAAAGCCAGTGTGTGTTGATGTACCAGAGCCCGCTGTCGAAAACCGCAACGCAACGTTTAGCAGTATTACGGGAGTCCAGTGATGGTTTTTATATTGCGCAGAAAGACCTGGAAATACGTGGCCCAGGAGAACTAATGGGAACGCGTCAAACGGGTATGGCCGAGCTGAAAATTGCCGATCTGGTGCGTGATGCCGGTATCATTCCTCAGGTGCAGAATATCGCTTCTCACTTGTGGGAAAACTACCCGTCACACGCGCAAGCCATTATTAACCGTTGGATAGGGCAAAAGGAGCAATATGGTCATGCCTGATGTGACGATGTTTTTTCCACACAACGGTGACGCTGCAGAAGTCGGGCTGGCCGAACGTATTGCTGAAAAATGGCAATTCAACCTGGTGCAAAACCCGCCATCTCAGGCACTGGCACTGGTAATTGAAAACGGACAGCTAAGCCTGAAAGACTGTGGTGATCCCAAGCAACTACCTGTCTCGGTAGATTTTCTTTCCGGAAGCAGTACCTACCGGCAGCAGCATGGCGGGGGCAAAGGCGAGCCGGTGGTTAAAGCTATCGGCCTCAAAGGCCACGACAATTATCACGTGATAGACGCCACGCCTGGCCTGGGAAGAGACGCCTTTGTGCTGGCAAGTGTTGGTTGTCATGTCACGATGATTGAGCGTTCACCCGTGGTAGCGGCGTTGCTGGAAGATGGAATAAGACGGCTGGAAGAGGCGGGCAACACCATCGCTGAAAGATTAACCTTGTGTCATGGCAATAGTGCACAGGTGATGCAATACTGGGATGGTGGTCACGTGGACGCGGTCTATCTGGACCCGATGTTTCCGCACCGGAAAAAGTCGGCACTGGTGAAAAAAGAAATGCGGATTTTCCAACAGTTATTGGGAAATGATGAGGATGCAAATCTTCTGCTGCCTCCGGCACTAGCGTTAGCTAAGCACAGAGTAGTGGTGAAGCGTCCCAATAACGCCGACGTATTGAATGGGCATAAGCCCAGCATGGCGATAACAAGTAAAAAGCATCGATTTGATGTGTATATAAGCCCATAGGAGATCTATATGATTGAAGTTGGAAGCACCCTGCCTGAAGTTGATTTTAGCCAGTTAAAAAACGGCGAAATGACCAACCCTAAAACCAATGATCTGTTCGGTGATAAGCGGGTAGTATTGTTTGCTGTTCCCGGCGCATTCACACCTACCTGTTCTACTGCGCACTTACCCGGCTATGTCGCGCTGGCTGATAAAATCAAAGCAAAAGGAATCGACTCAATTATCTGTCTGTCGGTGAATGATGCTTTCGTGATGGACGCCTGGGGCAAGGCCAATAATGCTGAAGAGATCGAAATGATTGGCGACGGTAATGCAAACTTTACCAAGTCAATTGGTCTTGATATCGATACCAGTACATTCGGCGGCACGCGTTCGCTGCGCTATGCCATGATTGTTAATGATTGTCGTGTAGAAAAAATTAACGTAGAAGATCCGGGCAGGTTTGAAGTTAGCGACGCAGAGACTATTCTCAATAGCCTGTGAAAAACAAGAAATATACATATATTTTTAAGTTTTAAAGAATATCTTAATAATCAGTCATAATTTTTGATGAAATTCAATTAGGCTGATGGTATGATTTTTTACCATCAGCAATCCTCTTTATCGTGTATAGCCGTCCAGGCTAGTCTGTTGCGAGTTCCTTAGTTTAAATCGTTGCCATTTGTGAAGTTTCGGCGCAGTACACCTTGTTGCCCAGGGAGGGTATCTATGCGTGAACCACCACCGAAGTCACATCTTTTTGTAGTGACACAGGCCCGTCAGTCTGACCAGACCGAACAGAGCCGTCAGACAGACTTTTTTACAGGTTTACTTAAAACCTGTGGCTATAACTTTACTATCGTTCATCACGTTGGGCAGTTACCTGAAACGGCAGAACAAGATGTGGTGTTCTACGATTCTGCTAACGCCGCGTCTATTATGCCGGCGTATTCAGAGTATCAGGGAAGTGCGCGCTGGGTATTATTTAACCTGCAACGTGATGCGCTGGATGAGTCCGGCGCTATCGTTGCCGGCATTGAGGGCGCGTTTTATGTGGAAGATCCCCCGGAACTTATTATGAAAGGGCTGCGGCGCATCCATACACGGGATGTCTGGTTTTGTCGCTCGTCAATAAACAGCGCTATCAGGCAAATGCGTGCGAAGCTGAAAAATGCATTCTGGTCAGAAAAGTCCATGTCACCGCCACTGGTAACGACTGACACACCTCTGACGAAACGCGAACTGTCAATTGTGAAGCTGGTTTCCGAGGGGGCGCAAAATAAAGAAATTGCCGAGCAGCTTCACATCAGTATTAATACCGTAAAAACGCATATATACAGTATTTTCAGAAAAACCCGTTCCAGAAATCGTATTGAGCTGCTGTTCTGGTGTCAGAACTATATGAATCACGGCTGACAGCAAACCAAAATACATCTGGTAAGTCCGGCCCCACCGTTTACAGGAACACCCACAAGCTGCCCGGGTAGTGCTATAATCCGCGCGGTTAGCAAACAGGCGCGGTAAGGCGTCCTGAGCTACCGGATTCAGACAGTGGGGACAAGCGTGATTCAGAAAGATGTGATTGTAATTGGTGCCGGTGCCGCCGGTCTTTTTTGTGCTGCGGAGGCCGGAAAGCGGGGGCGCACTGTCGCCGTTTTGGATCATGCGAAAAAGGTAGGCCGCAAGATCCTGATGTCAGGCGGAGGCCGCTGCAATTTCACTAACATGTATGCCAGCCCTGAGAATTTTTTGTCGCAAAACCCTCACTTCTGCAAGTCTGCGCTCAGCCGTTATACCCAGTGGGATTTTATTGCGCTGGTTAGTGAATACGGCATTCCTTACCATGAGAAAACCCTCGGCCAGCTGTTTTGTGATGAGTCCGCCTCCGACATTGTCAATATGCTGATGAGTGAGTGTGATAAGGCTGGGGTAACCGTCACTACCCGATGTGAAATTCTCGGTGTGGAAAAGCTGGATGCGGGTTACCACCTGAAAACCTCGCTCGGCGACTACCAGTGTGAATCGCTGGTGATAGCAACAGGTGGATTAAGTATGCCGAAACTAGGCGCGACGCCATTCGGGTACCAGATTGCCGAGCAGTTCGGCTTGCCAGTACTACCCACACGAGCAGGCCTGGTGCCCTTTACGCTGCACGATGCACAAAAGCAGGTGCTTAGCGAATTAAGCGGGGTGGCCATTGATGTCAGTGCCGCATGTAACGATATGTTGTTCAAAGAAGCGATGTTGTTTACCCATCGCGGGTTAAGCGGGCCGTCCATGCTGCAGATTTCCTCCTATTGGCACCCGGGCGATACCTTAAGCATTAACACGTTGCCAGCCGGTGATGCCCTCGCGTTTCTTGAAGAGGCAAAAAAGACCTCACCTGATGCGCAGTTGTCTACCTGTCTGGCAAAGCTCTTCCCTAAGCGCGTGGTGCAAACCCTTATCGACTTCAACGCCTGGCCAAATAAACCGGTGAAGCAGCTCACCCACACCGAGGTGGCCGCGATTGCTGAGGCCTTGGAGAACTGGGAAATTAAACCGAATGGCACGGAAGGCTATCGTACCGCAGAGGTGACACTGGGGGGTGTGGATACCCATGCACTGTCGTCAAAAACAATGATGGCAAAGGATGTCGAAGGGCTATATTTTATCGGTGAAGTTGTTGATGTTACCGGCTGGCTTGGCGGGTACAACTTTCAGTGGGCGTGGTCGTCAGGCTGGGCTGCCGGGCAGGTAGTCTGAGAAAGCTTAATATCGTCTGTGCCTAAAAATTACGACATTATCCGGACTAGTAGAATGAAATCTTTACTGTGTGCTGTACTCCTTGCTATCAGCTTTCATGCAATGGCAAAAGACGACCTTTCGAACCTGCGCTTCTTAGCTGACGGTCAGCAGTCACCTTCAGCCGATTTAAGCGCATTGAGCTGGCTTGCCGGCCATTGGCAAGGTAATGCCTTTGGTGGCCTGGTTGAAGAAATCTGGGCTCCGGCGGTAGGCGGCAGTATGATGGGCGCGTTTAAACTGGTTGTCGAGAATCAGGTCAGGTTTTACGAAATAGAAACCATTTCAGAAGAGAACGGCACGCTGGTGTTCAGGCTTAAACATTTCAACAGTGATTTGACAGGTTGGGAGGAAAAGAACGACAGTATGGAATTCAAACTGGTAGAGGTTACTGAGAACCGTGTTTATTTTAACGGCCTGACTATTGAGAAGGTCAGTGACAATAGCATCACGATGTATGTCGCACTGGAAAACGGCGACAAGGTGACAGAAGGCGTGTTCGCATACACGCGGTATGAATAGCACCGCTTCAGATTTACGCTTTATCGTAGTAAGGTGCTGAGGCCGCAGGGAAAGTGCTACTCTTTTAAGCACAAAGATCAATTGCGCAACGAAACCATCGGCTGGCTGGATAAGTATCTTAAGTCTGCACGCTAACTGCCAATTTGCTGTCCTGCATTTGAGGAAAACCCGCTTATCCCGTATGGTGCACACAGGTTAAAGGAAAGCGGACATACCGTGACTCAACAAGCATCGCAACCAAATAATGCGTTGGTGACTCTGCTCGCACAGTGGCAGGATAAGCTGCGAGAGGGCACCAGCGAGTATGCGCTTATCCGTGCACTGCAGGCGAAGCCGCTGGCATTTTTCTCTGAGCAGGCCATGCGCGACCCGCTGCTGCTTTTTCAAACCCACTTTGCGCTTTATAACGCGCTTTATCAGCTCAAAGATATATGGCTGGAAAGCCAGCAGGGGCTGCTGGAAATACACGGAACGCGCATTCATCTGCGTGCTTATCAGCCTCAGGACCCGGCCTTAACCCACGCCGATCCTCTGCGGACCTACTATCTGGACTGGAGCAATTTCGATACTACCGCTAAGCATGACGTCGAGGAGTTACTGGATACGTTTTGGTCCCGGATGACGGGCGAAGAGGCTGTAACTCGGTTAGATCGACAACGTATTGACGAGGCGATGGCAGTATTGGACATTGCCAGCGATATGCATCTGAGCAAGGCGTTGTTGAAGCGTCAGTATAGAAAGCGATTGCACGACTGTCACCCGGATAAAGGCGGACGTGCAGAAGATACCCGCAACGTGGTAAGCGCCTATTCAGTACTGCTGCCGCTTAGTTCATAAGTGGGCGATAACACAGCATAACTCACTAACAAACGCTGCCCGCTGGGTTCGGCTAAACGCGCTTATCCCGAACAAAATTAGTACCGCAAAGATCAACAGACCCTAGTGATTTTTGAGCGGCTGAAAGAACATTTCCATTAACAGCGGTGCCTCCTCATGAATAGCGAAGCTCTCAGGATCATCCAGAAACTCAACCACTACTCCCCGGAAATAACAGTTTAACGCCCGCGTTAACAGCTGTGGGTTGGCATCAAAAGGCAACTTTCCTGCTTTTTTGGCTCTTTCGAAATAAGCGGTAAATACGGCTGATGTTTTGCGTTTCTTCTCGTTAAAGGCGTCTTTACTGGATTCCATCTCGCCACTGTAATCACACTTCAGCAAAAACAGAGTAAGCACTTTTTGCTTTTGCGGCTCATAATGTAACTCGACGAGGATTTGCGTGCAGATTTCCTGTAACTGACCGACAGGATCCGGGTGTTCAACTTCCAGGCCTTCCAAAATTTTCTGAATAAAAGGAGTATGTAGCCGTTCATGTAACGCGTCGAAAATTTCCTGCTTGTTTTTGAAGTGCCAGTAAACGGCGCCGCGTGTCACCTCTGCTGCTTTTGCGACATTCTCTAGAGAGGCTCTGGCGACTCCGCGTTCACTGAATACCTCGACAGCTGCATCCAGTATGGATTGCCGGGTTTGATCTGCTTCTTCTTTGGTTCGACGCATAAGGTATACCGATTATTAAATTGACAAACATACATACATGAATGTATTTTAAATTAAACTGAAACTACGTCTTTGTCCAGCTTTAGCTTAACGATTGGAATTTTACATTATGAGTCAACGCGTTTTACTGCTTTGTGCAGTGATTTCTTTTGGGTTTCTGACAGCATGCTCTGAACAGAGTGAGCAAGCACAGGCCGGTCAGGCGCAGGCTCAGCCAGCGCCACGCGTCTCAGTGACGACCATTTCCAGACAACCGGTGACATTTGAAGTTGTATTGCCAGGTCGTATAACGCCTTTCAGGCAATCACAGGTTCGCCCGCAGGTGGATGGAGTTATCACAGAACGTCTGTTTGAGGAAGGCGCGCAGGTAGAGAAAGGACAGCAGTTGTATCAGATTGACGATGCCCGATACAGTGCCCAGCTCAACAGCGCAGTCGCTGATCTGAGAAGTGCCGAAGCCAACCTGAAAACACTGGAAGCCAAAGCCCGTCGTTATGAAGATCTGGTAAGCCGAAACGCCATCAGTCGTCAGGAATTTGATGACGTTATTGCTCAGAAAGATCAGGCAGTAGCCTCTATCAATGTGGCAAAAGCCGCTGTTGACCTGGCGCAGGTGAACCTGGATTACACTAAGGTGTATGCACCCATCAGCGGGCAAATCAGCCGCTCTTACGTCACCGAAGGTACACTCGTTACCACCAATCAAAGCCAGCAGTTAGCTACGATCACGCAATTAAATCCTATCTATGTCGATATGCAGGAGTCCGGTAAGGCCATTGTCACAATTCGTCGTGAAATGCAGCGCCAGCAGGAGCTGCCGGTGTCATTGTCATTTGATGAGGCGGCGGTAGACAAATACGAACACAAAGGCGTGGTGAAGTTTTCAGAAGTCACGGTTGAACAAACTACCGGTTCAGTCACCCTGCGCGCAGAAGTGCCTAACCCTGATGGACTGCTGATGCCAGGCATGTTTGTGAAAGCGCACGTTATCACGGATGAAAAAGACGCGCTGCTTGTGCCTCAGCGTGCTACCACGCGTCAACCAGATGGCTCGCTGACAGTATTTGTTGTGAATGCCAGCGACGAAGTAGAGCCTCGTCAGATTCAAACTACGGATATCTATCAGGATCAGTACGTGGTGGCCTCCGGCCTTAGTGCAGGAGATCGTGTCATCGTGACGGGCTATCAAAAGGTCCAGCCCGGCATGAAAGTGAATGCCTCCGAATGGAAGGCCGGTGGCACAAATGCCTCACAAACACAGCAATAAGCGAGAAGAGTAGATCCTATGGCGCGTTTTTTTATAGATAGACCCGTATTCGCCTGGGTGCTTGCCATTATCACGATGATGGCGGGTGTGCTGGCAATTCAGTCATTGCCAATCGAGCAGTATCCCAAAGTGGCTCCACCTTCTGTCACCATCAGTGCGTCGTATCCGGGCGCTTCGGCGGAAACGGTAGAGAACTCCGTTACGCAAATTATTGAACAGAATTTGTCGGGTATCGACAATTTGCGGTACTTCTCATCAAGCAGTGCCAACAGCAGCATGTCGATTTCACTGACATTTGAACCGGGAACCGATCCCGACATCGCCCAGGTACAAACCCAGAATAAGGTGCAGGGGGCGGTTTCGCTGTTGCCCCAGCAGGTACAACAGCAGGGCGTTACGGTTACCAAGTCGAACGATTCTTTTGCACTGGTGATTGGCTTTTATGCTGATAACGGTGAGCTGACACAGTATGACTTGTCCGATGCACTGATTTCCCAATTCCGTGACCCAATATCGCGTGTGAATGGTGTCGGAAGTGTACGCGTGTTTGGTGCCCAGCGTTCGATGCGTATCTGGCTGGATCCGGACAAACTGTTCAGTTACAACCTGACTCCGGTGGATGTGCAGTCTGCCGTTCAGGTGCAAAATACCGATGTTTCAGCCGGACAGCTGGGCGGCATGCCGGCGATTGAAAATCAACAAATCAATGCCACCATTCAGGCCCAGTCACGGCTACAAACGGTCGAAGATTTCGAGCGTATTGTACTGCGTGTGAATACCGATGGGTCACAGGTTAGAGTAGGCGATGTCGCCCGTGTGGAGCTGGGCGCCGAGTCCTACAATGTCATCGCGCGTTATAAGCGTCATCCTGCCGCCGGTATGGCGGTGAGTCTGGCAGCTGGCGCCAATGCACTGGATACCATTGAGCGTCTGAAAGCGCGGGTTGAGGAGCTGAAAGGCGGCCTGCCTGAAGGCGTGAAGGTGGTATATCCGCTGGATAGCTCACCGTTTATCGAGTTGTCGATTAAGTCGGTGGTTCAGACACTGATAGAAGCGGTGGTGCTGGTATTTCTGGTGATGTTGCTGTTCCTGCAGAACTGGCGCGCCACGCTGATACCCACTATCGCGGTTCCGGTAGTGCTGTTGGGAACGTTTGCTGTACTTTACGCTTTCGGTTTCAGTATCAACGTATTAACGATGTTTGCCATGGTGCTGGCAATCGGTCTGCTGGTTGACGATGCCATCGTAGTGGTGGAGAACGTTGAACGCATTATGGAAGAAGAAGGATTGTCTCCACGCGAGGCGACCAAAAAATCCATGCAGCAAATCACCAGCGCACTGGTGGGGATTGCCGTGGTTCTTTCTACCGTGTTTATTCCCATGGCCTTTTTCAGTGGTTCCGCAGGCGCGATTTATCGCCAGTTTTCTATCACGATTGTTTCTGCCATGGCGTTCTCCGTGCTGGTTGCCATCGTGTTGTCGCCGTCTCTGTGTGCGACGTTACTGAAAAAGCACGATCCTGATCACGACAAAAACAAAGGTTTCTTTGGCTGGTTTAACCGTAATTTCAACAAAGGCCGCGACCGTTATCAGAAAACCGCTTCACACATGGCGCGTCGCGTTAAGCGGTATACTGTGGTGTACGGCGTGCTGGTGGCCGGTATGGCAATCATCTTTATGCGCCTGCCAGGAGCCTTTCTGCCAAATGAAGACCAGGGCAGCCTGATGATGCTTATCAGCACGCCGCCGGGTTCAACGGCAGGGCGTACGCTGGAGTCGGTAAAGCAAGCTGAAGATTTCTTCCTCGATCAGAAAGGCGATGTGGTTAAAGACATGTTCACCGTCGTGGGCTTCAGTTTCGCCGGTAGTGCACAAAATGCTGCAATGGGCTTTTTGCACCTGATTGACTGGGATGAACGTGATGAGAGTAACTCTGCATTCGCGTTGCAAGGGCAGGCTTACGGGGCGTTTCAACAAATTGAGGATGCCAATGCGTTTCCGATTATCCCGCCACCGATCATGGAGCTGGGTAATGCCACGGGTTTCAACCTGCAACTGGTCGATCGCGCCGGCAATGGTCATGAAGCGCTGATGAATGCGCGTAATCAACTGCTCGGAATGGCCGCACAGAATCCGAAGCTGACAGGGGTTCGCCCTAACGGTTTGAGTGATGTGCCGCAGTTCAAAATAGATATCGACTCTGAAAAAGCCTCGGCGCTGGGTATATCTCTGGACCAAATCAACGCCACGCTGCAAATTGCGTGGGGTTCCAGTTATGTAAACGACTTTATCGATAACGGTCGCATCAAACGTGTTTATATGCAGGCCGATGCGCCCCACCGCATGTCACCGGAGGATCTGGATAAGTGGTTCGTACGCAACAACGATGGTGAGATGGTGGCTTTCAGCGCGTTCGCCACAACGAACTGGACATACGGATCGCCGAAGCTTGAGCGCTTCAACGGCTTGTCGTCGGTTAATATTCAGGGTAGCCCAGCCGAAGGCGTTTCTTCCGGAGAAGCCATGGAGGAAATGGAAAAAATGGTCGCACAGTTACCAGAGGGCTTTGGGGTGGAGTGGGCCGGATTGTCTTTCGAAGAACGGCAGGCCGGTTCTCAGGCTCCCATGCTGTATGCCATTTCGATTATCGTCGTATTCCTGTGTTTGGCGGCGCTTTATGAAAGCTGGTCGGTGCCGTTTGCCGTGATGCTGGTTGTGCCGTTAGGCATACTGGGCTCTGTGGTGGCGGCCTTCCTCTTCAGCTTGCCAAACGATGTGTATTTGCAGGTGGCATTTCTGACCACCGTGGGGCTCGCCTCAAAGAACGCCATTCTGATAGTGGAATTCGCCAAAACCCGCTACGAAGAGGGTGAAGATTTGATGACCGCAGTATCAGAAGCGGCTTCACAGCGTTTCCGTCCTATTCTGATGACGTCGATGGCATTTATTCTTGGGGTAACGCCGCTGGCAATCTCCAGTGGAGCGGGGGCGGCAGCGCAAAACGCCATTGGTATCGCCGTGATGGGCGGTATGTTTGCTGCAACTTTCCTGGCCATATTCTTTGTGCCGATGTTCTACGCCATGGTGGAAAAGCTTTTCCATGGCAAGAAGGACCACGCCAAGAATGATGCCTGACGGCAAACGTACTGATAAAAAGAAAAACGCGGCCCAGGCCGCTTTTTTTTGTGCTCAGGCCTTTGCCATTGCGGCTTCCTATGACAGTAAATACGGTGGTCTGGGGTGCAGGCAAAATGCATAAATGACATGGAAAACTCCTATCCATGGCAGTCTCAGGCAAGACAACCTATAGCGTCAGGGGGGACTATCAGAAACCGCCAACCACTGCAGCGTCTGGCAAGGTAATCTAAGACCAAAGGCGTAGGTATAACCGTGTTAATCCGTTGCGCTATGACAATAAGTCGTGGCAAAACTATGGCATGATAGGCAGCACGGATGGCCGAACCACTCCTACCACAGGTTGTGGGCTTTGCCTGCACAGGCACAGCGGCTACGCTTATCAACAGTGAACAACACGCAGGATAGGTTTATGTCTATAACGTTGCCTCCTTCTCCCGACTGGTCAAAGCTTATTAAATCAGGTAGCCGGGTATTTGTGGGCGGAAATGCTTCGGTACCCTACGCCCTGGTGCAGCACCTGATTGACCATAGCGCAGGGTTCAGTGATATCGAGATGGTACATATGCTGACCCTGGGAGATACCCGTTGGGCCAAAGAAGAATACAGGGCGCTGTTTAAAGCGAATACCTTTTTTATCGGCGGGCCTGTGGTTCGCAAGGCGGTGGATGAAGGCCGTGCAGACTATACGCCGGTTTTTTTGTCAGAAATCTCCGGGCTATTCAGTGACGGTACGTTGTCGCTGGATGCGGCCATGGTGAATGTGAGCCCGCCGGATGAGTTCGGCTACTGCTCGCTGGGCGCGTCAGTGGATATTTGTATGTCAGCGGTACGTCAGGCCAAAAAAGTGATTGCTCAGATAAACCCACAGGTACCGCGCACCGCCGGACACTCGTATATTCATGTCAGTGAAATTCATGCGTGCATTGAAGCTGACGAGTCGCTGATAGAAGTGGAAACGCCACCAATCGACAGCGTCACCGAGCGAATTGGTCAGTATGTCTCGATGCTGGTGGAAGACGGCGCTACCTTGCAGTTCGGGATTGGTAAAATCCCCAGCGCTACCCTGAAGTATCTGTGTAATCACAAAGATTTAGGCATACACAGCGAAATGCTTACCGATGCGATAATTGAGCCGTTGTCTTCCGGTGCCATTACCAACAAAAAGAAAACCTTCCACCCGGGGAAAATTGTAACCAGCTTCGGCATAGGGTCGCGTAAGCTATACGACCTCATTGATGCCAATCCGCATATTGAGTTTTATCCCAGCAGTTATGTGAACAAACCAACAAATATCGCGAAAAACGACAACATGATAGCCATTAACAGTGCGCTGGAAGTCGATTTAACCGGTCAGGTGGTGGCGGATTCACTGGGTTATGATTTTTACAGTGGTATCGGCGGGCAGGTGGACTTTGTCAGCGGTGCGTCAATCAGCAAAGGCGGCAAACCCATCATCGCGCTGCCTTCAACCGCAAAGAACGAAACGGTGTCGCGTATCACGCCCTGTATCAGCGAGGGAGCTGGCGTAGTGACATCACGGGGCAACGTGCATTATGTGGTGACCGAATACGGCATCGCCTCGCTTAAAGGGAAAAGTATACGAGAGCGCGCGCTGGAGCTTATTCGGGTGGCACACCCGAAATTTCGCGCCAAACTGCTTGAGGATGTTCGTCAGAACTACTGGGTTCCCCATTATCAGGCTAAGTATCCCACTGACATTCCTGAGCTGGGTGCTATTCAGTTGAAAAAGCTGGTAATACAGGGCGAAACCTTCTACATGCGACCTTTAAACCCGGCGGATGAGCGCCGGCTGCAAGAGTTCTTTTATTCCCACACCAAAGAAACACTGCGCCTGCGCTATAACTATGACCCCAAACAGATGTCGCGGGAGAAATCCTGTAATCTGGTGAGTGTAGATCAGAGCAGCGATGCGGCACTTTGCATTGTCAGGCAGGAAGGCTCCCGCATTACTATTCATGCTGTAGGCCGTTTTTATTACAACCCCAGCGACAACTCCTGCGAGGCTGCATTTGTCACCCGTGAAACCCAACAGGGGAAAGGCATGGCAAGTCGATTGTTAAACCAACTGATTGACGTGGCGAAAAAGCGCGGGATTGCACGCATGATGGCGTATGTCAGGGCCGATAATAAACCCATGATAGCGATTTTCGAGCAGGCGAATTTTAAGCGTCTTCACTCCAGCGATCCCAGTGATGTGGAGCTCGAACTGAATCTGGAGAGCGATGAATGACGTTACGGATATACCGCGGCAAAGACTGCGTGCATCACGATGTCGGGCACGACCATCCTGAAAGCCCGGACCGTATTTATGCGATTGATGATCAACTGCTGGCGTCTGGGCTGGACATGATTTGTGAGCATGCTGACGCCAGGCCCGCCAAACGGGAGTACTTGTCTCTGGCGCATGATCCCTACTATGTAGACAGTGTGTTTGAGCGTGCGCCAAAAACGGGCACTATCTGGCTGGATGATGATACCGGCATGACACCAATTACGTTAAGTGCCGCACTTTATGCCGCGGGAGCCGGGTGCGATGCGGTTGACTGGGTGATGGAAGGGGATAATCGTCAGGCGTTTTGTCTGGTACGTCCGCCGGGCCATCATGCGGAATACGACAGTGCTATGGGCTTTTGCTTCTTTAATAATATTGCGGTGGCCGCGCGCTACGCGCTGCAAAAGTACGAGTTAAGCCGGGTTGCTATTGTCGATTTTGACGTGCACCACGGCAACGGCACCGAGAATATCATTGCTGGCGACCAGCGCATCATGATGTGCAGCAGCTTCCAACATCCATTCTATCCCCACAGCGGCAGTCCGGTATCAGCAAGCAATATTTTAAGTGTGCCGCTTGAGGCAGGAGCTACCGGTGAAGTGTTTCGCGAGAAAGTGACGCACTGGTTTCAGGCGCTGAAAAATTTTCAGCCTCAGTTAATTCTGATCTCCGCGGGTTTTGATGCGCACGCTGAAGATCCAATGGCGCACATCCGCCTGAAAGAAGATGACTATAAGTGGGTAAGTGCAAACCTACGCGAGGTGGCTGACAGTTGCTGTCACGGTCGTATCGTAAGTACCCTGGAAGGAGGCTACAATTTAAGCGCTCTGGGTCGCAGTGTGGTCGCGCATCTGCGTGGCTTAAACGGTGAAAGCGACGTCGCGACGCAAGTGCAGGGAGAAAGCGTGTAATGCTGTTGGAAATAAAATTTATCTAACGCAGCGGCGCACGTAAACCGCGCAGCGTGTGCCTGCTAAGCGCAAGACTGCACACCGAACAAACGCAGGGGAGTGGTCAGTTACTGGCTGTAGTTTTCTGTAGCAGTAGCACGACTTGCAGAGCATTCTGCAAGTCGTGGCTTGAGATTGTCAGCTATGCCAGCAGTACGAAGTCCCGATACAGCATCCATAGCCCGGCACCAACCATAAACAGGTTTTCGCTTAGGGAAATGAAGCCAAGTGGCACATTGCTGTCGCCTCCCACACAAGCACATTTCAGTTCGCGCTTGTCGATGTAAACGGCTTTGATTACGGAAATGGCACCGATAGTTCCAATGAACAGCGATACCGGCGCAACCCACAGGGCTGGCAGCAGCGCTAACATCCCCAGTCCTGCCCATGCTTCAGCAAACGGGTACACATAGGCATACCGAATTTGCTTCATCGCTAACAAATCGTAGGTAATAAACTGATTAGAAAATGCGGTTAAATCCTGAAGCTTTTGTAACGCCAGCATGACCATGCTGAAAGCAACGAAGTGCATGATAACCGGGGCAGGGGCCAGATTCAGTCTGCCGGAATAGATAAATGCCACAACCATCAGTGCGGCGATGGCAAAAATAGCCAGCACTGGCGTATAGGTCGTACCCTGCGGGCCTTCCTGCGACTTGCCAAAATAGTCCCGGAGATCGTCATAGCCACCGATGCGTTTTTCGTCAATAAACGTTTGTGGCGTGGTCTCTACGTCGTGTCGGGATTTGAATTTGTCGGTTTCTTCACGCGTTTTCAGATGATGATCGTCTACGGTGTAACCTTCACGCTCTAATAAGTCTTTTGATTTGAGGCCGAACGGACAGATGTGTTCATCCGTTACCATTCTGTATAGCGTTGCTTGTTTGCTCATACGTCCTCCATGGTTAATTTACCCACCAAAGCAATAAAGCAATATTGCAGCCAGGCGAGTAAAGCACGTCTGTGCGTGTAAAATTTATACGCCTGATGATGAGGTTTTGCCCAATCACAGCAAAATAAGGGACTTTTCTCCCTTTTTACCTATCTGTTTTAAGTCTGTTTCAAGCTTCGTGCCACGGGTTTCAAGCTTTGTGCCCTGAAACTACTGCAGGTTTGCTTAACAATAGCACCATTGGCCGGAGGTAATTAGCCGGCACGGGTTTGGCAGAAACACCCGCTCGCCTCTGTCTGCACGACAGCGCCGTGATAATCAGAGCGGGCGATACTGACAATATTGTCAATGAGGGTTTCACCGGTAAAGCAGCCATAGCCTGTTGCATAAGGCCCCAGGTAACGCAACTGGCCATTATTATCAATCACGGCGATGGCAGGAAAAGTCGGTAGCAAGGCATGCAGACCGGGGATGGTTGAGATATCAATGGTTGTCGCCTGATAGCCTTCATTGTGAAGCTGGCTCAGCAACGTATCACGATGCGCAGAGGTGAGGGTGTTGCAGTAACAGGCTGCGTTTGTTTGCAAATGAACCAGCGAACCTGGCTGTACCCCCTGCTTGCTAAGTTCGACAACCAGGTTGTCGTCAAATGCCATTGACGTAGCCGCCTGCGCCAGCACCTGGTCAGGGTCAAAACTGACAATCTGTTTGCTGTTGTAAAGCCACAGACCAGCCAGGATCGCCACTGCCCAAGCGAACAGCATTCCCCAGCCAAGATACCTTGCGTTCATACGCTGAATTTGTCGATTGCTGCTTTCATTTCGCGACAGCGAACATTGAGATTATTCACTTCCTGCGCGAGCTGGTTAGCACTCTCCACTTCATCCTGCGATAGTTCATGCATGCGGGCTGCACTTTGGGCAATTGAGGCAGACGCTGACTCCTGTTCAATTGCTGATGTAGCAATTTCGGCCATATTCGCAGCCGCATCGTTGATATGATCAAGTACCTCCTGCATGGAACCGGAGGCGTCGCTGGATGTGGTAACCGCTGAGTCAACCAGTTCGACACAGGTTTCCATCTGGGTAACCGAACTGGCGGTTTGAGAAACCAGTTGCTCGGTAATCGCCGTGATCTCATCTGCACTTTCTTTCGAGCGAATGGCGAGGGTCCTTACTTCATCTGCCACTACCGCAAAGCCGCGGCCGTGCTCACCCGCCCTGGCTGACTCGATTGCCGCATTAAGTGCTAGCAGGTTGGTTTGTTCGGCAACTGCAGTAATCGAGCGCATTGCGTCGGAAATATTTGCGCATTGTTCGTTAAGGGCAGAATTGGTTTTCGCTGCATCATTCAGCCTGTCTCTGAGTGAGCTAATGGTGGCATTGGTGCTGTTTATCGTGTTCTGAGATTGCCTCACGGTTTCCCGCGCGACAGACGTTCTGTCGTTGGCAACTGTGGTGCGCTCCGATGCCATCTGCATTGCGGCGGCAATTTCTTCTGAAGCCGCTGACACTGACACAATCTGCGTAGCCGTCTGCTCCGACATAGCGTGGGTTTTGGTTACCGTCTTATCGATACGCGCACTGGCTTCTGCCACACTGGCGGTAAGTTCCCCGGCTTCTCTAACCAACGCGTTAATCTGCTGTACAAAACGATTAAACTGGGTAACGGTGTCATTGTCCGAATCAATGGATACGGAAAGGTTCACCTTGTTGCTGTCGTTGAGGATCCTGTCAATAGCTGTGCGCAGTTGCTCTGCAGCTTGTCCTTCTTTAAATGCATTGTTCGCCATGAACATCAACACCACGCCCTCGGAAACGGCGAACGCCGCATGCAACAGCAGGTAAGAAAACAACAGGTGGTCGGGTTCAAAAATGAAAACCGGTGTGCCGCCGGCCTGAAGCAGAAAAAAACCGATATGATGCACGGCCACAACGGCGGTTGACGACGCAATGACTTTCCAGTCCCGGAAATACGCCAGAAAGGCCAACAACACAAAAATTTCGAAATGCATTTCGATCAGCCCAAACGACTGATGGATATGCAGGGCGGCCATTAACTGCACGCCAATACCAATGGCGTGACGACTAAGGGCGCTGCCTGGCTGTTGAAAACTCAGCAGTAACGGTACAGCAATGATGGGAATGCCGAGGATAAAGGCAACAAGCAACTCACCGGTGATGAGCCCAATGACGATGGAAATAATCCACTGCGCCGCTAAGACTGCACGAAATATTTTGTGACCATCCGTTATCCACGAGTACTGCATAAAATCACTCCAAAACAAATGCTCACGTAACTATAGGTGAGACTGGCACTTTTGCTAATTGTTGTATGGTAAGTTAAGAGAAAGTGTAAAGAAATTGGACATTAGTATGGGAAAATTCCGATTAGGATCATTATTATTAATTGTTTTTATCCTAAACGGCGGAGCCTTAGCGGATACGTTCCAAACCGGCCCCGTCTTTGAAAGCTGGGGGCGTCATGCGCCAGTTCCGGGAGTATCACTGGATAAAAGTGCCCGGTTTGCTGTTGTGTTTGATATGGCAGAAGCGGCACATGACGGGAAGGTAGATCGCCGTATTGACAGCCTGGCGCGATTTATCAATATGCATATGGCGAACGGGGTGGAACAGAAGAACATTCGGCTTGCGCTTGTTGTGCATGGTGGCGCCACGCTGGAAATGTTGTCGAATGGTCATTACAAAGACAGGTTAGGAAAAGATAATGCCAATATCGCGCTACTTAGCGCGCTCATGAACCAGCATGTGAGAGTCATTGTTTGTGGGCAATCTGCAGCGGCTCACAAGGTATCAGCACAAATGCTGATACCCGGCGTAGAGATGGCACTGTCGGCAATGACTGCTCATGCACAATTGCAGCAGCAGGGCTATACCGTCAACCCCTTTTAAGTGGCATATGCGTTAAAGCCAACGCTTCCACAGCATGGCAATTAGCATAAATACGGCCAGCACACCCATGCAGCCCATTAGCACAGTAAAGGCGTCCTGTGAGTCGGTGCCGGGCAGGCCACCAACGTTCATGCCAAAGACACCTGTGAGAAATGACAGCGGCAGAAAGATAGCCGTTACCATGGATAAAACATACATGCGCACACCCTGCTGGTCTGCGATACGGTTGCGTAATTCGTCCTGCAATACAATAGCGCGTTCACGGGCCAGGTCCAGATCCTCCACATACCGGGTGACACGATCAGACTGCTCGCGTAATTCATACGCCTGCTCCTGGCTGAGTATGCCGGGTAAACGCTGTAGGGCCTCCAGCGCATCCCGCTGCGGTGCAAGGAAGCGACGCATGGTAGCCGCCTGACGTCGCAGCGACGCCAGGGTCTGACGGTCTGCCTTGTTCAGGGCGTCACGGGTTTCGCATTCCACCAGTACATCGTCCATCTCATCCACGGTGTCATGGATGCGATCCGCGATATTGCCGACCAAATCAATAAGCAGCGCGCGTGGACATGCGGGCGCTTGCTGAGTATCAAATTGTTCGCGAATTGCCGCGACGGACAGCAGTCGTCTGTCCTTACGCCGAGCCGTTACCAACAAGTTGCCTTTCAGCCACAGTCGCAGTGACACCATATCTTCAGGATCTGCATCCGGGTTTTTGTTCACCGCGCGCAAATAAATTAATGCGCCTTCCATCATCGACAATGCTCTGGGGCGGGTTTCCAGCGCCAGCAGCGCATCCGCGACGGGTTGCGGTAATGCCAGTCGCTGCATCAGGTCGGCAGAGTCAGGCGTATCCGATTGAAGATGAACCCATAAATAGCCATCTTCCGGTACGGTTGCATTTAACTGGTCAGGGGAAACCGATACGGCTTTGCCTTTTGCTGAAACATGGTACGCCCACAAAAAACCGGAATGTTGCGCATCACTCATTTAGTTGATTCTCTTTCTCATTAAGCAGCCTGATAGCGCCATCTATATGAACATCCCGCTGCGGGAACGCTATCACTACACCTGCTTCGTTAAATAATTCGTCAATGGCATAACGCACCTGACTTCGTATGACTCTGAGATTACGTTCGACGGTGGCATTTACCCAAAAGTACACCTCAAACGCGAGTGCGTTATCGCCGAAATCATCGAAAATTACAACGGGTTTTGGTTCAGTTAAAATATCTTCCTGCCGCGTCACCGCCTCTTCAATGAGTTCCGCAACCCTGCGGCAAGGCGAACCATAGGCTACACCGACTTTGACTGATGTTCGGGTAAGCGTGTCAATCAGCGTCCAGTTAATAACAGTATTTTCCAGCAGCTTGCTGTTAGGAATAAGCATGTGCACACCATCTACCCGACGAATTCGCGTATAGCGGGTATTGATCGCTTCAACTGAACCACGGGCATCGTCCACTTCCAGAAAGTCGCCGATACGAATCGGCCGCTCCCACATCAGGATCCAGCCGCTGATAAAGTTATTGATAATGTTCTGAGCCCCGAAGCCAACACCAATGGCGATAGCACCAGACAAAAACGCAAAAGCGGTAAGCGGTACGCTGAGTAACTCGAGCAGGGTAACTACCAGGATGGCAAAGGCGATAACATAGAAAATACGTTTAAACAGATGCACGGTATCTGCGCTGGCGCCGGTTTTCCGTAGTCGGTAGGTGGCAATGTGGGCAAACTTGTCAATCAACCATGAACCGACAATGACTGCCAGTGGCACCGCCAGCAACTCCCCCACAGTAAAGGTATGCTGGAATAACGTAAATGTCTCGTAGCTGAGTGCAGTCGTTACGGTGTTCAGCAAATCATTCACGGCCTGATCCCTTGGTTATTTTTTCGCATTTTTCAGCATGATAGACCGCCGCGAATGTGAATGCCAGCAGCCGCTTTTCCAGAAGTGTGGTAGAGTCGATATGTGTCGAATTAGTCCGAGAATCTTATGCTTCGCTTTGTTATCACAGTATTTTTCCTTTTACTGACGTCTCAGGTCAGTGCGATCACCTTTACGCTGTCAGAACAGCACGTTAACCAAATGGTGAAAATGACCTTTCCGCAAACCCAGTACTACAACCAAATTAAGCTGACGTTTACCGACCCTGTGGTTACGCTGGGCTCAGTGGAGGATGACGTTGCAGTGCAAGTTAACATTCTGGCGCAACAGGACGGGCAGACACTTAACGCCTCAGGAAAAATGAAAGGGCTGTTAAAATACCGCGCTGAGCGCAAAGAGTTGCAAATAGAGAAACCGACTCTGGTGGAATTTACCGTACTGGATAACACCCTGGAAAACAGCAAGACACTGGTTGATGCGATAAATCAAATGCAGGGAAAGCAGTTCCCAATGATTTTGCTGTTGGATTTTACTCAACTAAACCTGGGGTTATTTGGAAACCAGCTTCCCAAGCGGATTGATATCGAGAATAAACACCTCGTCATTGAAATGTAATGGAGCCAGTGCGCAGTATGAAACATGTCGCTTTTTTATCGATGGGTGATCTTGGAGATTTCTTTGTTTACGACGACTTGCTCATTCCCCATTTCACGAGTGCTGGCTGGCAAGTGACCTCTGTACCATGGCGTGAAAAAACCAACTGGAATGACTATGACGCGGTGATTGTCAGAAGTCCGTGGGATTATCAGCAGAGTCCGGCGGCATTCTTGTCCTGCTTGCGTGACATTGAGGCGTCGCGGGCATACCTGGACAATCCGCTGGCACTGATGGAGTGGAATTTACAGAAAACGTACTTAAAAGATATGGCGGCGCAAGGCGTTATTACACTCCCAACACGCTGGGATACGGGGTATAACCTGGCATCGGTGAGTGCATGTTTTTGTGATTACGATACAGACGAGCTTATTGTTAAACCCACTTTAAGCGCCAATGCCGATGATACGTTTCGACTCACCGCTGAGGACGCCAATACCAGAGAGGATGAGCTTTGTCAGCTTTATGCAGACAGAGGTATTATGATACAGCCCTTTGTTAAAGAGGTGCTTCTTGAGGGTGAGTATTCACTTTTTTACTTTAATGGTAAGTATAGCCATGCCATTCTGAAAACGCCGAAGCAGGGTGATTTTCGTGTTCAGGAAGAGCACGGGGGGGCCTTGCAATCTGTCACTCCCGATGCATCTATGCAAAAAGCCTGTGAACACGCCCTGGCGTCTATGCCTACCGACTCGCTCTATGCCCGTGTCGATTTAATTCGCTACCAGAGTCAATGGGCGGTTATGGAGCTGGAACTGATTGAGCCGTCGCTGTACTTCAACTTAGACGATGCCTCTCAGCCTCGCTTCGTTAATGCGTTTCTTACCCGGTACGCCGCCTACCAGGACCAGTAAGTAGCTCCAATCCGATTTGCGATTTTGCTGTAAATTAAATATAAAAAAACGGGCGAAAGCCCGTTTTTTGTAGTGAGTGCGCCGCTTTTACGCGCTGGCGGTGTTACAACACTATCTTTCCGACGACTTCGGTGGTCGTGGTGACGAGCGCTCTACACGCTGAGAAGCCGAAGGCCGCTCGTAACTGCGCTGCGCTGGCTTGTTATAACTTCGCTGGACCGGTTTGTCGTAACTACGCTGCACAGGCTTGCTGTAATTGTTCGACTGGCTGCGGTTCGCCTGCGGTGCAGGCGCGACCGGCTTCGCATACTGCCTGTCGGCAGGTTTGTAGTTTTTCGGTGTCGCCGGGTTGCGGTTTACCGCTTTCGGTGGACGCGGCACCACATCGCGCTGGCGAATCTCAGGTTTGGTTACATTGCGGCTGTAGCGCTGCGATGCCACCGGTTTGTCCAATTGCCGGTGAAGCTGCTGCTTATGCTTTTCCACCCCACGAACTGTATTTTCACGGGTTGCCCTGGGCGTAACGGGTTTCACCTGGTGGTGCGATCTGTCACGTAAATCAACCACACGCCGGGTAGGCTGATCGCGGTAGTCCAGTTGGCGTTCATGGGTCTTCACCACTTTGCGCTCATGCTGCAGCGAGTTGTAGCGCGCTGGCGCACTGTGTACCACGCGGTTGGAATAACGGATCCGGCGGTGATTCACATCGTGATCCCAGCGACGGTACTCTTTGGTATACACTCGCTTTACACCAGGGCCCCGGTAATAATGGCGCACCGGTTGGCGGGTGACCACGACATGCCGGTTATGCCAGTGAATGCCGCCGAAATAGAAAAATGTCGACAAGCGGATACTGGGACTCCAGTAAAAGCCAAAATGACTGCGGTAGTTTACCGGATGGTGCCAGTATACCGGGGCTACCGGATGCCACCAGTTACCGTACACTACGCGCGTATCATAGTACGGCACGTACACCACTTCGCGGCGGCGAGGCTCGATAACAATGATCTCTTTGTCCCGCTCGACTGTCTGGTACTCATTGTCTGACAACGAACCGCTCTCAAGTGCGTGCTGTCGTAAAACCTGCACCCTGGCCAGCACGCGGGACTGACTGATTAGTACGTTGTCACCCAGCGCCTGTAACCAGTTGAGATCGTCTGCCATAGTACGCAGTACCTGTTCAAAAGGCGCCAGCGCCTTCACGCTTGGATCCCAGTCAAAGGCATCTACCTGCACCGCAACCTGTTCAGCGTTCAGGTGCTGGTTCTCCTGACGCCAACGGTCTGCGGCCACCACTTCAAGTGGATAGGTGGCGGCAATTAGAATGTGGGTCAGAATGGAATCAGGGTAAAGCGCAACCGGCGCCAATAAACTGTCCAGTTCCGCATCGGTGTAGGATGCCTGGCTAACATCGTTTAATGGCTCAGGGGCAGCAAGGACCTGAGTGGCCGGTAGCGCACTGCCTAACGTCAGCGTTACCAGCAATGTTAATGTTGTACGTTTCATACAATCTCCTTAAACCGCAAATCCACCATTGAACCGGGCGGTTTTTCGAAAGCTTGTATAATTTATAGTCTTTGCGGGATTAACCTAAGCTGAACCGAACCCGGCTGGCGGGTTCAGATTTATGCGGGAATCAGCCGAAATGTTCTGTGATTCGGGCAACTGTCGGGAGGTGCCTTCGGCTACAAGATACCGACACTGCAGGAGAATTATTTAAGCAGATGGGGATCGAAGGCGTGACCCAGTTTTTCGGTTTTCGTTTTCAGATAGTTTTTATTGTCTTTGGTAATACCATGATCAATCGGCTTTCTGGACACGATTTCCACCCCAAGCTTTGCGAGTGCATCCAGTTTACGGGGGTTGTTGGTCATCAGCTCGACCTTTGTCACCTTCAGTGTTTCCAGCATCAGTTTGCAAATGTCATAACTGCGAAGGTCAGCATCGAAGCCCAGATGCTCGTTCGCTTCCACCGTATCCATGCCGCTGTCCTGAAGATTATAGGCGCGGATCTTGTTGAGCAGACCAATGCCGCGCCCTTCCTGACGCAGATAAAGCAACACGCCATAACCGCGTTCAACAATATTCTGCAATGCTTTTTCTAACTGAAACCCGCAGTCGCAGCGGGTGCTGAAAAGGGCATCACCGGTGAGGCATTCTGAATGAATGCGAATAGGGACAGTGTCGTCTTCTTTCCATTCACCATACGACAGCGCAACGTGTTCCTGACCACTGGCTTCTACAAAGCCATGGATGCGGAAATTACCCCAGCGTGTAGGTAATTTGGCTGAACTAACGTATTCGTATTTAGGTTGCTTTATGGTCATGACACTTCTACACCCGTTAAAGGAAGCACAGAAT
Source organism: Alteromonas sp. H39 (assembly GCF_047556435.1). Classification (GTDB taxonomy): domain Bacteria; phylum Pseudomonadota; class Gammaproteobacteria; order Enterobacterales; family Alteromonadaceae; genus Alteromonas. Next base: position 193,340 of record NZ_CP180210.1, read on the forward strand.
TTGGGGGTGTTCCTGCAAATTACAAGGCCGGGGAGCCTGCTAAAATGTGATATTATCCGCATTATAGCAAGCCGTGCGTAGGAATCCTATTCACCAGCAATGATAAACGCTCTGTTGGTGTGGTTATAAGTATTCCGGAAGATAGCCTGCCTGCGGAGAAATGGCTTTGGTCAACACGACAAAAAAAGTATGCACGTCGTGATGGTATATTTGCCCACGCCAGATAAAGCGTCTTACTCTCTTAACCGCTCACACCGGTACAAGACCATCGGATTTTAACTTACAACGGTGCGATTACAACGCTTTATAGTCTTCCAGTGCTGCCGGCATAGCCACACCGTAGCCCTGAGCGTAGTCCACTCCCATCCTGCCCAGCTGGGCCATGGTGGCTTCGTTTTCTACGAACTCGCCCACCGTTTCCATACCAATGGCCTTGGCAACATCTTTTATCGAGGACACCATGGCAGCATCAACCGGATCATTGAGCATATCCTTGATAAAGCTACCGTCAATCTTCACACAGTCTACCGGCAGGTGTTTCAGATAGGTGTAGGATGAGAAGCCACTCCCGAAGTCGTCCAGAGCAAATTTACAGCCCAGTTGTCTGAAGGTGCGCATAAAGGCCTTGGTTTCATCCATGCGCAGGATAGCGGCCGTTTCTGTGATTTCGAAGCAGACCTTTTGATAAGGAATACCAAACGATTCAAACGCATTGAGAATGAACAGCTTCAGATCCCGGTCGGCCAACGATTGTCCGCTGAGGTTGATGCTGCAACGCTGCAGTGAATCCAGTGCGTCACGATGTGCAGCAAACCAGCGGAATGTGTTTTCAACAACCCAGCGATCAATTTTGCTGATAAGATTGTAACGTTCTGCAGAGGGCAAAAAAGCGCCCGGAGGCACCAGGCTACCGTCATCATTCTTCAGGCGCAGAAGAATTTCATAGTAATCGCCATCGATCGCTTTATTCAGAGGCCGGCAGTGTTGATAAAACAGGGTGAAGCGATCATTTTCCAGTGCCTCATTGATGGCACTGACCCAATTCAACTCCTGTTCGTAACGCTTCACGCTTTCATCTTCGTTTGAATAGCGATGTATCTGATTGCGGCCGCGCTCCTTAGCAATATAGCATGCAGCATCGGCCATACTCAGATATTGTTCGGGGCTGTGTTTGTAGTTGTCGCAGACGACCTGTCCGATGCTAACGCCGAGCGAGAAAATGCGATTTTCCCAGACGAACCGATACGACTGCAGCGCGTTCAGCAGTTTTACGCCGAGTAAGTATGCGCTTTCCTCCATCTGGTCCTCTATGAGGATGGCAAACTCGTCACCTCCCAGTCTGGCCAGACGCCCCTGGCCCTGGATGGTGTCCTGAAACAGTTGGGCGACATCTTTTATCAGCGCATCACCGGCACTGTGGCCGCAGGTATCATTGACAACTTTAAAGCGATCTAAATCCAGATAAAGAATCGATACCACCGCGTCTGACTTTCTGTTTTCCAGTGCGATGTGAAGCTGCTGTTCAAATTCTCTGCGATTGTATACCCCGGTTAACGAGTCGTGAGTAGCGAGATACTCAAGGCTTATGTCAGACTGCTTGCGCTCGGTGATATCGAATATTGAGCCATACAAAAAGCTGGTGTTATCCTCTTTGCGTATCTGGCAGGACAAGGAAAACCAGAACTCAGAACCATCTGCACGAAGCCCTTTTATTTCCCGTCCCATTACTGTGCCACGTTCAAGAATTTCACCGACCAGCAAATCACGTTCCTCGCGGGAGGTGTAGAAATTACGGGTGTTCTCTACACTTCTGAGCATGGTCTCTTCGTCGGGATAACCAAACAAGGTGCACATGGCCGGGTTCACGCTGATAAGTTTGCCCTCCAGCGTTGAGGTATAAAGCCCCTCGGCCGAGTTGCGAAAGAGGTCGTAAAACTGATTGAGCTGGCTGATGGTTTTTTCCCGCGCCGAAATCTGCTGAATATTAAGGTTTCGCTCTTTGATTTCGACACAAAACGCGAAACTTAGCATCGCCAGTGTCATGAGCAGGATCAACTGCAGTGAAACCAGCGGCGTTACCATGACAGCCTGCGCAACAATATCCAGCTGTACGGCAAATGTCGCAAACAGAAACAGCCAGCTGATGATAAAGGTGCGGGTTTGCGAGCGATTGCGGCGATCCCGGTAAACAATAGCCAGCAACATATGAAGCGAGCCAATGATTGGCGACGCAATGTAAGCGGCAAGTGTTGTCTGAAAAGGTGTGGAGACAGCCACTACACATAACAGCGAGATAACGGCCAGATAGTTCAGTAGTCTCAGAGGTAGCGGGATACGGGGAAACAGGTTATGGCAAACTTTCGCCATCGTGGCGAAAAACGCTGCCAGTATTGATACCAGCACGTATTCAGACAGGTTAGTCAGCCCCGGCCAGAGCACCAGCCCGCCCTGCACAGTGAATGCAAAAGCAAACAGTAAGGCAAAGGTTGATGCCAGCCAAAAGCGGGCAGGTGTGCGTTGGTACAAATAAGAAATAATAAAATAGCCGAACAAGACAAAAAGGGTCCCCAGGGCGATGCCAAGTAACAGCAGCATCTGGCGGGCGTAGGTCTGTAGTGCGTTGTCTTCCCATAAAGTCATTGCAGGTGGCAGCAGACCGTCGTCCTGAATACTCAGCAGTATGGTTTTTGTCTGACCCGGCTGCAGACGAAAGGGAAATTTCACTGTTGGTAACAGGCGGGTTGGTATTTCCTCGCTTCTGGCTGAACGATAGTTCATGGAGTCAGTGATCCGTTCACGCCCGTCAAGCAGCACCAGGTGAACGTTGTCCAGATTTATGCGGTCGGAAAGCAGTGTCAGGGAAAGCGGTGTATCTCCGGTATTGGAAACTCTGGCCTGTAACCATAAGCGTGTATCTTCCGGCTGGGCTTGGGGATATACCCACAGTGGCCAGTGGTTGTAACCAGAAATGACCGTGTCAAAGGCATACTGTCTGGGAACCACCCGCCACTGCGCATTGATATCAAATGGCTGAGAGCGAAATTGTTCATTGACGACGATATGCTCGTGACCCGGCTTTGCGGCAATGGGAAAACACCAGAGCATCAGGTAGCACATGACAATGACGGCACGGTACCGGTGTAAATGATGTAGGTTGTGTCGCTGAACTGACATGCGAAGCGAAGTTGCGTCCCTGTCACAAATGCATACCTCCATACTAGCGGAATACTTTCCGGATTGTGAACATTAACCGCATAATTCTATGAAACTAAACAGAAGTCAGTGTGTAAAGTGATGGTCTTGAAGACAGCGATTGGCCCTTTCGGGTTAACGGTTACAGAGGTGCTGGTGACCTGCGGTTTATAAAATACTGCTGTAGTCTGATTGGATGGAATATCGCGACTGGTGCGCTGTCAGTGCTTACGCGCAGACACCGGACAACGATTGTCAGCAGGCAGAGAGTTACCACTACCTATGCCGACAAAAAGCCATTAGTTTGAGTATGGCTCTGCTGCGCCCAGACTTTTCTGGCACCAGTTCCATAATTTGTCGCCAGCGTTATCACCGCCCGCAATCAGTTCCAGCCAGATGGCATCGCACAGCCATTCAATATTTATCAGAATTTGTAGTTCACCGGTAAATAATGTCGATTGAAAACGATCCGCACCCCATTCCTCAGATTGGATCGTAGCGCCGGTGACGCTGGCAAACTGGCTGACCCAGCGCAACGTTGACGCCGGTGTATGTGGTAATGGCAGCTGCACCCGGACCACATCACCTTCTCGCCGGTACGCCAGCCTCAGTGCTTCTGGTGTTAGCTGCTGCATGACAATGAAACCGATGCAGGAGTAGCGGGCGGACGCGAGAACGGATGGTCATCCCAGCGGGTATCAAAAGGAGAGGCAAGCGCGTCAATATATTCCTCCACCGTAGACCACTCACCAGCCTCTGCCTGAGAAATCAGCGCTGACAACTGATGCGTTCGCGGGATAATCGCCGGATTTTTTTGACGCAGACTGGCTTGCGATATGGATGCGGTCTCGCTGTGCAACCGAGCATTACGGTAGTCCTCCCACCATGCGTCAAAGGTATCTCTGTCAGGAAAATGGTCTCGCAGCGGAGAGGGAGACAAGGTTAAGTCGGCCAATGCCAGTAGCCGGAAGCTGCCAGTATAATCGCGTTGCTGAGTAGCTAGCATGGACAGCCAATCCTGCATAAGCCTGATGCCGGTGTCGTTTGTCTCCAGCCCCATTCTGTCGGTCATAAGACGATGATACTGTTCGAGAAATACTGGCTCGAAGCGGGACAATGCATCCCGTAACTCTTCGATGGTGCATTCGTCAGAAAAGGCATGGGCAAGCGCATTTAAATTCCACAGCGCAATGCCTGGCTGGCGATCGAATGCGTACCGGCCCTCGTGATCTGAATGATTAAACACCGCTGATGACGTAAAAGTGTCCATAAACGCATAGGGGCCATAATCAAACGTAATGCCATGTACAGACATATTGTCGGTGTTCATAACGCCATGCACAAAACCATGTACCTGCCAGTGAGCGACCAGCCGGGCAGTTCGCAGGGTAATGGCAAGTAATAAGGCGGCCCACGGGTTTTCAGCCTGCAGGCATTCAGGAAAATGGTTGTGCAACGTGAAGGTTACCAGACGCTTAAGGGCGTCGGTGTTCTGCGTATTAAAATAATATTCGAAATGACCAAAGCGTATATGACTGGGCGCCGTGCGGATCATCATAGCGCCAGGCTCAGGTTGCTCGCGATAAACGGTGTCAGTACTGCTAAATAAGCATAAGCTGCGGGATGTGGGGATACCCAGGTGATGTAGCGCCTCTTGCCCCAGGTATTCACGTAATGTCGAGCGCAATACGGCGCGACCATCGGCGTGGCGGGAATATGGCGTCTGACCAGCCCCTTTCAGGTGCAAGTCTTGCCAGCCATGCTCTGCGTGTTGCGCTTCACCCAGCAAAAGGCCTCTGCCATCACCAAGAAACGGATTCCAGTGTCCAAACTGGTGGCCACCGTATTTCTGCGCGACTGCGTTTCGTGATAACGCCGAGTTCGGATCCTGCAATGCCGCTAACAGGCCGTCCTTCTGCCACCATGACTGCGGCAGCGACAGGGCATCTGCTAACTCCTGATTCACCAGTCTAAGGCGCATTCCCTGAAGCGGTTGCGGTACTACCTGGCTTACCAGGTCGGGTAGTGTATCAGCGTATCGGCGGGCAAGTGTCACGGGACTCCGTCAATGAAAAATTACCGAATGAATTTGAGTATAACATGTGTACTTGTCTGCACACGTCGCGAGAGAGGATCTGCGGTATATGTACGATGAATCATTATGAAATCAAATACGTGAGTGAACTTGTCGCGTAGTGAATACCGCAAGGTCGAGGCAGTGAGGAATCCAGAAAGCGGCTACCTTCAGGCGCTGACCGCGAGAATCACAAAAATTGCGTCAGAGCGTAATCTTTCCGGGGTATGCTGGTGTATAAGCATCTAGGAGGATCTGAATATCATGTATCATTAGCTTATCAGGCTGTGTTGAGATGGTTCAGAATCATCTCTGCGTGATTTTTCGAGGGGAAGATCAACCGCCATTGGCGAAAACATTAACGCGCAATTACCAATAACGAACTCTGCGTTAACGTTGTCTGTTTTATCGGATATTTCAGAGGGAAAAATGCTAACACTTCACCATTTAAATAATTCACGCTCACAGCGCATTTTGTGGCTTTTAGAAGAGCTGGGTGTGGAATACAAGCTGGAAACCTACCAGCGAGATCCAAAGACCAACCTTGCACCACCGGAACTTAAGGCCATTCATCCATTGGGCCGCTCACCGGTACTGACAACGGATGACGGCGCCATTGCTGAGTCGGGTGCGATCATAGAGTACCTCATCAGACAGTATGCCAAAGAAACCTTCAGCCCTCCTGAAGATGCGTCTATGCACCAGCAATACCTTTTCTGGATGCACTTTGCGGAAGGCTCGTTAATGCCACCACTGGTAGCAAACATGGTGCTTGAAAAAGCACGTAAAAAGGCTTCCAAGCCATTTTTTGTCAAACCGATAGCCAATAAACTGATTGACGGAATTTTGGATGCATACTACCGGCCAAACCTCGAACAAAGTTTACGCTATGTAGAATCTTTTCTGTCCTCCCATGACTGGTTTGCCGGGAAGGCGCCCACTGGCGCTGATGTTCAGATGATATTTCCGCTGGAGTCTCTGGTTGCCTCAGGGCGGGCAAGTAATCTGGCCGCGATTACGGCCTGGGTAAATAAAGTTCATGACCGCCCTGCGTACCAGCGCGCGCTGGAGAAGGGGGGTGAGTATGCCTATGCGTAAGGGGAGCATTCTTCGCCCAGCATGGTGATTATCACCGTTGTTGCCGTGGCAACAACGGTTAAAGCCGCTGCCTGTTGCTTGCTGGCAAGCACGTGTAGCCGTTGCCTGGCCCGGGATTTCATGAACGCCGCAACGTGTTAATAAGCGCCGTCAGGCCACGCTGAAACAGTCTCGTACCATTCTGGTAATATTGATGGTCAGGGCAAAAACCAAATTCATCGCAAGACCTATCGAAGGCTAGCGCAGGCTGGCCTAGCCAGCTTCTTTGTTGACGTAATCGTCAATTAACTGCATGAAGGCCTCGCCATAACGGGCGAGCTTGGTCTGACCCACACCGCTGATATCCAACATCGCAGATGTTGAGGTTGGCAACTTGGACGCCATGTCTACCAGCGTCGCATCGCTGAAAACCACGTAGGGTGGTACGCCATGTTCTTCCGCCAGCACTTTTCGCAGATGTTTCAGACGAACAAATAAGTTGCGATCGTAATTTGCCGGAGCGTGTTTGGCTTTTTTGTCGGGTTTGAATTCAAGGCGCGGCACCGCCAGATTCAGTGCAACCTCGCCTTTCAATACCGGACGTGCCGCTTCGGTAAGACGCAAATACGCATTTGCTGTAATGTCTACGCGAACCAGGCCCTGATGAATAAGCTGGTTGATAATGTTGTGCCAATAGGAGTCTGATTGCTCTTTGCCAATGCCGTAAGTAGTCAACTGATGATGACCGGCTTCCTGAAGCCTGCGAAGTTGCTTACCGCGAAGCACATCAATAACATATTGCGTGGATGCCTGTTGCGAGAGACGAAGAATACAGGACAGTACCTTTTGCGCCGTGACGACGCCATCTACCATTTTCGGGGGATCCAGGCAGATATCACAGTTTCCGCAGGCGCTGTCGCTGAACTGCGAAAAGTAATTCAGCAATACCTGTCGCCGACAGGTTTGTGCTTCTGAAAACGCCTCCATTGCCGCGAACTTTTGCAGTTCTACATCGTTGCGGTCGCTGTTTTCACCCTGCTCAATCCACTGACGTACCCGTGCGGCGTCTTTTTCATCAAACAGCAGCAAGGCTTCGGCATCCAGGCCATCGCGCCCGGCACGGCCCGTTTCCTGATAGTAGCTTTCCACACTGCGAGGGACATCATGGTGCACCACAAACCGCACATTGGATTTATTGATACCCATACCAAACGCAACTGTCGCGACAACCACATCAACTTTGTCATTCAGAAACTGACGTTGCACAAATTCCCGCTCGTCAGGATCTTTTCCCGCATGATACGCGGCGCTGCGAAAGCCCTGACGATAAAGCTTCGCGTTAAGATCGTCGACCTTCGCCCGGCTGTTACAGTAAATGATGCCACTGCCATCCTGTTGCCTGACGTAATCTACTACCTGTTCAAAGGCTTTATATTTGGACATCACACGGTAGCGGATGTTGGGCCTGTCGAAGCTGCCCCTGTACACCAATGGGGAGTGCAGATTTAACTGTGCCTGAATATCGGCTTGCGTAGCGGCATCGGCGGTGGCGGTCAGTCCCACTACCGGTATATCTGGAAAGCGCGTTTTAATCTGCCCCAGCATGCGGTAGTCCTGACGAAAATCGTGGCCCCAGTGCGATACGCAGTGCGCTTCGTCAATGGCAAAGAGTGCCACCGTAATCTGCTGTAATAACGCCTGAAATGACGGCTGCAACAACCGTTCGGGAGACACATATAGCAAGTCATAATCGCCGTGCTGCAGCTTGGCCTGGATATCCAGCTGGACGTCGGTGTCCAACGATGAGTTCAGGTAAGCCGCGCTGACACCCTGTGCCAGCAGCTGCTCCACCTGATCCTGCATCAGTGAAATCAGCGGCGATACCACAATAGCCGTGCCTTCACGGACCAGCGCCGGTATCTGATAGCATAGCGATTTACCGCCCCCGGTTGGTAGCAGTACAAGCGCATCGCCGCCATCACAGAGATGAGAGATTACTTCTTCCTGGCCGTCTCTGAAGCTCGCGTACCCGAACACCCGCTCCAGTACAGAATGGGGCGTAGGCGTCGCGATGGATTCGGGGGACTGTGCGTCGGCAACAACTGACATGTTCATGGCGTGGGATTTTACGCTGTTTTTGTCTTCGCTTCACGGGGGAATCCGGAATTCTGGACGAAAAGACAGTGCGAGGGGCTACAACGTTTACGTAGATGGTTGTTTTCACTATTTTAATAGTACAATGGCGTCACGGATATGCAAAAAGGAACGGTTATGTCTTCGTCGCTGCGCAGCGAACTTACTAATGAGGTTATCGCCCTGTTTAAAGACGCGATGCCGTTTAATCGCGAGTTGGGCCTTGAAGTCATTCAGGATAGTGACGAGATTCGCGTAGAAGTGCCCTGGCATGACAAACTGACCGGCAATCCTTTCCAGAAAATTTTGCACGGTGGTGTCACCGCCAGTTTACTGGACACCGTGGGTGGTCTGGTGTCAATTGTCCAGGCAATCCGTTTGACCGAAGACAGCGCCCTTGGTGAGCTGAAGGCGAACCTGGCGACTGCGGGCACGGTCGATATGCGGGTAGATTATCTGCGCCCAGGCAGAGGAAAGCGATTCATAGCAACGGCCACGGTGATCCGTAAGGGCCGTCGGGTGGCGGTGTGTCGCATGGAGCTGCACAATGAATCAGGCGAGCATATCGCTTTTGGCACCGGCACCTATATGATTGGCTAACGCCGGATCCAAAAAAACTGGTCGCACGTTACACTGTTCGCGTAGCTATTTCTGTTCCGACTCTGCGATTGCACATTTTGTCCACTGGTCGGATACAACATTTTTCCCCTGGAGGTATCTCATGGCTGAACCGTTACCGGATCTCATTGAAGAGTTTGTTTCTGACGGAACGGGCGATGATCCTGCTGCCACACTCACCACGCTGGTAGGACAGGATGATGTGTATATTGCGACGCTGCTCGAATCGTTACCGGTTGAGCGTCGTATCGCCGTATGGGATGGCCTGCCCCGTGACCGTAAGCTTGATGTGCTGGTCGAAATGCGAAGCGACCCCCGTGAAATCCTGATTGATGTTGTACAGGATAATGAATGGGCTGCAATTTTCTCTGACATCGATGCAGAAGACTTACTTGAACTGTTGGACTCATTGCCAACCCGGCTGGTGGATTTAGCCTACGCTGCCCTGGATGCACAGCAGCAGGCATTTTTCCGCGAGGCCACCGCGTTTAAAGACGATGAAGTAGGGCACTGGATAAGCCACGAACTGCTGGTGCTGCCGTTAAATGCCAAAGTGCGTGAAGGACTCAGGCTCATCCGTCGAAATGTGCCGCAACACTGCGACACGGTGTTTCTGGTGAATCGCTCGGGCCAGTTTTCTGCGGCGGTAAAACTCACTCGCTTATTTGGCGCGCCCGAACACGTGCCGCTGGTGGAGCTAACCGAAGAAAATATCCCGGTGTTAAAAGGTAACGATGAGAGCACCTCTGCCTCACTGCAGGTGCAGCGGTCAGGGTATGCGTCGTTGCCGGTTGTAGATGAAAACAACAAACTACTGGGCCGGCTGGAAATTCAGTCAGCTGGCGAGCTAATAAACGAGTTTTATGAGCGTCAGGTGATGGCATCCGCCGGTATGGATGAAGACGAGGATTTGTTCTCGCCAGTGGCGAAAAGTGCCCGAAACCGTGCTGTATGGCTGGGTATTAATTTATTGACGGCTTTTCTGGCGTCATGGTTTATCGGTTTGTTTGAAGCCACCTTGCAACAGGTCGTGGCGTTAGCGGTGCTGATGCCGGTAGTGGCCAGTATGGGCGGAATTGCCGGTAGTCAGACGCTCACCCTGATCGTGCGGGGGCTTGCGTTAGGGCAGGTGACCAGCGCCAACTTCCGGGCGCTGATGGTGAAAGAGCTGAAAGTCGGCGGCGTGAACGGCATCATCTGGGCCATGGTAATAGGTATAGTGGCCTACTTCTGGTTCACCGATGCCATATTGGGCATTGTGATATGTCTGGCGATCCTGGTGAATATTGTCAGCGCTGCTCTGGCCGGTGTGTTCTTGCCGGTTATTCTGGATAAGCTGAAAATCGATCCGGCCTTATCCGGCTCGGTGATTCTTACCACCGTGACAGACATTGTGGGCTTTGTTGCTTTCCTGGGGCTGGGAACACTGTTTTTACTGTAGCGACCATAAACGTGATAACCGGCGTGATGCATTCGCACGCGCCGCCGACAGATAGTTTATGGAAGTGTTATTCCGCCAGCCAACAGGACTCTGAATTCTGTCGTTAGTGCTGCGCTGCAAGCCTGCTTTTTCCACCGTAGTTTGCGGATAGCGCTAACTAAGCACAATAAATGGGGCCCCAGGCGCGGAAAACGCCAGTACAGCCTTTTGTGAATTCGTCCTGTTACTATGGCTAATAACGAATTCGTATTGCCCGGCGAGCTGTAATTTCAGACAATGCCGCCCAGAAATTAAGTACCCGGAATCATCGTGAGTCAGGATCAGGAAGCGTTAAAGCGAACCCAGGTTGGGGTGATGTGCGCAATCGCCGCATATACCATGTGGGGTATTGCACCACTGTATTTCAAGCAATTGCAAATTATGCCAGCGATGGACGTGTTGCTGCACCGGGTGGTGTGGTCGGCGCTCATTCTGGTTGGCCTGATAGCGGGTAAGCGCCAGTGGGGCAAGGTGAAGGCAGCACTGCGCTCACGTAAAGTGATGCTGATTCTGTTTGCTGCGGGCATTTTGCTCGGGGCGAACTGGTTGCTGTTCATCTGGGCAATCAATAACGATCATATTCTTGATGCCAGTCTTGGCTATTATATTAACCCCTTACTGAATATCTTTTTTGGACGACTGTTCCTGCAGGAGCGTCTGCGGCTGTTTCAGAAAGTCGCGGTATTGCTGGCTATTGCGGGCGTGTCTATTCTGATTTTTTCATATGGGCAGGTACCGTGGATAGCGCTGGTACTGGCAACCAGCTTCAGTATTTATGGGTTATTACGTAAGCAGGTGGCGGTCGACTCCTTGCCCGGGCTTTTCATTGAAACGCTGATGATGCTGCCGTTTGCCCTGATTTACTGGGTGTTCTTTGCCTCCGAATACAGCAACATGCTTACTAACGACATGTCTCTGAACCTGTGGCTGCTTGCAGCCGGTATTGTGACAACCGCGCCACTGCTATGTTTTACCGCGGCAGCCCGGCGGATAATGTACTCCACACTGGGCTTTTTCCAGTATATCGGGCCCACGCTGATGTTCTTTCTGGCGGTGTATCTGTATGGAGAACCGCTGGAGGAGGCGCGCTTGGTGACGTTTGGTTTCGTATGGACGGCGCTGGCGATTTTCTCATTTGACTCATTGCGCGCCTATCGTATTCAGCGCCGGGTACGATACGCTGCCCCTGAGTAGTGAAGTCCCCCCGGTACATGACTTTCGCAATGCCTGTTGCCCACTGCAACTGGCATTGCGACAGCGCAGACTAAGCAGATTAGTCGCCGGCGCAGACCTGATTCCGGCCCTTTTGCTTCGCCTGATACAGCAAGCGGTCAGCTTCTGTCAGCAGCGCTTCAATATTGTTTGCGCGATGGTAAGTCAGCCCGATACTCACCGTGATGTTAATCGACGTTTCGGTGTCTATTGCAACAGGCAGCATAGCCACCTTATCGCGAAATGCCTCCATACGCTGATATGCGATATCTGGCGAAACGCCGGGCAGGTAAACGCAAAACTCCTCACCCCCAAAGCGCGCAACCACCACATCTTCAAAGGCACTGGCGATCACCCCGCCAACGGTTTTTAACACGGCATCACCGGCATCATGTCCGTAAGTATCATTAACCTGCTTAAAATGGTCTAAATCCAGCAATGCCAGGGCCTGTACGGCGGGCAGGCTTTTGTAGCCCAGGTTCACAGCATAGAAGAAATGGCGGCGATTCGGCAGGCCAGTGAGGTAATCGGTATTGGCGGCTTTACGAATGGCTTCCACGTTTTCGATTAACTCGACGTTTTGCATAATCCGACATAAAAATTCTTCATGGCAGAATGGCTGACGCAAAAAGTCATTTGCGCCACTTTTGATAAAATGCGCAGACAGCAATGTACTGTCGCCATCGGCGATGCCAATGATGGCCAGCTCTTCTTTAGAGAATACCTTACGCAAGTTTGCAATAAATCGGGTGCCGGACTCGTCCGGAAGCGCACTGTCGGTGATCACCAGTTTAATATTGGGATGTTCGGCCAGCGCCATCATCGCTTCTTTTCCGGTGGCAGCCTGTATAGTCGCGAAATTGTGCCGCTGCAGTAATGATGTCATGAACGTGCGCGGCGTGCGCTTTGGGTGAACAACCAGAACACCAATTTGTTTATTTTTATCCAGCCTGGCAAGTAAGCGGGCGAGATAATCATAAATCTGCGCGTTCTCTTTAGGGACATAGTCTACTACGTCACGCTCAAGAACAGCCTGACGTGTCGCAGCAGACACATCGTTAGTCACGGCTACCGTTGGCAAATACGCATTCACAGCAAAGTCGATCGCCTGACCTTTCGGCTCATCGGGCAACTGGTAGCCTACTACTGCACACAGAAATTCTTCCGGATTTGCCTGTTTGAATTTGTACTTAGCTTCGGTCAGAGAGCGGGCGCCCACTGGTTTTAGCCCAGCTTTGCGCACCAGTTTAGACATCAGTTCCAGGCTAACCTGACTATCTTCTATGACCAGCACCTTTTGCTGCATACGCCCTAACGTCCTGCAATTCGGTGAATAATGGCTTTCACCTTCTTCTATAATGACTCTAGCTTAGCATAGGCCAGTACAAGCCACTTACTTCCAAAGTCATCAAAGTTCACCTGCACCCGGGCATGATCGCCAGAGCCTTCATAATTGAGTACCACACCTTCCCCGAATTTACGGTGCATCACTCGCTGACCTAGCTGAAAGCCGCTGTGTTCAAACGCTTCGTGAGACGCCGAACGAGAGAAGCGGTTGTGAACCGGTCGCGACACCGTCGATTTAAGCCGCACTTCTTCCACACAACTATCGGGTATTTCACGTATAAATCGAGAGGCCGTGTGGTATTTGTCCTGCCCATACACACGGCGGGTTTCGGCATAGGTGATAAACAGCTTTTGCATCGCACGGGTCATGCCTACGTAACACAGGCGACGCTCTTCTTCCATTCTGCCCGGCTCATCGTTGGTCATCTGACTGGGGAACATGCCTTCCTCGACACCAGCCATAAATACCAGCGGAAACTCGAGTCCTTTAGCGGTATGAATGGTCATCATCTGCACGGCATCCTGGTCGGTATCGGCCTGCGTTTCGCCTGCCTCCAGTGAAGCATGGGCCAGAAACGCGGACAGCGGCGTCATTTCTTCGGCTTCTTCGGGCACAATGAACTGCTTACACGCGGTAACCAGTTCTTCTAAGTTTTCCAGCCGCGCCTGCGCCTTTTCGCCGCGTTCTGCCTGATACATGGCATAAAGACCGGACTGTTTGATAGCAATGTCGGCCTGTTCTTCCAGCGGTTCATCAAGCACCTTCTGCTCCATTTCAGTAATTAGCAGACAGAAGCTTTGCAAGGCATTCAGCGCCCGGCCTTTTAGCGCATTTTCGTTGATAAGCAGCTGTCCGGCCTGCCACATCGAGCAGTTGTTCGCCCGGGCGGCTTCACGGATTTGGGATAAGGTTTTCTCTCCGATACCCCGGCTTGGGGTATTTACCACACGCTCAAACGCAGCATCATCATGCGGATGGTTGATCATACGCAAATAGCCCAGCGCGTCCTTGATTTCCTGGCGTTCAAAAAAGCGCAGGCCGCCGTAGATGCGGTAAGCTATGGCTTCGTGGAGTAAGGCTTCTTCCAATACCCGCGACTGGGCATTGTTGCGGTATAAAATGGCGCTGTCTTTTAACGCGTTGCCTTCGTTCAGCCATTTCTTGATTTGCGAGACGATAAAGCGGGCTTCGTCCAATTCATTAAAGCCGGCATACACAGAGATAGGCTCGCCGTCGCTGCCATCGGTCCACAACTCCTTACCCAGCCGGCCCTGATTATTATCAATGACGGCATTGGCAGCATTCAGAATAGTCCCGGTGGAACGATAGTTTTGCTCAAGACGGATTGTCGTTGGCTGTTCGAAATCTTTCAGAAAGTGTTGAATGTTATCCACATTCGCGCCACGCCAGCCGTAAATAGACTGATCGTCATCGCCCACTATCATGATGGAGTTGTTGTCAGTGTTACACAGCATGCGAAGCCATGCGTACTGGATGTTGTTGGTGTCCTGAAACTCGTCCACCAACACCGCGCGGAAACGACGCTGGTAATGAGCCAGCACGTCTGGATTTTTTGCCCATAGTTCGTGTGCGCGCAGCAACAGCTCGGCAAAATCTACCAGACCTGACCGGTCACAGGCATCCTGATAGGCGGCGTAGATATCGCGCATCTTTTGCTGGATATGATCGCCATGGGTTTCAATATGTTGCGGGCGCAGGCCTTCGTCTTTATTGCCATTGATGTACCACTGTATTTGACGCGGTGCCCAGTGTTTTTCATCCAGGTTCATCGCTTTTAAAATGCGGCGAACCAGACGATACTGGTCGTCTGAGTCCAGTATCTGAAAATTTTCAGGCAAGCCGGCTTCGGCGTGATGGGCGCGTAATAAGCGGTGCGCAAGGCCGTGGAAAGTGCCAATCCACATGTTATGCAGACTGCGGCCCATAAGAGACTCAATACGACCGCGCATTTCCCGGGCTGCTTTGTTGGTGAACGTCACCGCCAGAATGGAAAAAGGCGCAATGTTCTCTACTTCCATCAGCCACGCAATACGGTGCACCAGTACCCGCGTTTTCCCACTTCCGGCACCAGCCAGAACCAGCATATTCGATTGTGGGGCCGCCACCGCTTCACGTTGTTTGTCGTTGAGATCGTCAAGCAGTAAAGATACATCCATAGCGCGCGTTACCTGTGAGTCATGTTGTCAGCAAATCGGGCTATTATGCCAGCGAACTGTGAATTTATACAGGCTTGTGGCAGGATTTCTGGCACCTACGGATTAATACCGTCTTGGAATAGGCTAGTAAGAAATAATCCGTTAATGCTCTTGTGACTTGTTCTGCTCAGTCGCATGTTGTAATTATCAGTCTGTTACCAGATCTCGCGTCGTCAATCAGACATCGCAGCAAAGGTTATCTGGGCAAATGAATTTAATCATCCGGCAGTTTTACGATTGCCAGAGGTGTACGTATTTAGGAGTGTATTATGTCAAACCCCGTTCCTGTGTCGCTACTGGACCTTGCCCATATCGCTGAGGGTAAGACAGTCAGCGATGCGGTGGAGAAAAGCCAGGCGCTGGCATTAATTGCAGAGAAGCAAGGATTTAATCGGGTGTGGCTGGCCGAGCATCATGGCATGCGAGGCGTGGCAAGTGCGGCGACAGCCGTGATGTTGGCCGGGATAGGTAAGGCGACAGACAAGATTCGAATTGGTGCCGGTGGCGTGATGCTGCCAAATCACCCACCTATGGTGATTGCCGAACAGTTCGGTACGCTGGAAGCCATGTTTCCGGGACGTGTGGATCTTGGCCTTGGCCGCGCACCAGGTACTGACATGGCAACCGCACGAGCGCTGCGTCGTGATATCGAAGAAGATGCCAGACGTTACCCCCAGGATATCGTCGAGTTGCAACACTATCTGGGTGACAACGACAGTGAACGTGATGTGATTGCGATCCCCGGCAACGGCTCCCATGTGCCCCTGTGGCTGCTGGGGTCAAGCCTTTATTCGGCGCAGCTGGCAGCAAAAATGGGCCTGCCTTACGCGTTTGCATCGCATTTTGCTCCAGACTCGCTGATGGATGCAATAAGTCTTTATAAAGCGCACTTTCAGCCATCGGCACAGCTTGATAAGCCGTATGTGATGGCGGGAGCGATGGCGGTAATTGCCGACTCTGACGCGGAAGCAAAGCGCAGGCTGACTTCAGTACAACAGCAGTTTGGCAATTTGCGTCGCGGGGCGAATAAACCCATGCCCAAACCGGTTGAGGATATTCGTCTTGAGCTGAATGAAATGGAGATCCGTGGCGTAAATCACGCGCTTCGTTATGCGGCGGTAGGCACGGCAGAGTCAGTTGAAGCGCAGCTTACAGAGTTTGTCGATGTTGCCGGAATTGATGAGCTTATTCTGTCGTTTCCGCTGCACGATACCGCAGCCACGTTTGAAAACGTGCAGGCTGTCGGCGATATGTCAGGACTATTGGTAAAACAGTAGTCGCCACTGGTGTGGTGATGTTGCTAGCCAGTTGAGCAGCAGAAAAAGCCCCATCAATTGGGACGGAGTGCTCGAGCGTGGCGCTAACCGGCTTACCCCTGTTGTCTGCGCCAGGCCAGACCCCGTCGGGTCAGGCAATGATGACTCCCCCTTCGTGTTGTAAAAGTAGGGATAAAGAGAAAAGAGGTACGTTTAGGCGCGCCATTACAATTTTTAACAGCTTTGTCTTTAGCCGCCATCTATAGTGTTTCCCTAACATTTATCGTGAGAACTTTACGGAGACTAAACTGTGGTTGCCCGACATCCTTTTTCCTTTATCAGCGTATTAGCCTGCACGACTCTGGTTGCTTGTGGAGGTGGTGTTAAAGATTACTCCGACGAGCCAGTCGATCGCCCGCAGTCGGTCTCCTTTACTTTCGATGACAACGCTGATGACTTCACCGCGTTTACTGTAGGCCACGATGTTGACAATGACGCGAATGCGGCGATTGACGTTGGTCTTCAGGTGATGCCATCACCTTTCGAATATCGTGAAGGGTTATTATTCCATTGGGATAACTATACGGCGGATATCAAAGGCGTAGCGCATCGTAACCTCGATATCATGACACCCGGAAATAACTATGAAGTAACATTTGAGGTTGACCTTATTACGTACGTTTCCAGCGAGTGCGATGGTGATGAAGACAACCCCGCCACAGATGTAAAAGTCAAAGCCGGTCTGCTGAATCAAGAACCAGAGCGTACTATTGTTGAAAATACCTACCGGGTGAGTGTCCGTGACAGCCATGCGGCGGACCACTTAAGTGACGAAACCGTTCTGGTCGGCGACATCGGTCTTGCAACACCGGAGTGCGAACTGGATCCGACAGCAGGTGTCTGGGAACGCAAAATCATTCGCAATGACGAGCAATACTTTTTCTCCTACTCCAGCGACAGTCAGGGTGGCCCGTGGGTTTATCTCTCTGTTGACTCACACTATGCAGGTGAAACGCAGGTGTATGTTGCTGACATGCGGGTGATTTACCGACAGCTGTAGCCGGATCATCGTGCCGGATAGAGCCGATGCTGTGGTGGCTGCCTAATTTATGCGGACCACCTGCGCCGTCGACAATACCATGTGTAAACTGTCGCTCTGGGCTGCAACAGGCCACCCAGAGCTTTTCTGTAGACGTTAGAACGTCTATTCAGCAAGGTAGATGACACTTTGGAAGACGTTTGCCGCCCTTATTTTTTTCCTAATCGGAATTTATCCCTAGTTGATATCTTATCAGGAGGCAAAATGACTGCATTGATGAACATGCCGGAACTGGGCGTGGGAACATTTCGACTGGAAGACCAGGCTTGCAATGACTCGGTCACGACAGCACTCGATATTGGTTTCAGACATATCGATACTGCTCAGATTTATGGTAATGAAGCCGCTGTGGGTAAAGCAATACAAGACAGCGATGTTAGTCGAAATTCGTTGTTTGTTACCACCAAGGTCTGGAATAACAAGCTTAATGTCAGAGAGTTTATTCCCAGCGTAAAGGAAAGCCTGGCGAAACTGCAGATGAACAGTGTGGATTTATTATTGATCCACTGGCCCTCACCGGCAAATGGTGAGCCGATGGAAGAATATCTCGGTGAGTTGGCGAAGGCAAAAAAGCAGGGCCTTACACGTAAAATAGGTGTTTCTAACTTCACTATCCATCATCTTGAGAAAGCTATCGCAATCCTGGGGGAAGGCGAAATTGCTACTAATCAGGTAGAGGTGCACCCTTATCTCATCAATGAAAAGCTGCGCAGTTATTGTAACGACAAGGGCATTCACGTTACCGCTTATATGCCTTTCGCGGTTGGAAAAGTATTACAGGACGATACCATTCAGGCCATTGCCCAGGCACATAATGTCTCTGCGGCTGAAGTGGTAATTGCGTGGGAACTGGCTCATGGTATGGCTACCATCCCGTCGTCGACGAAACGGGAGCATCTGGAGACAAACTATAAGGGCTCTGAGTTGGTCTTGTCCGATGAAGAGGTAAGCAGGATTGATGCCCTGAACAAAGGGGACCGACAGGCGACGCCTGACTTTGCACCAGACTGGGATTAACCACAACAAGGCGGCACCAAGGTGTAACACGATTCATTGCGTGGTGTCTGATGTTGCTCACCTGAGGTGAGGGCAGATGCGCGGATGTGTTCGTGGTGCCTGTGTTTGTGTTGATCTGGTCACGCTTCCGGCTGCACATGAAGCGCCTTCTCCAGATAATCCAGGATCAGACTGACTCCCGGTGCTATCCACCGGGTTTGAGGGTATAACCCCCAGATCCCCTCACTGTCGGGGCGGTATTCGCTGAGGATCTCGATTAGCGTGCCGTTTTCCAGGCAGGGGCCGACGTATTCTTCCGGCAATTGCACAATGCCGAGGTTGTTAAGGGCACAGTCACGCAAAGAGATACCGCTGTTACAGCGAAGACTGCCCGTCACGGTAAGTGCTTTTTCCTGTCCTTTGATTGAAAACCGCCAGTAACCCAAAGAGCCTACCAGACAGTTATGCTGTTTAAGCGATTCAAGTGAGTGTGGTGTGCCGTGTTGTCTGAGGTACGCGGCAGATGCACAGGTATACACATTGCGGCTGGCCAGCTTACGGTGACGAAGCCGGCTGTCTTCCAGTCTTCCCAGACGAATAGCCATATCCAGCCCGGCATCAACCAGGTCCAGGCGTGCATTAGACAGCTCAATGTCCAGATGCAGTTGCGGATAACGTTGCTGAAAGGTGATAAGCAATGGCATGAGAACCCTTTCGCCAAACGTAATTGGTGCAGTTAGGCGTAGTTTGCCTCTGGGCGTTGACTGCTGCTGCGTTAAATCATGTTCGCTGGCTTCAAAGCCATCAATAAGCTGCCGACACTGCTGGTAGTAGCGTGCGCCTGCTTCAGAAACCCGAACGCGCCGGGTTGTGCGGTGCAATAGCTGAATGCCAAGACGCTGCTCTAACTGACTGACCTGACGGCTAACCTGCGCATTCGAAATATTGAGGCGACCCGCAGCGGCGGTAAAGGAACCGGCTTCCACGACGGCGACAAACTCTGCGACCCCTTGCCAGGGATGATGACTCTGCATTGTTACACCACAGTAATAGTGAATTTATAATTTAAATATTATCAGCTTTCGTGCACTAATGTAGGATACTGACATTACCTTCTCACCTTGGAGAAATTGCAATGTCAGCAAAAACCATTACCTGTCGAGCGGCCGTTGCCTGGGGACCGGGCGAACCGCTGAAAATAGAAAATGTAGATGTCGCGCCACCAAAGGCCGGTGAGGTGCGCATTAAAGTTATCGCATCAGGGGTCTGTCACACAGACGCGTTCACGCTCTCTGGTGACGATCCGGAAGGTATTTTCCCCTCCATTCTCGGCCACGAGGGCGGTGGTATCGTCGAGTCTATAGGTGAAGGCGTTACCGGGCTTGAAGTAGGCGATCATGTGATCCCGCTGTATACGCCGGAATGTGGTGAATGTAAGTTCTGCAAATCAGGCAAAACCAACCTGTGTGGAAAGATCCGCGAGACACAGGGCAAAGGGCTGATGCCAGACGGCACAACCCGCTTTTCTATCGACGGAAAACCGATATATCACTATATGGGTTGTTCGACTTTTGCCGAATACACCGTGCTACCCGAAATCTCGCTGGCGAAGATTAATAAGAAAGCCCCTCTGGAAGAAGTATGTCTGCTGGGCTGCGGTGTGACTACCGGTATGGGAGCGGTAATGAATACCGCTAAGGTAGAAAAAGGCGACTCAGTGGCAGTATTTGGTCTTGGCGGCATTGGCTTAAGTGCCATTATTGGTGCCGCGATGGCGGGGGCATCAAGAATTATTGCCATTGATATTAACGAAAGTAAATTCGACCTGGCAACCAAGCTGGGCGCTACTGACTGCATTAATCCGAAAAACTACGACAAGCCTATTCAGGACGTTATTGTCGAGTTGACCGATGGCGGCGTGGATTACTCTTTTGAATGTATCGGTAATGTCGATGTGATGCGCTCTGCACTGGAGTGCTGCCACAAAGGGTGGGGAGAATCTGTGATCATCGGCGTGGCCGGTGCCGGACAGGAAATATCCACCCGTCCGTTCCAACTGGTAACGGGCCGCGTTTGGCGCGGAACCGCCTTTGGTGGCGTGAAAGGGCGCAGTGAATTGCCAGATTATGTTGAGCGCTACCTGGATGGCGAATTCAAGCTGAGTGACTTCATTACGCATACGATGCCGCTGGATGACATTAACGACGCTTTTGAGTTGATGCATGAAGGAAAGAGTATTCGTACGGTACTTCAGTACGCCTGAGCGAGCGGACATTGCAACGTTGATTTCAGCTTACCTCATACTATTGCATAGTCGGTTGACCCGGATGCAGCCTGCTCTGGCAGTATGAGGCTTTGACAGCGCCGGCAGCTCCGGCGTTGTCGGTTTTTTCTGACCACATCGGTAAGTCGCATCGTCAAGGCAGACATAAGACAGTTGATGTCATCGACGAAGTGATCAAAATTCAGGCTGGTCGGGTACAAACCCCCTCAATCTCAACAGTGATGATATGTTACGCTTTACTGCTCTTGAATTATGCGCGGTGAGCCCCACTGTTCGAAGACGCGTCCGACTTATTTATTCCACGGGACTGTCATTATGCAAGCTCTTTCCAATACCACAGACTTCTGGCTGACCTTAAAACAGGAAGCACAGCGTGTCGCTGACAACGAACCGCTGCTTGCGAGCTTTATTCACGCCTGCATACTCACCCATCATAATTTTGAGTCGAGTTTAAGCTTTATTCTGTCTAACAAAATGGCTGACGATGTCATGCCAGCGCTGGCTATCCGTGAAGTCTTCGATGAGGCGTACCTGCTGGAGCCGGCGATAACAGAAGCTGCTATTGAAGATATCAAAGCCGTGCATCGCCGTGATGCCGCCGTCAATGATTACCTCACGCCATTAATTCATTTTAAAGGTTTTCATGCTGTGCAGGTGCATCGCATGGCGCATTATCTGTGGCAACATGGTCGCCATCAGCTTGCGTTGTTCCTGCAAAGTCGTAACTCCGAGACTTTTGGTGTGGACATTCACCCTGCCGCACAAATCGGTAAGGGAGTAATGTTCGACCATGCTACTGGTATTGTCATCGGCGAGACAGCGGTGGTGGAAGACAATGTATCGATTTTGCAAAGTGTCACACTGGGCGGCACCGGGCATGAGTCTGGCGATCGCCATCCGAAAGTGCGACAGGGAGTGCTGGTGGGAGCCGGTGCTAAAATCCTGGGTAATATTGAGATTGGTGAAGGCTCGAAAGTCGGTGCCGGTAGTGTGGTCTTAAGCAGTGTGCCTCCGCATGTCACCGTCGTGGGTGTGCCGGCTAAAGTTGTGGGACGTCCGAGTTGTCCAAGACCTTGCGATTCTATGAAGCAAAATGTGCTGGAAGACAACGACGACCAGCCAGGCTAGCGTGTCACGACGGAATCATATCGCTCGCGAAGTGTTGGTATTGAGCCGGATTTAGCAATCTGGTGTTAACGAATCATAGTGGGCACTGCTGTTCCGGCGACGTCGGAAGTGAGTGAGAGCACAACACAGGCTTTACTTATCGGAGCGCTTGCTCACCGGATTGGTCTCTGGCAAGCTTCAGAGCAGTTTCAAGACTGTCTTCTGCCTTAACCTGATAATCGGCAAATACCCCGGTGTATTGCCAGTTATCCTGCGTTAACGGATGGGTAATCTGCGCATAATAAAGCGTTAGCTCAGCGTGATTACTCACCGGTATGGTTTTTTTCATGTAGCTCATTCCCATCGTGTCATCGCCAACAATAACCGCTGCATCATGATGTTTTAGGGTGTAGCTGACAAACTCCCAGGGGCCACTGACAAAGCCTGAGGTGAGAATATATACCGGCGTTTTGCCAGCAAACGCGCTGAGTTCGGGCGCGGGGTCAGCAAGCAACTCAACCGGCTCGTGTTGGTCGTTAAACGAGACGGTTCCCATCAAGGTACCGGGCTGCAAAAACGGGCTCACCAGCTGTTGCGCGAAATCCATGGAAGCTGCGCCTGCGTCGCGCAAATCAATGATGAGAGCATCCACATCACGAAGCGTCGAAAGCGTATCCACAAGGTCGCTGCGGCGATCCGCTTTTACAAAGTCACCCTGTAGCTTTATATAACCTATGTTTTCTGACAGCAGCTCAGAATCGATAGCATTGTCCTCTGCAGGAAGTGGTTCTCTGTGCAACGCACTCATCTGACGCCTCTCCAGAAGTTCAAACCCGGTGTCGCTGGTACCGTTTACGAGTATCGATTCAAACTTCTGACGAAATTGCCCGAAATGATAACCGCGGGTAAATTCTCCGCTGGTGAGCTCGTGTTGCAGGCGGGCTTTGACTTTGTCAGTTTGCTCTGCGAACAGGTACTCCTGAGACAGCGCGGCGACTGTATTTTCGACAATATGCCGTATTTCCTCCTTCTCAAGGTATGGCTCAGGGTGTGCGGTAGCGGCAGTGACGACAGTGGGGGTAATGCACAATATGCAGAGCAAAAAAACAATAAGAGAATACCTGAACATAAAGACGCCGATCGCTGTAGTGAACAACGTTTATATATCCGAACCCTCACTTTTCAACCACAGTAACTAAAAACGCCTGTGCAGAAGCTGACACAAAATGATGTCGGCAGTGACTTACCGGTTGGCTACTAACGACGCATCACCAGAGTGTATCTCTGGCAAGTAGTTATCTTTTAAGTAGTGAAACCAGCTCTGACAAGTTGTCCAGCTGGACGTGGGGCAATGCCTTAACTGGTTCCCGATTGAGCGTCATATCACGATTGCACGCGTACCATGCGGTCTGATAGCCGGCATTAATTGCGCCGTAAACGTCTTTTATCAGGTTGTCGCCAACATGAAGAATACGCTTTGCAGATAAGCCAAGTTCACTGGCCGCCTCATCGAACATGGCGCGGGCCGGCTTCATCGGGCGCGCCAGGCTGGCGTGATAAATGGTTTTAAAATAGTCAGAAATACCAATTTTATCGGCATCGACATTGCCGTTGGTAATGCCCACGAGCGGTACCTCCGCGGCAAGGGATGCTAATGCCTGGTGGACCTCATCAGAGAGTGTTAATTGGCTGCGGGCATTGTAAAAGCAGTCGAAACAGTCGGTGGCAGCGCGATGGAGTTGGTCACCGTGCACATCATGTTGTAATGCCGACTTTAAGGTCAGCAGGCGTAGCTGGCCCATGTCGGATGCCAGCTCGGGCGTTTGCGCAATCAAATCACGCCGGATGCTGTGCCAGTCTTGAGGTGTCATTGCCGCGGCTTGGGGATAACGCTCACCAATATGGGTGCGTAAGGCTTGCTCGGCCTGACGAATAACGGGCCCGTTATCGTAAAGCGTATCATCAAGATCAAACGTAATAGCGTGTATCGGTGCCAGTGGGCGGTAAAAACGCATGAAACTTCCTGCCAGTTATTTTTTGCGGGCGCGCGGATGCGCTGAATCGTAGACCTGAGCCAGATGCTGAAAATCGAGATGGGTATACACTTGCGTGGTAGATAAATTCGCGTGACCCAACAACTCCTGCACGGCGCGCAGATCGCCACTGCTTTCCAATACGTGTGTAGCGAAAGAATGGCGCAATTTATGCGGGCTGACCTTCTGGTCGATATGCTGAAGCTGCGCCATCTGATTAAGACGATTTGCTACCTGACGGTTTGAAATACGGGTTTTGCGTTTGCTGACAAACACGCCTGGCTCATAGGGTGACGCATAGAGTGGACGGACTTTCAGCCACGCATTCAGGGCTTTTTGTGCAGTGCGCCCCAGTGGCAAGATGCGCTGCTTACTGCCCTTACCCGACACGCGCAGTGTGCCGTCAGCCTGACAATCACTTAAATTTAACCCGGTAAGTTCACTTAAGCGAAGGCCACAACCATACAGCAGTTCAAACATAGCCTGATCTCGCAGTCGCAGGCCTTCGTCTTCGTCGTCGCTGCCGTTTAGTAACTGCTGCATATCATCTACGCTGAGCTGTTTAGGTAACGGTTTCCCTTGTTTAGGCGCCTGGATGCCCTCTATCGGGTTGGTGTAAAGCTGATCATGATTTAACAGGTACTGACAAAACGTGCGCAGCGCAGAAAGACGCAGGGCAATACTGCGGGCGCTTAGGTTTTCGCGCTTTGCGGTGGCCATTACGCGCTTTATGTCGGCAGGCGTCATCCCCGACCAGTCATGCAGCGCCAGCAATGTGGCGACTTCGGTTAACTGTCGACGGTAATTAGTTATGGTATGCGCGGATAAACCTCGTTCGACTTTAAGGTGAAGTAGAAATTTATCCAACCAATACTGGCATTTTTCAGAGAGTGAGTGGTTACTATCTTCGCGCACGGCGAATCAGTACTCCGGCATGTCAGGTAAAATAATGTTGAGAACCTGTTGCAGTTGCTTAAGCAGCAAGGTGTCCATGTCCGGGGTGAAGTGACTGGCATCATGGCTGCCTACAGCCAGTATACCCAGATCCTTTTTCTCACCAAGTAAGATCAGCGCCGATGACTCTGCCGTATCGTCACCAAATAACAGCTGGCGCTCATGATGTGATAACCGGCCGAAGAAGAAGCTGTCATTTTTAAAACGCTTTTCAGCAAACAATCGGCGCTGTAATTCCGGTATCGCGTGCGGGCCGCGGAAGTTTTTAATGACAACGGATGAGAGGTTTAGCCGCTCCTGCAACACCTCTTCGAGTTTTAGTTGTATGTCGGATACAGATTGACAGTGCAGCAACTGCACATTGAGATCGGTATAAACGCGATAAATTTTTTCATTTTGTTTGGCGATACCGATTAGCTGATTCAGCTTGTAGTTAAGCTGACGGACTTTTTTGCGCAGTTGTTCGCTTTGCAATTCGACCAGAGACACGCTGCCCTTGTGGCCATGGGGAATGGTGAGACGCTCAACTAACTCAGGGTACTGAGTGAAAAATTCGGGATTTTTAGTGAGGTAGGCACGGACATCTTCCGCCGTCACCAGTTCGTTATCCTCGAACGGCTCCAATGGGACGGTGGCTTTCTTCTGACCTGATACTTCACTCATAAGGTTAACTGTCCATCGTAAATGTGTTCCGCCGGGCCGGTCATTTTTAGTGGGGCATCTTCGCCTGGCCAACGGATCCGTAAGCTTCCGCCGGGCAAATCAACCCGGACATCCTTTCCTAATTTACCCTGAATCTGGCCTATTGCAACTGCTGCGCATGCACCACTGCCGCAAGCCAGCGTTTCGCCCGCGCCCCGCTCAAACACGCGAAGCTTGATATGCGAGTCAGAAATAATCTGCATAAAGCCAACATTTACCCCTTCAGGAAAGCGCTCATGGCGTTCCAGACGAGGCCCGATATCGTGTACCGGTGCGGTATCCACATCATCGACTTCCATCACGCAGTGCGGATTTCCCATCGACACGGCACCACAGAAAAGGGTCTGCTCGTTGTCGCGGATGATATAGAAATTTTCCTGCTTGTTCGCTTTCAACGGCACTTTTGCCGGATCAAACTCAGGCTTGCCCATATTCACTGTAACCTGGCCGTCCTTCTCCAGATACAACACCATTTTGCCAGCCTTTGTACTAACGACCACTTTATTGCGATTCGTCAGACCTTTTTGCTTTACGAAACGGGCAAAACAACGCGCACCATTGCCGCATTGAGACACTTCCGAGCCGTCTGCATTGAAGATCCGGTAGTGAAAATCCTGATCAGGATCGTAGGGCGGCTCTACCAGCAGTAACTGGTCAAAGCCAATGCCAAAATTCCGGTCTGCCAATTGCTGAATTTTCTCTTTTGAGAAAAATACGTTTTGGGTCACGTTGTCCACGACCATAAAGTCGTTGCCCAAACCGTGCATTTTGGAAAACTGAATTTGCATTAATAGCGCGTCTTTCTTTTGTGTATGGTCTCTAGTTTACGTAAGTTTATGCTCACCTTTCCAGAGATCTTTAAGAATTTCTCGTTCACGAACCACAATTACCTTGTCGCCATCCACCATAACTTCAGCAGGACGGCAGCGGCTATTATAGTTGGAGGCCATGACAAATCCGTACGCACCGGCGCTGCGAACGGCCAACAAGTCGCCAGGAGCAGCCGCCAGTTCACGATCCTTGCCAAGGAAATCACCGGTTTCACACACCGGTCCGACAACATCGTAAGTACGAACTGGCGCATCCGATGCTGCTTCAACGCGGATGATTTTCTGCCACGCGGAGTACAGCGACGGTCGTATCATATCGTTCATTGCCGCATCGACAATGGCAAAGTGCTTGTCATCACCTTCTTTAATAAATTCGACTTCAGTGACCAGGATCCCCGCGTTAGCGGCAATTGCGCGACCAGGTTCCATAATCAGCTTTAATGAGTCGCGACCGGCCATCTTTTCGGCCATGGCTGCCGCGTACTCACGCGGATGAGGCGGCTTTTCCTCGTTATACGTAACGCCAAGACCACCGCCAACATCCAAGTGAGATATCGTAATGCCTTTATCAGCGAGTTCGTCAATTAATAGCAACAGTCGTTCAAGCGCATCCACAAACGGGTCGATATCAGTTAATTGAGAGCCGATATGACAATCCATTCCCACCACAGTCAGATTCTCCAGCGTGGCTGCAAGTTCATAGGTGGCAATGGCACGTTCGCGCGGAATACCAAACTTATTTGCTTTGAGACCGGTGGAAATATAAGGATGAGTGCGAGCGTCAACATCCGGATTTATGCGTAAAGACACCGGCGCTTTCTTACCCATCTCACCGGCGACCTGATTAATACGGTGTAACTCGGGCTCGGATTCGACATTAAAGCACATGATGCCCTGCTCAAGTGCATAGCGGATCTCCTGTGGTTTTTTGCCCACGCCTGAAAATACCACCTTCGAAGGATCGCCACCGGCTTCAATGACACGGGCTAACTCACCGGCAGAAACGATATCGAAACCCGAACCCAGCTTAGCCAGCACGCTAAGCACGCCAATATTAGAGTTGGCTTTTACGGCGTAGCAAACCAGATGAGGATGTTCGCCCATTGCATCATCAAAGGCATGCCAGTGACGTTCGAGCGTCGCCCGCGAGTAAATATACAGCGGGGTGCCGTGTTCGCGGGCAATATCGCTGACGGCGACGTCTTCAGCAAACAGGCGGCCGTCCCGGTAAGCAAAATGGTCCATTTAGTTCTGGTCTCCGGTACTGTCATTAGCAGGGGGTGTGCGTATGTCATCAGACGTGTCGGTGTCGTCTACTGCCGTTTGCGAAGAGGTGGTGTTTTGACTTTGTTCTTCAGGAAGATACAGCGCGCCACGATAGCCGCAGCCGCTTAACAATAACGTGAATAAAACCAGTGCAACGCGCATAAAAAACACGACAATCCTGCGGGTGGAAATGAATAATTGCCGATATCATCGCATTGCGCATTTAAAATGCAAGTGACAATAACTTTTCCCGCGTTTTATTGCCATACGTTACCTGCCGCCATAATGCGTCACACAGGCTCTTTGTGTCCTGCCAGTTACCTTTTATCAGCCAGTCAATAAGTAAGCTGGGATCATCAGGAAAGGTGATGGCTTCATTATCTGGTGCATCAAGCCATTCCTCTACCACATCGGTATCCAGTTGAAAGAGGGTCTGACAGAGATCCAGCCGGTTTAAGGTTAATACGTTCGATAATTGCTCAAATTGTCCGTGCAATGGCTTAATCAGCAGCTTTTTTCCCAGTTGCAGGGCTTCACTGGACAATTCAAAGCCACCGTTAGCAATCACTCCGGCGCTATGTTGCAGCGCGGTCTGAAAAGTAGATTTTGATGTCGGCTGCCAGTGAATATGTCCGCAGTCGAGAGGCGCGCTGATGGCCGGATGGAAGCACATAAACTGCTGGTCACTCAGAGGTTCCAGCATCTGCTGAATATCGTTAATTTCCTCAAAGGGCAAATATACCAACACATGCTGCTTTGCGGGTAAGGCAATCGGTTTGTCTGCCACGAAAGGCGGTAAGATAGGCTGGTTAAAATGAAACCAATGTACGCCCAGCTGAATATCGGTTGGCGCAAAATATCTCATTAGCAGACGGTCGGTAAGAGAGTCTCCGGCCTTTGGCACCGGGAAGGAAAACGCGGCCTGATGACTGATAGAAATTGACGGCAACTTGTTACGCTTAGCTGCCCATGCGGTGATGGGCTCGAAATCGTTGATCAGCAAGTCATAACCGGCAGTGTCGAATTGTTTAATGTCGCGAAAACACTGACGAATATTCGCATTTGTCAGGGTGCGCCACTCATCGATTTTACCGTGACGGGTAACGAAGCTGAGTCCACCCAGCGTACGATAATTGCCAAACACATCCATATCGAAGTATTTTTCCGGATCTCTGCCGGTAAAAACAAAGTCTACGCTAACATCGTTCCGCATTGCCAGCGCCGCGGCCATGACGCGCGCTCGCGCAATGTGACCATTGCCCGTTCCCTGAACACCATACAATATTTTCATGCTACCCCAACAGTGACAAACTCAGTGAAGCGATGCTAATACCAAGCAACATGCCGGCCACAACATCAGAAGGATAGTGCACACCCAGCAGAATTCTGGAAAGACCGATAAGTCCGGCCCAGCTGCAGGCCAATATGGCGAACGAAGGGTAATAATAGGTAACAATACTGGCCATCAACCATGCTGCAGCAGTGTGCCCGGATGGCAGTGAAAACTTATCTGATGGCGTGACATGGGCTTTTAGGTTAAGTAGCAGGTCACAGGGACGCTGGCGCCTGAACATTTTCTTTAAGACAACGTACAGCGGCAGTTCCAGGGCATACGCCATCAATGCGGTGTACAGGAATAACTCGCCATGCTCGGGTTCAAAGGCCCATAACAGCATACCAATGACGAAGTAGAGGTACCCGTCTCCGGTTTTTGATAACCAGATAATGCTGCGGCAATCCCGTTTCAGGGTTAACCGGTAAAGGCGATAAAATAAATCAGTATCGTACTTGGTCAAGGATTTCAGATTCACTGTGCCTTGCCCCCTTTCGGTTGACTGATTATTAGCCTAAGAGGCAACTGTGACTCTCCCGTGACAAAATAAAGAAACCTTTATTACAACTTACATGCCACAGTGTCACCCGTTGCGCAGCGTAATGATGGCTCGCTTGCCAGTATGCCTCTATAGAAGGATGTTTCAGCGCAACGTGTCGTGGATGCCTGTGTGCGCAATAACAGTCCTGTCAGTCGGTGGATATGTCGCGCTTCTTCCAGGCTGTAAGACCCGTTTGTGACAAATCAATGTTTGCTTGATTCCATACATTCCCTCATCGCCAAATAATGCTATGCTAGGAAAGGTGCGAATAAGTCTATGATCGCTCAGGCTCACAGACTTATTCGCATCTTCCCTTAGTACATGTTGCGTTTTTCGCTCATCAACAATTTAAGGCACGTCAATGGATTACAACACTTCCGAATTATGCGACTTGTTTGCAGACAGCGTCGACGTCGTCGATCCCATCTTTGACAGTTATGGGGGCCGGTTTTCCTTTGGTGGAGAAATTACCACTATTAAATGTTTCGAGGACCGTGGCCTGATTGACCGAGTGTTGGCGCAGCCGGGTGGCGGAAAAGTGCTGCTGATTGATGGCGGGGGCTCGACCCGCAGAGCGCTAATTGATTCTGCGGCAGCGCAACTGGCTATCGACAATGACTGGGAAGGTATCGTGTGTTACGGCAGTGTCCGCGAAGTAGATATATTAAGCGATCTGGACATCGGGATCCTCGCGGTAGCCTCCATTCCGGTTAATGCAGACAGTGAAAGCATCGGCGATGTGGATATTCCGGTGAATTTTGGCGGCGTAACATTTCTGCCTGAAGATCACCTATACGCAGACAGCACCGGTGTGATTTTGTCGCCGGAACCCCTGGATCTCGATTAACGTTCCCCGATGGCTGCACGATAAACGTGCGGCCTCACTGTGTTGATGCAGCGCTTGCGCTGCGCTTTCTCTGAGAGTGCAAGCCGCGCCTTTACCCAGGTTGGATACATGGCCTATGTATCTGTGCGCAACGACCCTGACGGGGACGCCCGAAACCACACGCTATACTTCTCTCTATCCTCTCCATCAATACTCATTCTGACTGGTGTCACTGAGGTTGATTTTATCTGACATTTCGCTGTACTCGTCTGATTTATCCCCGCTTGGAGTCAGATGTTTTATGATGAAGTGGATAAAAAATCCAATAAAAAGGGGAATCATGTTCAGATTACTAAAGGGGAGCGGCCCTCGCGGTTCGGTAACGTCTCACGCTGGAAAGTGGCTTGCGGTCACAATGCTGACTACGTTTGGCAGCGCAGCGGTATCAGCACAGCAAGCGTCAGACACCACTGCCGAAATCAAAAGCAACAGTCACTTCCAGGCTGAAGATATTTTCAATTTAGAATATGCAAGCGATCCGCAGGTGTCACCTGATGGCAAATCGGTGGCTTATGTACGTCGATCCAACGACATCATGTCAGACAGTACGCGTTCAAATATCTGGCTGGCGACGACAGACGGGAAAAGCCATCGCCCGCTTATGTCTTCTAAAAAGAATTACTACTCGCCACGCTGGTCGCCGGACGGAAAACGACTGGCCTATTTGTCAAACGAAGAAGGTAAACCTCAGCTATATATCCGCTGGATGGACACCGGGCAAACCGCACTGGTCACCAATGTGACGTCTTCACCAGGCTCGATCACCTGGTCGCCGGACGGTAAATACATTGCTTTCACCATGAGTGTGGATGCCAAAGAAACGCCCCTCAAAGTGAACATGCCATCCAAGCCAAAGGGGGCAAAATGGTCACCAAAGTTTGAATATATCACCAAAGCACGTTATCAGGCCGATGGCAGAGGAGTATTAGAGCCAGCCTACACCCACATCTTTATTGTTCCTACCGATGGCGGCACGGCCAGACAATTAACGTCGGGCGACTATCACCATCGCGGGAGCCTAAGCTTTTCGGCAGATTCTCAGAAAATCTATTTTTCTGCTAATCGTAGTGATGAGTGGGAATACGAGCCGGTAGAAGGCGATATTTTTACCGTCGATATGAGCGGTAATATCGAACAGATTACCGACTTCCCGGGCAACGAGTCATCACCGGTGGTTTCACCTAACGGTAAACATGTGGCGTACTCCCGTCGCGATGACAAAAAGCTGATGTACCGTAACAGCTATTTGTATGTGATGAATGCCGATGGCACAGAGCACAAAAATCTGACTGAAGATATCGACAACACCGTCTCGAACTTCCACTGGAAGGGAAACGACGGCTTGTACTTCCAACAGGCCGTGCGCGGCATGATTCAGGTGGATTACACTTCTCTCTCAGGCAAAAAGAAAACCGTAGCGAAAGGCATCAGCGGGACAACGCTTGGACGCCCGTATATCTTTGGTACCTACCATGCGGTGGACGATGTGGTTGCTTACACCAAAGGACGCACTGACCGACCCGCTGACTTGTTTGTTACTACCCGTAAAGAGAAGCAGCTAACGGCGTTAAATGAAGACGTGTTTGGACACAAAACGCTGGGTGAAGTTAAAGAGATTGTGTACAACTCCTCCATTGATGGTGAGGAAATTCAGGGCTGGTATATTCTGCCGCCTGACTATGACAGCAGTAAAACCTACCCGCTGATTCTGGAAATACACGGGGGGCCGAACCTCGCGTATGGCCCGGTATTCACCGCAGAGCTGCAACGCATGGCAGCGGAAGGGTATATCGTGTTTTATGATAACCATCGCGGCAGTACCGGATACGGCGAGCGTTTTGCGTTATTGCTGCAAGGCAAGTACAGCTCGAAGTATGACTTTGCTGACCATATGTCAGGCGTCGATGCGTTAATTGATAAAGGGCTGGTGGATCCCGAACAACTTTACATTACCGGTGGTTCCGCCGGCGGTATCGCGTCGGCATATGCCATTGGTTTAACCGATCGTTTTAAAGCGGCGGTAGTGGCCAAGCCGGTTATCAACTGGTTGTCTAAAGTACTGACTGCCGACTCCGGACTGTATCAGATCCCATATCAGTTCCCGGGTATGCCGTGGGAGGAAATGGAGCATTACTGGCAGCGCTCACCCCTGTCTCTGGTTGGAAATGTCACAACGCCAACGATGTTGATTACGGGGGTAGACGACAAACGCACGCCCATGTCTGAAACTGAGCAGTTTTATCAGGCACTGAAGTTACAGCGCGTCGATACCGTGCTGGTTAAGGTGCCGGAATCCCCCCATGGGATTGCTGGCAAGCCATCACGAATGATAGCTAAAATCGAAAACATACTGGCGTGGTTTAAGAAGTATTCGCCCTCGCAAGAAAGCGAAGATTAAGTCGCTTATATAAGGCAGCCACCGAGCTGCCTTTTTTATTTTCAGTCTTAACGCACCTGCTTCAGTAAGTGGCTATTATTTTGCCTTTCATGCCTGCACCTCACTTCGCCCTGATCGCCTCGCCCCCCCCCACCGAAGTGAATAGTTTTCTTACATTGAGCAGGCGATTCCACATGCTATTCAGAATTAACAAAATTTAAGATTACGCATTGGTACTTAGCGATGCGTTTCGCGTATTAGCGTCAATAATTTACAGGCAGGTGGTTCGATATGAGATTACTGGCAGCGGTGCTAGGGAGTGTTTTTCTTTCTGGGTGTTCAGTATTTGGCGCTAATGGCGTGGAGTCTGCGCCGTACACGGTGATAGAGGAAGATGAGGATAACAGTATCGAAGTCCGCCAATATGATCCGATGATCCTGGTATCCGCCAGCATGGATGAACGTAGTGAAAACAGCGCGTTCAGAAAACTCTTCCGCTACATTTCTGGCAACAACCGGGGCGATACTGAAATAGCCATGACCGCGCCGGTATTTATGGATGAGAATACTCAAGGTAAAGAGATTGCGATGACCGCCCCGGTGTTTATGGCGGAAAATACCAGAGAACCGTCCATGTCTTTCGTGATGCCAGCTGATTTCACCCTCGAGACTACGCCACAGCCAAAGGACGAAAGCCTGACGGTGAGCGAAGTGAAAAACTTTAAAGCAGCGGCTATTAGGTTCAGTGGCTTGCTAAGCGACAGCAATGTTGCTGAGAATACGGCGATTTTGCGCGAATGGCTTGAGAGTAGCGGCTACCAGGCCGTAGGTGAACCCATCAAGGCTGGTTATGACGGGCCGATGACACTGCCGTTTTTACGTCATAACGAAGTATTAATTCAAGTTGAGTAACAGACACGAGCAACGAGCTACCTGTTGAATGGTCACTGCGTTGAGCGTGTACAAAAAGTGAAAATGAGAACCTGTCGGGTTCTTGTAAAACGATAAGAACTTGCTGAGAAACGTGACTATAGTTTATTCAGCACTTACAGAAACCGGGTTTATCCTGGTACGGACAAGGGATATCACAATGAAAAAATATTCAGGCTTACTGTTGGCGCTTATGACCTGCATGTCTTTCCCCAGCAGTGTTTTCGCTCAGGATGATAGAGCTGCACTAGTGCCTTTGCCCTCGTTAGACGACTTCACAAGAGGCGAGGATGGCTGGGGCATTGGACTGGGAGCAGGTATTGAATACGAGTCTGCCTATGAGGGGGCTGATGAGTTCGCTGTCGAAGCCGATCCTGCCGGTGCTGTTCAGTGGCGCAGCGGTGACAATATTTTTTACTGGGCTGGAGAAGCACTTGGTTGGCGGGGCCTGCGGTCGGATATCTGGTTATTTGAAGCCACCGTTGCTTTTGAAGAAGGTCGTGAGGAAAGTGATTCAGACGACGGCAATCTGGATGGGCTGGGAGAAGGAGAAGAAGGCGTTGAATTTGTGTTACAAGCGCGCCGCGCCTTTCAGGCTGACTGGCGTTACTGGCTGGACGGCCGTCTTGTGGCCGGAGAAAACGGTAACCAGGCGTTGTTTGGGGCAGGGTACCGGTTTGGCAGCCAAAATGATGGAACGGGTTCTGAAATCGCCTTTGCCGTTGTGTTTCATGACAGCGATTACGCAAATAAAGACTTTGGCGTAACGGCGGCGCAGTCTGAGGCGTCAGGGTTACCTGAAACGAACCTGAGCGGGGGCTTTCGTTCTATCGGCTTCAATTACAACTACCGCAACAATCTTACTGCGAACTGGCAAATTTTTGGTGAAGCGGTTATCGAGTATTACAGCAGCGATGTTCAGGATAGCCCTATAGCGCGCCAGGACTATGAAGCCGAAGTCGGCATTGGGGTAATCTACGTTTTCTAACCTTACATTATCTACGCTGAGCGTTGGTGGTTCAACAGCCCGTTGGAGCCTTCTTAAGACTGGCTTGTTAAAAAGCGGACTAGTCCGTCTATGGGTGGGTTACCATCATCTTAGGTTGCCATCAGATTTTTGCTGATGGCAGTCAAATGTTAGTGCTTTAGTCACCAAAGAACGGCAGCGCAAGGGAGTAAATCAAGCGAATGGCATTATTGTAGAAGTAGCCGATGGAGGGTAAGCAGCGCGGCGTTGCCATCGAAAGCGTTCTGTAGATATAAAAAAACGGCCACTCGCGAAGCGGGTAGCCGTTTGTTCAATCCGAAAGTCATTGACTAGTCGTCGCTGGCTTCTTCCTGTGCCTCTTCAAAGACTGCATTTAAGTACATGGCCATACGTACGCCCGCCATTTGCAGCCTGCGCTTTGCGGTAGGCAAGTGGTTATACAGATAGTCATAGTTCATGTTGTTAGCATCTTCAGGATAAATGATGTCACGAATTTCGGTGCTCTCGGTTATCCAGTCTTCCGGTTTGGTAGTGGCCCAGTCGCGAATATCCTGCGCAGTGATTTTATCCGTCAACCAGGTAGTCCATTCTGAGTAGGACAGGTCACGCTGATCCAGCATTTGTGAATCCCACACGCGGTGCAGGTTCGAGTCTTGCCAGAAAAAGCGAACTTTTACATCGTTACCACCACGATCGGTGCCGTTACCTGCATGTAGCGGCTGATGAAGATCGCCGATGATATGCACAACAAATCGCAGCGCCAGTTGTTTGTCTTCTTTGCTGGCGGAGGGGTTTTTCAGCGTCGCAGTAAAGCGCTCCAGGGCCGTAAACGCATCGCCAACATCCGGCGCGTCGACATCGTGATAATGTTTGCCTTCCGGTACTGTCACGTAGTGCCACGGTGATGCCGTGCGCTGCCAGAATTCACTGGGGTCTGAACGCATCTCATCGGCATAAGTGGAAGCCTCGGCAAGCGACGAACCCGGTAGCAGGTCCATCATCGCGGCGTGACTGAGCGGGCTTAAGTACTGCTCGGCAATGGCGCCGGTGACGCGGTGTCCTGTCTGACCCCAGCCAAAGGCCGGCGCGCTGATAACAAGGGTGGATAGCAGGCTAAGCGTTACTGCGAAAGTCCGGTTTGCAAACGCTGACATCATTTTTCCTCTGTGTGTTTTTTAGTGTCATATCCCCATCGGGCAACCAGACTCTGGTCAATGCCGATGTGGTCAAGAATACGGGCGACGACGAAGTCGACCAGATCCTCAATGGTTTCTGGGTTGTGATAAAAGCCGGGCGCGGCGGGCATAATTGTCGCACCCATCTGTGACAGTTTTAACATGTTTTCGAGATGAATCGACGAAAGCGGCATTTCCCGCGGTACAAGTAATAACTGCCCGCGTTCTTTCAACACGACATCAGCCGCCCGCTCAATCAGATTATCGCTGGCACCTATAGCAATGGAAGACAAGGTGCCAGTGGAGCAAGGACACACTATCATCGTACGCGGCGCTGCAGAGCCTGAAGCCACCGGCGAAAACCACTCTTCTTTACCAAATACCTGAATCTGGCCTGGTCTGGCGTTGCAGTGTTCAGATAAAAACGCGGCGGCATCGTCTGGCCGCGAAGGAATTTTCAGCTTTTCCTCTGTCGCGAAAACTACCTTCGCGGCTGAGGAAATTAATACATACACCTCTTTTTCGGCTTTCACCAGCGAGGCGAGCAACTTTAACGCGTAGGGCGCGCCGGATGCGCCGGTAATAGCCAGCGTTATGCGATCATCTTGTTTCATTTCTGCTCCCCGGATAATGCATTAATCAGCCGCTGGTGGATCCCCTCGAAGCCGCCATTACTCATTACCAGCACGTGGTCACCGCCCCGGGCTTCTGCTGCCACTGCCTGCACGATGTCTTCTACGTTATCAAAGCAACGCGCTGGCGTTGGACTGTGTGCCGCCGCGTCCTGTAGTGACCAGCTTAGCGCCGCTGGCTGATAGACAAAAACCGTATTTGCGTGCTGCCAGGATTGCGCCAGTGTGTCTTTGTGCACACCCATTTTCATGGTGTTGGAGCGCGGCTCCAGTACGGCCAGGATCCGTTCGTTCCCGACCTTTTTACGCAGACCGTCGATGGTGGTTGTTATGGCTGTCGGATGATGCGCAAAATCGTCATAAACAGTGATGCCATTGACGACACCTTTGGTTTCCATGCGCCGCTTAACGTTTTTAAACGTACTCAGTGCATTGATAGCATCTTGTACCTGGACACCGGCATGGTGAGCGGCCGCAATCGCCATCAGCGCATTATCGACATTATGTTGCCCAAGCAGCGACCAGTGCACGTCACCCACATTTTCGTCTCTGAAGAAAACCGTGAACGCACTGCCGTCATCAGCAAGTAACTCAGCGCGCCAGTCTTTACCTAAAAACTGTTGTTCAGACCAGCAGCCTTTTTCCAGTGTCGCGTTAAGTGCATCGTCGCGATTCGGCGACAAAATCAGGCCGTTGCCGGGTACCATGCGGATGAGGTGATGAAACTGAGTCTGAATAGCCGCAAGGTCAGCAAAAATATCAGCATGATCAAACTCAAGGTTATTCATGATCAGTGTTTTGGGGCGATAGTGAACAAACTTAGAACGCTTATCGAAAAAGGCACTGTCATACTCATCGGCCTCAATGACAAAAAACGGGCTATCGCCTGTACGCGCAGAGATACCGAAGTTTTCAGGGATGCCACCAATCAGGAAGCCGGGATTCAGTCCTGCATATTCCAGGATCCAGGCTACCATGCTGCTGGTAGTGGTTTTTCCGTGAGTGCCTGACACGCCAATAACCCAGCGACTGGAAAGCAGGTTTTCCAGCAACCACTGCGGGCCACTGGTGTAAGGCAGGTTGCGGTTCAGCACATACTCTACCGCTGGATTGCCGCGGGACATGGCATTGCCAATGACTACCATATCCGGCTGTGGCGAGAATTGCGCCACGTCATAGCCCTCGGTGAGTGTGATACCCAGTGCTTCAAGCTGTGTGCTCATGGGTGGATAAACATTGGTGTCTGAGCCAGTCACCTTGTGCCCCAGTGATTTTGCGATAGCGGCGATACCGCCCATGAAACTGCCGCAAATCCCTAGAATATGTACGTGCATGTGTGGTTTGTCATATAACTAAAAAGCCTCTGTTGTACGTTACTGTATCAGAACCGGTCCGATGTTCGAATAACTCATTTCCCTCGCCCGCTTTTCACGGTTACAATCTAAGCAGTTGTTACAGGCCGGAAATTTCCCTTGTTTTGAAACGCTATGCATGATTTTTGCATTTGCTTATGCCCAAGTGATGCCAGAATTATGTATTGTCAGGACCAGAAAATGCCGGTTTGTGGCACAGGTATCGCTACCCATGTGAGTACGGACGGCTTGCATGCCGCTACCTCTTTACCCTACAAATAAAAAGGCTTTAGCACACAATGAAACGATTAAACTCCCAGTTACAACATGACGGCGCGCCGTTAGAGCTCATTTTGCTCATTCGTACGCTGCTCGCTGGCTGTAAGGAAATTTCCTTCCGTGTCAGTCAGGGCGCCTTGGCAGGCGTTCTGGGCTCCACCTTGTCTGAAAACGTACAGGGCGAGACGCAAAAGAAGCTGGATGTCATTTCCAACCAGATCCTCAAAGACACGTTACGTGAATCAGGTTATGTGAAAGCGATCTCTTCCGAAGAAGAAGATGACGTGGTGCCATGTAATCCTGAAGGTAAGTATCTGGTTAGCTTTGATCCGCTGGATGGCTCTTCAAACACCGAGATTAACAGCTTAATCGGAACTATTTTTTCGATTACTCATGCGCCGCAGTGGATGGAGCCGAATGACCCCTCTGCGTTTTTACAGCCGGGCACACAGATGGTAGCGGCCGGGTACGTGTTGTATGGTCCTTCGACGATGTTAGCACTCACTACAGGTCGCGGAACCCATATTTATACGCTAGATAAAACCCACGGCGGTTTTCTGTTAACGCACCCAAATGTTCAGGTGCCGGAAGACACCGCTGAGTTTGCGATTAACGCGTCAAACCAGCGCCACTGGGAGCCCCCGATGCAGAACTACATCGCCGACCTGATGGCGGGTGAAGAAGGCCCGCGCGGCAAAAATTATAATATGCGCTGGGTCGCCGCTATGGTGGGAGATATTCACCGCGTATTGTGTCGTGGCGGTATTTTCATGTACCCGTTTGATAAACGGAATCCGTCTATACCTGGCAAGCTAAGACTCTTGTATGAGGCCAACCCAATGGCGTTTCTGATGGAGCAGGCCGGTGGGCTGGCCAATACCGGTGAAGGCCGTATTCTGGAAGTCATGCCAGAGGAAATTCATCAGCGTGTGCCTACCTTGCTGGGTTCAAAAAACGAAATTGAGACCTGCCTGAGTTATTACGCACAGGAAAAATAGCGATAACGGGCGAAAAATGCGCAGCAATTGTACGACATCGGTCGTAAAGCGTTTTTATTTTGCTGCGCTGCCCGTATACTTAGCGCAACTTATTTTTTGAATTACGATAAAGGACCTGATAATGAGCTTAAACGCCGTTCCTGCTGGTAAAAACCTGCCAGATGAAGT
Organism: Alteromonas sp. H39; assembly: GCF_047556435.1. GTDB lineage: Bacteria > Pseudomonadota > Gammaproteobacteria > Enterobacterales > Alteromonadaceae > Alteromonas. Next base: position 232,876 of record NZ_CP180210.1, read on the forward strand.
GAATGTCATCATCGAAATCCCTGCGCACGCAGATCCGGTAAAATACGAAGTTGATAAAGACTCCGGTGCCATGTTTGTTGACCGTTTCATGGCAACCTGCATGCACTATCCGGTTAACTATGGCTACGTGCCTAACACGTTATCAGAAGATGGCGACCCGGTTGATGTGCTGGTTATCACTCCTTTTCCACTGCTGAGCGGTTCGGTTATCCGTTGCCGTCCTGTTGGCGTGCTGAACATGACTGACGAGTCAGGCAAAGATGCGAAAGTGCTGGCAGTGCCAGTGGACAAACTGTCTACCATTTACCGTGACGTCAAAGAAATTAATGATGTGCCTGAGCTGACACTCAAGCAAATTGAGCACTTCTTCGAGCACTATAAAGATCTTGAGCCTGGCAAATGGGTGAAAGTCGATGGTTGGGCTGACGCCGCTGCGGCAAAAGACGAAATCACTGGCAGTGTGAAGCGTTACGAAGACGCGAAGTAGCCGCTAATGGATGCAAAAAAGGCCCGTAACGGGCCTTTTTTATTGCTTTGCGTTTGCACAAACACATAAGCTAAGGCTGTGAATATGGACGCTGGCAGGCGTCTTCTGTACCGCTGTCGGTTGCGTGAGTGTAAATACAGATTCACTTAACAGACCACTTAAAGGTGACTGCAGAGTACGTGTTGCTGTAAAAGTCGGGTAAAATAATAGTCTTCACTTTCATCCTGACGTCTTCGAGGTAAAGGCTGATGAAATTTCCTGCACACGGACATTATCGCCTGAGGCTGTGTAATAACATTTTTTTGCTTAATGCTTACGAATCCTGGAACCAGGAGACGGCAATGGCGCTATTTGAGGACATGGAAGGATTGCTCGCAAAAAGCAGTCTGAAATCGTTTGCCAAAATTATTGATGCGACAGAGTGGGCACTGGGTACGCCGGAATTTGAGCGTTTCGCGAGAGAAGGTATCGCTGACCTGTATAATCATGGACTGAAGAAAGAGGCTTATATCGTGGGTTCGGGCGTCTGGAAGCGCGAACAACTGTTGCGAATTACTGCAGACAGAACGGAAACCCAGCGCCGTTTCTTTACCAGTAAACGGCGAGCCCTGATGTGGCTTAAATCAGAAGGGTTTAGCCTTTCCTGAGCCCACATCGTGATGTATGTGACGGGCATTAAACCTGACATAGAACAGACCAGAGATTGCAGGTGGTGATCTCAGAAACTGCAATGTAGGCTGATAACAACAACGTATCGTACATTGCATAATCTGGTTATTTTTGGAGTATTTATGAAATCCTGGCGTTATCTGATGGCATTAGCGACACTGATGCTAATGCCTGTGGCGAGTGCCGACGAGGCAAAAGAAGTGTATTGGGAAGATTTGGTGCCGGAAGGGTTCAATGAGTTGGCGCCGCCGCCAGTTTCTCATGACGGCAAGATGACTCAACTGCAACCCGATGCGCCCGTAGTGGAAAAATACGACGGGCAACGTGTAAAGATCCCGGGCTTCGTGGTTCCTCTGGAAGGGACCGCTGAGCTGACAACCGAATTTTTGTTGGTACCATTTTTCGGCGCTTGTATTCACGTCCCCCCACCACCTTCGAATCAGATTGTTTATGTGAAGTTTTCTGACGGTGTGCCGATAGACAACCTATACGACGCGATCTGGGTTACTGGTGTACTTTCTACTGACGGTTGGTCTGGAGAAATTGCTACGGTAGGCTATCGTTTAGAAGGGGAAGCTGTCGAGCCGTTCTGATCATTAAGTAAAAGCTTGATATCGCAGTCTTTTCTATTTTCACTATTGCTGGCAAGTTATAGCAATAAGGATAATAGATTATGGCCCCCGCTAACTGCATAATTGCGCACAGTTTTGCTGTACTTTTTAAGGGGATGGAATGAATTTCCTGAACAGGCTATCCATTGCACAGAAACTTTACCTGATACCAATTATCAGCACTATTGCCTTTCTGGCTTACTTGGCAATCACCTCGGTTACTGCGCTCAATAATGTAGCGCTGCTTGATGATGCGAGAAATGTTCAGTTTCCTGCATTAAGCCATTCCCGCACTGCGCTTTTCAATATGGAAAATGTGAAAAATACGCTGAGCAGCGCGGTGACTACTGGGGATGAAGATGCGCTTGAACGGGCAAAAGAGCAGGCGAACACCACCGTTGCAGAACTCGAAGCCATTACCCGGGTAAATCCGGCGCTCTCGGCGCAGGCCCGGGATATTCTGGATAGCTTCAACAGCTACTATACCGTGGCATTTGATATCAGCAGCTCGATGATTGACGGCACCGCCGATTACAGCAAGCTGGCTGCACGCTCTGAAAAAATGAATGCCTCATTTGATGAGGCGACATCGACCTTGCGCAGCTTTATTGCAGACCGCGAACAAGCCTTTGAACAGGCAATTGATGAATCTAACAGCGCGGCGCAAGGGCTCATCACGGTAGGAATCATCGTCGCCATTCTGTCTACGATTGTGCTGTTCGCGTTTGCCATCCCGATTGTATTGAATTTACGTGGCTCGGTTGCAGATGTTGTAAACTCGCTTCGCAATATTGCTCAGGAAGAAGGTGATCTGACAGTACGTCTGCAGACCAAAAATAAGGATGAAGTGGGTGAGCTGGTACACTGGTTCAACGAATTCATTACGAAGCTGCAAAACGTAGTACGCGACATCGGCGATGCTTCAAACCCTCTATCAGCATTGGCGAATAACCTTAATCAGGTGTCTGGCCACACACGAAGTACCATTGATGCTCAGCAGCGATCTGCAGAAGAAGCCAAACACTCGGTAAATAATCTTACGCACAGCGTTGACGAAGTGGCTAGTAGTGCCTCAGAAGCTGCCGGTGCTGCGGCTGATGCAACCCGCGCTGCCAGTGATGGTCAGCAGGTAGTTAATCAAACCGTATCCAGCATTCAAAATCTTGCGAAAAGCGTGGATGACACCGCAGAAGTGATCCGTAAGTTAGAAGCCGACTCCAATAAAGTGGGGGTGGTGCTGGATGTCATCAAAGGCATTGCAGAGCAAACAAACCTGCTGGCGCTGAATGCGGCGATTGAAGCTGCCCGCGCAGGAGAGCAGGGCAGAGGCTTTGCGGTTGTGGCGGATGAAGTACGTACTCTGGCATCACGTACCCAGCAGTCGACGGAAGAAATTCAGCAAACTATTGAGCAGTTGCAGGGCGCCGCGCGTTCAGCGGTATCAGTGATGGCACGAGGGACTGAGCTTGCCGCCAGCAGCGTAGAAGAAGCCAATAAGGCGGGCTCAAGCCTGACAGTGATTAACGATACGATTTCCCGGATCACGGCGATGAACGATCAGATAGCCGGCTCAACGGGAGAGCAACAGCAGGTAGCAAAGTCTATTTCCCGCAGTGTTGACGATATAAATGGACGCACCGGAGATACGGCAAAAAGTGCTGAGCAACTGGGCGAAGTCAGTCGTTCTCTTGAACAGCTTGCCAGCGACTTTGCACGCATAATGCAACAATTTCGCTACTAACGTGAAGATTACCCGGCAGTCGGTATTGCGCTGGCAGCGCACAGCTGCCCGCTGTTGTATCTTCACGGGTAGGGCAGCAGAGCGTTTCGTAGCGAGCAGTCTGGCGTTGCCGAACTTTTCGCCTGGTCACAGTCGTCACAGCGAAAATCATCAGGTAATATAGGCACAAGATGCATCAATATTGTGTGGTATCGCGTTGTTTTATTTTCTAAAGTTTTTGAGCGTGTCGCTTCTGGCACTGATTGCTCATGCTGGTCATGCGGTACCGGCTGAACCGGTAAAAATGTATTACGGTATGTCCAACTTCCCTGAGAAGCTGGAACAACCGGCACACGATGGCGCCTTGTATATTTCATATCGGTTATTGCTGAATGAACTTAACGCTCCGCTTGATTTCATGTATGCCCCCTATAAACGAACCCAGAGGCTGCTAACCGAAGCAGAGCCAGCTTGTACGTTTTATGCCCTGAAAACCGCGCAGCGAGAGAAGGAATTTCATTTTTCTTTACCGGTTACGTTCTTGTCGACGCCACGTTTGTATATTCGTGGCGAGAAACCTCTGGATGACGCACTGCTTAATGAAAACGGTGAGTTGCGTTCTCTGCAGGCATTTTTTGATGCGCAACCCGATGCGCTGATGTTGCTGATTGACGGGGTAAGCTATGGTGATGCCCTCGATAGCCATATTGCTGAGCTGCCTTCGCGTAACATCGTAAAGCGAGCCAGCGGCGACAGGCATAACAAGCTCTCCGGCATGTTTTTTCGTGACAGAGTCGATATTGCGTTAATTTACCCGCAGGAAGTGCAACAACATCTGGCGATGAATCCGGACGACGCTGAGCCGTTTCAATCGTATGTGATTGCAGGGGTTCCTGCGACAACCAGCGGCTATATAATGTGTAATCGTCACCCGCAAACAGAGGCTCTCATCGCGAAAGTGAATGAGGCTTTACTACGCCTTTATGATACGCCTGCTTATATTGAAGGGCAGCTTCGCCACTCTCCGGAATCGGAATATTCATTGCTGGAAGCGGCAATCAGCGAAACGAAACAGCAATCCACAAAAGAATAGCGGGCGGTATATCGACCGCCCGGTTGCTATCTGGCTGAATCAAAGACGATTGCCGTACTAGTCTGTCACGTTACTGTTGGGGCGTGTAAATCTGCTCTGCGCGGTTAAATAACAACCATGATGTCAGAATATACTTGTCGTTGCTTTTCGGGATTTGACCACGATGGGTGTGAGTAAAATACGCGGGAGCGATGACCATGCGGCCGGCTTTTGGCTTCACAGAGCGGTCCTGATAATAAAAGTCGGTTTCTCCACCCTCTTCCACGTCATTTAAATAGAACATAAACAGCAGCAGTCGGTGTAACGGCTCATTGTGGGGCAACTGGGGGTATACTTCCGAATGCCAGTACGGATACCCGCCTTCGCTGGCTTTATAACGTTGTGCGTTAACCTGGCCAATCCGGAACAGATAATTCATCAGGTTAGGTAAGTTAGGCTTGCCGACTTCTTCAAAATTCTCGCCGGTCATCTTCACAGGTTCACCGGTTTTAGGGTGTCGCACGGTCAGCCCGATTGGGCCAACCAGCGCAAAATAATGTTCCTCGATATATTTCAGAAGTTGCTCGCCGGTCTTCTGCACTACCTGTTTAAACAACGGCGCAAATTCCGGCTTTTCGCTAAAGGATACATCCGTGCTGTTCTTTTTATCTAAGTCAACGCCTCCACCGGTGCGGCCGGTGTACAGGTTTGGGCTGCCTTCGAATTGTGTGATGATCTCCTGGCACAGAGCAGGTTCCAGCACATCATCGATAACGCGGATAAAATCAGTAGGCTGCGAATCACTCATCGTCCTCCTCCCACATGATCTCACTTAGCATCTGACGAACGTTATCAGGAATGGGAATAGACTTTTGTGATTGATAATCAAAGTGCACCATCGTGGTAACGCCCCGCGAACAGCGCTTACCGTCTTGCCACAGTTCCTGCAGCACATCAAAAGAGCTTGAACCAATGCGGCTGGTATAGGTTTTCACGGTTACCGGCTTACCGTAGAAAATCTGCGCCAGAAAGTCGATTTTGTAACTGGCGACAATCAACGGCCAGTTTTTCAGGTCCATTTCTGGCGTGAAGAAGCGGAAAACAGGTTCACGGGCAGATTCAAACCAGCCTGCTAATACCGTGTTACTGACATGGGCCAGCGCGTCGGTTTCGTAAAACCGAACATCGAATGTCGATTCCAAAAAAGATTTCTCAGTCATTGCTTGCTCTTATTGTCCTGACGGAGTGGTAGGGAAAATCTCACTCTATCAGAAGGCAAAAGCAAAAGCAGTAATCGGACTCGAATGACCTGGTTCTGCTCTCAGGCACGGGGAATGGTTGAAAGGTCAAAAATATGAAAGTGGCAGCGCGCAGCAAGGTAAATGTATTGCTGCGCGCCATCGGTACTACTGTGAAAGCCTGCTTACCTGTTAAGTAATGGCTTGAGGAAGTGGCCGGTATGAGAAGCCTTATCTTCGGCAATGGCTTCCGGTGTACCCTGGGCAATAATTTCACCACCACCGGAGCCACCTTCCGGCCCCAGATCCACGATCCAGTCTGCGGTTTTTATCACATCCAGATTGTGCTCTATGACCACCACCGTATTGCCGTGGTCACGCAGTCTGTGTAATACAGCAAGTAACTGCTTGATATCGTGGAAGTGCAAACCGGTAGTTGGCTCATCCAGAATATACAGCGTTTGACCGGTGTCGCGTTTCGACAGTTCTTTAGCCAGTTTCACGCGCTGCGCCTCACCACCAGACAATGTAGTCGCTGCCTGCCCTAGTCGAATGTAAGCGAGACCTACGTCCATCAGGGTCTGTAATTTTCTGGCTATGGCCGGTATCGGATCAAAGAAGCCGCGGGCTTCTTCTACAGTCATTTCCAACACTTCGTGAATGTTTCTGTCTTTGTATTTGACGTCGAGAGTCTCACGGTTGTAACGCTTGCCCTTACATACATCGCAGGGTACGTACACATCCGGCAGGAAGTGCATTTCAACTTTAATGACGCCGTCACCCTGACAGGCTTCACAGCGCCCGCCTTTCACATTAAAACTAAAACGGCCAGGTTTGTAACCGCGTGAGCGGGCTTCCTGTGTACCGGCAAACAGCTCACGAATGGGGGTGAAAATGCCGGCGTACGTGGCCGGATTAGACCGCGGCGTTCTGCCAATCGGGCTTTGGTCGATATCTACCACTTTGTCGAGATGCTCAAGACCTTCCATACTCTTGTGCGCCGCAGGTTCAGCAGTAGTGGCCTTATTCAGCTCACGATGCGCAATTTTGTAAAAGGTGTCGTTAATCAGGGTAGATTTGCCCGAGCCAGATACCCCGGTAACGCACGTCATCAGCCCAACCGGAATATTCAGGTCAACCGATTTAAGGTTGTTACCTGTGGCGCCGGTCAGTGTCAGCCATTTTTTCTTATCGGCCTTGTGACGCTTCTCCGGTACTTCAATTTTCTCCCTGCCTGAAAGGTATTTTCCAGTAAGTGAGTCTTCACTGTCGAGAATGTCCTGCAGCGAACCCTGCGCAATAATTTGGCCACCATGAACACCTGCACCCGGACCAATATCGACAATAAAATCAGCCTCGCGGATGGCATCTTCATCATGCTCAACGACAAGAACGGTATTACCGAGATCGCGAAGATGGGTCAGTGTTTTCAGCAGACGTTCGTTGTCGCGCTGGTGCAGGCCAATCGATGGCTCATCTAACACATACATCACACCGACAAGGCCCGCACCAATCTGGCTGGCCAGGCGGATGCGCTGCGCTTCACCACCGGATAGGGTATCGGCACTGCGGCTAAGTGTCAGGTAATTCAAACCCACATTGACCAGAAAACGCAGGCGATCGAGGATTTCTTTTAAGATTTTCTCGGCAATCTGTGCGCGCTGTCCGCTGAGTTCAAGATTCTCAAAGAAGGAATACGCCCCGGCAATCGACATATCCGATATCTCAGGCAGGTTCGTTTCCTGAATGAACACGTTGCGTGCCTCAAGACGAAGCCTGGAGCCTTTACAACTGCTACAGGGTTGCTGGCTTAAATATTTCGCCAGTTCCTCGCGTACCGCATTAGATTCGGTTTCGCGGTAGCGGCGCTCCATGTTCGGGATAACCCCTTCAAATGGGTGCTTACGCTCCATGATATCGCCGCGTTCGTTAATGTATTTAAACGTCAGCGATTTGCCTTTTGAGCCGTATAACACCACGTCTTTATGCTCGTCAGAGAGTGAGCCGAATGGTTTGGTTAAATTAAAACCATAGTGATCAGCCACTGCCTGGAGCATCTGGAAATAGTAGTAACTGCGCTTGTCCCAACCGCGGATAGCACCACCGGACAAGCTGAGTTCGTCGTTACCGACAACGCGGGTAGGGTCGAAAAATTGCCTTGTACCCAAACCATCACAGTTTGGACAGGCGCCAGCCGGGTTATTGAACGAGAACATTCTGGGTTCCAGTTCACTGATGCTGTAACCACAGTGCGGACAGGCAAAATTGGCGGAAAACACCACTTCCTCTGCATCGGCATCATCCATATCCGCCACCACGGCATTGCCGTTGGCAAGATGTAACGCGGTTTCGAATGATTCTGACAGGCGAAGTGCGATATCGTCCCGCACTTTAAACCGGTCGATAACCACTTCGATGGTGTGTTTCTTGTGCAGATCCAGCGTGGGAGGATCGGATAAATCACACACTTCGCCGTCGATACGCGCGCGAATAAAGCCCTGAGCAGATAAGTTCTGCAGGGTTTTTACATGCTCCCCTTTACGATCTTTTACAATGGGGGCCAGCAACATGAGTTTGCTACCCTCTGGCATACCCAGCACTTTGTCTACCATTTGCGAGATAGTCTGTGCATCCAGCGGTACATCATGGTCAGGGCAGCGCGGCGTTCCCACACGGGCAAACATCAGACGCAGGTAATCGTAAATTTCTGTAATCGTACCCACTGTTGAGCGCGGGTTATGTGAAGTCGATTTCTGCTCAATAGAAATTGCCGGTGAAAGCCCTTCAATGTGATCGACATCAGGTTTTTCCATCATCGACAAAAACTGGCGCGCATAGGCAGACAGCGACTCAACGTAGCGTCGCTGTCCTTCCGCATACAGCGTATCAAACGCCAGCGAAGATTTTCCTGAACCGGACAAACCGGTCACCACGACGAGCTTGTCGCGGGGAAGCGTTAAATCGATGTTCTTCAGATTGTGGGTGCGGGCACCGCGTATTTCGATTTTGTCCATTTAAGCCTGCGTGTGGAAAAAAGAGTCAGTATGCCATAGCTGGCGATGAAAATAATCCAAAACCTGTATAAAAAAACAGATATGGATAGTTATATGTTAGTGCAATATTTGCCGTACGCTGTGAGCATCTATCGTGCATTCTAATACCGGCGGGCAACACTATTTGATCAGTCCACCATCATGCCAAACGCTGGGATAGTTGCCAGTTACTGTCTGACGACAATCTGTGCGACAGACAGAAATGGTGACGCCGTGATTGAAAAACAACCTTGAGGAACAATATAGCCTGAATACGGCGTTGACAGGACAGGCTGTCGTAATTGCCCGTATTTAGTTAACGGGCAGCGGCAGACGTGATGCGCCCAAATAACCACATGGGCGTATAGGTAATTTATGTTACACTTCGCGCCCTTATTGACTAAGAGGTAACCGTCGGTTTGAACGCATTGGAAGTACGCGCTGCACTGGCTCTCGCCATTGTTTATGTGTTGCGTATGTTAGGTTTGTTTATGGTAATGCCCGTACTGGCCGTTGCCGCCATGGACTATCCTGATTACTCACCATTGTTAGTGGGGCTGGCTGTAGGCGGTTATGGCCTGACACAGGCAGCGTTGCAAATTCCAATGGGAATGATGTCTGACCGCTGGGGCCGCAAACCTGTCATTCTTCTGGGCCTCTCGGTATTTGCCATCGGCAGCTTTATTGCGGCGCAGGCCGATACCATGGCATGGCTTATCATCGGGCGCATCCTGCAGGGAGCGGGCGCTATCGCCGGCGCAATCATGGCACTGGCAACGGATGTCAGCCGGGAATCACAACGCGCTAAAGTGCTTGCTATCATCGGCATTGCCATCGGTTTCTCTTTTTATCTGGCTGTATTGCTAGGGCCTATGATTGCAGATTCCTGGGGCATGGCCGGCATTTTCGCCATAACCGGCATTCTGGCGGTGGCTTGTATGCCATTGATAGTGTGGGTGGTGCCAACGGGCGTATCGTTAAGTAGTGGCGACACCTTGCCTCAAAAAGGCCAGTTGCGCCGACTAATATTTTCCTCTCAGCTGTGGCGATTAAATGTCAGCGTCATGCTGCTTCATATGATGATCACATTACTGTTCGTGCAATTGCCGGTGACGTTACTGCACTTTGATATGACACTGGACAGCCACTGGACGCTCTATTTACCCGTGCTTGGCGCGTCCATCATCGGCCTTATTATTATGATGGGGGCGGCGCGCGGTAAAACACCGAAAAGCTTGTTGTTGATCAGTGTGATCATGATGGCTGTCGCGTTCGGGATGATGGGCGCACAGGACCATGCCTGGTGGGTAGTGGTGATGGCTGTCATCTTGTTCTTCACTGGCTTTAATTATCTTGAAGCCAACTTCCCGGCGCTGGTCTCAAGCATTGCACCGGCAGGAGAAAAAGGCACGGCGATGGGCATATATGCCAGTTTTCAGTTCTTCGGCGCGTTTATCGGTGGTGTGCTATCGGGTATCGTAACGGATATCTGGACACCGGAAACGGCTTATCTGGTAGGGGCGATGGCAGCCGTGCTCTGGTTGCTTGTTGTATCCGGAATAAAAGAAGTCAGTCGCGTCAAGCGGGTAATGATGAACGCCCGGTTTTCAGACTCTCAGACAGCGTCGCTGAAGTCGAGTCTGGCTACCGTCCCGGGCGTGCTGGAAATTACGTTGAGCAGCGAAGATGGCACGGTCTATCTGAAAGTCGACAGAGACTTCGATGCTTCAAAAGCCAGGCAGATACTTGCCTCTGCTTAAGCCACTCCACAGCCTTCGGTTGAGCCCTTTTTCTTATGTCGCAACACCGTCGAAATACGCGTGAATAGCTTGTTATTCAGGCGTCATTTTGTCATATTAATTGTAATATAATAGCAACAAGTATCAGGAACGTTATGACTATCACTTCAACTCCTTCTGCTAATGCCATCAGGGTGCTGGCAGTAGACGCTGTGCAAAAAGCCAATTCAGGACATCCGGGTGCGCCTATGGGCATGGCCGATATCGCCAAAGTATTATGGCAGGATTTTCTGTCGCACAACCCAAAAGATCCATCGTGGGCGAACCGCGATCGTTTCGTGCTTTCCAACGGCCACGGTTCAATGCTGCAATATGCGCTGCTGTACTTAAGTGGCTATGACGTCAGCATGGAAGATCTTAAACAGTTCAGGCAGTTGCACTCGAAAACACCGGGGCACCCTGAGTTCGGATATACGCCAGGCGTGGAAACCACAACAGGTCCGCTGGGCGCAGGTATTGCGAATGCCGTTGGTATGGCAATTGCCGAGAAAACCCTGGCTGCGCAGTTTAACCGCGAAGGCTTTCAGGTAGTTGATCACTACACCTATTGCTTCTTGGGCGACGGCTGCCTGATGGAAGGCATTTCCCATGAAGTTTGTTCGCTGGCAGGCACGCTGGGACTGGGTAAGCTGATTGCGTTCTGGGACGACAACGGCATTTCCATTGACGGTGAAGTGGAAGGCTGGTTTACCGATGATACGGCGAAGCGTTTTGAGTCCTATGGCTGGCACGTTATCAAAGATATCGACGGACACAGCGAGAAAGACATTACCGCCGCGATTGAACTGGCACGGTCAGTAACCGACAAGCCGACGATGATTTGCTGTAAAACGCTGATTGGCTTTGGCTCACCCAATAAATCCGGTAGTCACGCTTGTCACGGTGCTCCGCTGGGCGATGATGAAATTGCAGAAGTGCGAAAGTCACTGGGCTGGACGCACGGCCCATTTGAAGTGCCTGATGACGTTTATTCGCAGTGGGATGCCACCGCGAAAGGCGCCGAAAAGCAAACGGACTGGGATACCTTGTTTGCCGATTACGCGACGGCGCACCCACAACTGGCCAAAGAGTTTACCCGTCGTGTGATTAAGGGTGAGCTGCCTGAAAACTTCAATGCGGTGGCAGACGATTTTGTTCGTAGTGCGCAGGCATCTATGGAAAACATTGCTACCCGGAAAGCCTCGCAGAATGCCATTGGCTTTTTTGCCAAGCAGTTGCCTGAAATCATTGGCGGCTCGGCGGACCTTGCCGGATCCAATCTGACACTGTGGCCCGAAGCCAAAGGGATTGAGACCGATGCCGATGGCAATTATATCTACTACGGCGTGCGCGAATTTGGTATGAGCGCGATCATGAACGGTATTGCGCTGCATGGTGGGTTTGTGCCGTTCGGCGCCACTTTCCTGATGTTTATGGAATATGCGCGAAACGCGGTGCGTATGGCCTCGCTGATGAAAGCGAAAAGCCTGTTTGTGTACACTCACGATTCTATCGGGCAGGGTGAAGACGGCCCGACACATCAACCGATTGAACAGCTCGCGAATCTTCGTATGACGCCTAATCTGACAACCTGGCGCCCATGTGATGCAGCCGAAACCGCTGAAGCGTGGAGACAGGCGTTGATCAAGCAGGATGGCCCCAGTGCGTTGGTATTTACCCGTCAGGGCACCAAAGCCATGGAGCGAAGCGAAGCACAGCTTAAAGATATCGCGAAGGGCGGCTATGTTTTAAAAGATTGTGCCGGCACCCCCGATGTCATTCTGATTGCAACAGGGTCTGAGGTAGCGATTGTCGTTGAAGCCGCAAATGCGCTTTCTGCAGACGGTAACAAAGTTCGCGTGATTTCCATGCCAAGCACCACAGCATTTGATGGTCAGAGTAAAGACTATCAGCAGTCAGTGTTACCAGCGGGTGTACCAAAGCTGGCAGTAGAGGCGGCGCATGTGGATTTCTGGCGTAAGTATGTTGGACTGGAAGGCGACGTTATCGGCATGACGACCTTTGGTGAATCTGCCCCTGGTGGCGAACTGCTTAAACACTTCGGCTTCACCGCTGAGAATGTTGTACAAAAAGCAAAGGCGTTAATCGGCTAACTGCATTTCTACAATAAATAAAAAAGGCACTCCACTGAGTGCCTTTTTTGTTGCTAAACCGAAGAAGCTACTGGTTACACCATCTCTGATAGCATTGCTTCGAGCTTTTCCTGATCAATCGCGAATTGTCGAATGCCTTCGGCCAGTTTGTCAGATGCCATTTTGTCCTGATTCATGTCCCAGCGGAACGCCTGCTCAGTAAGCGGTGATGGTGCCGCTTTCGGGGAGTCTGTCGCGATAAGTTTGCGCGGCAGATCGCCGTCGGTATTAGCCAGCTCATCCAGTAAGGCTGGACTGATGGTGAGACGGTCGCAGCCGGCAAGTTCCTGAATCTCGCTGATATTACGGAAGCTTGCCCCCATCACGACGGTGGCAAAGCCGTGCTGTTTGAAGAAATCATAAATTTCTTTGACTGATTTCACACCAGGATCATTCTCGCCCTCGAAGTTGGCATCAGGCTGATTCGCCTTGTACCAGTCAAGAATACGACCCACAAACGGGGAAATCAGATAAGCACCGGCTTCTGCACAAGCGCGGGCCTGAGCAAAAGAGAAAATAAGGGTAAGGTTACAGCGAATGCCCTGCGCTTCCAGGATACGCGCAGCCTGAACGCCTTCCCAGGTAGCGGCAATTTTGATCAATACGCGAGAAGTATCCAGACCCTGACTCTTGTAAAGTGCAATGAGTTGGTGCGCCTTTTCTACCGTGCCCATGGTATCAAACGACAACCGCGCATCCACTTCGGTAGATACCAGTCCGGGCACCTCATCCATTAGTTTCCCGCCAATCAGCACGGCAAGTTTATCAGCCGCAAGTGCAACCACGTCGTTACCTGATGCGTTGTCTCTTGCCCAGGCAACCGCGCTCTCACCTAACGAACGATACTTTTCAATTTGCATGGCTTTGAGTAATAACGACGGGTTAGTCGTGGCGTCTTCAGGCTGATAGGTTTTTATCGCCTCAAAATCGCCGGTATCGGCGACAACCGTGGTCATGGCTTTTAGCTGGCTAAGTTGACTGGACATAATACTGTTTCCTATAAATATGATAATTGCGTGTTGTTAGTGCGTTGCTACCGATTATTCGGCAAAGGCTGTCTGAATAATCGCCAATAAGAAGAAAAGATAGTCAGCTTGATCCCTCCGGACTCGATCTTTTTGTGCTACTTTTCCGTTAATATTATTTTTATATTACCTTTACATTTGCGTATTGTTGATATTATCATACAAATAAATGAAATGACTAACGCTGTCTCGATTCAGCGCAAAAAGTGAAAGGGTTTTATGTCTCGATATACATTAGGGCTGGATTATGGCTCTGACTCGGTAAGAGCATTATTGGTTGATGTGACTACCGGTGCCGAGCTTGCCACACATATGGTGAACTATTCTCGCTGGGCGGAAGATAAATTCTGTGACCCGGCCAAAGATCAGTATCGCCAGCACCCTCAGGACTACATCGATAGTCTGGTCGCTGTCGTCCGCGGACTGTGGGAAAAAGTGCCAAGCGGCACAGCAGAAAAGGTTATTGGCATGAGCTTTGACACTACCGGATCAACGCCGGTAGCCATCAATGCCGAAGGCACACCACTTGCGCTTACCCCCGAGTTTGCCGAAAACCCAAATGCGATGTTTGTGTTATGGAAAGATCATACGTCTATCGCGGAAGCAAAAGAAATTACCGAGGCCGCCAACAACAATGATGTGAACTACTTATCACACATGGGCGGCATCTACTCTTCAGAATGGTACTGGGCGAAAGCACTGCACATTTTCCGCAATGATGCCGCAGTGAAAGCCGCAACCTACTCCTGGGTTGAGCACTGCGACTGGATGACTGCGTTGATGTGTGGCACGACGCACCCGGATTCGCTCACGCTGGGCCGCTGTGCCACGGGCCACAAGATGATGTGGAACGACGCCTGGGGTGGATTTCCCCCAAACAGTTTCTTTACCGGCATCGACCCACTGTTAGACGGCATGGTAGAGAGTATCAATTCTGCCACCAAAACCAGCGACACGCTGGCAGGTAATCTTACTGCAGAGTGGGCGGAAAAGCTGGGTCTGCCTGAGGGCATTGCGATTGGTTATGGTGCGTTTGATTGTCACATGGGCGCAGTAGCTGCCAATGTGCGTCCGGGCGTGCTTACTAAAGTCATGGGTACCTCAACCTGTGACATTACCGTAACGACAAAAGCCCAGCTTGGTGATACCTGCGTGAAAGGCATTTGTGGTCAGGTTGATGGTTCGGTGATCCCCGACATGATTGGTCTGGAAGCCGGTCAGTCAGCCTTTGGCGATCTGTATGCCTGGTTTAAAAATGTGGTGTTATGGCCTACACGTCAGCTTACTGATGAGTTGACTGATTCTGGTCAGATTGCGTTAGTAGAACAAATTGAAGACACCGTATTGCAACGCCTTTCCAACGCCGCTGATATGTTACCGGTAAACAGCACGGACATGACGGCACTGGATTGGGTAAACGGACGTCGCACGCCAGATGCTGATCAAAGCGTCTCGATGGCAATGACCGGTATCAAAATGGGTACCGATGCGCCGGCCTTGTTTAAGGCACTGGTTGAAGCCACGGCATTCGGTGCACGCGCCATTACCGAACGTTTTAATGACGAAGGTGTGCCAATTGAGTCTGTTGTTGTTATCGGTGGTATTTCGAAAAAATCAGATTACGTCATGCAAACCTGTGCTGACGTGTGGAACTGTCCAATTGACGTACTGGAGAGTGAGCAAAGCTGTGCGCTTGGGGCCGCTATTATGGCAGCAGTGGCAGCGGGCGCATTCGATAGTGTGGAAGCCGCGCAAAAAGTGATGGCGTCACCGGTATGCAAGCAATATCACCCCAACGCAGAACGCGCCTCAATTTATGACGCGTTATACAGCAAATACCAGACGCTGGGCGACTATGTCAGCGGAGGCAACCCATGAGCTATACCGAATTAAAACGTGAAGTCTATGAAGCCAACATGGAACTTCAGAACCGAAATCTGGTGATCTACACCTTCGGTAACGTGTCGCAAATCGACCGTGATAAAGGTGTGGTAGCCATTAAGCCGAGCGGTGTGTCTTACGAAACCATGAAGCCGGAAGATATCGTGGTTGTCGATTTGGAGAACAACATTGTGGAAGGGAGCATGCGCCCCTCCTCAGATACCAAAACCCATGTTCACCTGTATCGCGAGTTCGACAGTATCGGCGGAGTCACGCATACGCACTCAACCTATGCCACGGCATGGGCACAGGCGAAGCAAAGTATTCCCTGTCTGGGAACGACTCATGCCGATTATGTACATGGCGACATCACCTGCACGCGGGATCTCACCGACGAGCAGGTAAATGGCGATTACGAATTAGAAACCGGTATACAAATCACCGACGCTTATAAAGAGCGCGAACCGATGGCAGCGCCCATGGTGATTGTTGCCGGACATGCTCCGTTTACCTGGGGCAAAGACGCTGCGCAGTCTGTTTATCATGCTGCGCTTTTAGAAGAAATTGCCCGCATGGCGTATCTCACCAGAACACTGGACCCGAATGCCGCGCCCCTGCAACAGGCAATTTTAGATAAACATTATTTACGCAAACACGGCAAAGACGCCTATTACGGCCAGAACTAAGCCGCGTTCGCCAGCAAGTCAGAGGATATTAAGTTATGACCACAGCAAATAAAGAAGTTTGGTTTGTTACCGGTTCGCAACATCTGTACGGACCAAAAGTACTTGAAGAAGTTGCAGGCAACAGCCAGGCGCTGGCGGCCGGATTAAATGAAAGCCAGAAACTGCCGGTAAAAGTGGTATACAAAGATACCGTGAAATCGTCAGCCGAAATCCATCAGGTTTGCCAGCAGGCGAACAGTGATAAAAACTGTATTGGTCTGATTTTATGGATGCACACGTTCTCGCCGGCCAAAATGTGGATAGCGGGTCTGAACGAGCTGCGTAAACCATGGCTGCACCTGCATACACAGTTTAATGCAGGCCTGCCGTGGGGCGATATCAACATGAACTACATGAATACGCACCAGGCCGCACACGGCGACCGCGAGTTCGGATTCATCGGTACGCGTATGCGCAAAGAGCGTAAAGTGGTAGTGGGTCACTGGCAGCGTCCGGAAGTGCTGGAGCAGCTTAACGGCTGGTGCCGTGCCGCAATGGGCTGGGCAGAAAGCCAGAGCCTGAAAGTGGTACGTTTCGGTGACAACATGCGTAACGTGGCGGTGACAGAAGGCGACAAAGTGGCGGCACAAATCGCGTTTGGTTACGAAGTCCATGCTTACGGTTTGAACGACCTGGCTGATTCAGTAAACGACATCAGCGATGCTGACGCCAATGCGCAGCTGGACACCTACTTCCAGGAATACGAAATCAGCGAAGACACGCTGAAAGACGATTATGCCCGTGAGCGTCTGCTCAAAGAAGCCAAGCTTGAGCTGGGGATGCAGAAGTTCATGGACGACGGCGGCTTCAGTGCGTTCACTAACTGCTTTGAAAACCTTGCTGGTCTGTCGGGCTTGCCTGGTCTGGCGACGCAGCGACTGATGGCAAAAGGCTACGGCTATGGCGCCGAAGGTGACTGGAAAACCGCAGCCATGGTACGCATCATGAAAGTAATGGGGCAGGGCCGTGAAGGCGGTTGCTCTTTCATGGAAGATTACACCTACAACATGACAGACACCGTGGACCAGGTCTTGGGTGCGCACATGTTAGAAGTCTGTCCGTCGATTGCTGCGAAGAAGCCACGTCTGGAAGTGCATCATCATACTATTGGTGTGAAATGTGACGTACCGCGTCTGCTTTTCTCAGCAAAGCCTGGCCCGGCGATCAACGTATCGCCAATCGATATGGGTAACCGTTTCCGTATTCTGGTGAACGAGGTAGACGCGGTAAATCCACCGGATAACACACCAAATCTGCCAGTAGCATCAGCATTGTGGGAGCCTAAGCCAAACCTGAAGACCGCAGCAGCGGCGTGGATCCACGCAGGTGGCGCCCACCACACAGTTTACAGTCAGGCAGTGACGACCGAGATGGTAGAAGATTTCGCGGATATGGCAGGTGTTGAAACCGTGGTCATCGATGACGATACCAACATTCGATCACTGAAATCAGAGCTTCGCTACAACGCGGCTTACTATCATCTGAAGCAGGGCGTGTAACGCGCCCTCCACGAAGGTGGGTAATCTGAACACGCTGACCGTATAGTATATCGTGTCCCCGGAGTCTGTTACTTTTTAACTTGTTATATTCCATCCTTAAGCGACGATTGCATCGTACTCAGGATAGTCAGCAGTTAAAAGGTAGCAGGCTCTGTTACTATGAGCTTGGCGCTTTTCTTATTTTCACTTCAGTTTGGGAGCAATCATGGTAGATCTTCGTTCGTATAAGGGCATTATTTTTGACATGGATGGCACACTCATCGACTCGATGGGCGCGCATATGGAAGCCTGGCGACTGGCTTGCGAACAGCACGGCTTCCCCTTTGACCTTGAT
Source organism: Alteromonas sp. H39 (assembly GCF_047556435.1). Classification (GTDB taxonomy): domain Bacteria; phylum Pseudomonadota; class Gammaproteobacteria; order Enterobacterales; family Alteromonadaceae; genus Alteromonas. Next base: position 251,100 of record NZ_CP180210.1, read on the forward strand.
TATATGTATAGCCTCGGTGGTGTCCCTACCCGCAAGACGGTCGAAATTCTGAATGAAAAATACGCGATGTCACACAGCCCGGATGAAGTTGCACGGACCAAACGGGAGATGTGGGAAAAAATGGACCACACGCCTACGATCATAGAGTCCACAATGGCTGTTTTTCGACAATACAGGCCTTCAATGCGTATCGGTATTGGCACCGGCGCCGAACGTCCTCACGCTGTGCATTTGCTTGAACATCATGGATTGCTTTCCGAAATTGATGCCCTGGTCACCGCGACTGATGTAACGCATGGTAAGCCACACCCCGAAACGTTTTTAACCGTTGCTGAAAAAATGGGACTGGCGCCGAAAGATTGTGTGGTTTTCGAAGATACAGAAATAGGTCGCAAGGCAGCCAGCGATGGCGGCATGGATTGCATCATGGTGCACAACGGAGAAATTCAGATTTAAGTCGTAATAAGCGACCAAGCGGGTTGCTTTTTATAACTTTAATTGTAATATAAAAGTATAAAAATCGTTATAGGAAAGTAACAACATGGTGTGCACACAACGTTCACTGTCAGCCAGTGCCCTGATAAGCGGGGCTAAACGTCATCTTGTCATTGCAGCTGCAATGTCATTCTCACTTACCCCATTGTTCGCACAAGCACAGGAAGAATCAATGTCAGCACCTTCTGCTTTGATGCAGGCGTACGGCACGTTGGATGACGCCACGCCGGTTAATAAAGTTACGCTCACCAATAGTCATGGCGTCGAGATGGATGTGATTAGCTACGGTGGCATTATTACCCGTCTGGAAACGCCGGATCGAAATGGCGAACCTGGCAATATCGTTCTGGGTATGGATAACCTGGAAGACTATGTGCAGAGTAACCCCTATTTTGGCGCCATTATCGGCCGTTACGGTAACCGTATCGCAAACGGTAAGTTCACGCTGAACGGCACCGAGTATCAGCTGGCCACTAACGATGGTGACAATCATCTGCATGGCGGTGTACAGGGCTTTGACAAAAAGGTGTGGCAAATGACGCCGTTTACCACCGCAACCAGTGCGGGTGTCACGCTGAAGTTGATTAGCCCCGACGGTGATCAGGGCTACCCTGGCACGCTGGATACCACAGTGACCTACACGCTAACCAATGACAACACGCTGGATATGCATTTTGCGGCGACCACCGATAAACCGACCATTGTAAACCTGACCCAGCATACTTACTTCAACCTGTCTGGTGAAGGCACCATACTCGACCACGTTCTACAAATTCCTTCTGATGCCATTACCCCGGTAGATAGCGGCCTTATTCCGACAGGCGATCTGGAACCGGTAGCAGGTACCCCGTTTGACTTCAGAAAGCCCAAAGCCATCGGCAAAGACATCAATGTCAGCAATGAACAGTTAAAGCGTGGTAAAGGGTATGATCACAACTTCGTTATTAAAACGGATGCAAACAACGAGCTTGTAACTGCCGCGACGGTGTACGATCCGGAGTCAGGTCGTGAACTGACGGTGTTGACCGAGGAGCCGGCAGTGCAGTTTTACTCAGGTAACTTTCTGGACGGCGGTACCTCACAGAAAGGCATGACCCATGCATTTCGTTCCGGCTTTTGTCTGGAACCACAGCACAATCCAGACTCCCCAAACCAGAGCGCATTCCCCAGCACCACACTGATGCCGGGCGAGGTCTATTCAACGCGTATTGTGTATGCGTTTGATACCAGAAAATAAATCGTAGTGACGTAAACGCCCGTCTCGTGCCGGGCTTACCAGACTTGATGACAGAGGTAACCAATGCAACGTAAATCGTTGAGTGCATTTGCGCTTCTCGCCTGTCTGCTGGCCGGTATTTCCGGTTGTCAGACAACGCCAGACGGTGACAGTGAGAGCAGCACAAAGAATTCCCAAAGCGAAGAGCCGGAACAGGCAGATAATGGCACCTTCACCAACCCGCTATTTCCTAATGGTGCCGATCCTTGGCTGGAATACTGGGACGGCAATTACTACCTGACCACCACCACCTGGACCTCCGAGCTGGTGATGCGTAAAGCGCCGACGCTGGCAGGTCTGGCCGATGCGACGCCGGTTAACGTCTGGTCTTCTGCCGATCCGGAACGCTGCTGTAACTTCTGGGCATTTGAGTTTCATCGCCTGAAAGGACCAGATGGCTACCGCTGGTACATGATGTATACCTCGGGCCGCGATGGCACGCTGGACTACCAGCATCTGAATGTTCTGGAAAGTGCCGGTGATGATCCAATGGGGCCTTACGAATACAAAGGCGCACTGATGCCCGACGTATGGAACATCGACGGCAACTACCTGACACTCAACGACAAACTGTATGTGATTTACTCACAGTGGCAGGGCGATCAGCAACTGAACATCATTGCGGAAATGGAAAACCCGTGGACACTGAAAGAAGATGTTGAGCACACGATCCTCACCCGCCCTGAACTGGACTGGGAAATCAGCGGGCGCAAAGTAACGGAAGGGGCGGAAATACTGCAGCGCAATGGCCGCACCTTTATGACGTATTCGGCCAGTTTCTGTAACACGCCTGATTATAAGCTGGGCCTGATGGAGCTGGTGGGTGACGACCCCATGAATCGCGACGACTGGAAGAAATTTGAGGAGCCGGTTTTCGTGCGCACCGATACCGTATTCGGGCCTGGGCATAATGGTTTCTTTACGTCGCCTGACGGAACCGAAGACTGGCTGGTATATCACGGCAACGATTCTGTTGAACATGGTTGCAGTGCGACACGTTCGCTTCGTGCACAGCGCTTTACCTGGAATGCGGATGGCACACCACAGTTCGGTGAGCCCTTAACGCCAGGCGTTGAAGTTGCGCCTCCCTCTGGCGAGAATGGCCCGCTGGTAACACGCGTGCAGGGGCAGCGTTATCACCTGGTAAATGCCACCAGTAATTTGTGCCTGGACATTTCATCAGACCCGGAAGACAACCGCGCCGTGCAGCGTGCCTGCACCGGTACGAATGGACAGTGGGTGCTGGATAGCACAACCGACGGTTACATACGACTGGCAAACCGGGAAGACAGCAAGTTCCTGGAAGTGGCAAACTGCAGTGTGAACGACAATGCCCGTGTGCAGTCCGCTGCATGGCGTAACAATTACTGCCAGCAGTGGAAAGTCGAGCCCGGAGTTGATGGCAACGTGACACTGGTTAACCGTTACAGTGAGAAACCGCTGGCGGTTGCAGGCTGTTCTGCGTCTGAGAATCAGGCCGTCTTGCAGCACAACAACGACAGTGCGTGCAATCAGTGGCAACTTCAGCCGGTGGGTGATGTGGTGCTGCTCAGCCAGCAAAGCGGCAAAGCGGTAAGCGTACCCGCGTCGGCATCCGCTGGCGACAATGTTATGCAACAGGCGTGGGCGCATGGAGACAACCAAACCTGGAATATCACGCCTACCAACACAGGCTATGTTGCACTGAAACCAGAAGCTGACGCAGACGTATGCGCAGGTATCGCCAACAGTGCCGTGGTGCCGGGCGCCAATGTTGAACTGATGTCTTGCGAAGAGAAAACAGCGCAGTGGCGTATGAAGCCAGTAGCGGGTGGCGGCATGATGTTTATCAACCGTTACACGAATCAGGCGTTAGGGCTCACCGATTGTGGCCTGGCCGAAGGAACCAATCTGGCGCAGCAGCCGGAACTGGCTAATCGCTGTCAGATATTCCACTTGCGTGAACCGCAGTAACGGATAAGTACCGTACTAAAGAAAAAGGCTGCCAGATGGCAGCCTTTTACGTTTAACAGCGCAACATTAGGCAACAAGCCCTTTCGGGCACCTACCTAAAGCCTTAGCTTGAGTACAAGATGACGCTCGCGCCTGCTGCTATACCGGAATCTGCGACGAGCATCCTTCGCTGTATGCAGCTTTAATTCTTGCCAGTGCTTTTGCTATCGCTTTATTCAGCGTGGTTTTGATTTCACCCTGCGTGGAGCTGAAATTCACCTCCACTTCATGGCCCCGAAAGTAGCGCTTATCGCTAAAGTCTTCATCGTCAGGACCTTTAAACTGAGCACCAAACACTACATTGGCCGCCATGTTTCCGCGTAACGACTGAATATACGCTTTTACCAGTGTGAGCTTTAACGATCCGGCGTTAGGAACGACATCATGGGATATCTTCACATGAGCCAGTGCGCTCTCGACCCATCGGTCAACATCAGATTCCACAATCGTAAAGGCTACTGAGCCCATGGTTTTAGACTGGCGGTGATCTTCATACGAAAACAGTGTAATAGGGCACTTCATATCACGTTGCGAGGCAATGTCGGCAGTCAGTGACGCAGGAGGTGCCTTATAATCGTGCACAAGATGTGTTGTATTTACCTGACAGCCAGCCAGAAAGCCAGCTGTCAGGGTGATAACGGCAAAGCGAAACATCGTTACGCCGTGGGTGCACGCTTAGTATCAAGGCTGCGAACAACCGAAGCTGCCAGCAATTTGGCAATGGCCTGCAACTCTGCTTGCAAAACAGCAGGCTGCTCTGCCCACTTGGCGGCATTAACTTCTTTATCCTCAGAGATACTACTTAGCGCTCTGTTAACGGCAATGGAGTCGCGATAAATCAGATTGTCCGGGTGCGTTGCAGACGTTTTACTTTTTTTACTGCCCGCTTTTTCGCTGTATTGCTTTAACGTGTCAGACTTCGGCAACATAGACAAAACGGCATACCCTTTCATCGAGTCGAAGTTAGCTCCCAGGGCGTAGCTTGCATCAATAAATAAAACCGCTTCAGCCTCGCTGGCGCGGTAATGAGAATCCACATGGTTCTCTACCGGATCAATCACCAGTGTTGTGTTACTGACATTCAGCCAGGGAGCAGCAGCAAGTTCTTCCTGCAGCGCCGTCATAAACATAGCCTGAAAGTCAGTTTCTATCAGAGAATCTTTAATGGGCTGAATTAATTCTTCAGCGGTGTTAGCTCTGCTGCTTTCAACGGCAACATCGACTAACGCCAGTAACAAACCACCGCCGCCTGCTACAGCAACATTAGAGGCGTCTATTTCTGCGGTAATTTCTTTCTGTGGAATGTTCACAATGACCTGGGTGCTGCTGATTTGGTTTCTGGCAACATCGTCAATGTAATAGTTAGGGGTTGAACCACATGCTGTGAGCAGCATGAGACCTGCTGCAACCGCAGCATAACGAATCTGATTAAACATGGGAAACGTCCTTAGTACACATTTTTTACTACAATTGTTGTCACGTCTGTGCGTGTTTTGGCTCTGTCCTTGGCCGGTAACACCCCGGTTTGTCATCAGTATCGATGGTGGTGCAAAGCGCGAATCAGTATAAGACCTTCTGAATAAGTGGAAAAGTGAATTATGAGACGGCTTGTGATTTTTTAATCAATCGGGTCTAATGAAGCGGACTATCACAAGGAAGTATATATGTCTCATCTTACGAAATTTTTCTTTGCTCTCTTTCTTTCTCTTATTATTACCGGCTGTGCGATTGATGTCAGCCCTCGCTCGTTTGTTTATCAGGCCAAAGCAAAAGCGCCGCTGGATACAACCGGCCTGCATGCCGCTGCAAATAAAGATGAAATTTCGATTGGTATCACCACGGTCGAAATGACGAATGCACAAGGGTTAACCCTCACCGGTGTTGCCGTAAACTATCCCGAACCAGTTGCCAATATCGTATTTTTCGGAGGCAACGGTATGTCTATCAGCCAGGCTAATGGATATTTGCACCGCTTGGGGCAGCTACCCGCCAATATACTCTGGATAGATTATCAGGGCATGGGCGCCAGTGATAAAGCCGCCCAAATTGAAATTGATAATTTGAAACAGGATGCGCTGCAGGTGTTCGACTACGCGAAAGAAGTGTTTCCTCAGGACTTGCCTACTATTGTTCACGGGCTATCGATGGGAAGCCTGATTGCCACCTTTGTGGCCACGGAAAGAGAAGTATCCGGCCTGGTTCTGGAAGGGGCAATAAACGGCGTTCCTGATCTGGTAGATAACATGATACCCATATGGTCGAAGCTGTTTACTAACGTGAACCTGCATCCGAAGCTGGCAGAAATTGATAACGGTGTTTTGCTTGAGCAATACAAAGGCCCGCTGTTGTTAATCGTTGGTGAGAAAGACCGCACCACGCCTGTGAAATTTACCGAGCAGTTATACCGGCTATCACCCAGTGACAATAAATCGATGTATATCGCCCCGGACGCTGACCATGGCACCACCATGAAGAAGCCGGGAACAATCAAGAAATACCGGGACTTTGTCGCCTCCTTCTGATTCTACGCTGACAAGCTGCTGCGCTCAGGAGTGCGGCATAAAAGCTTCTCCACATCATCATTTACGAGTAGTAAGCGACGGTGCTTCGGCGGCTTTTGCCTAGCAATCCTTCCGCTAGCGGCGCTTTTCCTCGACCAGCTATTTAGGGTTGAAAGGCCATTTTTATGGGGGGGAGGGGTATCTGTTTAACAGCATTCATTGCAGAGTTAGACAGAACCTGACAGTCAGCTTTGTACGAATGCAGGACCTTTTTCGCAATGCATTTTCCACCCAATTGATCAGTAGATTTATATGAGAAAAATTTACACATTAATATGGCAATTCATGGGAAGTACGCCATCAACGCATCCGCCCCATCTACAAATTACAAGCTCGAAAATTTACATAGCAGGGGAGGGTGGGTAACGCTTTCCTTTTTCGTTCGGCATATTATTTCACTCTCCTGTGTAAAATTTGCCGGGAGCATCAGTCACAAAATAAAAATATATCGCAAATTCAATTTGTTAATGTGGCACTTGCTTTGCTCAGGTTCGCTTCTACGCCACGTGGTGGCGATCGGAGCATACATCGGTGAGTGAACTCAATATTTTTCCCGGCATTAAAAAGCTTTCAGCAGGCCATCAGTTCGCAGTGTGGGCCCCCCATGCAAAAGCGGTGGCATTAACAGGCTCGTTTAACGACTGGGACGACAATGGCATACCTCTGAATCAGCAAGACAATGGGATGTGGTGGTGTGATGTTGCCGACTCAGCGCATGGTGATGAGTACAAATATATCATTACTACAGAGTCAGGCGAGCGGCTGACCAAAAACGACCCCAGTGCCCGCCTGATGACAAACAGCGTGGGCAACAGCGTGATTTACGACGACGAATTTAGCTGGCACACTCCGGATTTTACACCGGTTCCCATCCATCTGCGTGTTATCTACGAATTGCATATTGGCACCTTTCATCGCAAAAACGGTGAGCGTGGTACCTTCGACAGCGCGATCGAAAAGCTGGGAGCTCTCAAATCCCTAGGTATCAACATAATTGAGTTGATGCCAGTGAACGAGTTTGCCGGTGACATCAGCTGGGGCTATAACCCGGCATGCCCGTTCGCCGTTGAGGAAGCCTATGGCGGCCCTGACGGCCTGAAGCGCTTTATAGATGCGGCCCATGGAATGAATATGGGCGTTATTATGGATGTGGTATACAACCACTTTGGCCCAAGTGATCTGGATATCTGGCAGTTTGACGGCTGGCATGAGAACAACAAAGGGGGCATTTATTTTTATAATGATGACCGCAGCACTACCCCCTGGGGCGACACGCGCCCAGACTACGGTCGCGAGGAAGTGCGCAGCTATATTATCGACAACGCCCTGATGTGGCTGGGTGAATTTAAGGCCGACGGGCTAAGAATGGACATGGTGCCTTATATGCGCAGCGTATCGGGTGCGGATAATGGTAGCGACGATATTCCTGAAGCCTACAGCCTGATAAAAAGCATTAATCAACACATTAACGAGCGATTTCCTAACAAGATGACGATTGCAGAGGACTTGCACCATCATAATTTTATCACCGACACCCTCGGCAACGATGGCTGCGGCTACACGTCGCAGTGGGATGCCGCGTTCGTGCACCCGGTTCGCCACGTGCTTACCCAGGCAAGCGATGACCACGTGAATCTTGACGAAATACAGAGCGCGCTGCTCAAACAGTACAGTCAGCGGCCATTTGCGCGTGTGATTTATACCGAGTCGCACGATGAGGTGGCTAATGGCAAGGCACGACTGGTGGAAGAGATCGCACCGGGCAATGTGGACGATGACTTTTTTGCGCGGCAAAAAGGCATGCTCGCGGCGACGATGGTATTTACCACAGCTGGCGTACCTATGCTGTTTCAGGGGCAGGAGTTTAAAGAAACCGGCTGGTTTAATGACAGTGACGATTTAGACTGGTCCCGTCGCGACACCTTCAGTGAATACGTGAAAGCCTTTACCAGCCTGATTGCCCTTCGAAATGGCACAGACAGCCGCACAGCAGGCCTGACCGGTGGAGGTACTGAAATCATTCACAGAGACGACGCCCACAATGTTATTGGCTTTATCAGAAGCAACGGTCATCAGCATGAATCCGTTTACGTGTACCTGCACTTTGGGCGCGACGAGATAGGCCAGTACACACTCAATGGACTACCAGAGCATGCAAAATGTGTATTTGCCTGGTCAAACGGGCTGTACGCCGAAAGTGTCAGCGTCAGTGAAAACGCGCTTACGCTGACGCCATATGGAATATGGATCTTTACTGCAGGGCAGCAGCACTAATGCGTAGTGACTGCCGCAAGGCCTTTTTCACCCAATGAGGGGCTGATGGCATCCTGATAGGGGGGACGCTTGCTGAAGGTTACCCTCTTGCAGGCTCTCCCTTTCTTGCAACGAGGTTTCTGCCCAAGCTGTGGCACTAGGCGCATGGCAGCAAGTACCAAGTTGCGGTTGATGATGTGCTACAAGGCTACCCAGTTGGTCAATGGGTGTTGAGTTTACCTGTCTCGCTTCGCCTATTGGTTGCTAGGAATCCCAAGCATTTGAGTAAATTCATGCAAATCATACATCGCGCTATTGCGACAGATATTATCTATTGAGCAGGTTATGAAAAGAAACTAGCTGACATAAACGCAAAGTCAATCTCAATTCAAGCGTGTCAAAGCACCAAGATATAGCGATATAGAGCGGGTGGTTGTCTTAAGCTGCCAGTCACTAAACGCGCCGTAAAACGTCCGCTTCTTTCTCTATGCTGTCTCACAGTTAGAGTAGAAGCCATAAAACCAAAGTGTCAGAGTAGATACGGATCACCAAACGCTATACATGGCCGCGCTCAGGCTTTTCACTCAAATCTGTAAGCATAAAAAAACCGGGCTTACGAGCCCGGCTTTCTGTTTTCCTGTGTACGCATTCTGAAGTAATGAAAAGCCCGCCGGCGACGGGCCTTTCTTTTTAAGCGCATCGTTATTTCACCAGCTCGGCAACCACAATCGACTTTGCGGGTAACGTGAGGTCGTCTGCATCGGCGCTAAATTCAGCAGGCTTCACTACGTTTTTCTTCGCAAAGGTATTCTTATCGGTAATGTTATCGGCGGTAAGGATCTGCCCATTCAGTGACGACACCTTCATGCCTTTTAAGTCCAGCGATATTGTGGCTTCTTCTGCCGGGTCGAGGTTCACCAGTGCGATATAAAGCTTACCGTCTTCACCCTTGGCGATAGAAGCGGTAATGGCAGGTACGCTTTCATTGCCCTGGCTGTACTTTGAGGTAGTAATAGTAAACGGGATTGCTGTAGCATCCTGAAATACCTTGTACATGCCGTAAACATGATAGGTTGGTGTCTTCAGCATCTCAGCCCCATCGGTGAGGATCATCGCCTGCAGTACGTTTACCATCTGCGCGATGTTAGTCATGTGTACGCGTTCTGCGTAGTGGTGGAATATGTTGAAATTCACCGCCGCTACGACCGCGTCACGCAGAGTATTCTGCTGATACAAAAAGCCGGGTTCACGGCCTTCTTCGGCGTCATACCACGTGCCCCACTCATCCACATAAAAGCCAAGCTCACCGTCCGGATCGTTTTCATCCAGTACAGCGATATTATCGGCAATGTACTTATCAATACGCAGTGTACGCTCCAGCGTTTTAAACCACATGGTATTGTCGAAGTCAGTGGCATGCCCCTTTTTCGACCATTCACTGGTAGGCAGGGTGTAGAAATGATAACTGATACCGTCCATATCCCGGTCGATATTGGCACTGAGTACATCAGTCCACTCGGTATCTTCGGTATGGCCGCCGCTTCCAACCAGTTTTGGACGTTTACCCGGAGGCGCTTTCATAAAGGTCGCATACTGACGGTACAAATCGACATAGTACTGCGGGCGCATATGACCACCACAACCCCATGACTCATTACCAATGCCGAAATAGGCAATATCCCAGGGTTCTTCACGGCCATTGGCACGGCGTTCGTTAGCCAGCGTGGAGTTTTTGTCGGAGGTCATGTACTCCATCCATTCGGCCATTTCACGTACACTGCCAGAACCCAGGTTGCCATTCACATAGGCATCGGCACCTAGCAGTTCTACCAGGTCGAAAAATTCATGCGTACCCACGGCATTGGTTTCTTCAACACCGCCCCAGTGAGTGTTCACTTTCACCGGGCGCTCTTCTGCCGCGCCAATTCCATCACGCCAGTGGTATTCGTCAGCGAAGCAGCCGCCCGGCCAGCGGACCAGCGGCACCTTAATGTCTTTAAGAGCGCTGATAACATCATTGCGAAAGCCTTTGGTGTTGGGGATGTCAGAATCCTTACCAACCCAAAGCCCTTCGTAAATACCGCGGCCAAGGTGTTCAGCAAACTGACCGTAAATATCTTTATTAATTTGCGGGCCGGTTTGCGTGAGGTCTGCCGAAATTGTCGCTTCATGCGGCTTGGCAATGGCAGCAGACAGGGTAAGTGTTGCGCAGGCAACAGCAGTTAGCGTTCGTAACATGGTTACTCCTTCTCATCCGGTTGAATGCCTTCTGTGGTCATAATGACGCGCTTCAGCGAACCATCCTCATTGTAGTAAAGCGGATCGATAGCCACAGAACGACGGAAACGGCCGCCACTGGGCTCACCGTCTTTCGGCGGCATGGCGCCGGTGTGGTAAATGAAGTAGTCCTTACCTTTGAACTCGATGATGGATTGGTGATTGGTCTCTGAGTTGCCCGCAATTTCATTTAAGATACCGCCGTATTCCCACGGGCCATGAATGCTGTCGCTCATGGCGTAGCAGATCTTTTCCGGGAATTCGCAGGCGTAGGACACATAATAAATGTCATTTTTCTTATGCACCCACAGGGCTTCGGTGAAATTAGGCAGGTCCATGGTTTTTATCTCGCCGTCCAGTGACAGCAAGTCATCGCTGAGCTTCACATATTTTGGCATCAGGTTACCAAAAAACATGTACGCCTCACCGTTATCCTCAATGAACACCGCTGGGTCGATATCATCCCAGTCATTAGGCGTGTGCTTGGTCATATCGTCGGTTATCAGCGCTTTGCCGATAGCATCTTTGAACGGGCCGGTGGGTGAGTCAGACGTGGCGACACCAATGGCGAACCCAGGTTTATCGTCTTTGTGACGTACCGTCGTGAAAAAGTAGAAGGTTCCATCCTTTTCTACCATGTGTGATGCCCATGCCTCGCCTTTTGCCCATTTAAAATCAGTCGCTTTCATTATCGGACCATGGGCTTTCCATTTCACCATGTCGGTAGAAGAAAATGCCAGCCAGTCATGCATTTCAAAAAAGACATCGTTGTTCGGAGCTTCATCGTGTCCGGTATACAGATAAACGGTGTCGTTGTGTACCAGTGCCGCAGGATCAGCAGTAAACACGTCTTTGATAATCGGGTTGTCCGCCAGAGCAGGGGCTGAAGCCAGGCTTGCGGCAACGGTCAGTGCTGTAATGGAGCGTCGAAGTGAAAATGTCATGTTTATTCCTGTGTAATTTAAACGAAAAAACGCTACCGGACGTTTCATCCGGCAGCGTATCACTTGCTATATTTTGAGGTTATTCACCGCCAGACTGTTGCTGGTAGAACCTGGCAACATCATTGGGCGTAATGGCATCGTTAAAGATCATCAGTTCATCAACCATGCCGTTGAACGGGATATCCCAGTAGTTCACACCAATCGCAAAGCCAGTTACCGAGGCCGGTGTGAACACGTCAGGGAAGCTGGTACCTGAATACACTTGCTCACCGTTCAGATAAATGGTTAGCGTACCGCCATTGTTTACAAAGGCGAGGTGTGACCAGGCATTTTCCGGGATTTGTTGTCCGGTACCGGCGTCATACCAGTTTGTTCCAGACCAAATCATGGTGTTGCCTGACACCGCGTCGTTACCAAATGGCACAACACTCACCCAGCTCTCTGTGCTCGCATAAGCGAAGAAGGCAGATGTGAACTGTGTCAGCTCTGTTGGGTTCAACCACATCATAATTGAGTAGGTATCGTCTTTAATCAGACCATTGGGCAACTCAACCCCGTAAGATCCATCCAGTTGCAACGCACGTCCCAGCGCACCGTCGGCAAACATTGCTTCTCCGCCGTCAGTGCCAATGGTTGCACCGCTGGTGAAACCGGCGGCCTGTACGCCTGTCGCATCTGTCAGGTCGTCGTTATCAAACGTATACGCGGCTTTCGGATCAGGGAGGCCCAGTGAACGAACCGTTGCTTCGAACGTCTTGGTAGTTGTTTGTCCATCAAGAGTAATGGTTGCCGTTAACATCACGGTTGCATCCGGTTCGCTGGCATCAGGACGGGTGACTGTACCATCGGTCGCAACCACATCAGGGTTGGAAGATGCCCAGCTGATAGCGGATGCGTATGCACCGGTCGCTGGCAGGCGAATATCTTCACGCACAGCAGTCAAATCGCCAAGGCTAAGCAGGTCTGCTGCAGAGTCGATTAACACAGACGCGGGTTGCGGGGTGATATCCAGGTTCATAATCTCGGTAGCTGACAGCGCACCTTCGTACACTTTCAGTTCGTCCACCATACCGTTAAAAGGAATGTCCCAGTAGTTCACACCCAGCGTAAATACGCCTTCACCGCCTGAGAAGAGATCCGGGAAGTTACCGCCGGTAAAGCGCGCTTCGCCGTTGATATATACGCTTACACCGCCTTGTTTGACCGAGAATGCCACGTGTGTCCAGTCATTGGCTGGAATTTGCATACCAGTAGAGGCATCGTACCAGGCCTGGCTACCGCTCCACAGCATGGTGTTACCATCCCAGCTCCAGGGTACCAGGCTTAGCCAGTTGTCATTAGCCTGGGCACCGAAAAACGCAGTAGTAAACTGTGTCAGTACAGCAGGGTTCAGCCACATAGAAACGGTATATTCGTAGTTATCAATCATGCCATCCGGCAGACGCACACCTGAAGTGCCATCCAGAACAACCGCCTCACCAGACTGGCCTGCCGCGAAAGACACGCTGCCATCAGTGGTGTCCGGTGTTGCACCGGTAGCCGCGCCATCGCCTTTAATATCAAGGGTTTCTTCCAGTGAAGACTCAAAGCTGTAGTGGGCTACGCGATTATATTGATAGCGAGCAGGTACCATTACCTCAAACGTTTTAGACTGCATCTCACCATCCAGTGAAATTTCCGCAGTTAAGGTAACGGTGGCGTCTTCTTGTCCCGCATTCGGGCGGTTTACGACACCGCTGGTTTTAATGATGTCAGTGTCAGAGCTGCTCCAGCTGATATCTGCACCGAGCGCACCCACCGTCATCAGGTTCAGGTCAGACTGTGTCGACTCAGGCAGTACCAGTGCATCGGCAATGTTAGTCAGCGTTTGCGCTGTGCCCGGATCTTCCAACTGCGTTCCCCACACCGCGCCGCCGCTGCCAGAAAGTGCTGAGAAGGTCGGCGTCAGGCGCCCGGTCGCATTGTTATACTGCCATTTGGCTACGCCGGTAAATGTACCCACATCGTCGATGGTAAGCTCGATATTACTTTGCTCATCAATTTTCCAGGTACCGGTGAAATCACCACCAATAACATCATCGTCTGCCAGGGTAAGGTATGACGATAGTTTAGCTTCGCGGTTTATATCGCGGCCATGATTGATAAACTGATAGGTGCCGTAGGCATCAATTTCATCTACCAGATTTTCGCCTTCAATTGGCACGTAGCGGTGTGGTGAGGCTACCAGCCAGCCATCTTCCGTTGTAAACATCTCGTGCACGCGCACCGCGTGGCCTTCGCCCATATTCGGGAAGCGGGTATGGAAAATCAGGAAGTGCTTATCGCTCTCTTCATCATAGTAGGCCGAGTTATGACCCGGGGCCATGTAACCGTGATCTTCGCCGTTTTCACCGACATTATGATCAAAAATGTGGCCGCCCATTATTTTCACGCCATAAGACTCAATCGCCGTCCAGGCGCCGCTGGCTCCAATCATATCCTGCCCCAACTTGTCCTCAAACGGGCCATCCGGGTTACGTGAGCGTGCGATCCGCATATTGTACCCATCGGCTTGCTCGTACCCGCCAAATGAGGTGATAAGGTAGTAATAATCTGTTTGTGGGCTGTATAGCATATACGGCCCCTCGATGGCGCTGTAATAGCCACCGGTCAGCTTGGTCCCGTAACCCTGATCTGGCAATGCCATACCGGTTTGCGGGTCCATTTCCATGATCCAGATACCCCCTGAGTACGAGCCATAAACCATCCACAGGCGACTTTCTTTATCGAAGAATACGTCCGGGTCGATGGCGTTAGGGTGGATATTTCCGTCGTAGTTTTCACCATTAATGCCAGGGTTTTCATCACCCACCTGACCGGTGCGTAAAATCAGGCCCTGGTCTTCATAAGGCCCTTCGATGTTATCGGATACCGCTAAACCCAAATAAGAACGGGATACGCAGTTACCTGTGTCTGGCAGTGCGCAGTGATTGTAGTAGAAATAATAACGGCCATCTTCCAGTTGAATGACATCGGATGCCCAGGAACCAATATGACCGCCTACCCAGTCAATGCCTTCAGAAATCTCGCTGGCATAGGTGCTGAACAGCGGGCTGGTCTCTACGCCATCGTTCGCACCCTGCTCCCAGTTCATCCAGTCAGTGGTGCTTGCGTAGGCCAAATGTGAACCAAACACAAAGTATTCACCATCCGGTCCTTGCACGACTGAGGGGTCATGAACCACGGCGTCTGTAAATGCGACTTCACCGGCTAATGTGGGATCTTCATATTCTACAGGCGGCACTTCTGGTGGCGCCGGTACCGGGTCTCCGGTACCAAAGCTCTGATCGCCACCGTCGCCGCAGGCGCCGAGTGCCATTGAAATGCTCAATACAAGCAGTGAACGTTTGAGTGTCATTATTCTAATCCTCAGTCTTACAATGGAATGTATTATTGTATGATTTTTAGAATAGCAGCAAAATTTCCATTGTAAATAGCTTGTAAAGATCTTTTAGCGCAACTACATATCCAGTGAATGAGTGTTACCGGTAACGCTTAATGTAAGTAAAGGCCTGATATTGAGAGAGATTGCGGGTATTGGATGAAAGCTATTTATTAGCGAAGAAAGAAAAATTTTTGTAACGCGCAGGTTTTTTTACACACATTAATAACAAGCCAGCCCAGTCATACTACGCAATCCTGTAATAAGTAAAACAAGTTATCGTAATGTGGTTGACAGGTAATTAGTCATACAATATGATTAAAATCAAATAACAAAAAATTAACAGCAGAGAAATGTGGTTCAACAGCGTATTGCCTTATTCCATATGCGCTGGAGATTAACAGGCGGTTAGCAAATATCGACAACAATATTGTTAACATGCCAACATAAAAACCGGAGAACACTGTTTATGTTTAAGCGATCACACCTCGCTAGCGCAGTTATCCTGGCCATGGCCAGCCAGCTCGCGTACGCCCAGCAAGAAGATAATAATGAGAATCAGGCGGAGCAGCCCGTAGAAGTGATTGAAGTTTCGGGTATTCGCGGAAGCTTGAATAAAGCGCTGAACCTGAAACGTCAGAATCTGCAAATTGTTGATGCCATTGTGGCTGAAGATATTGGTAAGTTTCCGGATAACAACGTGGTGGAAGCGCTGCAACGGGTTACTGGTATTCAGGTAACAGATCGCGGCCAGGGTGAAGTAAGCACGGTAACTATCCGGGGTTTGACGGACGTCACGACGACAGTTAACGGCCGCAATATTTTTACCGCATCGGGCCGTGCCGTGGCGCTTGCTGATGTACCAGCTGCTTTGTTGGAAACGGTTGAAGTTTTCAAAACCCGTTCAGCGTCGCAAATTGGTAGTGGTATAGCGGGTCAGATTAATATCGAGACTCAGCGCCCGTTCAATTTCGAGGGTGAAAAGGTTGTAGTTGCTGCGCGAGGCATTCACCAGGAGCAGGCTGATAAAACCGATCCGTCAGTATCAGCACTGTTAAGTAATCGCTGGGATACCAAGCATGGTGAATTTGGTGCGCTGGTAAACGTGTCTTATACACGCACTAATTATCGTGACCAAAGTATCACCCCTGGTGCCATGGTGCCTTTCATGACCAACAATCCGGCGGAAGGATTTGGTCAGCTTGAACGTATTTTTCTTGACGATGCACGGGTAAGTGAGAGCCCCATCTGGCAGGCGGGCCTGGAACAGGGTTTACCGTACCAGGCTGGTTCTACGCTGGATATTAATGGTGTACCTACGGAATATTATCTCTCTCGTGATGCGATTTTTGCCAGCGACTTAACCGGTGAACGTGAACGCCCGGCAGCAAATATCTCCTTCCAGTGGGCACCGAACGATCGTTCAGAGTACTTGTTTGAAGCGTTTTATAACGGCTTTCGCAACGAATCATTCAACTCGTTGCTGTTTAATTTCACCGACTGGTGGGGCAACGTGGATGACACCAATCCACCACTGCTGTTTGAAGGCACAAATATCATCAAAGAGCGGTATGTGGACTCTCCGTACGCCTTTAACTCGGGTGACCTTAGCGTAGGGCAAACTGACAGCTACGTCTTCGCTTTAGGTGGTAACTGGATCATCAATGACGATCTTACGCTGGAATCAGAAGTGATTTATCAGAAGAGTAAATTTGAATCTGAATTTTTTGCCATGCGTACCGACCGCACGGCTCCGGGTCTGTACGTTGACTTCAATGACAAAGACGGCGTTCCTGCTCTGGAAATGATGGACAATCCGGATACCGAGATAGACGAGTCTGACCTCACAGATCCGCGCATCTGGAATACGGCCGAGCTTTACGACAACGGCAACGAAAACGAAGGGGATTCACTGACCTTTAAAATTGACGGTGAATATTTTGTTGATGAATTCGGGTTTGAGCGTATTAACTTCGGTGCGCGATGGGACAAACGTGAAGTCAGCGAAGCCGATAGACTTTTAACCACGGCATATCGTGCGCCACTGTCTGAATTTGACCCTGGTCTGACGCACGTAAATTCAAACTTCTTTGACGGTCAGGCTGACTTCCCGGACTCCTGGGCGGTAGCGAACGGTTACTACATTTACAATAACCGCAGTGAAATCCGCAATATTTACGGTTACGACAATAGCAGCGAAAACCTGGTAATCCGTAAGAACTTTGAGATTGAAGAGACAACAACGGCACTTTATCTGCAGGGTGACTATTCATTCCAACTGGGCGATAAGCTGGTGGACGGTCAGGTAGGCCTGCGTTGGGAAGATGCGGATCGCGACATGGACTTTATTCCAGACGCTGGTGAAACCAGCTCGGCGTCGGGTGGCACATCTACCATTCTGCCAACCTTTGTGGTTCGTTATCACCTGACGGATGATTTACTGGCGCGCTTCGCTTACACCGAGACGATCCGTCGTCCCAACTTCGTGCAGCTTAACTCGAATATCGTGTATAACGAAGATCTCACCAACGTGGGCTACGGTACGGCGAACGGCGGTAACCCCGACCTGGAACCGGTAGAGTCACAAAACCTTGATATTTCACTGGAGTACTACTTTGGCGAAGGAAACTCGATTTACGCCACCTGGTTCCGTCGTGATATCGAAGGCTTTGTGTTTGATTCGGTAAACGTTGTACGTCGTGATTCACCGGAAACCGGCGAAGAAGAAACCTATATTCTCAGCCAGCCCGATAACTCCTCTAACGGTGTACTGACAGGTTGGGAGCTAGGCGCAGTTTACTTCCCTGACTACCTGCCAGACGCACTGGATGGCTTTGGTGTACAGGCTTCGGCAACCTTACTGGATTCCGAGCAGGATCTGCCAAACTTTGGTCCCGAAGGTGAAATTGAAAGCTATACGCAACGTGACATGTTCGGTGTGTCAGATACCTCTTACTCCGTGGTTGCCATCTACGAGAAAGACAACTTTGACATGCGACTGTCTTACGTGTGGCGTGATGACTTCCTGAATAACTACGAAGCGGCACTGTTTGCGAATCCGCGTGGCGTGTATCGTCGCCCTGAGCAAAGTGTTGACTTCCAGATGAGCTACGATGTTAACGAACATCTAACGGTAACTCTGGATGGTACTAACCTGACGGAAGAGACCTACCAAAGCTACTACCAGTACCCGTACACGCATAACTTCGGTAATGCGCTGTACAGCAGAACCTTTGCGCTGGGTGTACGTTACACTATGTAATCGCCAGTGTGATAACGAAAGAAAACCCCGGCTTGCCGGGGTTTTTTGTTCCGGCACAATGAAGATAACTTCCCGTCGTTCATTATGCACGACACTCTGCAGTTAACAGGTGCGTTATCTTTTCATTACCTTTTTGCAGCAATGGACGTAAGCGCAGGGTACACTTTCAGACAGTGTCGCAGGATAGGTGTCTAGCGCGGTAAACAGGAAGGTGGAAGAGATGTGGGAATGGCTTAATACACCTGAATTATTCGATGAAATGACTTGCTACTCAAATAGTATGATAATAGTATCATTATAGCTTTTAACATTTGGTTTGCATTTACCGCGAATTGAATGAAAACCTCTCAGGTTGTTCGCCAGCGTTGTGCAGAGACCTTCAAACGGAAAACGCAGTATGAGTTCACAAAAATTAACACAATTGGAGAAGGTCGGCTTCGGTGCTGGCGATATGGCGGTTAATGTCGTCATCTCGTCGATGATGCTGATTATCACTTTCTTCTACACCGACGTTTTCGGTTTAAAACCTACCGATATGGCACTGATGTTCCTGCTGGTGCGTCTGCTCGACGCGATCAGCGATCCGCTGATGGGTATGGTCACTGACCGTTACACCAGCCGCTGGGGCCGTTACCGCCCTTACTTTCTGTTTCTGGCATTGCCGTTTGGTATCTCTGTTTTTCTCACCTTCAGTACACCGGATGTAGACTACAACGCAAAGCTGGTGTGGGCTTATTCGACCTACATCTTTGTTACGCTGATGTTTACGGCCGTGACCATTCCCTATATTTCACTGATAGGGGTAATGACTGCAGATCCGAAGGAAAAACTGAGCGCGAACGGATATCGCTTATTCTTCGCAAAAGTGGCCGCGTTTCTGGTGACCATTATCGTGCCAAAGCTGGCGGGGGCCGATTACTGGGAAGGCGACCGTGCTGCCGGCTATCAGACAGCAATGGGATTAATGGCGGGGCTAGCCGTTGTTATGTTCTTATTCTGCTTCTTTACTACCAAAGAGCGCCTTGAACACCAGGTAGACGAAAAGCCTCTGAAAGAGCAGTTTGCGTTATTAATGAAAAACGACCAATGGCTGGTGCTGTGCGGCGTATGTGTGCTGGGCACCATTGGCTATGTAATACGTGGCTCAGTAGCTATGTACTATGCGAAGTATTACCTGGGCGGCGATGCTGACATACAGGCAAACTTTATGGCTACCGGCGTCAGCGCGGCTATTCTGGCGATGGTGGCGTCCACCTGGATAACCAAACGCTACTGTAAGGTAAAGCTGTTCCGCTTTTCCCAAATGGCCACCGGGATATTAAGTGTCATCATGTTCTTAACGGTAGATCCGGGCGACATGATGCTGGCCTTTATTCTGTATTTTCTTGTTTCTTTTGTGGTGGATTTGCACGCGCCTATTTTCTGGTCCGCCATCGCCGAAGCCGTGGACTATGGTCAGAGTAAAACCGGCAAGCGTGTAGCCGGACTGTCCTTTGGTGGCATTTCATTTTGCCAGAAAGCGGGAATGGGCTTCGCCGGGGCTGTGGTTGGCTGGTTGCTGGCATTTTTCAATTACGAGCCTGAGCAGGTACAAAGTGATTATACACTAACCGGACTGGCACTTATGCTGACGATTATTCCCGGCCTATTCCACTATCTCGTGGGCATGCTGATGAAGCGCTATCGCATTACTGACGATGAATACAAGCATCTGGTAACGACACTGGATGCGGCGCAGGAACACCCGGAACTTGTAAATGAACTTGATAAAGAAACGCCCCCCATGGCGAAAGGAGCAAAGTCATGATGGACACCAATACGCCTTTAATTCCACAACGCGCAGACCCTTATATCCATAAACATACCGACGGATATTACTATTTCACCGCGTCGGTACCGTCTTATGAGGGCATTGAGCTGCGTCGCGCAAAAACGCTGGACGCGCTGGCTGATGCCGAAACAAAGATGGTCTGGCACAAGCCGGATAGTGGTCCTTACAGCGACCTCATCTGGGCGCCGGAAATTCGTTTTAACCAAGGTGCCTGGTATGTGTATTTTGCAGCAGCACCAAGCCGTGAAATCAAAGACGAGCTGTTTCAGCATCGTATGTATGCCATTAAATGCGAAGATGACAATCCGGTAACCGGTAGCTGGGAGTTTTGTGGCCAGATTGATACCGGTATCGACACTTTCTGTCTGGATGCGACCACCTTTACGCACAACGACGTGCTGTATTACCTGTGGGCACAGAAGGGGCCGGGAATTCGTGGAAATTCCAATTTGTATATCGCGCCAATGACAACGCCGACTGAAATTAAAGGCAAGCCGGTGATGCTGACCAAACCTGAGCTTGAGTGGGAAACGCGCGGCTTTTGGGTAAATGAAGGACCGGCGGTCATCAAGCATGGTGGAAAAATTTTCGTAACGTATTCGGGCAGCGCCACAGATGAAAACTACTGCATGGGCCTGATTTACGCCGATGAGAATGCAGACTTATTAGACCCTGCCAGCTGGACGAAAGTGCAGGAGCCAGTATTCGCCACCGATGAATCAGTGAAAATGTTTGGTCCGGGGCATAACAGCTTTACGCAAACGCCGGATGGCAAGGATGTACTGGTGTATCACTGCCGTCAGTACACGGAAATCGAGGGCGATCCGCTGTGGAATCCGGATCGTCACACGTTCGTTAAACACGTTAAATGGGACGACAAAGGCATGCCGGATTTTGGCAAGCCGGGACAACCGTAAACGCTTATGCAACTACCCGACAAATACTGGCGCACGTTCCTGTGCGCCGGTGTGCTGTCAGTTCTGACCGCATGCCAGACAACCCCTTCAGCTGCGTCCTCAGCTGTAAAACAACATGACGCCTACACCAGTTTGTATCCTGAGCCTCAGGCACAGCAGCTTTATGCGCTGGACAGAGTCAATCTTAACGCCAGCCCGTTTCAGCACGCCCAACAAGTAAATGTCAGATATTTGCTGGCGCTGGATGCGGATAAGTTGCTGACACCCTACTTGCGCGAGGCAGGAGTAGACACTAGGGCGCCGACCTACGGCAACTGGGAAGGATCCGGATTGGATGGCCATATCGGCGGGCATTATTTAACGGCATTGAGCCTGGCCTGGGCGACAACTGGTGATGCGGCGATATCACAGCGACTTGATTACATGCTGGATGAGCTGGCGCGAGCGCAAACCGCTACTGGCGGCTATCTGGGCGGCATTCCGGGAAGTGCTGAGCTTTGGGCGCAGATAAAGAACGGTGAGATCAATGCTGACTTATTCAGTCTGAATGAACGTTGGGTGCCGCTTTATAATATTGATAAGATTTTTCACGGTTTGCGTGATGCTTATGTGATAGGCAAACGTGAAAAAGCGAAAGTGATGTTATCCAGGCTTGGCGAATGGATGCTGGATATCACCGAAAACCTGAGCGACGAGCAGATTCAGGCCATGTTGTACTCCGAGCATGGTGGCTTGAACGCGGCATTCGCAGATATGGCGGTGATACTTGATGATCCTCGTTATCTTACGCTGGCACGTCAATTTACTCATCAGCGTATTATCGAGCCGTTGACCAGAAGTAAAGACACACTAACTGGCTTGCACGCTAATACTCAGATACCGAAAATTATTGGTGCATTAAAAGTGGCCGGTTTGTCGGACGATAAGGCCTGGGAAGAGGCCGCGGTCTTTTTCTGGGAAACCGTCAGTCAGCAGCGTTCAGTATCCATTGGTGGTAACAGCGTGCGAGAGCACTTCCACGATAAGGAAGATTTCACGCCAATGGTAGAAGACGTAGAAGGGCCTGAAACCTGTAATACCTATAATATGCTCAAGTTGAGCAAGCTGTTATTCCTGCGCAGCGGTGACACCCGTTATCTGGATTTTTACGAAAGGGCTACCTATAACCATATTCTTTCCTCTCAACACCCCGAGCACGGCGGGTTGGTATATTTTACCTCCATGCGTCCGGGCCATTATCGTATGTATTCCTCGGTGCAGGATTCGATGTGGTGCTGTGTGGGGTCGGGCATTGAAAATCACAGCAAATACGGCGAGTTAATTTATACACATGATGTGGATAACTTGTGGGTTAACCTGTTTATATCCTCAACGCTTCAATGGCCGGAAAAAGGCGTAAGTGTGGATCTGCAAACGCGTTTTCCAGATCAAAATGCAGTTACGATCGCGATCTCACGTACAAAACCGGGCGTGGGCGATCCCTGGACGATGCACCTGCGCCAACCGTCATGGTTACAGGGGCCGCTTGATGTCAGTGTTAATGGCAAGCGTATTACTGAAAAAACAAAGGACGGTTACATTGCTATAAACAGAGTATGGCGTGAAGGCGATGAGGTGACATTCACGCTAGACGCCAGCCCACGTGTAGAGCAGCTTCCGGACGGGCAAGACTACTACTCCGTATTGTATGGGCCGGTCGTGCTGGCTACCCGCGTTCAGGCGTTTGAAAACGAGTCGCTTAACTTTGTCGCAGATGATAACCGAATGGGGCATATTGCCGCTGGCCCAGTCTGTCCGCCAGAGGCACTTCCGGTGATCCTTGGCGATCCCGAACGCTTTCTGGATAGCCTGGATCGGCAGCCATCTGAGGATCTGATCTTTACGGTTTCAGATCATATGGCCATTGGCAATACTGGGGATAACCCTTTTGATACCCCGCAAAGCAAGACCCTTATTCCTTTCTTCCGTTTGCATGATTCCCGCTATCAGATCTACTGGCCGCAAATGCAGGAAAGTGAGTTCAGTACCTTTGTGGCAGATGCGAAAGCAAAATCTGAGGCCAAGGCGGAGTTGATGGCAAAAACCGTTGACCAAATCACACCAGGCGAACAGCAACCAGAGGTCGAGCATGATTTTGCCGGTGAAGCCACACGGGCAGGCGTGAATAACGGCATGCACTGGCGTGATGCGACAGGCTGGTTCTCGTATAACCTCAAAAACCCGGATAAGCGAGCAAGACTGTTACGGCTGACATTTTTTAGCGGTGATCAAGACAGACACTTTACCGTGATGCTGAATAACCGCGTTTTGGCCAATGTGTCGTTGCCCCACGGCGAGCCGGATTCTGAGTTTTATACTGTCGATTATATGATTCCGGATGCGCTGACAAACGAACCGATATTACAGTTAAAATTCGTTGCCGGTCCAGATTCAGTCGCGGGCGGTATTTACGGTATTCGTTTGATGTCTGAGCAGTAATATGGCGAAAGGAAAAAAGAAAACAGTAAAAGGCTCAGCGGGTATGAATCGCAATCAGTCCGTTGCGTTTTTGGCACAATACGAATCCAAGCCGGATGTACACCACACCGGTTCAGGACTGATGTACAGAGTGATTGCTGAGGGTGACGGCCCCCGGCCGGGACCGGACGACGTGGTTAAATTGCATCAACGTATCCAGCTTCCCGATACCACCGTGGTAGACGATACGTATAAGAAAGGACTGGCTGAAAGCTTTGCTGTGAGTGAAGCCGTTGAAGGGTTGCAGGAAGCGCTGCAGATGATGCCCGTGGGAGGCAGGTATGAGTTTGTTATTCCGCCAGAGCTGGCATGGGGTAAGAAAGGCAACGGTGGCAAAGTCGGACCAAATGCAGTGATGATTATGGATATTCGCTTACTGGAAATTGAATCGTAAAACCTGCTCTGAGGCGAAAATGGCAGTTGCTGTCACTATCAAGGAATCATCCAAAAATATCGCCAGCCTTAGTCCAGGTTTGACGCGGTTCAGCTACTAACAGTGCATACAGACAAGCGGAAATGATTTCAGCAGAGCGTGCAGAGACAGCCTGTCCTGATAACAGACAAAGGAAAGGCGAAGGGTTCCGGCTTCGCCTTTTTCACGGTCAACAGTGACATCTGCAGGATAGATGAGCGATAGTGCTCACGGCCTTTTTTTCGGCGCTTACTTTCTGAAATCAACCCCCGAGGCAGCGGCGAAATACGCAAACACGGTATACACAGCAGTGTTATGTTTTAGAGCGTCCTTATTGACTTTGTCCAGTGTATCGTCGTGGGTGTGGTGAACGTCGAAGTAATCTGAACCATCCGGATTGAAGTTCACAGCAGGCTGACCAGCGTGACCCAGTGCACTCATGTCAGACTGCCCTTTGGCGGTGTTGGTTTTTGCCAGTGCAATGCCCATCGGGGCCAAATAATTGGCAAAATCACGAATATCGTTTAACGCGACAGGACCGACGCCAGGCTCCATGCGATAGATATTGCCGTTACCGAAATCCCATTCTGCTCCGATAACATGGTCGCTCATGTCGCCATTGCGGCGTGCAACATAATCTTTTGCGCCGGCTAATCCAATTTCTTCGGCGGCAAATAAAATCACCCGTATGGTGCGTTCAGGGCGCTGCTCAAGCTGGCCGATGTAGTGGGCTGCAGCCAGTGTGATACCTACTCCCAGTCCGTCATCAATAGCCCCTGTGCCAACATCCCAGCTGTCAAGATGCGCGCCTAACGTCACCACCTGATCCGGGTACTTACTTCCGGTAATTTCCCCAATCACATTGGCGATAGTCGTGGTGCCAGCGTTGCCGCTTGCTCCTACATCCAGCGAAAGCGTAACCGGCTTGTCTCGCTTAAGCGCGTTATCCAGTAAATCGGCATCGGGATTGGAAAGGGCCAGGGCAGGAATTTTCTTTACCTCATCGGCGTAGTCCATCACGCCAGTGTGGGCAACGCGATGAGAATCGGTGCCTACCGAGCGCATAATGAACGCGACGGCACCTTTTTTCGCGGCTTCGGATGCGCCATTCACACGCGCACCTACGGCCTCACCATAACCGCGACCGTCAATATGCCTGCGCATTCTAAAGCCGACATAGGCGATTTTACCGTTCAGGCTACCTGGGGCGGCAGCTTTAAGTGCATCAAGCGATTCAAAACGTACAACGTCGGCGCGGATTGGCGTATCACCCGTGCCTACACTGTTTCCCAGCGCCAGAGCCACCAGATTGTGCTGGTAAGGTGCTACCATGGTGACGGTGCTCTTGCCGCGGGTCCACAAGATGGCTTCACTTTCCTCCAGCCAGACTTTATCAAATCCCAGCTCACGCATTTTATCTGCAGCCCATTGCTCAGATTTGTCGCTGGCGGGGGTGCCGACTAACCGTGCGCCAACTTCAGTGGTCAATGACTCTACAATGTCATAGCTTAGCGAGTCTTCTAAAGCCTGCTGTTTTAACGTGTTCAGGGTATCGCGATGGGTTTGGGTAAAGGTGTCGGCAAATGTCGGACTTGCGCACAAGATGAGTGTGGCAGCGATAAGCCGAAGAAATGGTGAGTTCAACATACGGTTCCTTTTTCTTCCCTGCAGGCCCAAACGCAAGCCTGAGACAGCGTAAAGGTAAGGGGAGTCATTTAATGAAGGAACATTGTGCGTAAGACGGGGGCAAATGGCAAAGCCACTAGCCCCGAAATTAGTATCAACAGGCACGCTGAGGAGCTGTTATTTTTCCAGCAGGTTAGTTGTACGGGTATTAAGGTCAGCCTCATCGACTACCGGCCAGCCGTCATCCCATGACATAGGCAAAATCCGGAGTTTCTGAATGGCATTGTCTGCCGTCTCGTAAGCATGGAATACCAGGTAGTCTTTACCTTCAAAGGTATATGCTGAGTTATGTCCCAGCGCGACCCAATCATCGTTGCCTTCCAGTACCAGCGTGCCGCCGCCTTCAACCAGTGATTTGCCATCCCGGTCAAGATAAGGGCCGGTGACATCTTTACTGCGTCCCACACGGATATTGTAGGTACTGTCCATTCCCCTGCAACATTTATCGAATGACACAAACAGGTAGTAGTAACCGTTTTTCTTAAAAATATACGGGGCTTCGATAGCGCCTTCACCGGGGTCTGACGTATTGTCAGATGCACCAGGGCGAGCGGCGATAGTATGCCATTCCTGAGGCTCCGCCAGGCGAACCAGGTCATCGTCCAGCTTCACCAGCTTGAGACCATCCCAGAAAGAACCAAATGACATCCAGTAGGTGCCGTCATCATCCTGCACGATTGCCGGATCGATCGCATTCCAGTGATCCCGATGGGGAACAGACTGCACCATAATGCCGTAATCTACCCACTGGTAATCTTCTGATTCCGGATCGAGGGTCTCATTGACAGTAACCCCCATCGCAGAGGTATTTTTACCAAACGCAGATACCGAGTAATACAGATAGTACTTTCCGTCTTTCTCAATCACGTCCGGTGCCCACAGGTGACCGTTGAACCCCGGTGCGACGCGCTGAGCCCAGCTTGGCTCATCAGGAAAGACACGCCCGGTCAGTGACCAGTTCTCCATGTCTTTCGATTCGTAATAAGTAATTCCAGGGCCGGTACTGAACACGTAATAGGTATCACCTTCTTTTGCCATTACCGGATCATGCACTTCTACCTGCTTCGCGTTCGCACACGCCATCAGAGACGCAGAGAGCGCCAAAACGCCACCGGCAAGAGCAGGTGTAAACCTGAAAATTGACCTGAACATATCTTTTTCCTTCGCTATTCAAACATTTTGTTTACATAGTGTTGCGTAGCATACCAGACTTGCTGTTTAATATGTAATACAATATTAACAATGTTTTTGCCTTTTCCGGAGAGAGTATGAAGCCAGTATGTTCACTACTACAACGTTCCTTGCTGTTAACCCTGATTGCTGGCAGCAGTGCCTGCGCTAACGAACCGTCTGACACCAGTCATGGTATGGCGGTGCCGGTGGATAACCCCATTGTACTTCAACGCGCCGATCCGCAGCTGGTTCGTCACGATAACGGATGCTTTACTTTTATCGGGACATCACCAAAATTTGACGAGATAGCGCTGCGTCAGGCGTGCAGGCTGAATGACCTAAAGCTTGCCGAAGAAAAGGTAATCTGGCGCAAGCGTGAGAGTGGCCCGATGAGCGCGAATATCTGGGCACCGGAACTCCACGAGGTTGACGGCGACTGGTATATCTATTTTGCAGCGGGAGACAAAGATACACCCTTCAGTATTCGTATGTACGCGCTCAAAAATACCCACGACGATCCGATGAAAGGCAAGTGGGAAACAGTGGGCCTGATGAAGACGCATCTTGATACCTTCTCGCTGGATGCCACCACATTCACGCACAACGACAAGCGCTATCTGGTATGGGCACAGCAAAATGCTGAGCAAACCTATAACTCAGCATTGTGGATTGCGGAAATGGATTCGCCGGTCACGGTGAAAGCGCCGATTGTGAAAATCAGCGAGCCGACACTGGATTGGGAAATTCAGGGGTACAAGGTTAACGAAGGTGCCTCGGTGGTCAAACATGGCGACAAATTATTTATGACCTACTCGGCCAGTGCCACTGACCATCGTTATGCCATGGGCTTATTGTGGGCGCAGGCAGATGCTGATTTGCTTGATCCTGCAAGCTGGCATAAAGAGCAGGAGCCCGTCTTTACTACCGCACCCGAGTTAGGACGTTTCGGCCCCGGTCACAACAGTTTTGTGAAGGGGAAAGACGGGGAAACCGACCTGATGATTTATCACAGCCGGGATTACAAAGAGCTGCAGGGCTCGCCGCTAAGCGATCCTAACCGTCACGCGCGGGCAAGGGTACTGACCTGGGATGAGAACGGCTTTCCCCAATTCAGAAATCACGAGCCGGATTAACATCTCAGACAAACTAAGAATTTCGAAGGCAATATGACAGCTATTGCCTTGGTCAGACCGGTGCCAGCAGACGCTGGCGTCGGCTAAACGCGCTTTGCGCTTTGTGCTGCCTCATTTACCTGGATAACGAGGCTACAATCGGCGCGTAGCGAAAAAGCGCGTTTACCCCTGACAAAAATCGTACATCAAAGACTAACAGACTCTAATGATTCACACGCTCTGCATCAGGAAGTCGACATACCCGCGTACCCGCGATGAGATCGTGCATACAGCGCTTGTCAGCGCGAAAGATCATGAATATATCAACCAGATAAATTACAGACCCTACCAACGGGATCATTGTCAGCACCGTGATAGGCATAAATCGTGCCGCCAGAATGTTGAAAAACGTCGAGGGCTTCCCGTCCATATCTTCAATACGCGTATTGAGAAAGTACTTGCCCACGGTCTGACTGTAGTTAATCAGCGTGTAGCCGTGCACTACAATTATTACCGCAACCGACCAGCCGATGGCCATCAACATTCCTGTCAGCGGCTCTTGCTGCATTGTGTCTCCCGCAATAATGACCAGCGGGATCAACGAAATCAGGGCAATAACCATGTCAATAACAGCACCGGCGAACCGCTCGCCCCGAGACGCAAGCTCAGGTTGGTGTAGCGCCACGCGTCTTGCAAGCTCCTGATCCAGCACGGCAGCGCGCTCAGGGAAAAGTGAACGGTTTATGGTGGCGGCACGCTCTTGCAGTGTCTCATCGTTGTAGTTTGAATAATCAGGTACCTGTCCTGAAATCATTGTTATGCCTGTCCTGTATAAATTCTCTGAAGCAATCCTACCAGTGCTGTCAGGGAATAGCAGCAGGGAGTGGTAAGAATACAGCATAAAAAAAGGGCGCCGAAGCGCCCTGAGGTCCTCTCAAGGAAAAGCAGAGAAGCGTTACCAGAATCGGATATAGATAAGTGCGGTGA
Source organism: Alteromonas sp. H39 (assembly GCF_047556435.1). GTDB lineage: Bacteria > Pseudomonadota > Gammaproteobacteria > Enterobacterales > Alteromonadaceae > Alteromonas. Next base: position 280,216 of record NZ_CP180210.1, read on the forward strand.
TACCTAAAATCCCGGCGGTGTGAATGTAATCCCACTTGTCGAGGCCGGCAATAACTTCACTCATGGTATCCTTACCCAGCGTTGAGAAGGTCAGGCCCTTGAGCTTTTCGCGATCCGGCGCCTTGGTGAAGATACTCACAACAATCATGATACCCACCACAATAAAGAACAGCAGAATACAGTAATACAGCCAGTTCATGCTGGTGATCCACGCAAGCCCGGTCCCTTCAAGACTGTCTTTGAAAGGCAGCAGGACTAACCGAACCATACCCAGTACGAAACCCGACACAAGTCCGATAAAACCAGCCTCCGCAGTAACACGGGTACTTATCAGTCCCAGCAGGAATACCGCGGCAATGCCCGGGGCAATCAGAGACTGCACACTTTGCAGGTATTCATACAGCACGTCGGCGATAAGGCTCATCACCGGGATCCACAACATCCCCAGTACGACAATCACCACCGTTGCGATGCGACCCACTTTCAACAGGTGCTTCTCGCTGGACTCAGGTTTGAATTTTTTGTAAAAGTCGATGGTAAAGAGCGTGGCAGATGAATTAAACAGCGACGCCAGAGAGCTCATCAGTGCCGCCACCAAACCACCAATAACAATTCCTTTCACGCCAGCCGGCAGCAGTTCTGCAACCAGTGTGGGAAATGCCTGATCGGGGCTGTCGTAAGAAATGATACCTTTGGCGTTCAGCGCATAGGCGATCATGCCGGGAACCAGGAAGATAAACACTGGCAGCAGTTTCAGGTAACCGGCGAACATGGTGCCGCGACGAGCTTCTTTAATGCCTTTAGCAGAAAGCACACGCTGCACGATGTACTGATCGGTACACCAGTACCAGAAACCAATAATGAACGAACCGAAAATAATGCCTGGCCACGGGAATTCGGAATCTGAGGCTGAGCGGATAAGGTGCATGTTGGCATCATTCAGACGCTCAACTTCTGACCAGCCACCAACCTTGTCCAGTCCGACTACCAGAATGACCACCGAACCAATAATCAGTACCGGCGTTTGCAGTACGGAGGTCCACATAATGGCTTTCATTCCCCCAAGTACTGTGTAGATACCCGTGATAATGACCAGACCGAATGCCGAGATCCAGAAGAAATCGATGCCCCAGATGCTTTCGATGCCAAGGATGGTTTTAAACGCTACGCCCCCTGCGTACACCGTTACCGCCACTTTGGTAAGCACATAGCTGACCAGCGAAATAACTGACAGGAATGTGCGGGATTTGGAGTTGAATCGACGCTCAAGAAACTCAGGCATCGTGTAGACTTTACTGCTCCAGTAGAAAGGGACAAATATCCAGCCTAGCAACAGAATTATCCAGGATTGCAGCTCCCAGTGAGCCAGCGCCATGCCCGACTGGGCACCGGAACCGGACAGACCAACCAGATGTTCTGAGCCAATGTTTGAGGCAAAAATTGATGCACCAATAACCAGCCAGCTTGCATTGCGGCCAGCCAAGAAATAGTCTGCGGTATCTTCTTCTTTTTGACGGATAGACATCACAACGACCCCCAGAAGCAACACAAAGAAGCCTCCGAGAACCAGCCAGTCCAACGTACTTAATTCAACCATAAAACGTCCATTGCCGAATTGGCATAAATGCAAAAAACTGAAATTATAAAAAATATTATATGATAAATGGGTTAATGAAAAGGCCCATTGTTAAAAACACGTTAATCTTTTTTCGCTGCAATAACGATAGTTAAGTACGATGTAAATAAATCTGAAGTCACGCAGTGAGTCTTAACATGCGCCGTTGGAAGGCAGGCGCCGCTTTTTAACTGGCATGCAGTGCGCCGGGTCAGTGGTTGTTTGACCAGAGAAGTCGTAGAAGAAAAAGGACAAGTTGACAGGCAACAAACCGCTCTTTATCAGATATGTAGGCAATAGGGCATAATTACTTTAGACTAGCTTTATGCACAATCCTGCCGGAACGTTGTAATGACGGTTGCGGGATGGTCGGAGGCAATGTCCCAAAGGCCAGAAAGGATGAATGACGACACGTGTCTTTACGGGAATGATTATGGCGCGAATTGAGAATCTGAATTTATCGCAGCGAGTGACCAACGAGCTGGGTAAAGCAATTATCAGCGGCAGTTACAACGGCCAGACTGGACTGCCAACTGAAGCACAATTGTGTGAAGAATATGGCATCAGTCGTACCGCAGTGAGAGAAGCGGTAAAAATGCTGGCGGCAAAAGGTCTGATCTCGTCGCGTCCTCGTCAGGGGATCCGGGTTGAGTCTGCTGATAACTGGAATTTATATGACACCAATGTATTGAAATGGATGCTGGAAAGCAGCCCGTCTTTGCAGGTGCTCAAAGAGTTTCTGCAAATGCGCCTGGCAATAGAGCCTGAAGCTGCAGCGCTGGCAGCACGTCATCAAAATGTTGAAGCAATCGCCAATATCAAGGCAGCATTAACGGCAATGGAAAACGAAGCTGAGCAGCCTGACGGTAACATACATGAAGCCGATCTGGCGTTTCATACTGCTATCCTGCAAGCCAGTGGGAATCGGTTTTTCTATCAGTTACGCGAGTTTATTACCACCGCACTGAATGTCAGTATTCAGCACACTACACCAGCAAAAGGTAGCAAAACAGCTATCGCGGAAGAGCATGCGAAAGTGTACAACGCTATCGCCAATGGTGAGGCCGGGCGCGCAAAAAATATGATGACCTATCTGATTGATGAGGCTATGGCCTTTATCGAGCAGGAAATGGAAGCGAAACGAGCGTAGCCGGAAATGCACCCGATGGAAAACGACGCGTCTGCAACACAAAAAACGACAACTTATCAGAGTCTGGCTGACAAAACCGTCTTTATCACCGGTGGTGGCACCGGTATCGGTGCGGTCATGGTCAGGCGGTTTTGCGAGCAGCATGCAAAAGTAGCCTTTGTAGACATGGCGACGACACAAAGTGAAGCGCTATGCGCCGACCTCAAAGGACATTACCGTTACGATCCGGTTTTTATTCACTGTGACATTCGTGATATTGACGCGCTGAAAGCCGCAATAGACAGCACGCAACAGCACTTTGGCGATATCGGTGTTCTGATCAATAACGCCGCAGATGACACTCGTCATGAGGCTGAGGATGTGACAGAGCAGTACTGGGATGATCGCCTGGCAGTGAATCTTCGCCCCAGCTTTTTTACAGCCCAAAGCGTAGTAGCGCAAATGCAGCGTCTGGGCGGCGGCAGCATAATTAACGTCGGCTCGGTAAGCTGGCGCAAAAAACAAACCTGTATGCCTGCGTACACGACTGCGAAAGCGGCGATAGAAGGGTTATCGCGTTCGCTGGCCGCCACCTACGGGAAGTATCGTGTGCGAGTGAACACCTTAATTCCAGGGTGGGTGATGACAGAACGCCAGATGACCCACTGGCTGAACCCGGATATCGTCAAGGAAGTTCAGCAGGAACAGTGCATTCATGAAACGCTGATGCCCGACGACATTGTAGATGCCGCGTTGTGGCTATCTTCAGATGACAGTAAAATGATGACGGCGCAAACGCTGATTATTGATGCCGGATGGGTCTGAGATTAGAAAATCAAGTTGCCCTGCCTCCATGCCAATCGAATATCGCCAGGAAAACCGCCAACGCGCATGTTCCTGTGAATGGTCGAGCGCGCCCTTGCTCAATGGCGATGACTCCGGCTACTTCACATCATGAACACGTAAATTCCTGCCGCCGTATTAACTTTTAGTTTACATTTTGCCCCGAAGCATTGACACAAGGCATATCTGGCTGTCATAAATAGTAATATAATATTAAAACTTCGGGTGGTAGCATGTGCGCTCAGACCCGGTTGTTGGGTTGAACACGTAGGGCGAACATTGACTGAGTGGGTTTTAGTTTATCTGGTGCTGATAACAGGAGCATGCCTTCAAAGCGTAATTGGCTTTGGTTTAGGCCTGTTGTGCGCACCGGTGCTGTATTTTCTGATGCCGGAGCTGGTTCCCGGACCGATGATCCTGAATGCACTGCTTATCACAAGCTTGTTGTCGGTCAGACATCGCGGCGAAATAGACCCAAAACAAACCGGTTTTGCCATATTGGGGGGCACCGCAGGTGTATTGGTGGCCGGTAGTGTCATGCTGTACATCGATGCGCACCAGTATCAGTTGCTTTTCGGCATAAGTATTCTGGTCGCCGTGTTGTTATCACTGATTGGCCTCACGCCAAAAGTCTCAATTATTTCTAATCTTATTGCTGCCATGATTTCCGGCTTTATGGGAACCACCACCTCGGCTGGTGGTGCGCCGATGGGACTGTTGTATCAGTCTGAAGAACATGACCGAATCAAAGCCAACCTGAGTATCTTTTTTGTCTACATTAATCTGTTCGGCATTCTGGTGCTGTGGGCAACCGGTGCCGCCGGGCATGATGATCTGAGTCTGTTTGTAAGATGCGTGCCTGCCATTTTAACCGGGTGGGCATTGTCTTATGTTATTACCAGAAACATCAACGAAGCGCGGATCCGTCAGCTGATATTATTCGTCGCGGCGTGCTCAGGGGTAGTACTGGTTCTTTTTCATGGCTAAACTCATCACATACAGCTGAGCAGTCACGGGATATTGTGTCTTTACCACATTACGTTCGCTATCACTTCAACACACAATGTCTGCTGGGCGAGGGCGCTTTCTACAGCCCCCGCTACAGCAGTGCGTTCTGGGTCGACATTAAGGGTAATGCCGTGTTCCGCCTTCACTGGCAGTCCGGCCACCTTGAGACTCACACGTTTGACGAGCCAGTATGCTGGCTGGCCGAAAGACTGGCTGGTCAGTTATTTCTGGGATGCCAGCGAAGCCTGTACCTTCTCAACCCGGATACATGGCAACGCGAAAAATACATCGAAATGGACCAGGAGCCGTTATCAAATCGGCTGAATGATGCCAAGGTAGACCGCGCGGGCAGGCTATACTTTGGCACGATGGATGATGCAGAAATGCGGGCCAGCGGTTCGCTGTACCTGCTTAAGGGTATGCATGAGGCTCTGCCGGTGGATACCGGTTATCAGGTGAGTAATGGACCAGCCTTTAGTTTATCCGGTGAGTGGCTGTGGTCGGTATCATCGGCTGACCGGATTATTTATCGTTGCGCGGTGAATAGTGACGGAGAGATAGTCAGCAAGCAGGCCTGGATCTCGTTCACAGAGGCGATGGGGTTTCCTGACGGCATTACCGTAGATTCGGAGGATTGCTTGTGGGTGGCGGCCTGGGATGGTGGTGGCCTGTATCGCTTCAATGCAGAAGGAGAGCGGCTGGCGTTTGTGCCCCTACCTGCTTCAAAAATTACCAGCATGACGTTTGCAGGAGAGAAGTTTGATCGGTTACTGGTCACGTCGGCCAATATTGGTATGACGGCGCAAGAACTGGCGTGCCATCCGTACAGTGGTGATACATTTATTCTGGATGTGGGAGTGAAGGGCGTAGCGACGACGCCCTGTAAACTATAGACGCAGCACCGAGTCGCGTTTGACAATGGTCGGTGTGTACTTAAATGTAAGATCTTTCTCCGGTGGCACACCTGATGCGTATTTTAGTGCCAGCTCAGCCGCTTTAGCCGCCATCATCTCGATGGGATAACGTAACGTGGTGAGCTTCGGGCGACAGTATTTTGCCAGCAAAACATCATCGTAGCCCACAATCGATACCTGTTCCGGAACATCAATACCATGGTCTTGCATGATAGCCATCGCACCCGCTGCCATTGCATCGTTGTAGGCAAGTAATGCCGTAAAGTGAGAGCCGGTAGCGAGCAGGTTTTGCATTGCCATTTCACCGCCTTCCTGGTCCGGCGTGGCATATTCAATCATACTGTCTGGCAACGTAAGACCGGCTTCCCCGGCTGCCTGACGAATTCCTTCAAGCCGTTGAGATGGGTCGTCTATCTGGTAATGCGAGCTGATTACGGCGAGGTCTTTGTGGCCCTGACGTATGACATATTCCGCCATAATGCGTCCGCCGGTGACGTTATCAAGCCACACACAACGATTAGCAATAGCGGGAATATAACGGTTAATCAGCACAAAGCCGGGAATTTGATTTGCAAATGCAATCAGTGTGTCATCGTCCAGCGCTTTGGAGTGGACCACCATTGCCTCGACACGGTGTTCCAGAAGGGTTTCGATGGCTTTAAGCTCGGTATCTTTTGCAATCGACCCCGCGCTCAGCAGAATCTGAACGTTATTCTTTCGGGTAACCGTTTCCACGCCGTGCGCCAGCATGGCAAAAAAGGGATCATGTAATTCGGCTATTACTACACCAAGTGACGCGCTACGCTGCGTAACCAGCGCGCGAGCGTTGGCATTGGGCCGGTAGCCCATTTCCTTCATGATTTGCTTTACCCGTTCACGGGTTTTATCGCCAACCTTGGGACCATCATTAATCACACGTGAAACCGTTGCCAGCGACACCCCAGCAGCTTGTGCAATATCTTTAATCGTAGCCATACTTTATGTAATTCCAACTCATGCATTCCTCCCGGACAATGATGTAAGCAGGAGGTGAAGCTTCAGGTTACCTTAGTTTTAGAGGATTTGATAAGCCTGAAGGGAATAAAATCAATCTTTTACCCGGGCTCATCGGTATTATTGTATACGGAAAACGTATACCCTTTTTAACTGAGTTTACAACAAGGCAACCTGTATGAAAGTAGCTGTTACGCCATTTGGTGAGTATGAAGGAAACACCGTGTCATGTTACACACTGACGAATGATGCGGGCATGACTGTTGAGATCCTTGAGCTGGGTGGCATTATTCGCGCGCTTTCTGTGCCGGATAGCACAGGTTCACCACATCAGTGCGTTAAAGGTTTCGATACGCTTGACGCATATATACAGGATGACAGTTACCAAGGAGCGCTTATTGGCCGGTATGCTAACCGAATCGGTGAGGGAAAGTTTGAGCTTGATGGTCAACAGTTTCAGGTAGACGTCAATGGCGGCCCCCACCACCTTCACGGGGGCCTGAGCGGCTTCCATAAAAAGGTATGGGTGTCAGAACCTATTGAAGAAGACGATGCTGTTGGCGTGCGGTTGTCACTGGTGAGTCCGGATGGAGAAGCGGGCTTTCCGGGAGAAGTTACCGTATCAGCCGAATACCGTTTACAGCCAACCAATACGCTGACGCTGACACTCTTCGCCTCAACGACTGCTGCCACTCCATTTAGTATGACCCAGCATGCGTATTTCCACATCGGGAAAAGTAAATCAGTGAAAGAAAATACACTGAAAATTGATGCGCAATACGTTACCGAAGCGGACAAGAGCTTGCTGCCTACCGGCAAACTGCTTGCGGTAGAGAATACGCCGTTCGATTTTACCTCTGCCGTAGAAATCGGACAGCGCGTTAACACGGGTAACCCGCTTTTTGACAGCGTAGGAGGCTACGATCACAACTTTGTGTTAAATCACGACAGCGCTGGTCCAGCCGCAGTATTGTCGTCCGCAGATACGGGGATCCGCATGGCCTTGTACACTACGTTACCGGGTATGCAGGTGTATACCGGCAACCTGATGGGCGATGAGCAGGCTGGCACTATTTGTCTGGAGCCGCAGTATTTCCCGGACTCACCCAATCACCCAGACTTCCCAGATTGCATCCTGCGGCCAGGCAAGCCGTTTCAGGCCTCGGTGCGCTACGAGTTTTCCCGCTGATTCCAAACGCAGGACAGCGTGGCTTATCTGCTATGCGTACCCGCGGCGTGTAGCTGGCGTAAAAGCAAGTTACAGAGCAACTGAGACCACCGAATGAGAGACAATAATTGTCTCTCATTTTGTTTTATCAAAAATATTCTGTTAACAAATTGATAAACCTCTTTTGATAATATACTATCTCGGGTAAACGTTTAACCTTAACCTGATTTACAGGTAGAGATGAAGAGTGTGAAAGTGATTATGGGCAAAACCGTAGACCTGACAAACGATCCGCATCGCCGCTACAATCCGCTGATTGGCGAGTGGGTGCTGGTCTCTCCTCATCGCGCGAAGCGCCCCTGGCAGGGTCAGTCAGAAGAACCCTCGCAGGAACAGAAACCGGGTTACGACCCTGAGTGCTACTTGTGCCCGGGAAACACGCGGGTAAATGGTGAGAGTAATCCTTCGTATTCAGGAACGTTTGTTTTCGAAAACGATTTTGCCGCGTTGAAGCCCGATACGCCAGAAGCGGGAGAAGCCGACGAATTGTTCCGTTTTGAAACCGAGCAGGGATGTAGCCGGGTAATCTGCTTTTCACCAGATCACAGCAAGACGTTACCTGAACTAACCCAGTCTGAACGTGAAGAGGTTGTGACGTGCTGGCAGGCGCAAACTGCCGATCTCGGAAAGGATTTCGCCTGGGTGCAGGTATTTGAAAACAAAGGGGCGATGATGGGATGCTCAAACCCGCATCCGCATGGTCAGGTGTGGGCGCAAAAGCACATTCCTACCGAGCCTGCGAAAAAGCTGCAGCAGTTTTCTCAGTATTTTGACAAGCATGGCACCCGGATGCTGGACGACTATGCCAAGCGTGAAGTTGAGAAGCAGGAGCGTGTTGTCTGCCAGAATGACGATTGGGTTGTGGTTGTTCCCTACTGGGCCGCCTGGCCATTCGAAACGTTACTGTTACCTCGTTTTGCTGTTTCCTCTTTGGTGGATTTGTCTAACACGCAGGCTGCGTCTCTGGCTGACATAATCGGGCAAATCACAACGCGATATGACAATTTATTTACTACCTCATTCCCTTACTCGATGGGATGGCATAGCGCGCCGTTTGACGGTAAGACGCATCCTGAATGGGGGCTGCATGCACATTTCTATCCTCCTTTGCTGCGCTCTGCCAGTGTGAAAAAGTTTATGGTTGGTTACGAGATGATGGCAGAGGCGCAACGGGATCTTACACCGGAGCAAGCCGCGACCCGACTTCGTGAGCAATCTGATGTGCATTACAAACAGGCGGAGAGCCAGAATGGATAACGCACAACTGTCTGTGGCATTTTCGGATATTTATCAGCATCAGCCATCGGTTGTTTGTCATGCGCCCGGACGCGTGAATCTGATTGGGGAACACACCGATTATAATCAGGGGTTCGTGTTTCCTGCTGCGATCAACTTTGGGACCTGGGCCGCGGCGTCGGTACGTGAAGACCGCAACTGTTGTGTTGTGGCAATGGATTACGATAATGCCGAGAGCCAGTTTTCGCTGGATAACATCGAAAGTGATCCTGAACAAAGCTGGTCTAATTATGTCAGGGGTGTACTGCTGGTATTACAAAAGGAATTTTCCCTGCCCAGCGGCATCAATTTGCTGGTAACGGGTAACGTACCGCAGGGAGCAGGCCTGAGCTCTTCCGCATCCTTTGAAATTGCTATTCTCAAAGCGGTCACGGATCTTTTTTCGCTGGACATTGATGGTGTAAAAGCCGCGTTGTTAGGGCAGAAAGCAGAAAACGACTTTGTTGGTTGCTCGTGCGGCATCATGGACCAGTTAATTTCAGCAATGGGCAAAAAAGATCACGCCATGTTACTGGATTGTCAGTCGTTGACTTTTGATCACTCAACACTGCCGGATGATCTTCACATTGTTATTATTAACTCAAATGTAAAACGAGGCCTGGTTGACAGTGAGTACAACCTGCGTCGTCAGCAGTGCGAACAGGGGGCATCCCTGCTTGGGGTTCCATCGTTGCGTGAAGCCACACTGGAGTCGTTGGAAGCTGCTAAGTCTGCGATGCCGGAGGTGGTGTATCGACGAGCACGCCATATCATTACTGAAAATGCACGCACTCACACCATGTTTGACGCGCTCAAACAAAATGATATCGCTACCGTGAGCGAGGCGATGGCAGCATCGCATGCCTCTATGCGCGATGACTTTGAAATTACGGTGCCGCCTATCGATTACCTGGTCGAGCTGATTTCCGGATTGCTTAAAGACAAAGGTGGCGTGCGCATGACAGGAGGCGGATTTGGTGGATGCGTGGTGGCGCTGGTGCCGAAAAACCTGATAGAGAATGTAAAGGCGCTGGTAGCACAGCATTACTTTGAAGAGACTGGCTATCAGGCGACTATTTACGACTGCACTGCGACCCAGGGCGCATTTGCCTGATTAACGAGTTGTGTCCCGTGGCGCCACCTCTGTAAAAAGGGGCAGGCGCCATTTCTTTTCAGGCTGCTGTGAGAATTTTCAGAATGTCCGGCAGCTTTTTTTTGCTGCACAGGACGTTGGTCCATTATTCATCGGTTAAACGGATTTTATGGATATTGGACTGTAAATTCGTTGTAAAGGTGTGGTAATAATGTCGCTCCTCCAGACGTAGCGCCTGGAAGACAACCACAAGTGTGTAGTGGCCATCTTCATAAGAGTTAAAAATAACCACGAAACGGCCCATACCCTACGACTACACGACGATAATTAGAACGTTGGGAAAACTTATGCAAATTGAAACGCTCGACCTCGCGGTATTCGTGATCTACGTCGTGGCTCTTATTGGTATTGCCTGGTGGGTATCAAGAGAGAAAGCCGGACACGAAAAAGACACAAACGATTATTTTCTTGCTGGCTCTAGCCTTCCATGGTGGGCCATAGGGGCGTCGTTAATCGCGGCAAACATTTCTGCAGAGCAGATCATCGGTATGTCTGGCTCAGGTTATCAGATTGGGCTGGCTATCGCGTCGTATGAATGGATGGCGGCCATTACCCTGATTATCGTTGGTAAATACTTCCTGCCGATTTTCCTTAAGCACAAAATCTACACCATGCCGCAGTTTCTGGAAGAGCGTTACGATCATCGCGTCAGAAAGGTGATGGCGATTTTCTGGTTGGGCGTGTACGTGTTTGTGAATCTGACAGCAGTGCTGTGGCTTGGCGCGCTGGCTATCAATACTATCGCCGGTGTGGATATGGTCTACGGCATGATTTTCCTAGGCGCATTTTCGCTGACATACTCGCTTTACGGGGGCCTGAAAGCCGTTGCCCTGACCGATATTATTCAGGTGGTGCTGCTGGTATTTGGCGGCCTTTTCTTATCCTATACTGCGCTTAATCTGATTAGTGACGGCAATGGTGTGGTGCAGGGTTTTGTGACACTGACAAACGAATTGCCGGGCAAGTTCGATATGATCCTGTCCGAAGACAACCCGCATTATATGGATTTGCCAGGCCTGTCGGTATTGCTTGGCGGTATGTGGATAATGAACTTGTCTTACTGGGGCTTCAACCAATACATCATTCAGCGCACGCTGGCTGCAAAAAGTGTGGCAGAGGCCCAGAAAGGCATAGCGTTTGCTGCCTTTCTGAAGCTACTAATGCCATTGATTGTGGTATTGCCGGGTATCGCTGCAGTCTTGCTGGTTCCGGATTTACAGCGCCCGGATCAAGCCTATCCTTCCCTGATGAACTTAATGCCGGTGGGTTTGAAAGGTATTATCTTTGCGGCGCTGGTGGCAGCGATAGTGTCATCGCTGGCCTCAATGACGAACAGTGTGTCTACCATCTTCACTATGGATATCTACAAAGACAAGCGTCCGAATGAGTCGCAGCATCATTATGTGAAAGTGGGCCGTATTGTCAGTTTCGTAGCGTTGGTTATTGCCATGGTGGCGGCTAAGCCATTATTGGGTCAGTTCGACCAGGCCTTCCAGTATATTCAGGAATTCACCGGCTTCTTTACTCCCGGCATCGTAGCCTTGTTCGTGTTGGGCATGTTCTGGAAACGCACTACCGCCAACGGTGGTCTTGTAGCCGCGCTGGGGTCGTTCTTGCTGAGCTTGCTACTGCGCCAGCTGTGGCCGGAATTACCGTTCATCGACCGTGTCGGTCTGGTATTCCTGCTGTGTGTAGGCTTAGCGGTGATCGTTTCACTACTTGAGAAAAAAGAAGATCATCCAAACGCCGTAGAGTTGAGCGAAGTTAACTTTGCCACCACCAAAGGCTTTAATGTTGCCACGCTGGCTGTGGTCATAATCCTTGTGGCGTTCTATACCACCTGGTGGTAGTACTTTGCAGCAAACGGATAGGTGATACCTGTCCGTTTGCTGCTATTCCCGTACAGCCCACAGCGTCCTTGATTTGTGTTAATCTGACTCCCATCTTAGTTTTTGGTATGTAAAAATCGCATTCAGCTTTCTTAAAATGCGGTATACTGATCCACTTTCACATTCGTGAACTCGTAAATAACGTAACAGGCGGTGGGCGTGAACAAGCCGGCCCCGACATGAACACAGACAGGAGACATCAATGGCAAGCAGAGGCGTGAATAAGGTCATTCTGGTGGGCAACCTGGGAAATGATCCTGAAGTCAGGTACATGCCCAATGGCAATGCCGTCGCGAACCTTAGCCTGGCAACCAGTGAAAGCTGGAAAGACCAACAAGGGCAGGTTCAGGAACGTACAGAGTGGCACCGCCTGACTATGTACCGTCGTCTGGCTGAAGTAGCGGGTGAGTACCTGAAAAAAGGCTCACAGATTTACGTTGAAGGTAAACTGCAAACACGTAAGTGGCAGGATCAGCAAGGTCAGGACCGTTACACAACCGAAATCATTGTTGATCAGATGCAAATGCTGGGCGGCCGTGAAGGCGGTGGTAGTAATGCCGGTGGTGGCGGTGGCTATCAGCAGCGCCCACAGGGTAACCAGGGCGGCTACAGCAATCAGGGTGGTGGTCAGCAAGGAGGTTACGGCAACCAGGGTGGCCCACAAGGCAATCCACAGGGCGGTCGACCGCAAAGCGGCAATCAGCAGCCTAAGCAACCGCCAATGGCTGAGCCTGACTTTGACTTTGACGATGATATTCCGTTCTAAAACACAGCTTTTCTCAAAACCCGGCTTTTGCCGGGTTTTTTGTTTCTGTCGCCGGTCAGGGCGAATGTTTTTTGCAGACTCAAGTTCTTTGCGGTTATAGCCCTGAGTATGTAATTGGTAAGAAAATCAGCCCATAAAAAAACAGAGCCACAAGGCTCTGTTTTAATCTATGACGTGAGGTATTTTACTTACCCGGCGTCAGCGTGAAGCTATAAAAGTAATCACGCCAGGGCAGGGTGTACTTAAACAATGGTGGTGTCATCCATGAATCCGTGCCAGCAACGCCGCGTTGCTTGTAGTCGATATTCACGTACAGGTTTTCGGTTACCGGAATATCGTGCGGGTGCGTGCCGGGCTTAGTAAACGTATCGTATTCGGTAAGATCGTGATACTCGGCGTTAAACCCAATAAACGGCGCACCTTCGAACGTCAGCGATGTCGCATTGTCGCCACTGAATGTTACGTCATACACATCACTGCGGTGGCCGTTTTCCTGTGGCCGTACATAATCATGACCCAGTGTCTCAATGGGCATTTGATATCGGCCAAAATGCGCTGAGCGCTTTCTGTCCCAGTAGCTTTCATGCGGGCCGCGGCCAAACCATTCAACGTCATCATAGCCGCCTTTGAGTACCAGTCGCTGACCTAACCGCGGCAGCGCAGGGTAGAAGTGGTTAGGTGCAGCAAGAAAAGCCACATCCACTTTCACACTACCGTCCTGAGCAAACTGATAGGTTGTCTGATAACGCGCTTCTACCGGCTTGAGGAAATGTTCAGTGAACAACACCGTGCCGTTGGCGTTTTGTTTAACGTCAAAGGCGGTAAGCTCTGCGTGTTCATGGATATTGAACCAGACTTTGGCTTTTTCCGGGAAGCCTTCACCGAAGTCATTATCCGTTGGAGCCCGCCAGAACCAGGGCACAACAGGTTCTGCTAACACGTTGCCGCCGTCCACGTTTAACTCAGATAACCAGCCGGTATCTTTATTAAACACATAGCGATTATTACCCGCTGCGACTGTCATTGTGCTGTCAGTCTGAGAGAACGCATTGTCACAAATACTCTTCCGAGCCTCTGCCTTGGCGGTATATGGCAACATAAACTGGTTGGTTGCTACCGTTTCCCCTTTCACAATGCCAAAGCTGTCTTTGGTCGCCTGAATGTTAACGGTGAGATGGTAGCGGTTGCCTGCAATCAGTTTTTTGCTATCAATTGGCAGCGTAAGTTGCTCTGAGGTACGGGGGCCTGCCGATAATGCTATCGCGTTGCCTTGCTGCACAGGGTTGCCATTTTCCAGTAATGTCCACACCAGTTCGCGATCAGACAGGTCAGTGAAAAAGCGGCGGTTGAACACAGTAACTTCACCACTTTCAGGCGCGTCGGTGGTGACTTCGATATCCTGATACACTTGCTTAACTTCATGTGCATGGGGGTGAAGTTCACGGGTGGCCGTCAACACGCCGTTGGCAGAAAAGTTACCGTCATGCTGCACGCCTTCGGGCTCGAAGTCGCCGCCATAGCCCTGATACGTCGTGCCGTCCTCAGTGGTCGCCGTGATGGTCTGGTCTACCCAGTCCCAGATAAAGCCGCCCTGCAGCGAGTCGTGCTTGCGGATGAGATCCCAGTAATCGCCAAGGTTACCTACCGAGTTGCCCATGGCGTGTTCGTACTCACACAAAATCATGGGACGGTCGCTGCCGAGTTCCACAAAATGCTCCATCAGCGGGATAGTGGCATACATCTGGGCATACATATCGGTATGCGGGCGCATTTGCGCCTGTTCAGACATTACGGGTAATGAACTGCGCTCTTTTAGCCAGTGGTACAGATTTTCGGTATTCGGGCCATCACCAGTTTCGTTACCATAAGACAGAATAACCACCGATGCATGATTTTTGCTGGCCTCGTACATATTGCGTACGCGATCCACGTAGGCCTCTTTCCATTCTGGCTGCGATACCATGTGTTTCGCCTGCTCATAGAAATGCCCCTGGTTGGCCACACCAATACCGTGTGATTCAATATTGGCTTCGTCTACCATGTACATGCCTACTTCATCAGCAAGGGCATACCAATAAGGATTGTTAGGGTAATGGGAATTACGCACGGCATTAATATTCAGGCTTTTCATCAGTGCCATGTCTTCGCGCATGGATTCAGGCGTAATCACGTGACCGGTTTCCGGGCTGTGCTCATGGCGGTTCACGCCTTTAAACAACACCGGCTTGCCATTAATGAGCACATTGCCATCTTTTAATTCGCTGCGACGGAAGCCCGCACGCAGCCAGACTACCTGACTGGTTTTGCCATCGGCACCGGTAAGCGTAATTCGAAGCGGGTAAAGTGTCGGGGATTCTTCATTCCAGGCTTCAACATCTGCCACGTCGTGGGTGAAGGTGGTTGCCTGAGCAAGCGACTGGGTTTCTTCCCAGACAGTGTCTCCTGACGGAGAGAATAACGTGGCCTGCAGTTCAGCACCGCTTTTTGTCGCGTTTGCGCCTGTCACATTCAGGGTTAACAGCCCGTTCTGGTAGCTGTCATCCAGTGTCGCGTTAGCGTGAATATCGGCGATATGTGTTTTCGGCGTGCGATAAAGATAAACATCACGCTCGATGCCATTTAGGCGCCACATGTCCTGAAGCTCAAGGATAGAGCCGTCCGACCAGCGGTACACTTCAAAGGCGATGGTATTGTCGCCGGTAGTAACAAATTCGGTAACGTCAAACTCCGCCGCCGTTTTGCTGTCCTGCGAATAGCCAACATACTGACCATTTACCCAAATTTTGATCGCTGATTTCACCGCGCCGATGTAAAGCACCACGCGGTCGTCATTCCAGCCTTCCGGTAACGTGATGGTTTTACGATAGCGGCCGGTTTTGTTGTTCTCGCCGGGAATCTCGCCCAGCTCCTGCTTATCGGTCCAGTCGGCCCACATATTCACGTAATTGGCAAAGTGGTAGCCCTGCATCTCCCAGTTGCCAGGAACCTGAATGGCACCCCATTCGCTGGCATCATAATCTGGCTGGGTAAAGCTTTCGTCAGTGTTCAATGCATCGGGGAGCAACGTGAACTGCCATTCGCCGTTCAGACTGAAATAATCGCTACTCTCCCAAGGCAAATACTGAAACTCGCCCGGATCTTTCGAAAAGGCATAAAAGTGAGAGCGGGGCGGGAGACGATTTTCTGACAACACGCCGACATCGTTCCAGTAAGGCTTAGACATGGAGGTCTCCTTTGCAAGGGCGGGAGTAGAGACTCCCGAGAAAAAAGTAATAAGCAGCAGCGCACGCAACAGGTGGCATTTCATAGTAGTCCTTATTTATGTGACTGCATCGTTATATTGATGTTAACATGGGTAAAACGTTTACAAAATAGTTTTATTGGCCTCTTCGTCCTGTATTTATTGCTAGCTGTCATTGCATTGTTGTCGCCAATAATTGTTAATTTATAGGGAAAAGTGGCAGTAGTCCTTTTTAGAATAATGGTTAATCGTTTAACCTTGCTGGTGTGTTATAAGGAACTTGTATAATGAAAATGAAAAAGTGCCTGTCAGCGTTATCGTTGCTGTTAACGCTGAATGCGGTAATTAGCAGTACGATGGCAGCTGAAGTTTTGCCACAATCGTTGTATTTACCGATAAGCAACGAGGTATTACCGGAGTTGAGTGCAGCCGGTACATTTTCCGTAGGTGTGAAAACCATTGATGTAAATATCGGTAAACAACCGCTGGATCTGGCAGGAAATACAGCGCAACGACATTTGAAGCTTCAAGTGTGGTACCCGGCACAGGCAACGACAAATCAAGCCATATACGAAAACCAGACGCGCTCAGGAAAGCCCTTTGCATTACAGGGGAATGCTTACCGGGATGCGGAAATCGCGTCCTCGGAAACGTCTTATCCTGTCGTGATCCTGTCGCACGGTTATACTGGCTACCGTACGATTATGTACTATCTGGGTGAACATCTGGCATCACACGGCTATGTTGTGGCTGGCATCGATCATACCGGATCAACCAATGCCGATATCGATATGAAAAACGCTCCCTACGCGGGATTTCCAGGCACCTTACTTAACCGCTCGCGGGATCAGCAACAGGCACTGAATGCCGTCCAAAATCATCCGGCTTTTCGTGATGCAGTCGCCAAAGACGCCGCAGGGTTAATCGGTTACTCCATGGGGGGCTTTGGTGCAGTCAATACGGTGGGGGGCTGTTTCGACTTCAGCGAGGCTGCCGTAAAACGACTTACCGGGATGGATGCGCCAGAAGCCGTAAAAGCGGTACGTGCACAACTTAATACCTGTGCGGCAGGTATGCAGACATCTGATGATACCGACCCGCGCTGGAAAGCCATGGTAGCGATGGCACCCTGGGGCGGCCAGTTTCCGGTTTTTGACAAAGCGGCGATGGAGAAAATTCAGGTTCCGACCCTCTATGTTGGGGGGGAATATGATGACATTTCAGGTTATCAGGGGATCCGGTGGTTATATGAAAACACTACCGGTACGCCGGCGTATTTACTTACCATCAATAACGCCAGACATAACATCGCGCCTCACCCTGCACCGATGGAAGCGATGGCGTCAGAGCTGGATTTGGGCCACTACTATGAGCCCGCCTGGCGGACGCAGTCATTGAATGAAATCAATAAGCACTTTGCTCTGGCAATGATGAACTGTTACGTGAAAGCGCGTCGCGATGACTGTGAGTATCTGAGCGTACGTGGCTCCAGTGCGCAATCACCTGTAGACGGTGAAGTACCCGCGCCATGGAAAGGCTTTGATAACCGCTACGCATTAGGTTTGACAATCGAAGCAAACGCACAGGCTGAAAAATAAAGCGGGCAACCTTTTGATACCAACGGCCGGTAAGTCCCGGCCGTTGGCAGCTGTCTGAGGGGTAGCGTCAGGCCAGCCACAATCAGGCTTCTTCGAGTTTAAAGACCAGTGAGGTTTGCGGGAACAGCACCGGTAACTGCACACCGATTTTTGTCAGAACTTCCCCTGTGAATACCTCACCTTCTATTTTACTTAGTACAGAGGGTGAGTACTCTTTGATTTCGGTAGGCCAGATACGTGTCAGTCTATAGCTTTTTTCCTTCGCCAGCCCGGTGAAGCGATACTTACCCGGTGTCGTTCTGACGGTCTCCTTCACACTGTTATAGGCGAATAACGCCTGAGATTTATTCTGTGCCACCACGCCGAAATTAATATTCAGCCCATCGTCATCAAAGCGGAAGAGATCGCCGCTATGGATCAGCGTACGATGCTGTTTATAAATGGCGAACGCATCACTTAGCACCTGACGTTCATGCGGGGTCAGCTCGCGAGGGTCCATTTCCATACCCATATGACCAAACATCGCCACAGCAGCACGCATCTCAATGGAAATGCGACGGCCTGTGATATGGCAGTCACGAGGGCCGACGTGCGCACCCATCACTTCCGGTGGAAAGAAGAAACTAAAACCGCGCTGAATGCTGAGCCTGTCTAATGCGTCGTTGGAATCAGACGTCCAGAAACGATCAGTGTGTTGCAGAATGCCTAGGTCGATACGTCCGCCGCCTGAACAACAGCTTTCTATCTCCAGTTGCGGATGTGCCTGCTTAACCCGGTCAATGAGTGTGTAAAGTGCTCGGGTTTGCTGATGCATAGCAGGGCGTCCTGCAAGGTTACCCGGATGATTCACATCCCGGTTCATATCCCACTTGATATAGGTGATATCCGGATACGTTTTCATCACGTCATCGATTTGCGAGAACAAATATTCCACTACTTCAGGATTAGTTAAATCAAGCACATACTGATTTCTGAAAGGAACCTGAGGTTGCGAATCTACAGCCAGCGCCCATTCAGGATGGGCACGATACAGGTCGCTGTCCGGGTTTACCATCTCGGGTTCAAACCAGATGCCAAATTCCATTCCCTGCGACAGTACATGGTCAATCAGCGGCTGCAGGCCATTCGGGTAGACATCTTTATCGACCTGCCAGTCACCCAGCCCTGCTTTGTCGGAACGCCGCCCTTTAAACCAGCCGTCGTCAAGAACAAAACGCTCAACGCCCAGCGGCGCCACATTACTGGCCAACTCCATTAAGGTTTCCGGCTTGTGATCGAAATAGATCCCCTCCCAGGTGTTGTAGTGAATTGGTCTGGGTTTGCTGTCAGGAGTATGATTTAAAACATTGGCACGCACATAATGGTGGAACTGGCGAGAAAGGTGGCTGAAACCTTCATCACTGAAGCCAACATAGAGTGTGGGTGACGTGTAGGACTGGTTTTTGCCAAGAACCACTTCCCCGGGTAGCAACAGCTCGCCCGCCTGCGCATAAGCGCGGCCGTCCGCCATCAGTTCTACTCGTGAACGGTGATTGGCGCTGCTGCCAAGATGAAAACCATAACAGCTGCCATGCTGCTCAGCGGTGTGAGCGGCGTAAGTAACAAAACCCGGAAAGGTATCATGAGAGGTTTTGCCGCGGCGGTTTTCACGTACGTAACTGCCCATGAAAATATCGTGATCCTGGGTCTGAAACTCACTGGACCAGCGTCCTTCGAACGCCCTGAGTTTAGTCATATCGTCAGCCAGTGGCAGCGTGGCGGAGGCCAGCCAGTTTAGCTGGACAGCCTCGTCGTGTTTGTTAACTACGCTGGTAGTGAACGTGGCAAGTTGGGCGTATTCATCCAGAGTGATGGTATGAATAAGCTCCAGTGAACGAGTGATATCTTCACAATGTAAGACCAGTTTGTCTGCACTACGGTCAATAGTTGTCAGGGTAAATCCGGCTGCCCATTGATCGCTGCTACCGCTTAGCTCTATGCCTGGTGCACCGGTGAAGCCTTCACCATACGTCGGCGTGAGTGACAACGGCGGTTCTGCGGCCGGCGAACATTTCGCTTCCTGACGGGTAGATAGCAGCGCAATCATCGCGGCACTCTCGTCATCGTGCAGTTTACTTCCGTAATAAAGCAGCGCCGGAGACTGACCCCGGCAATCAATGATCAGGCTGGTAGAACGGTTGTGTAAGCTGACAAATTCAGGAACTCTGGACATGAAAGACCTCAATCTTTCCGCGCCGTCGAAACGATATTCTGAAAGCTGTTTTCGGCAGCGCGGAGGTGAAAAGTTTACTTGTGATAGCAGGGGGTATGGTATTCAACACGCCCTGCGACATTATAATGAAAACGCGATTCTCTGGTGGCTGCTTAGTCGACCAGTCGACCCCGCCACTGTGCACGTTGCCTGAAGGCCAGCCGGTTGGTACCCAGCGCCACGGCAATGCATGAGAGCAGAGTAACGAGCATCAGGTGAATATAGTGCAGATCAAACGGGGCATAGACAAAACTGAAGAAAGCGTAAAGTAAAACGCCAAAGATAACCGCAATGATGCCTGCATAAGGATTGACGTTGTTAAACAGCAAACCCACGATAAAAATAGACAATATCGGCATGCTTAACAGGCCGTATAGTTGCTGCAGCAGGTTGATAATACTTTCTGCCTGCGCATATACCGGTACCATCAGCAGTGATACTACGGTGAGTATAGCGGTAACGATGCCACCCAGACGTGCCACTTTCGGCGACTTGTCAATATAGGCTTCGTGGATATCGCACACATACAGGGCTGTCGCCGAGTTCAGGTTACTGTTGTAGGTGGTAAGTACCGCTGCCGCCAGGGCCGCAGCAAACACACCGGAAAGCCAGTCCGGTAGCACGTCACCAACCAGAGTGCCGTAGGCAGCATCATTAATGTCGCCGTAGAGTTTGTAAGAAATAATACCCGGCACAACGATAATTGACGGCACAATAATAAAACGGATAATCGCTGCGGCGTAGACACCTTTTTGCGCCTCTTTAACATTCGGGGCGGCCATCGCACGCTGCGTTATGGTCTGGTTGGTACTCCAGTAAAAGGTTTGAATAAAGATCATGCCGGTGAGCAGGGTGTGCCATGGAAGCGGTGAGTCATTATCACCAATAAGGGTAAGCCGGTCGGCAGGAATGCCTGAGAAATCAAAATCGATAGCGAATAAGGCCAGAATCACCACAACGATGGCCATTACCAGCAGCAATACGCCCGAGTAGGTATCTGATACTGCAACGGCGCGTAGCCCGCCAAATATAGCGTATAAGGCGCCAATCAGGGCAAAAGCGATTGCTACTGACATCAAAGGGATATCCAGACCAAACATGTTGATCATAAACAGTGAGCCCGAATAGATAACAGAAGGCATAAAGATCAGGCTGTTTCCAAGAAAGAAAAGCAGGCCAATCAGGGCGCGAATATGTTTATTCTGGTAGCGCTTTTCGAGTAATTCGGTGGTGGTGGTACAGCCGTAGTGGTAATACACAGGAAGAAAAATTTTTGCCAGAATGATAAGCCCGATTACTGCCGCAAACTCCCACCACGCCAGCAAAGCCATCTGATTACCGTTCATGCCTACTAGTTGGTCGGTACTGAGGTTCGTCAATGTGATGGAGCCGGCAACGAAGATCCACGTAAGACCGCCACCAGCGAGGAAATATTCTTTATTCTCACTGGCTTTGCTGTGGCCGTGTCCGCGACATTTCAGATAAGTCAGCAGGCCGATGAATGCAGTGATGATGACAAAAACGAGGATCTGAATATAACTACCTGACACACAGTACTCCTGGATAAAAACACGAAAGGAGGCATCTGCCCCCCGTCTGCCAACATGTTATTTCTGTGCGGTCCATCAAAGCCGGTTACCCGGCAGGGTGCAGCAGTATGCATGTTTTACTACACGTGCTGCCTGTAGTCACAAATGACGCGGTACAGCCGCCATGTTGGCAATAATGAGTAAATTTAAATTACAGAAAAAGGGAGCATCACGCTCCCCTAATTTTTCGTTTAGAAAGTGGCACGTACGCCCACAGCATATCGCGCACCATCGTCAACCAACTGCACGAACTGCTCTTCGTAGCGGCCGTGGCGACGAAGTTCTTCACCCGTCACGTTGATGCCTTCAAAGAACACAGTGAAGGTTTCATCGATGTCGTAGCTCGCGCTGACATCAACCTGACCATAGGTCTCTGTGTAGCGAGGCTCAACACCGCCTAACGGGCTAACTACGTCCTGCATGAATCCTTCACGGTTGTTATAGGCAACACGTGCCTGGAAGCCATCCATTTCATAGAACACGGTCAGGTTTTGTGAGTCGCCAAGACCTTCCAGCGCAAATACCTGAGAGGTATCGTCACGGTCAAGCTCTGCATCACTGTTAACGATAGTCGCGTTAGCCTGGATACCAAAGCCGTTTTCAAACGTATGCAGCCATGCCAGCTCGATACCGTCGACATTGGCTGTTTCACCGTTACGTGGACGACGTACGTTGAATTCATACGAACCTGAGTCGAGATTCTGCGTTTCCGCCTGCACTGTCGCTACGATGAAGTCTTCCACTTCTTTTTGGAATACGGCAGCAGCCAGGTAGCTGGTATCTGCATAGTAGTATTCCAGTGAAATATCCCAGTTAGTTGACAGGAACGGTTTCAACTCGGTGTTACCGGCTTGGGCCTGCAGGTTGCCCGGACGTGCTGTAGTTACGTTAAACACGGGCACCAAATCTCCCATGGTAGGGCGAGTCAGCGTTTGTGAATAAGCATAACGCAACAATAAGTCGTCGGTTAATGACAGCTTGATGTTCAGGTTTGGCAGCAGGTTAGAGTAACTGTTTGACGAACGGACAGGCGTACCGGTATCAGTAGCGTAGATCGTATCCAGATCAGAGGGGTCGTTCGGTACTGGCTGGATATCCTGCAGCACGCGTCCAATGCCGTCAACACTGGTATCGGTTTCGCTGTAGCGAATACCGAAGTTAACGTCTAATGGCATATCAGAGACTTCTGTCTGGAAGAAAAACTGCATATATGCACTTAATACTTCTTCTTTAACAGCGAAAGAATCGCTGGCAATTGAAGGGTTGTTCAGACTTGTGGCATCAAGCGCGGCGCGCACATCATCGAAAGGCTGACCAGTAGCATCTGCAATTTGCTGAGCGGCTTCATCTGACATCGCATAGGCAAAGTATTCTTCCGGATCGTAAGTCAGCCACTGATTAGGCACGCCACCGAAGTAATTTTCCGCGGTAAACACACTCAACAGTTCATCTGGCAGGTCGAACTGGTAACCACAGTACACACTACAAGAGTCAGAAGAGCGGCGATTGTTTTCTTTTTCGCGGTCCTGGAAGTACACACCGAATTCCATGCGGGTAAACGCCGTCATGGTTTCTGGGATCCACTCAAAATCTGCGCGGTATTCACTGATAGTATCTTCCGTGTCGAAGCCATTACGTTCGTTGTAATGCAAACGACCCAGAGAAGGATCCAGCAGCGCCTCATTACCACCATTTACCTCTAAGGTAGGTGTGTTACCAGAGTAATCTACGCTGTAAGCATTGTTGTAACCGACAACGGTAAAGAAGTTGTTACCACCTGAGCTGTCTTCTGCCGTAGAGGTCGAGACATCAAATACCGCTGTCAGTGAATCGTTTACCAGCCACTCGAAGTTTGCGCCGAAAGCCTGAATTTCAACATCGCGTCCGAAGCGTCTGCGAATGAAGTCCGTGGCACCACCCACACCATCAACCAGTGTGCTGTCGAGGCTCTCGACACTGCCCAGATCTGTAAACGTCAGGTTATCCAGGTTACTGTCTGAGAACCAGTGGCCCACGCTGTGCGCGTCTGAATCAACCTCAAACTGAGAGTACAGACCGTCCAGTGTCAGCTTCATCTGGTCATTCGGTGCGTACTGGAAAACCAGATTGGCGCTGGTACGTTCACGATCTACCAGGTCAACAATCTGGTCAAAGTTCTGTGGAACGAACACATTATTAAATTGTGCGTTGTCGTCAAAGGCAGGATTATCCAGCTCTGAACGATTAGTCAGGCTTACGCCCGGACGCCAGTAGCGGGTTTCCAGCATGTTGGTCTGTGCTTTTCGTTGCTGGAATGAGGCAGAAGCAAGGACACCAATGGTGCCATCAGCAAAAGTGTTAGAAACAAGGCCAGATAGCTGCGGCGTTGTTTCCTCTGAAATATCTTCGTACATGCCTTTGACGCTGGCAGCAGCTTTGAAGCCATCAAAATCCAGCGGACGTGCGGTAGTGACTTCTACCGTTGCGCCGATACCGCCTTCCTGCATGGATGCCATTGGGCTTTTATAAACCGTTGCACCGCTAATCAGCTCAGCTGGCAAGGTATCGAACGAAAATTCGCGGCCCTGGTTTTCAGTCGCAATCTGACGACCATTTACCAGTACCGTATTAAATTGGGGACCGAAACCACGGACAGTAATGAATTGACCTTCACCACCACTGCGGTCAATGGCGACACCGGTAATACGTTGAAGCGACTCGGCAACGTTCTGGTCAGGGAATTTACCCAGATCTTCGGCAGTAATTCCGTCAGAGACAACGCTGGCCGCTTTCTTATCTAACATAGATGCTTTCAACGAGCTGGTGAAGCCGCGAACTTCAATCACTTCGACATTGTCGTTGGCTGAGTCTGCTGGCTGTTGTGCGAATACCGCCGGTGCGTGTAGGGCAGAGGCGATTGCAACACCTAATAGAGAACGTTTTGCGAACGGAATAGCAAGAGCTTTAGTGGTTTTATGTGTCACTGTGTTTTCTCCGTGTGTTTAGGCAACTTGTGTTCTGATTGATTAAAATAATCAGTGATTTTTGGAGCTGCCAGACGAGCTATTTAACAAAATTTTCACACCGTTTTGTCCAGAATTTACATTTTTTATTATTTTAACTTTCTGATTAATCTGGAAAAACCCTTCCAAGGTAAAAGGTGAAACGTTTACCTTGTTGAGCCGTATTAACACATAAATTGAATGTAATTACAATGTTATAATAAAATTTTTTTGTATAAAAAAGGCACGAAAAGAGCTCGCGCCTGATTTGTTGCTAGCTACAGCGAATGCGGGCTACAGCAGATTTCCAGCCGTCGTAAGCGCTGTCACGCTCTGCTTTGGTAAGTCGGGGGGTGAACGTCGTTTCACACTGCCACTTCTGGGAAAGCGTATTCACAGAGTCGTAAATGCCAGCCTGGAGGCCTGCCAGATAGGCGGCTCCCAGTGCAGTGGTCTCGGTCACTACCGGTCGTTCTACTTCAGCGCCTAGGATATCGGAGAGAAATCCCATCACCCAGTCATTCTTCGCCATGCCACCATCCACTCTCAGTGTCATGGGCCGGGCACCGTCGCTCTCCATGGCTTTCTGCAAATCTTTGGTCTGATAACATACCGATTGCAGGCCGGCAGCAACGATTTCACTGATCCCGGTGTCACGGGTAAGACCGAGAATGGCGCCGCGGGCATCCGGGTCCCAGTACGGAGCGCCAAGGCCGGTAAAGGCCGGAACCAGAAACACGCCATTGTCCCGCCGGGCTCGCTGTGCAAGTGCTTCTGACTCTGCAGCGTTATCAATTAGCTTCAAACCGTCACGGAGCCACTGAATAGTAGCCCCCGCCATAAAGATACTGCCTTCCAGCGCGTACGTCGTTTTACCATCAAGCCGGTAACCAACGGTAGTTAATAACCGGTTCTCTGACATTAACGGCTCGTCCCCGGTGTTAAGAATCATAAAGCAGCCTGTGCCATAAGTGCTTTTCGCCATGCCCTTCTCAAAGCATGCTTGTCCGATCAATGCGGCCTGTTGGTCGCCAGCTACCCCTTGTATTGGGAGTTCTCTGCCCAGAATGGATTGGTCAATCATGCCAAAGTCAGCGGCGCAGTCCAGTACCTCCGGCAGCATGGATTGGGGAATGTTAAACGTTTTCAGAAGCTTGTTATCCCACTGCTGCTGGTGGATATCGAACAGCATAGTGCGTGAGGCGTTGGTGGCGTCAGTCACATGGGACTTCCCGCCGCTGAGCCGCCAGATCAGATAACTGTCAACCGTACCGAAAAGCAGATCGCCAGCCTCGGCTTTCTCCCGTGCGCCCTCTACATTATCCAGGATCCAATTAATTTTCGTGGCCGAGAAGTACGGGTCCAGCAAGAGGCCGGTGGTGTGCGTAATGTAGTCAAGCAGGGCGGCATCTTCAGACAATTCGCGGCAAAGTGGCGCGGTACGCCTGTCCTGCCAGACTATGGCCGGATAAATATGCTCACCTGTATTCTTATCCCACACCAGTGTGGTTTCGCGCTGATTAGTGATGCCTACTGAGGCAATATCAGCAACAGTCAGCGGGCATTTATCAAATACTTTTATCAGGCTGTCGGTAACACTTTCCCAAATCGCATCGGGATCATGCTCAACCCAGCCATCGTGGGGGTAAGACTGTGGAAATTCCTTTTGGGCGATAGCGACAATGTCGCCGGCGGCAGAGAAGATAATAGCGCGGGAACTGGTGGTTCCCTGATCAATAGCGAGAATGTGCTGACTCACAACTGGGCTCCAAAATTGATTTTTCAGCAGTGTGCCCGATTTACAGCCGATTAACAATATGCCGTTTTCGAAAACGAAAATTCTAAGTTCGTTTTGTGACTGATATTGTTCATATTATGTCGTATACTTCCGTGGATGTTGGCGATACAGAGCAAGACTTATCATTTTGCAGGCGTATACGCCGCATGTAATTATTCAGAAAGCGCAATCGTTCTCTGGCCAGGCACGATATGCAGCTCGTACGATGCTGGCTAACACTGATAAAACCGGGTATTAAGAGTAAGCATTGGCGGAATCATGAACCAGACACAACGACACGACAAAATTGTGACCCTGATCACGCAACGCGGATTTATGTCAATTGATGAGCTGGTCGAGCAGTGTGCCGTCACCCCACAGACAATTCGCCGTGATCTCAATCAGTTAGCTGAATCAGGCGTGCTGAGCCGTTACCACGGCGGTGCGGGCATCAATAAGAGCTGGGAAAATACTCCCTACCAGGAGCGAAAGAATCATAACCGGCATATAAAGGAAAAAATCGCTGATGCGGTTGCGGCAATGATACCGGACGGTGCGTCGTTGTTTATTAATATCGGTACTACTACCGAGATGATAGCTACTAAACTACTGAATCATAAGAATCTTCATGTCGTGACTAACAACATTCACGTGGCCACGATCTTGTCCGCGAAAGAGGATTTCACCGTCATTATCGCTGCAGGAGAAGTTCGCTACCGGGATGGCGGGATCATTGGTGAGGCAACCTGTGATTTTATCAGTCAGTTCAGGATGGACTACGGCATAATCGGTATTAGCGGTATCAGTGCCGACGGCGCGCTACTTGACTTTGACTTTCGTGAGGTCAAAGTGTCCCAGGCTATCCTTAAGCATACCCGTAAAGCAATACTGGCCGCCGACTACAGTAAATTCGAACGTCACGCGATGGTCGAGCAGGGACATCTGTCTCAGGTTAACTGCATGGTATGTGATAAAACGCCGCCGCCAGCCATCAAGAAGATCATCGACGACAACAACATTACTTTCGTTAAGGCCTGATATCGCTTTCTGAAAAGGCATGGTGAAACGTCGATACTGGTGCATTCAGGTATCCGGTCAATCCCCGTCGTTTATAGTCCCCACTTCAGTGTCTGCCGGAATTATGAATGATCACCGTCGGTGATTTATTACTCAACTTATGAAGTACCAGTCACACTGGTGCTGTGTAAGGCGCTTTCGAATAACGTATCAAAAACGAAGAATGCGAAACCCTGCTCGCTGATGCAATCCATTTGGCTGTATACCAGCTCGGCAATCCACGTTTTCTGAAACGTGGCATCGCGTGGTGCTTGTCATCGTTATGCCATGTTGACCTGCTACAAAACATAAGAAAATCGTCTGACTTAGAATGTTCGTTTATTTTCGTTTTTGTTGACATGTTTTCATTTTGGCGTATAAATAGTCAGCAATATCCACAGATGGAGCGCGAGTCTATGAGTTCAGTGTCGACGCAAACTACACAAATTGATGTTCTGGTAATTGGTGGTGGCATCAACGGCGTCGGTGTTGCAGCGGACGCTGCCGGACGCGGGCTGAGTGTTACCTTGTGCGAAAAGGGGGATTTAGGCGGCGCAACGTCTTCTGCCTCCAGTAAGTTAATTCACGGCGGTCTTCGCTATCTGGAACACTACGAGTTTCGTTTAGTCAAAGAGGCGCTGGCCGAGCGCGAGGTCCTGCTGGCAAAAGCGCCGCATATCATGTGGCCCCTGCGCTTCAGGTTGCCGCACCAGTCTCATTTACGACCCGCATGGATGATTCGTGCCGGGCTGTTTTTATATGACTCACTGGCTAAGAGACAGGTGCTTCCGCGCTCCAGAAAAGTGAAACCAGTACCCGGCGCTCCTTTGAAAAAAGACATTACCACCTGTTTTGAATATTCCGATGGCTGGGTTGATGATGCACGGCTGGTTGTTCTTAATGCAATGGCGGCGCGGGATCAGGGCGCGACCATTTTACCCAGAACGGAATGCGTGAAAGCCGAGAAGCAGGGTGCACACTGGCTGGTTACGCTGCGTAATTCAGACGGTACGATTTCACACATCAGGACACGCAGTATCGTAAACGCTGCCGGTCCCTGGGCGGTATCGGTTATCGAACGTATGGCCGAAACGCCAAACCCTGGTGCCATGCGGCTGGTGAAAGGCAGCCATATTATCGTGCCCAGGCTCTATGACACACAGGAAGCGTATATTCTGCAAAACAAAGATAAGCGCATTGTGTTTGCTATTCCCTACGAGAATGACTTTACGCTGATCGGCACAACTGATGAGGATTATCAGGGCGATCCAGCGGCAGTAGGCATTTCAAATGAAGAAAAAGCCTACCTGGTAGACATTATCAACGCGTATTTTGCCAAAACTATTACCGAGCAGGATATCGTGCATACCTACAGCGGTGTCAGACCCTTGCTGGAAGAGGCTAACGCGTCGGCCCAGGAGCTTACCCGTGATTATAAAGTGGTGATGACTGGCGACAGTCAGTCGCCGGTACTGGTGAACATTTTTGGCGGCAAGATTACCACTTACAGAAAACTGGCAGAGCAGGCGGTGAATACGCTGGTAACACATTTTCCTAAAGCGGGTAAAGCCTGGACTAAAACCGTGCCATTACCCGGCGGCTCGTTTAGCAGTCAGCACACATTGACTGCGGAACTAACCTATCAATATCCATGGCTGCCGGAGTCACTGATTGCCCGTTATGTGCGTCAGTATGGCGTGCTGTGTAAACGTTTTCTTTCCGATAAAGCGTCCATTCAGGAGATGGGAACTGACTTTGGCAATGGTCTGTATCAGGCTGAAGTCGACTACCTCTGTGAGTATGAATGGGCGCACTGCGCAGAGGATATTCTCTGGCGTCGCACCAAACAGGGGCTTAGGCTTAGTGATACCCAGAGAACCAGGCTAGCGGGGTATCTGGTGGGAAAGTGCCCTGAGGAGAAGAGTTACCCCCGGGCGAAAGCCGGGTAGCGTAAGCGCACCGGCTTACTGGCAAAAAACACCGGTGAGAGGGCCTTATTGCTGGTGCTGCTAAACTCAGCCGATAACGTATGCATCCGCGAAGGAGTCGCACGGGATGTATGTTAAAGCCATTTTTAGCCTTTGAGCAGTGAATCAGGATATGAGTACCCAAGCAATGGAACAGGAAATTCTGCTTATCAGGCATGGAAAGCCCGCCTCTGCTACGAACGACATGATGGGAGCGCGGGATTTTGCCCGCTGGGTAAAGCGCTACAATCACTCCCCTTTAGATCCCGCCAGTTATCCCCGAAAACACTATGACCTCAGCACTCACTACGTGGTATCCAGCGGTTTGAAGCGGGCACAGCTGTCGGCGAAAGTGTATGGTATTACCCGAATAGATGCACATAATCCGCTGCTTAACGAGATGGATATCCCTTATTACCGGTTGGGAATAACTTTGAGAGCCTGGCACTGGGTGGTATTAAATCGCGCGTTGTGGATGGCGGGATGGCGAGGGAACTTTGAAAGCTTTCGGGAGGCTAAGCACCGCGCAAAAACCGCCGCACTCTGGCTGGAAGAAACCGTCGAAAGTAAGCAAAAAGTCGCTGTTTTCGGACACGGTATGAGCAATCGTTATATTCGCATGGCGCTGGAAAAGCGGGGATGGTTGGTTCGCGAGAAAGACAACGCCTACTGGGGGGTAAACCGCCTGACGCGGCAAGCCGGTTTGCCAATTAACAACAATGCGAATAACGCAAACATCACTCAGTTATAAGGCTGGCAGTACGAGTCGTAAAGCAGCCACTAACGGCGTTAAGCTTACTGGTAAGAACAACAGCCATTCTCTGGGAGCGCTGTTTTGCACCTGAATTATTCAGCTCTCGCTGGGTGCTTACTGACCTGATCGTATCCTTCCTAAGTCTACTGGCACTTTCCATAAAACTCTGTTGTAATTGTGGAAATAATAAAAGAAACATTACCTACTATGCGGATTGGTTGGCGTGCCTACCTAAAACAAAAGTGGAGATCGGCGTCGGCACACTTGTCGATAGGTGTTGCCGTTGGCACTGATACCGTCACGTTCTGCGCGCTTCAAAAAGAGCAGGACGCGCTTTGTGTGACCTCAGAAGAAACCGTCGCTTACAAAGACTGGGGTAAGCATTTCAGCACTTGGGTCGAGCGCCACAGCCTGTCCGGCACACCTGCTTACGTGGCATTTTCTCTGGATTGGTACAACCTTCTGCAAATTGACCGTCCCGCAGTGGAAGACAGCGAAATGCAAAACGCCCTCTCTTACACCGTGAAAGAGCTCGTTGGCACAGATGCACCGTTGGTTTTCGACTACACCGACTTGGCAGTGCCACTTGCCGGAAACAAAAAAATCAATGTGTTTGCCATACCGCATGATGCCGTGGGCATCGTGTGTCGGAATATGCTGGACGCTGGTGTTGCGCTGAAACAAATCAGCGTGGCCGAGCTTGCTGCCTGTGAGTTACTGCCTTATTCAGACGAGCCTGTAATGGTGGTAGTGCAGGAGCCGGGCGAAGAAGTCTCTGTGAACATTATCAAAGACGGCAATTTGTATGTAAGCCGTCGGCTGAAAGGGTTTGAGAACCTGGGCAGCTTTTCTGAAGATGAATTGCAGATGGGATTGATTGATTCCTTGAGCGTACAAATTCAGCGGTCCATGGATTACTTCGAAAGTCAGCTGCGCCAGTCTCCGGTTCGCAAAATCAGGCTTCGTTTGGATACTACGCACACCGCGATTGTTGCCCAGCAGATTAATCAGGTAGTGCCGGCCGATGTTGCCGCTATTGATACGCAGGTAACTGTGAAAGAGCCTCTGGCGGTCTCACGGCTGAACATGTCTGCACTGGGAATCGCGTTGGTGCCACTACGGGAAACGCAAAACCCCACTGAAGCGGATGGACAGGCAGCCTGATGAAGCATCGTATTAACCTCTATCAGGCCTCGTTTCAGCCGCGCCTTGATTTATTGTCTCTAAGTAGCGTGGCAGCGGCGCTCGGTGGCCTGTTGGCAGTCATGCTGATAACCTGGGTGATCATGACGGCGGTGGCTTCTACAGCGGAAGAGGACCTCGCGGCGCTTGTTTCTGAAAATCAGCGTTTGCAGATTGATGTCAATGCGATGCAGGCGGTCTTGGCCGAGCGTGAGCCCGACCCGGTTCTGACCACAAAAGTGAATACACTAAAAAACACCCTGAGTAAGCAGGACCAGCTTCTTGAGGAGCTGGCCAGCCGTGAAGTAATACGAAATACCGGGTTTGCCCAGCTATTGACAGATTTGGCCGCGCAAAGCCGGCCAGATATCTGGCTTCAGTCTGTGGCGGTCTCAGAATCGATGATGTTGTTGCAGGGACAGGTCTCGCAACCTGAAGCCATGCCGCAATGGCTGACACGACTTGCCCAGACCCAATCTTTTTCCGGTCGCACCTTTGATTCTGCCAGCGTGATGCGAGAAGAGGATGCCTTGGTGTTTACTCTTGAAGCACAACGTCAGGAAAAGGAAGCCGGACAATCGAAGGGAGGCAAGCGATGAGTCAACCTACCACGGCTGAGAAATTTGCGGCATTGTCTGTACGTGAAAAAGGCCTGATACTGGCTGCCGGTGTGGTGGTGGTTTTCATGTTGTGCCTGACCTTTTTGATAGAGCCGGCCGTCAAAGCGATAACCAGTGCCGAGCAGGCACTGCAGATTGAGCAGGAGCGGAATAAGTCGCTGGTGCAGCAGCAGGCCGCGTTCAGGCAAGCGCTGAACGAAGATCCTGATCTTGAACTTAAGCGTCAGCTTGAAATTCTGACACGCCAATATGAACAGCTGCAAACTACCTTTGCTGCTGAGCTTGGCGAACTGGTGTTACCACAGCAGATGCCAGGGCTGATTGAGGGCGTGTTTTCCCGGGCCAGTGGTTTAACGCTCATTGAAATGCGCTCACTTACGCCTACGAATATTTTTGCCGATAAGCCCGACATGGAAGGCGTTGCTGTGTATCAGCATGGTCTGTCACTGACATTCCAGGGACGTTACTTCGATGTGCGCGATTTTCTGGCGTCTCTTGAGAAGTTGACCTCCCAACTTTATTGGCGTTCAATGGCTTACAATGTAGAAGAGTACCCGGATGCAAGGGTTACCATTGAAGTATATACCTTAAGCACAGAGAAGGCGTTTATTGGTGTTGAGTAAAGTCGTGGTATTGGTTGTGATAATAATAATGCTGTTCGCGACTCAGGTCGTCGCACAGCAGGAGCGCGATCCCACACGTCCTGGTAAATTTGCCGTGACTGGCAATTCCGAAGCCATTGCGGCGCCAGTTGCCAGCCGGTTTATGCTGAATGCGATTTTTTATTCAACTGACCGAAGTCAGGCAATTGTCAATAAACAAGTGGTGACGGTCGGTAGCCGTTTGTCGAATGCCATGGTGTCCGAAATCGGGCCTGACTCAGTGGTAATGCTAATAGAAGAACAGGGAGAAACGCGGGAAACCGTTCTGCGACTTTCTCCTCACGCGTCAGTGAAACGCGATGCCTCAGAGGATTTTTAAGATGGGCTATACAGGCAGATATCTGCTTGCACTTGCTGCAGTAATCAGCGTGGCGGGCTGTCAGTCGACGTCATCTTCCAACGAAACTCAACGTTCCGCCGTCGAGCAGGACTTGAGTGAACAGCGCGATGCACAACAGCAACAGGAGTTGCGCAATGCCGGTACTGCTCTTCAGGACATGCCACAGGCGGTAACTGCCGCGCTCAATGCGCCGCTGCAATCTGGCGCAGATGCCGACTTATTCGGCCCGCAAAAGTTCGATGTCAGCGCACAGAATGTGGATGTCAGAGCCTTTTTTACCGGCCTTGTTCATGACACGCCTTACAGTGCGGCTATTCATCCTGAGGTTACCGGTGATATCAGCCTGAACCTGAAGCAGGTCACGATGGAGCAAATCATGTCGCTGGTCAGCGAGCTCTATGGTTACGATATTGCCCGCTCCGATACTATTTATCGTGTTCGCCCGGCAACCATGCGAACAGAGACGTTTCCGGTGAACTATTTGCTGATGAAGCGGGATGGCTCTACCCAAACCAGCATTATTTCCGGTGGTGTGTCGCAAAAGGACAATAATAACGGCTACGCTGGCAACAGTCCGTTTAATAATTTCAGCGGCAACTCGCAAAACAGCAATAATCTGGGAAACCAGATGAACAACAACGCTAACGGCACCAGCATCACTACCCGCACCGAAACCAATTTCTGGGAGGATCTACAGGAAAGCCTGGAGGCCATGATCGGCACCGAAAACGGTCGTGCTGTGTTTGTTACGCCACAGGCAGGGTTGGTAACCGTGCGTGCGATGCCTTCTGAAATTCAGGAGATAAAGCATTTTCTGAATGTGTCTGAAACCAATCTGCAAAAGCAAGTGATTCTGGAAGCGCGCATTCTCGAAGTGATATTGAATGACGATTACCAGCAAGGCATAAACTGGAACGATATAGTGGCTACCGGCAGTACCGAGTTTTCGTTATCCACTACTGCCGCGACGCTGGGGAATAACATTACTTCCACTCTTGGCGGTATTACTACCCTGTCATTTTTAAATGAAGATTTTTCCGGCATGTTGTCACTGCTGTCTACACAGGGCAATGTGCAGGTGCTGTCCAGCCCCCGCGTTACGGCGATCAATAATCAGAAAGCGGTAATTAAGGTGGGGGATGATGAATACTTTGTCACCGAAGTTTCCAGTCAGAATACCATTACATCAACGACTACGTCGGTGGTGCCGAATATCGAGCTTACGCCATTCTTCTCAGGGATCGCGCTGGATGTTACACCTCAAATCGATGATAACGGCAGCGTGCTTTTGCATGTTCACCCCTCGGTGATCGAAACCCAGGAGCAACAAAAAGTCGTGACGCTGAATCAGGAGCAAATTGTCCTGCCACTGGCGCAAAGCACAATCCGTGAATCCGACACCATTATTCGCGCCGCGTCCGGTGAAATTGTGGTGATTGGCGGACTGATGCAGACCACCGTGGGTGATACGGTGTCCAAAACGCCACTGCTTGGCGATATCCCTCTGCTAGGCGAGCTCTTTACTAACAAGCGCCAGCAGGAAACCAAAAAAGAGCTAATTATTCTGTTAAAACCCACTATTGTCGGCGCCGGCACCTGGAGTAAACAAATGGAACAGAGCCGCGCAACAATGGCTGACTGGTTGTATGTAGAGTAACTATGTACCTGTATCACTTCGGCATTAATGAGCTGCCCTTTACGCTGACACCGAACACCAGCTATTTTTTCGGGCTGCCCAGTCACAACGAAGCGTTGCAGGTATTGTTGACTGCGCTAAAAACCGGTGAAGGATTTATTAAAGTCACGGGTGAGGTGGGTACCGGTAAAACATTAATCTGCCGAAAACTGCTGAACGAACTACCGAACCACTTCGAAGCGGCTTACATTCCCAACCCAATGCTGTCTCCGGACGAGCTGCGTCGCGCGGTAGCCAGTGAGCTGGGTGTTGAGTTAGGTGAAAACAGCGATCAACAGGCGTTTACCCAAAAAATACAACAACGACTGATAACGATTCATCAGCAACAGAAAAGCGCTGTGCTGATTATCGATGAGGCGCAGGCATTGCCAACGCAAAGTATTGAGGCATTGCGGCTGATGACCAACCTGGAAACCGAGTCCCGCAAACTGTTGCAGGTGGTGTTATTCGGACAACCCGAGCTGGACGAGAAACTGGCGCTGGATGAACTCAGGCAGTTAAAGCAGCGCATTACGTTTAGCTACACGCTTAAACTAATGGATGCAGACCAGGTATTTCAGTACGTTCGTCACAGAATGGCAGTTGCCGGATATCGTGGTAATGCACTGTTTACGCAGGCGTTATGTAAGTTATTGTACGACGCCAGCAGGGGAACGCCCAGAATTGTAAATGTACTTTGCCACAAGTCACTTATGCTGGCCTATGGAGAGGGGAAAACCGAGGTGGAGCGACGTCACGTTATTGGCGCTATTGACGATACCGAAGCGGCGGATAAACCGACATCACGACCACTGCCATACCTTGCTTTAGCGGGGGCGTTAACCCTCTGTGTGGTTGCCGCGGCCGTCGCCTTCTGGCGCTGGGGAGTTATCGCATGAGTGTGGTGAATAAAATGCTTAAAGATCTGGAGGCCCGGGAGGGAGATGAAAAGTCCCATGCCAATTATCAGCCCCCGGTGAAAAAATCGCCGCGACTCCGGTTTTGGGTTTACGGCCTGATTATCGCAGCGGTAGTGGTTATTGCATTTGCTCTACTGACTGTGCCTGAAAAGACGCCGGAACCGCAGCCGGTAGCCTCGGTCACTCCGGTTGCTGAACCAGAGAATACTGAAGCAGGCAATCCACCAGTGGCTGAGAAACCAGCGGCAAAAACCGTGTCCGACAAACCGCCTGAGAAAAAGAAAGGCTCACTGTTAACCCGACCCATCAATGAGCTTGTGGCCGAAGCCAGAGGGGAAAAACCTGCCACCTCTGACACAAACTCACAATCCGCGTCAGAGGGGAGTATGCGGGCTGTTGCTGAACCCGTAAACGAAACGACAGAGACTCAGGTAGTCAGCGCCGCAGAAGAAAGCGCTGTGACACGATTTGAGCTCACATCTGAAGAGAACACAGACAAACCCTTACAAAACTTGCGTGAACGTATCCGCCTTGCGCTGGCAAAGCCCCAAAAAGGCGAAGCAATCGCGCTGATGCGTGAACTCATTGACGCCGAGCCAGAAAATATTGCGGTGCGTAAAAAGCTGTCGGCGATCCTGTTTGCTGAAGGCCAGGTAGGTAACGCCAGAGACATGCTGATCAAAACACTTGCCATGAAGCCGTCAGATCACAGCGTAAGATTAATGCTGGCCCGACTCTATGTGCAGCAGGGCCAGGTTGATGCAGCGGCTGCCGTACTTGCTGATGCAGACCGCTTTCTACCGGTCACAACTGATCTACTGGCATTCCGCGCCGTTGCAGCGCAGGAGCGGGGAGATTACCCGCGTGCGCTTTCCGATTACAACCAACTGGCGGCAATGTCTCCGGAGCAGGCGAGGTGGTGGCTGGGTGTAGGAACCAGCGCGGACAAACTGGGCCAGCAGGAAGTGGCGAAGAAAGCTTACCAGCAAGCGTTATCGTTAGGGCAGCTAAGCAGAGATGTACAGCAATTTATGTCACAGCGTGTAAGCGTGTTGTCCGGAGGCGTGAATGAATAAGCCGCGTATCCGCCTGGGCGATTTGCTGGTGCAGAGCCACCTGATTAGCGAAGATCAGCTAATGGAAGCTCTGGCGGAGCAAAAGCGCACGGGCAGAAAGTTAGGCGCTACATTGACGTCGCTGAATATGGTGTCAGAAAGTCAGTTGCTGGAATTGTTGTCTACTCACCTGAAGGTACCGTTGATAAACCTGGAGGATTACCGGGTAAATCAGAATGCTGTAAAACTGTTGCCCGAGATCCAGGCCCGCCGTTATCGCGCGATGGTTATTGATGATAAAGGTGATACGTTGTTGGTGGCGATGACCGATCCTGCCGATCTTAACGCAGTCGACACGCTGACTGAACAGCTTCCCAAGCCAATAGAGCTGGCTGTTGTCAGCGAACAGCAATTGTTTTCTGCCTACGACAGCTATTATCGCAAAACAGAAGAAATCGCCTCTTTCGCGCAGGAACTGGCGGAGGAATACGATACCGAAGATGACTTCAACCTGTCGGCAGGTATCGAAGACGAGCAGGAAACGGCCGTTGCCCGGTTACTGCAGTCGATTTTTGAGGATGCCGTGTTAGCTAAAGCGTCTGATATTCATATTGAACCAGACGAAAACCAGCTTCGAATTCGTCAGCGCGTTGATGGCGTGCTACAGGAAAATGTCATCCCGGAAAAAAACATCGCGTCGGCGCTGGTACTGCGTCTGAAACTGATGGCGGGGCTGGATATATCAGAAAAACGGCTGCCGCAGGATGGTCGCACGCAGGTTGTTATCAAAGGCCACCGCGTAGACGTGCGATTATCCACTATGCCGGTGCAATCTGGCGAGTCTGTAGTAATGCGTTTGCTGGACCAGTCCGCCGGCTTACTGACACTGGATCAGACCGGAATGCCGGGGCCTATCCTAAAACGTTTCCGAACGCTGCTAAAACGTCCCCATGGCATGATCCTGGTAACCGGTCCGACAGGCTCCGGGAAAACCACTACCCTGTACGGTGCGTTAAGTGAGCTGAACCGGGCGGAATCCAAAATTATCACTGTGGAAGACCCCGTGGAGTACCGGCTTCCGCGAATTAATCAGGTACAGGTGAACCAGAAAATCGATCTGTCGTTTTCACAAATTCTTCGCACAACACTGCGGCAAGATCCCGATATTATCATGGTGGGGGAGATGCGTGACCAGGAAACCGTTGAGATCGGTTTGCGTGGCGCACTTACCGGTCACCTTGTGCTTTCCACATTGCACACCAACGATGCGGTATCCAGCGCTATCCGTTTGCTCGATATGGGGGCGCCCGGGTATCTGGTTGCCAGCTCACTGCGGGGTATCGTCGCTCAGCGTCTGGTGCGTCGAAACTGTGATAACTGTGCCCAGCCCTATACGCCGAATCAGGAAGAAGCATTTTGGTTATCAAATATCGATGCGGCGTCAAAGGATGTCACCTTCAAAAAGGGTGAAGGTTGTCAAAAATGCAATCAAACGGGTTACCGAGGGCGAATCGGGGTTTTCGAGCTACTGGAAATGACCGATGCCATGATGAATGCGCTGAAAGTCGGCGATACCGTCGCGTTTGCCGATGCGGCGACCAAAAGTAACCATTATCGCCCGCTTTCCTATGCCGCGCTGACCTACGCAAAAATGGGGATCACCTCGGTCGATGAAGTATTGAGGCTGGTAGAGATGGTGGCGGAGTCGCCGGAAGACGCGTCGACGACGGATGATCAGGACAATGGCTAAATATAGCTTTACTGGCCGGGAAATCTCTGGCGAGCTCACCGAAGGCACCATCGATGCCACTGACGAACAAACTGCCGTTCGCATGCTACGGGCTCGCAACGTGACCCCCATCCGTCTGACGCAGACCGAGGATAAGGCTGCCATGGGGCCTGATATCAGCAACTGGTTTACGCCTAATGTGACGCTGGATGACTTGGTTATTTTTTGCCGCCAGATGTATTCTCTGACGCGTGCCGGTATTTCTATTTTGCGAGCTGTCAGCGGATTGGCAGAATCCAGTAATTCGCGACGTATGCGCGATGCGCTGCAAGACGTTATTGCGCAGCTGGAGCGGGGGCGCGGCCTGTCATCGGCGCTTCACCGTCACCCCAAAATCTTCAATCAGCTGTTTGTGAGTGTGGTACATGTCGGTGAGAACACGGGGCGACTGGACGAGGCATTCCAGCAGCTTGCCGAGTATTTAGAGCGCGAGCAGGAAACGCGAAAGCAGATCAAAGCGGCAACCCGGTATCCAATATTTGTTGTTATCGCGATTACCGTGGCGTTTGTTATTCTTAATATTTTCGTTATCCCGAAATTCGCAGACATGTTTGCGAAATTTAATGCTGAACTGCCGTTAATGACGCGAATTCTCATTGGTACCTCAGATTTTATGCAGAATTACTGGTGGCTGCTTATTATTCTTGGAGCGCTGGCAGTGTATGGCAGCATGCGCTATCTGGCGACAGAGCACGGTCGGTACAGGTGGGATAAGGCGAGATTACGCATGCCCATTGTTGGCAGCATCGTTAACCGCTCCCTACTTGGCCGTTACTGTCGAAGCTTCGCAATGATGTTGCGCTCCGGTGTACCCTTGACTACCGCACTTAACCTCACTGCTGATGCGGTCGATAATGCCTACATGGGCGACAAAATAATTACCATGCGCAAAAACATAGAAAAAGGTGAGAATCTGACGCGGGTCAGTGCCAACAGCGGGCTGTTTACGCCGATGGTAATGCAGATGATTCGGGTGGGAGAAGAAACCGGACGTGTAGATGAGTTGATGCAGGAGGTTTCTGATTTTTACGAGCGCGAGGTGGATTATGACCTCAAAGGGCTAACGGCGAAAATTGAGCCGATTCTCATTGTGGTGGTGGCCATTATGGTTTTGATCCTCGCGCTGGGTATATTCACGCCAATGTGGGACATGATGGGCGCGATTAAGGGCAATTAACGAGAGCGCCGTACTCACGATGACGCGGCAGGCTCAGATAACAAGAAGTCAGGCATGACCACAAAACAAGACAGTGCAGAAAGAAGCACATTAAGAATTTTTATGAACATCGTTGTGGTGACGGTGTTCGCATTATTGATGGCTGGCACCATTATCTACCTGAATGAATCCGAGCCGGACTTTGATGCCATGCTGCTGGAGCAATATGGCAGACAAATTGAAACCAGCGCAACCAATGCGCACTGGCAATGGCAGGCCCAGGGACGTCCTGAAATGATTATGCTTATTCATTATGACACTCAGGGAAAAGAGAAAGATCGTCGGCCAGTCAGGATGTCGTATATTGGTGTTCCGTGGGTGGAAGCGAGCAGTGATGGATGTGATAAGTTATGGAAAATGTTGCTGAATGTTCCCATGCAGGTTGATGGTTTTCGGGTCATCGGCGAATATTATCGGGGAGCGCTGGAAAACAACGAACCGGTTAATTCGCGGTGTCGCTTCCGGTTAAGCCGTGGCCCACATTTTGATTATCACATCTATTCTGGCAAAGTAGATTTGCAGGGAACCAGGTAGCAGAAGTCTGATAAGGCAAGAGCCACCGTTAAATGCGCTAAACGTGTAGGAGAAAAGGGTGAGTACAAGAACAACACAACCTGTTTTCCGGGATGCTGTAAAGCGGCACCGGGAGCGCGGATTTACGCTTATCGAACTGGTAATCGTTGTGGTTTTACTGGGGCTGCTGGCGGCAGTAGCAATTCCACGGTTTCTTGATGTAACAGAAGATGCTGAGGATGCCACGGTAGAGGGTGTCGCCGGTGGATTTGCTACCGGTGTCGGTCTGGTTCGGGCCCAATGGGAGCTCGAAGGCAGGCCAGTAGAAAACAGCGGCACAAACCAGACATTTGTTACTCTGGACGGGATCCGCGTAGCCGTTGATCAGGATACCGGATATCCAACCGGACAATTAAATAATGATGGCAATAGTGAAGACGACAACATGTCGGCGCTGGATTGTGAGAGTATTTTTAACCTGATTATGCAAAGTGCCCCAACCATAACGTCAGATTTTACGCTGCGGCCATTTGAAGGGATCCGCTACTATACGTCCGTCAGTAACGGTACCGGCTCAGGGGGGAATGATATTTGTTATTATTACCTGAGTCAGACAATAAAGAATCTCACCGCTGCGCCGGTCGATGATACCCAGGGGAATGGGTTTATTTACGACCCGCGGATTGGTCAGGTGATTGTTTTTACAAGAAACAGAACGCAACAACAATAAACTAAAGTTTCATTTTAATACCGGACCGTTTAGCGGATACTTGGTATAGCTAACCAGAGGAATGATGTATGCAACAGCGTGGTTTTACGTTAATTGAATTAATTATCGTGATTGTAATTCTTGGGATCCTGGCCGTTACCGCCGCCCCTCGTTTTATTGATCTTCAGGGCGATGCGCGCGGCGCAACACTGCAGGGCGTGAAAGCGGCACTGCAGGGTGGCTCACAGCTTGTTTATGCGAAGTCTGCGATTGCGGGTGAGCAGAAGACTGCAAGTGCTAGCGGTCCTACAACGCAGGTCACCATTAACGGAAGTGATGTGGAAACCGATTTCGGTTATCCCGATGCAGATGCAGTTACAGCGCTTTCAGATATCGTATCCTGGGCTGATTTAGATTCTTCTGATTGGTCGTTAGAACCAGATGCGAGCCCTGTATCACCATCTACAGAATCTGCTTTTGCAATTTATCCCGCAGGCGGTAGTTATCAAGCAAACAATGATGATGGTAATCAGTGCCAGGTTGTTTACTCTGAAGCCGAAAATGCCAACTCATCACCAGTTATCACAGTCCAAGCTGACGGCTGTTAATCACTGTTGATGACATTGATATGGCCAGGCACATATTACCTGGCCAGCGTTACTCGGTGAGCCGCGGCGCTGGCTTTACGCTGGTAGAGCTGATAGTTACGCTGGTATTAATTGCTGTGGTCGCAGTGACCGCAGCAAGTCGATTCCAGGATGATACCGGCTACACCGAATTTACTCTTCAGCAGCGTCTTATTTCCGCCTTGCGCCAAATGCAGATGCGCGCCATGCAGGATACCCGTCCCGGATTCTGCTATCGCCTGATCCTCAATACTGGCACCCCAGCCGCCTTCGGACCATCGTCTGCCGACTATTCAGCAGGAAACGAAGGTGCAACCTGTACCACCACTATCGATACTGCTGCGCCAGATTATCTGCAGGCTTCCAGTGCGCAGATTACTGCGAAGGGAGTAAGCTTCAGTGCCACTGAGGGCTTCAACAGAACAGTTACCTATATAGGCTTCGATAATTTGGGGAATCCGCTGACAAATAACGTGGTGTTCAACCGCCCACTTAATTGTCGGAATGCGGCATGCCGGATGACCTTTACCGGTGAAGAGAGCGCTGCCGTGTGTGTCGAACGAGAAGGCTATATCCATGCGTGCTAACCGCGGCTTTACGCTTATTGAGCTGGTGGTTGGTATGGTGATCTTCAGCATCGTGATGCTCATTGTAGTGAACCTGATGTCGGCACAATCAGCCCGTAGTGTGGATCCGGTGCTGCAATCACGAGCCTCAGAACTGGGCCAGTCAATCATTAGCGAGATAATGAGCAAAGCGTTCGATGAGCGTTCAAGCCGAACCGGAAATGCGCTGCGCTGCAATGAATTGACGCCGTGCACGGCCAGCGGCAACCTGGGGCCAGATAACACAGAAGTGCGGGGCACGTTTAACGACGTTGATGATTACCATGGTTTGATTGCCAGCGGTGAAACCATTCAGAGCAGCCTTGGACAAAATATTGTCTCTCCAGATGGCGCTATGTATCAGGGCTTTCGAGTCGCGGTTCAGGTTTTCTATGATGATAACCTGGACGGCATAAACGATGATATCGCAGGCTCCGCAACCGTAGTAGGCAATGTTAAACTGCTGCGGGTGACGGTAACGACGCCGCTGGATGAAGATATCGTGTTTACTGCGCACCGGTGGAATTTCTGATGAGGCATAGTGCGCGCGGATTTACACTGGTTGAGCTGATTACCGTTATTGTGATCCTTGGCGTGGTGGGCGTTGGTATTGCCAGCGTTGTCAGAGGAACTATGCAGATTTATCTGGACGTGAATACCCGCGAAACGTTGCTGACCGATTCACGGTTTGCTATCGAGCGAATGACGCGCGAGTTACGCCGGGCCGTGCCAAATAGTATTCGCATAAACGGCAACGCCTCTCAGCAATGTCTTGAGTTTGTGCCCTCACAGTTTTCAACGGTTTACACAGAACTGCCCGTGCAGCCCTCAACCGATACCACCGTCAGCCTGGTATTTCCTTATGACATAGATGGCAATGTGTTTGATATCGACGAGACGGACTTTGCTATTGTGTATCCGCGGCGCAGCGAAGATATCTATGATCTTTCCCGTAATAAGCGCCAGATAATAAGAAGCTGCAACGATGATGGTGACGGCGACTGCAGTACCCGTGATGACAGCGATGACATTATTCAGATTGAAGTCGACAGCGCCTTCGCGGAACGCTCGCCTGCCTCACGGTTATATTTCGCCGATCGCTCTGTCAGTTTTTGTGTGGTCAGTGGTGTGCTGATTCGGTTTGAGAATGATATTGTAACGAATCAGGTGCTGGGGTCGTTATCGTCAGCGCGTCTGGCGACGGATGTGGTTAACGTGCTGTCAGCGAATCCGGTAGTTGCGCCACAGCAGGACGATCCTTTCACTTACTTCGCTGCCACGTTGCAACGAAATGCAGTGGTACAGTTGCGACTTCGCTTTGCTCGCGATGGCGAGCAGGTTGAGTGGCACCAGGAGGTCCATATTGCGAATGTCCCCTGAGCATTTACCTTCACAGCGTGGAAGCATGCTGGTAATGGCATTGTTTGTCATGATAGTGATATCCCTGCTGGGCCTGACGCTGGTATCGGTAATTTCCTCGACGTCCCAGTCTGTGGTTTACGATGTGCTGGGAACCCGTGCACTGTCAGCGGCACAAAGTGGAATGCAGCAAGCTGCGGCTGCGGCCTTCCCGCTGAATTCGGGGCCGGCTCCCTGCAATACAACAATTAACAGCCCGGCAAGCTATAGTAATATTGATGGGCTTGAAAACTGCAGTTATACGGCTCGCTGCAGGACGACGTCGATACAAAAAGACGGGGTCGCGCACTATTTTTATCGCTTTGAAAGTACGGGCCTGTGTCAGGCTGGCGATGTCTGGGTTAGCCGTTCGGTGTCGATGGACGCCCTGCAGGAGCAATAATGAAGTACTGTCTTGCATTACTACTTTCAGTTATGGCGCTTCCGGCTCTGGCTGCGCAGTGCACTGCCGTTTTTGCTGATGCTGCCGGTTCTTACTCTTCCTCTTCGTCCATTCGCTTCCAGCCTGGTGCCAGCCTTTGGAATACTGATGGCATCATCGACTTTAATGACAAAACGGATAACGCAGGTGTGAATACCAGTTGTGCCACGTCATCGTGTCGACTCTCCGGGCAAACTGCCGCAGCAGTTACCCTGCCCGCGTTTCAGAACGCCAATTCAACACAGGACGTGTTGGTGAAACAAAGCCAGTTGAATACGCTGACGCCAGGCGACTATGACGAGGTGAGGTTGGAAACGTATGCCCAACTGGAAACCCAGGGCGCAGGCGTATACCGGATCCGCAGGCTGCAGGTCGGGGGTAATTCGCAGGTGAGGTTAGCCGGTGGGGTTTACTGGATTGATGAGCTAACTACAGATAATTTCGTCACTTTTGCGCCGGTCTCAGGGGAAAAGGTGACGGTTTTTGTAAATCGAATTCAGACTTCTACTCAAACTCAGTTTAATACGCTGGCGGCAGAGCCATCGGACATGACCATATTCAGTTATGGCGATGTGAATATCAGTCAGAATAACGTGATTTATGCGTTTATCTACACCTCCGGCAGGTTGTCATTGGGCAACAGCGCGATTCTGTATGGAGCGGTGAATGCAGGCAGTGTGGTGATGAATGATTTTGCGCAAATTCACTATCGCCCCGCCAGTATTGTCAACATTGAAGCGGAAAACCTGTGTAGTGTGCCTGTTGTATTACCAGACCCTATCGGACGCTGGCCAATAAATGTCTGCTCGCTTTCAGGCAGTAATACGTCTGTGCCAGATAGCATTGCGGGCAATAATGGTGAAGCCGTTGAAAGCCCCAGCAGCTACGATAACGGTCGGTTGTGTCAGGCCGCGTATTTCCGGGGTGTCGGCGACATCATTTCAATCCCGCATTCGCCGTCATACTTACTGGCCTCCGGGACGGTGTCGTTTTGGGTAAATACCAATAATTTCGCCTATTACAACCGCGCCAGTGCCGGCGGAATGGCCGTGTTTTCCAAAGACTCCTATGGTCTGGATAACGGCGGACATCT
Organism: Alteromonas sp. H39; assembly: GCF_047556435.1. GTDB lineage: Bacteria > Pseudomonadota > Gammaproteobacteria > Enterobacterales > Alteromonadaceae > Alteromonas. Next base: position 325,088 of record NZ_CP180210.1, read on the forward strand.
GACTATCTGGGTAACCGAAACCGGTGGTGTCCGGGTATTGCACCAGAACACCCTTACCAGCGCCCAAATCAATACCGGACCAGTGCTGACAGAAGGGCAGTGGCATCATATTGCGTACACGTTTGGCACCGGGGGGATGGAGCTGTTTGTGGATGGCGTGCTGCAGGGGGCGAACAGTAGTTTCACCGACGGCTTACTGAATAATGCAGAGCCAATTGTCTTAGGGGGAAATGCCTGGCTGACGGGGAACGGCACCTCAGAAAGTGATGAACTTGTTGATCTTTATCAGGGCAGCGTTGACGATCTAAGAATTTACGCTGACGCACTTTCTGCAGAGCAAATTAATCTGATCACCGGAGAGACAGCAAGCACCTGCACCACCTGTACCACTAACCCAACGCTGATGTCACACTGGAAAATGGATGTGTGCAGTGTAAACGGCACGCCGGGTGAAATTGTAGATGCAATTCGTGGCTATAACGGAAGGGCGGTTAATGGTGTCTCTGCGCTGCGAAACGCCAGGTTTTGTCAGGGAATGACGTTACAGGGAGAAGGTCAGCATTTGTTGATCGATCATCGAAGTGCAATGGCGTTGTCCGAGGGCACCCTCTCACTGTGGTTTAAAGCGTCTGATCTGCAACACGCTTTTCGCGCTTCCCGGGGCGCTATGAGTGTGTTTTCAAAAGATGCTGCAAATAGCAATAGCAGTTTATCCGGGCTGGGACATTTCAGCTTCTATATTCAGGACGATGGCAGCTTATTATTTACTCAGAAAAACAGTAACACAGCGCTCACGCTGTACAGCGAGTCAGGCCTTGCCACAGAGAGGGAATGGCATCACGTAACTTATAGCTGGGACGCGCAGCAAGTTCGGATCCATTTTGACGGCGCCTACCTTGGCGGTGTCAGCGGAAACTTTGGCTGGCGCGAAAACAGCGAACCGATTGTCGTGGGCGCGAACACAGAATATACGGCAAGCGGGAGTGCCGCCTACAGTCAGCTTACCGACTTTTTCAAAGGCGAAATTGATGACATTCGGTTGTACTCTGATGCGCTGACCACGGCTGACGTGCAGGCGTTATTTACCGCCTCCGAGTACCATTGTGTGCAATGTGAGGGCGGGGATCCAAAACTGCTGTATCGTTTCGAGGAGCCTGCATGGAGTGAGGCCGGTGCGGTTACTGATAGCAGTGGCAACGATCAGCATGGCAGTGCGCTTGGCAGAGCCGCGCCACAATTACCTGGCAATAAAATTTCCTGCCGTGTTGCCGATATTCCATCCAATACTACTGCAAATGAGATAGACGCTGTTGAGACTCACCTTAATATCAATGAGGTAGGCGAGCGCGGCACAGTGTCGTTCTGGTATAAAAGTAATGCAAGCTGGCAGGGTGGCGGACAGCGTCAGCTTTTTGATGCCTCAAAAATACAGAGCCCGTCTTCTCCTGATGGCCGGTACGATAAGTTTTTCTTCATGTCTCTGAATAACAGCGGGCAGCTTACCTTTGGGATGGAAGACAATTATGACTATGATCTGCTTGCGGCCACGGACCCTCTGAACTACGGCGCCAATGAATGGGTGCATATCGCTATCAGTTGGGATTTGGCAGGCGAAGATGTCGATTTGTATATCAATGGCGCCAGGGTTTATATGCAGGGGCAAGTTACCCTGATATCCAGCACGTTTGGTCAGCTTGGCTCGCTGCGACTTGGCGATAATGCGACGTCTTATCTGGTGAACGGGAGTGTGCCAAATGCGGCAAACGGCCAGTTTGATGATCTACGGGTTTACGACTACGAACTCACGCGTGAAGAAATCCGTGATGATATTGCTGATGTGCTGGATTGTAATGTCGTGCATCACTATGAAATTACCCATCCATCGCAGGCACTGACCTGCGATGCGGCGGAAGTGACGCTGCGCGCCTGTGCGAACGCGGCGTGCACGCAGCTGGTGAGCGATACCACGACGGTGGCTTTATCGGCCGGAAACTGGATGCCGTCACAAGTGATAAGCTTCCGTGGGGAAACCCAGCTGTCTCTGGTACAGCGCAATACGGGCGTTCATACGGTAACGGTCAGCGGTCAGGATGCGGGCTCGTTGCCGGCGTCTGCTAACGTGTGTACTCAGGGGTGCGAGATTAACTTTGTCGATGCCGGTTTTACCTTTTTTGATGCTGCCTCTGCCGACGATAGTACGACATTGCCGGATATAGTTGCCCAGGATAGCCTGGCGCGTATCGGGCTGCGAGCCGTGAAAGACAATGCCGGTGTTTGTGAAGCGCTGGTTAGCGGTGAGCAAGACATAACACTCACTTTTGATTGTGTTCAGACGGGGGCCGACTATTCCCCCAATCAGTGTAGGGTGCCTTTCGCAGGGATAGGGATAACCGGAGATGGCTCGGGGGACAACAGTGGTACCCTGACGCTTACCTTTGATGACCAGGGGCGTACGACCTTTGATGGGCTGCACTACAGTGATGCCGGCCGGCTTTCCTTACGGGCAGGCGCAACCATTGACGGTGCCACGATAACGTCCGGCTCCACGACACTGGACAGTATTCCTGCTGCGCTGGTGCTGACCACCGATGATACTGACGTGTATCCCGCCGGACAGGAATTTTCGCTTACCATTCATGCCGAGGGAAGTCAGGGGGCGATGCTGCCAGGTTATTCTCCAGGCAATTTGCAGGCGATGTTTCAGCGACTGATACCAAATGATATCAGCGCGGCAGACGGGCAGTGGAAACTGGGCGATGCAGCACGCATCAGCAGCAGTACGTCAGCCTCATTTACGGACATCGCCGTCGGCGCCTTCACGGCAGGTGAATATCAGTATGCTGAAAGTTATGTAGAAGAGGTAGGAAGCTTTGAGGCTGATATTCGCGATAGCCAGTATCTGGGAAACAATACTATTGATGCTATTGCAAAAACACTTGGCCGCTTCACACCAGCCTATTTTGATGTAACAGCCTCAGCCACTCCTGCACTGGAGAATACCTGTGGGGTGTTTACCTATGTCGGTCAGCAGATGGCGTTTGAAGCAGGTCGGGAACCGGTTTATAACGTCGTGGCTTACAACGGCAAAGGACAGATCACGCGAAACTATGGTAAGGCCCAGTGGCGGTTGAACCGAAACGCGAATGATTACACCAGTGCCGTAAGTGTGGCTGACGAGAGCGACTATACTGGCACGCTGGAATTGTCAGCCGGTGCCTCTTCCGTGGTGGTCTCCGGGCAGGACGATTACGACGGCTCTGCCGAATTGACGGTCATGGGTATGGGGCTGACTTACAGCAAAATTCCGGCTGTAAACAGCGCGTCAGGTATGGGATCACCGTTTTCTGCACAGGCAGCACTTGATGTTGCTGCCAATTTCTTTACCGACAGTGACGGGGTCTGCTTTCAAAGCACCTATCCCGGCGCTTGCGAGACGATGGCTATTACCGGAATTGCCGGGGCTACCCAGCGGTACGGACGCCTGCGGCTGGAAAATACCTTTGGACCTGAAACGGAACCGTTACGGGTGGTTGCTGTGACTGAATACTTTGACAGTGGTAGCTGGCAGCGCAACCTTGATGATAATTGCACCGTGCTCGATATTCAGGAGTCGGCGAACGATATTGTGCTCACTGACGCGTCATCGGGTGCGCAGGAAACGGATATTACCGATCTTCTGAATGACGTGGAGGCTAACGGTACTTTTCAGCAGGGGGTATCGGATAGCAGCGATCTTATCATCGGCCCGCCGCTGAATGCACAAGGGCAGGGTGTTCGCGGCGTAGTTATGATGTCGCTGGCCGCTGACGCTGGCGCCGCGTGGGCACAATATCTGAATATCGACTGGAACCTGGACGGTGTAATTGACCAGAATGATACGCCAAATGCGAGTGTCGCATTTGGCCTGTATCGCGGTAATGATCGCACCCTCAACTGGCGGGAGCGGTTCTGAGCGCAACGAACTGGCAAGCAGAAAGACGCTGAAGTAGTTCCGGTTTGTGATATTTTCATCATGTTATGCCGGGAAAGAAAGATAAATTATTAACCACACGACGTCGTTAATGATGTAAAATAACTACTATGACGCACAGTTTTCTGAAGAAAACGGCGGTATGGGGACGAATGTGAAAATAAAAATAAAAAATCACCAGTTTTTATTATCTTACGCAGGCTCTTTACTTGCTGAAAATAGCCCTCATTGTTAAAGTGTGTGGATAACTATCGACTTCACGCTAACGCGCTATCCATTCACCTCCAGCTTGCGCGTCGGCACAGTTACAGGAAATAACTCTTCATGTTTAAAAAGCTTCGAGGCATGTTCTCCAATGACCTGTCCATCGACCTCGGAACCGCCAATACGCTGATATATGTTAAAGATCAGGGTATTGTTCTTAACGAGCCTTCCGTTGTAGCCATCCGACAGGAACGTGCTGCGGGTCCGAAAAGTGTTGCCGCGGTCGGAGCTGAAGCCAAACGAATGCTGGGCCGTACGCCAGGTAATATTCGCGCGATTCGTCCGATGAAAGATGGCGTTATCGCTGACTTCTACGTCACCGAAAAGATGCTGCAGCACTTCATTAAGCAGGTTCACGACAATAATTTCCTACGCCCAAGCCCGCGTGTATTGGTTTGCGTGCCGTGTGGTTCTACCCAGGTAGAGCGTCGCGCCATCAAGGAATCTGCGCTGGGTGCTGGCGCTCGTGAAGTGTATTTGATTGACGAGCCAATGGCCGCGGCCATCGGTGCAGGGCTACCGGTATCTGAAGCCACCGGCTCGATGGTTGTGGACATCGGTGGTGGTACGACGGAAGTTGCCATTATCTCCCTTAACGGTGTGGTGTACTCATCGTCAGTGCGTATTGGTGGTGACAAGTTCGATGAAGCCATTATTAACTATATCCGTCGTAACTTCGGCTCGCTAATTGGTGAAGCCACGGCGGAACGTATTAAACATGAAATTGGTGCGGCGTATCCGGGCGAGGAAGTGCGCGAAATCGAAGTGCGCGGCCGTAACCTGGCCGAAGGTGTACCTCGCGGGTTTATCCTGAATTCAAATGAAATTCTGGAAGCGCTGCAAGAGCCTTTAACCGGTATCGTTTCTGCGGTAATGGTGGCACTTGAGCAATCTCCGCCTGAGCTGGCTTCTGATATTTCAGAGCGCGGCATGGTACTAACAGGCGGTGGTGCGCTATTGAAAGATTTAGACAGGCTGTTAATGGAAGAGACCGGCATTCCGGTTGTCATCGCAGATGATCCATTAACTTGTGTTGCGCGTGGTGGTGGTAAAGCGTTTGATATGATCGACCTTCACGGCGGCGACCTGTTTAGTTACGAATAAGACGGGCAAGGCAACCTGAGGTTGCCTTTTTCCTTCCATGGATACCATATTTACCCGGGGCCCATCACTAAACAACCGACTTGCGCTAGCGATAGCCCTGTCGGTTTTGTTGATCTTTGTCGACCATAAACTCGACGGCTTCAAGTCTACCCGTGTTTATCTCAATTCCTTAATGAGCCCTCTGCAATATCTGGCAAACTTGCCAAGTCTGATGCTGAGTGAATCGGCAGAACGGCTGACGTCTCAGCAACAATTGCTGGAAGAGAACAAGCGTCTGACAAACCGTGTCATTCAGATGAGCGAACGATTGCAGCGCTTTGAAGTATTGCAAAGCGAAAATGCCCAGTTGAGAAAACTGCTGGATGGGCCGGTGAAAACCGGCATGCGCAAGATGGTGGCTGAATTGATGGCGGTGGATAACAACCCCTTCAGCCATCAGGTGCTGGTGAATAAAGGCGCTATTGATGGTGTTTACGAAGGGCAGTCGGTACTGGATGACCGCGGCATTGTCGGGCAGGTGATGGAGGTTGGCTCAACCAACAGCCGTGTCCTGCTGATATCCGATCTGACTCACGCCATTCCGGTTCGCGCATTACGCAACAATATCCGTTTTATCGCCAGCGGCAGCGGGTCGCTTGAAGAACTGTACCTTGAACACGTCCCCCACAGTGTCGATGTGAAAGTCGGCGACTTACTGGTGTCCTCGGGGCTCGGCAACGTGTTCCCGGAAGGCTATCCTGTGGCCCGGATAAAAACTGTTGAACGCGATGAGAGCAGGCCATTTGCCAGGGTCATTGCACAGCCGTTGGCCCGACTCGATCGATTACGTTACATGCTGCTGCTATGGCCGGAAGAGACCGCCGGTGATGAACCGGTCCAGAATGATGACGACGCAGAAACACCACCAGACGATAACAAGCAACCCACTGACCAGAAGGAGCCTCAGTCATGATCCTAAAGGCCAGACACTATGTTATTGCCATCACGATTATCATTTCACTGGTGTTGCAAATTATGCCTATGCCTATCCAGGTCGATATGTATCGGCCCGATTGGGTGTTAATTGTTCTGGCCTACTGGGCCATGGCACTGCCAAACCGGGTGAATGTAGGAATCGCTTTTCTCACCGGCCTGGCACTGGATATTCTGGTGGGAACTGCGTTGGGTATTCACAGCCTGGCGCTGAGCGTGTCGGTGTACGTGCTGGCGGCGAATTACCAGCGACTGCGAAATTATTCTGTATGGCAGCAGGCTATCATCATCGGGCTCTTGAGTTCGCTTTACCACCTGGTGGTGTTCTGGTTACAGCATTTGCTGACTGACGTGTATTTTCAGTTCGCGTATTTGTGGCCGGTACTAACCTCAATGCTACTCTGGCCCTGGGTCTTCTGGCTGCTACGTAAAGCACGTCGACAATTACGAATAACCTGACACAGGAGGCGATGGTGTCCAAATCTCTTTTGCTTGCCTCAGCATCCCCGCGCCGAACGGCGTTGCTCTCACAAATAGGCATTCATCATACAGTTAATCCGGTAGATATTGATGAGTCGGTCAAAGGCCAGGAGACGCCGCAAGAGCAGGTTGTCAGACTGGCTGCAGAGAAAGCATCGGCGGCTTTTTCCACCCTGAGTCCACACGTTCGCAACACCACCGTCGTGCTGGCCTCAGATACACTAATCTCACTGGACGGCGTGAGCCTTGGCAAGCCCAAGGACGCCGAGGACAGCGCCAGAATGTTACGTGCTATGGCAAACCGCGAGCATGATGTGCTTACCGCCATCAGTGTGAAGGATGACAACCGGCAACAAACGCAATGTATTCGTACCCGCGTATACTTTGGAGCGTTGACCGATGAGGATATTGCCGCATACTGGAATACCGGTGAGCCCGCTGATAAGGCCGGTAGTTATGCGATTCAGGGAATTGGCGGTCAGTTTGTGAAATCCATTGAAGGCAGTGCCAGCGCCGTTATCGGGTTGCCCTTGTATGAAACCCGCATGCTGTTAAAAGAATTCGGAGTAGAGTCATGAGCGCAGAACTGTTGATTAATGTGACACCATCGGAGTCCCGCGTGGCGCTTATTGAGAACGGTATTCTGCAGGAGATCCATGTTGAACGTCATACCAAACGCGGGCTGGTTGGCAACATTTATCGTGGGAAAGTATCCCGTGTGTTGCCTGGTATGCAGGCTGCATTTGTTGATATTGGGCTGGACAAAGCAGCATTCCTGCACGCCTCGGATATCGTTATCCACAACGAAGTGGTCGGCGAAGTATCTACCAGCCACATTGAAAAGCAGGATATCCGTGAGTTGGTTCGCGATGGGCAGCACATTGTGGTGCAGGTGGTAAAGGATCCGATAGGCACGAAAGGGGCGAGACTCACCACTGACATCACCATTCCTTCGCGCTATCTGGTATTCATGCCGAGCGTAACCCACGTTGGCGTGTCTCAGCGCATCGAAGATGAATCTGAGCGTGAACGTTTAAAGTCGCTGGTGCAGGAATTTTGTGACGAAGACGGCGGCTTTATTCTGCGTACCGCCGCTGAAGGCGTCAGCAAAACCGAACTTACCCAGGATGCCGAGTTTTTGCGCCGGCTATGGAACAAGATCCAGATGCGCATGAAAAAGCGCAAATCCAATGTTCTGTATGAAGATTTGCCGCTAGCCCGTCGCGTGCTACGTGACTTTGTCGGGACGGAGCTGGACCGTATCCGAATTGACTCCAAGCTTTCTTATCAGGAGCTGGATCAGTTCACAAAAGAATATGTACCGGAAATGAACGGGAAGCTGGAATACTACCCGGGGGATCGTCCTATTTTCGATCTCTATGATGTGGAAAATGAGGGCCAGCGCGCGTTGGAGCGTCGGGTGGACCTGAAATCAGGTGGCTATCTGATTATTGATCAGACCGAAGCCATGACCACTATCGACATCAATACCGGTGCGTTTGTTGGTCATCGCAACCTCGAAGAAACCATTTTCAACACCAATATCGAAGCTACGCAGGCTATCGCCAGGCAGCTGAGGCTGCGTAATCTGGGCGGTATGATCCTGATCGATTTTATCGATATGGTGGAACCTGACCACAAAAGACGTGTCTTACATAGTCTGGAAGTCGCGACAAGTAAGGACAGAGCGAAGATAAACATCCATGGTTTTACCGCGCTGGGACTAATCGAAATGACCCGCAAGCGCACACGGGAAAGCCTGGAGCACATTCTCTGTGGAGAGTGCCCGGTATGCAAAGGCCGGGGAACGGTGAAAACCATCGAAACCATCTGTTTTGAAATCATGCGTGAAATTGTCCGCGTGAACCGCGCATACGACGCCGATAAGTTTGTCGTATACGCCTCTCCAAAGGTTGTGGAAGCCTTGATGGGAGAGGAATCTCATATGCTCGCAGAACTGGAAGTCTTCGTGTCTAAACAAATCAAAGTGCAGACAGAGCCATTGTATAACCAGGACAAATATGACGTTGTCATGATGTAAAAAATAAGGCGAAGCGTGACAAAATTAAGCACAGCCGCAGCGTATATCGTAAAAAAGCTGTGGCTGACACTGGCCATTTTGCTGGTGCTTTTTGCAGTATTACTAAGCGTTTTGCGGTACGCATTACCGCATATTGAACACAAAAAGCACTTACTGGAAGATTATGTTAATCAGCAGTATGGCGTCAATTTAACCATAGAAAGTGTGCATGCCGTCTGGCAGCGCAGTGGCCCCACTGTGGTGTTAAATAAGGTGTCTTTGGCCAAAGACGCCTCATCTCCTGTTGCCCTTAATATCGATGAAGTCTATGTCGAGCTGGATTTCTGGGCCTCGCTGTCGCAGCGCCTGGTGTCCTCGCGTCGCTTTGAGCTGGTGGGGTTGCAGCTGGAGATTGATGCCGATCGGCTGGAAGGGGCGTCTGACAGCGATTTTCCGGTGGTTGATGCGCTCGAAAGTTTGTTTCTGGAACAGCTACAGCAGTTCTCCCTTAACGATGGTGAAGTCATTCTAACCCGGGATGGGAATCAGCAGACTTTCGATCTGGAAGCTCTCGCCTGGATTAACCAGGGGACCCGACATCAGGGCCGCGGGGCCGTTCAGGTGCGGGATCTGTCGAACAATTCGGCATCTTTTATTATCGACTTGTATGGCGACAAAGATAACCTGAGCGGTGTTTTCTATGCAAAAGCTGAAGAGCTGGATATCTCACCCTGGGTTAGTGAGTGGTTACAAATCAGCAGGCCATTAAGCCAGAGCCGCGCCAATTTTGAAATCTGGAGCGAGTTACAGGATGGAAAACTTGATGCTGTAAATGTTGTGTTTGACCGCAGTCTACTGGAGTGGGGCGGGGAAGCCTCACGCGCCGTATATACCGGTTTGCGGGGAGGGTCGATCCAGGCTCTTCCGGCAGCGAACGGCTGGAACGTACGGGTGGACCAGCTGATCCTCGATTCAAATACGCAGACGTTAGTTACCGATCTGGTCGGCCATGTGTCGGCCAATGGCGAATTATTACTAAACACGGTCAAACCCGTCTCGGTTAACCCCTTTATGATGCTGTTGCCGCTGTTTAGCAGCGATACCAGTCTTGAACAGCTTCAGGCTATGAAGCCTCAGGGCCAACTTGCAACCCTGCAGTTTCAATGGAAACAGCATGGCCCTGCACTGGCGGCAAAGCTGCTGGATATTTCATGGAATCAAACAGATCTCATTCCTGGCCTGACGTCTATCGATGCGGATGTGTACTGGTACAAAAATCAAGGCAGTCTCAAGTTGTCTTCTTCAAACAGCCGACTTGAAATCAATAATTTGTTGGATGATAACCTCGAAGTGTCGGCGCTAAACGGTGAGTTCTATGTGTACGCCGTTAAGCCAGGCCAGGGTGATAACGGCCGTCAGTGGTGGGTGCAAAGCAATAATATTCGATTTAGCAGTGATAAGTTGTCGTTTACTCAACAGGCCCGCTATCACATCAACTCCGGAACACTGCAAAGTGTCGTCAATGTCAGCCCCTTTTCGGTCAGCGAAGTGGATAGCCTGTTGCCTGACCCGGTTATGGGGGAAAACACCTCTGCTTATCTGCGCCGGGCGTTTTCTGGTGGGGGAGATATCGAGCATGCACGGATACTGTGGGACGGGAAGTTCAGCGATTTTCCCTTCCATGACAATAGTGGCGTATTTCAGGCATTTGTGGGGATAACAGACAGTGAGTTTACCTTCGATCCTAACTGGCCTGCCTTAACGAATCTCAATCTGGATTTGTTTTTTGTTAATGATGCGCTGGTGATGGAAAGCCCGTCAGCAACGCTGATGGATGTCGAAATCAGCAATATGTCTGCTGCGATCCCTTCGCTGACACCGTCTTCCGAACTTAGCATATACGCCACGGGTACCGGCACAGGAGAGGAGCTTGCGGCGCTTATGTCATCCTCATCTATGGCAGATTCGCTAGGCAATCTACTGAAAAATCAGGTCCAGGTTTCAGGTGAGGTGTCGTCCCGTCTGAAATTACAGATACCCTTCTCGGGCACCAATGTAAAAGCGTCGGGTAAAGTTACGCTGGCGGATAACAGTATTTTTATCAGCCCGACAAAAATGCGCTTTAATAATGCCTCGGGCACTATCAACTTCAAAAACGACATCGTGAGTTTTGATGGTCTTCAGGCAGATTTACTTGAGCAGCCTGTGGCGCTTAACATGCGAGGACAACAGCAGGAAGACGCCTACCTTGTTGACCTGGATGTGTCAGGCAAGTGGTCTGTTGCACCGCTGACAAATAAATTTAAGCCTGAACTTGGCAACTATCTTGGGGGAGAGTCGAACTGGACCGGTGAGGTCGACCTTATCATCCCTAAAGAAGGTTTTTCTTACAAGGCATCAATTTCATCAACGCTGACCGGTTTGGGCTCGGCACTGCCTCCACCTTTTAATAAGCGCGCAGGCAACGACAAAGTGCTTCTTCTGAGTGCCGAAGGCAATCAGCAGAATTCGACGATATCCGGCACACTGGGAGAGGATATCCGCTTTGATGGCATTCTTCCGCATGAAGAATTTCAGTTTTCACGTGCGCATCTGGCGCTAGGTGATTCAGAGTTTGTTGGCCTGGGAGTTGGCTTTAGTGTTTCTGCCGCACTGGAACTGGTGGATATCGGCAGTTGGTATCAAACGATAGAGATGCTGCTTGACGGCGAAGGCGAAGGTGGTGCTGGGCTATTTAGTGTACCAGAGCGAATCTTTGCAAATGTCGGCACGTTGCGATTCGCCGGGCAAACACTGAACGACGTGGCTATTATTGCCAAGCAAGTGAACAAAAACTGGTTGCTTGAGGTGAATGCTGAGGAAGCCAGGGCCACCGTAAATTTATACGATCAGTGGTTAACGCGGGGTATTGAGATAGAAGCCGACTATCTGAAACTGGCGAAATGGGAAGGCGCTGACAGCGAGACTGCCAGTGAGTGGAATGCCGATACGCTACCGCCGGTCTATTTTCATTGTCAGCAATGTACGTTGTTCGATATTGAACTTGGCGAAGTGACACTGGATGTCGCTCGCGCGGACGATGGCATGCTGATTCGTCAGGCTAATGCGAAGAGTCGCCACGGTACACTTAGTGCCAGTGGTAAATGGTTATTTAACGATAGTGATAACACAACGCACCTGACCGGAACGCTGAACAGTGACGATGTCGGTCTGATGCTACAGCAATACGGGGTCAACTCTGGCATAAAAGACTCATCGGCGCGTATCGAATTCGATCTTAACTGGCCGGAATCACCGATGGATTTTGAGCTGGCAACCGTTGATGGTGACATTAACTGGGGGCTTACTGACGGCTACTTAACCGAGCTCAGCGACAAAGGCTCTCGTATATTTACCGTGTTCAGCCTGAACTCCTTGGTCAGAAAGCTGAGCCTGGATTTTCGCGATGTGTTTGCCAAAGGTTTCTTTTACGACAAGATGAGCGGGAGCTTGTCTATAGCAGATGGCAAGGCCTATACCGACGACACGGAAATCGACGGAGGCGCGGGCGAAATTGAAATTCAGGGCTATACCGATCTGACTGCGCAGGAGCTGAATTACAACGTGTCGTTTACGCCGAATGTCACCGGCAACCTGCCATTCCTTGTGTATTTTCTTGCCACACCGCAAACCGCGCTTGCCGCTCTGGCGCTCGATCAGGTATTGACTTCAGCGAAGGTGATCTCCAACGTGAATTATCACGTTACCGGTACTATCAGCGAGCCTGTCATTAACGAGGTTGGGCGCGACAGTAAAGACATTCAACTGCCGGCACGCACAATACCGAAAGAAAATGACGAAGAGACCCCGCTACGCGAGGACGATTTACAGCGACTAAAACTGGAGGTAATCGATGGTTAATCTGGTAGCCATACAAATGACATCCACCCCCGATGTACAGGAGAACCTGGACACTGTCGCAAGCGAGCTGACCAAGCTTGAAAAAGGTCAGGATACACTGGTGGTATTACCCGAATGCTTCGCCCGCTTTGGAACGCGGGACAGAGAGCAGCTTGCCGTGGCCGAAGAGAAAGACAACGGCCCCATTCAAAAACGGCTGTGTGAGTTAGCCAAAGAACATGCCTGCTATATTGTTTCCGGCACGTTCCCAATGAAGACTGATGATCCGGAAAAATTTAGTGCATCCTGCCTGCTAATTGGTCCTGATGGCCACGTGGTTACCGAGTACCAGAAAATTCATCTGTTTGATGTCTCTGTTGACGACAACACGGGCTCGTATTTGGAATCGAAGTATACCAAGGCTGGTGAACATGTCGTGGTAGCGGACACACCGATTGGCAGAATTGGCCTTGCAGTATGTTATGATGTGCGCTTTCCCGGCTTATTTGAAGCCATGGGCGATATCGATATTCTTACGCTGCCCGCGGCATTTACGCGCTATACTGGCAATGCACACTGGCATACGCTGGTAAGATCCCGCGCCATCGAGAAGCAATGTTTTGTTATTGCGGCCGGTCAGGTGGGTGAACATGCAAACGGCCGTCAGACGTTCGGCCACAGTGTAATTTACTCACCCTGGGGCGATACACTTGCAGAGAAGGCTGACGGTGTGGGTATTGTGAAAGCCAGTGTAGATATTAACAAGCGGCAAGAACTACAAAAGAAAATGCCGGTTAAAGACCATAATCGATTCAGGAGTCATTTTGTCTAATCACGTCGAACGCCATTTATTAACCGATTCAGGACTGGATACTCAGGCACTTGAGAAAGCGCTTGGACAAATCCACCGACACGATACTGACTTCGCCGATCTGTATTTTCAGTCTAGTCAGCACGAGACCTGGGTGCTTGAAGACGGCATCATTAAAGAAGGCAGCTACAATATCGAGCGCGGCGTTGGCGTAAGAGCGATCAGTGGCGAGAAAACCGGGTTTGCCTATTCTGACGAAATCAGCCCGGAAGCGCTGACGAAAGCGTGTCAGGCCGCAAGGACCATTGCGCCTGAGGGCGGCAGCGCTAAAGTTGCTGCATTGACTAAAGGCGACTATGTCGCGCGCTATCAATCAGACAACCCCATCCTGGCGATGCAGGATGCGGAAAAAATCACGCTGCTAAAAGCCGTGGATGCCTACATCCGTAAGAAAGAGCCAGGCATTAATCAGGTCGTGGTAAGTTTGAGTGGAGTTTACGAAGAAGTCTTAATCGCTGCCAGCGACGGGACATTGGCTACTGACATTCGCCCGCTGGTGCGTCTCAACTGCTCTGTACTGATGGAAAAAGGTGAGCGGCGGGAACGCGGCAGTGCTGGCGCGGGTGGTCGTTATGCCTATTCGTTTTTCACTCAGGATGAAAACGGCAAGCCTTATTATGAACAACTGGCCGAGGATGCTCTGCACATGGCGCGCGTGAATATGGAAGCCATTGCGTCTCCGGCCGGCACAATGCCGGTTGTATTAGGTAATGGCTGGCCAGGTGTACTGCTACACGAAGCTGTAGGTCACGGTTTGGAAGGTGACTTTAATCGTAAGGGCGCATCTACATTCAGCGGACGTATGGGCCAGCAAGTGGCTGCAAAAGGCGTTACCGTGGTGGACGACGGTACTCTGGAAAATCGTCGTGGTTCATTGTCTGTGGATGACGAAGGAACACCGACTCAGCACAATGTCTTGATAGAAGATGGCAAGCTGACCGGTTATATGCAGGACAAAATGAATGCGCGCCTGATGGGCGTTAAGCCTACTGGTAATGGACGCCGAGAGTCTTATGCACATTTACCAATGCCGCGTATGACAAACACGTATATGCTGGCCGGACAGCATGACCCGCAAGAAATCATCGCCAGTATTGATAAGGGTATTTATGCGCCGAACTTTGCTGGCGGCCAGGTGGATATCACATCCGGTAAGTTTGTGTTTTCCAGTGCTGAAGCCTACCTCATTGAAAATGGCAAGATCACCGCGCCGGTAAAAGGTGCAACCCTTATCGGTAACGGTCCCGAAGTTATGCAGAAAATTTCAATGATCGGAAATGATGTGGCGCTTGATAAAGGTGTAGGTGTGTGTGGAAAGGACGGACAGAGTGTGCCTGTCGGTGTAGGTCAGCCTACATTGAAAGTGGATGAGCTGACCGTTGGTGGTACTGCTTAGCAATACCTTTTAACATACATTGAAAAGGCGCCGTTATGGCGCCTTTTTCGTATACATCATTCGTAAACATTAACCTTCGATGCGTATACTCCAAACCCTACTGAAACCACTTTGTTTATCAAACTATTGATAGTAAGTACTTACATTATGGCTTTGCAGCATGCGCCCGGTGTCGGCCATGCCCCTTAATTTCCTCTTTCAGCGCCGAGTGTAAGCAGCGACTTTCAAATTCCTTAACGGCAACCCGGGCTAACAGCAATCCAACCACAACGGCAGCCAGATAAAACCATGGCGAGCCGGCTGTAAAAGCATATACAGCTAACACCAGTAATCCGGGAAAAAACGCAGGAGCGAAGAGTGCGTAAAGTCCGGTGCGAAACCAGACTGATTTTTTTGCCGCTCGCTTTTGTGCATTGTCCAGCAACGTAAACTGCCGGTCGCGGGGTAACTCTGAAATTTCACTGAATTGGTCTATATACGCTTTAATGTCCATTTAATTCTGCTCGTGGATTTCTTCTTTTAAATACTGGAACAGCTCGCGAAACGCTTTTGGCGGCGCATTCTTTTCCCGCTCTTTCTTAATCTGACGATGAAACTGTCGAAGCTTTTGCCTGTCCAGTTGCGGGTGTTCCTCAATAAGGTTCTGTATGGCACTGTCACCCTCACGGATCACTGCCTCACGGGCCTTTTCCAGTGCATGAAATTCAGCATTGGCCTGTTGATGGCGATTAGCAATGCGGTCCAGCGCCTCCTGAATATCAGCAACATCGCGCTGACGCATCAGCTTACCAATAAACTGAAGCTGGCGACGGTAGCCATCTTTTTTCTTATTGATTTTTCTGGCCGTTAGTACAGCGCTCTGTAGTTCATCGTCAAGAGGGATGGTTTCAAGGTGCGCTGCAGACAGACCCACCAGGGTTTCTCCCATTTTTTGCAGTTCTTCGGACTGGCGCTTTAATTCCGACTTGCTAACAATTTCCTCTTCGAAATAGTCAGTATCGTCAAAATTGTTTTCTTCTTCAGAATGGGGCTTGTTATCGCTCATTTGGAACTCATAAGTGTTACACTTCTCTAAATTGTAACGATGACAGACAGACTTGGATAGCGAAACTTACTATGCAGATTGACCAGCAGGTAGCAGAAATTCAAACCATTGTTGATGACGTACTTAAACTTGCCAGGCAGAAAGGCGCGACACAGGCCGAAGCCAGCATGTCAAAAGTACAGGGAATTGCCGTCTCCTCACGGATGAAGGAAGTGGAAAACGTTGAATTTACCAATGATGGTGGCCTGGGGATCAGCGTATATGTAGGTAAGCATAAAGGTAGCGCATCGACTGCTGACCTCAGCAAAGAAGCGTTAACGCTGGCGGTGGAAAAAGCCATCGATATCGCAAAGTACACCAGTGAAGACCCATGTACCGGTCTTGCTGATGCTGAGTTGATGGCAACCGAGTTTCCGGATTTGGACTTGTACCACCCACAGCCGCTTGACCCGGAAAAAGCCATTCAGATTGCGATTGAAACAGAAACGGCGGCGATGGACTACGATAAGCGTATTACCAATACTGACGGGGCCTCTTATAACGCCAACCTTGGCATGCGCGTTTACGGCAATACCCATGGCATTAACGCAGGATACCCCAGCAGCCGGTATAGCTTAAGCTGTATGGTAATTGGTGCCGATAATGACGACATGCAGCGTGATTATGCGTATACCGTTAGCAGAAAGGCCAGTGATTTACTCACGCCACAGGCGGTTGGCGAAGAAGCGGCGCACAACACGGTCTCACGACTCGGTGCGCGCAAGATCAGTACCGCCAAAGTGCCGGTAATTATGCATCGAGATTTGGCCTCCAGCCTGTTTGGTCATTATGTGAGTGCGATAAGCGGCGGGAACCTGTATCGGCGCTCCAGCTTCTTGTTGGATAAACTGGGGCATCAGGTGTTCCCGGAATGGCTGACCATTGAAGAAAAGCCGCATCTGAAAGGCGCACTGGCCAGTTCTAATTTTGATAATGAAGGGGTTGCTACTCACGATATGACGATTGTGGATGCAGGCAAGCTGGCGACCTATCTTTATACCACCTACTCAGCCAGAAAGCTGAATACCAAAAGTAACGGCCATGCCGGCGGGATCCACAACTGGACCGTAGCGAATACCGGGCAGTCAGATGAGGAGCTGCTCAAAACCATGGGTACAGGCTTACTGGTAACCGAATTGATGGGACAGGGCGTGAACGTAGTTACCGGTGATTACTCTCGCGGTGCTGCAGGTTTTTGGGTAGAAAATGGCGTTATTCAGTATCCGGTGCACGAGGTGACGATTGCCGGCAACCTGAAAGATATGTTTGCGGGCATTCAGGCCATTGGCGCGGTACAGGACAAGCGCGGTAGCGTGAGTACAGGCTCGATACTGCTTAATGAAATGAGCATCGCCGGAAGCTAATGCAGCGTTTGCGCTTGTAATACGATTATCTGAAGGGTGGCACTGACCGCCTTTTTTTGTGTCTGTTTCACCATTTTCTGAAGGTAAGTACCCCATAACCTCTGAATGTGTCTGAGCATCAGAACGACCGCAACATGCGTAAAGGAGGAGTAGAAAGGTGGGTTCCGAGACCTGTTGCGAAGCAAGGGACATGAAGAATAAAAAAACGCAGCCAGAAGGCTGCGTTTTTAAGAAGATTGCTATTACTGATTTTCTTAACCGTCGACCGATCCGCAAAAACGGTAGCCTTCGCCGTGAATCGTTACAATCAACTCTTCATCGTTTGGCTCAGACTCAAAGTGTTTACGAATGCGACGGATAGTCACATCTACCGTTCTGTCATTAGGACGTAACTCACGGCCTGTCATTTCCATAATCAACTGCTCACGAGTAAGGATTTTACCCGGATTGCTCAGAAACAGGTGCAGCGCACGGAATTCTGAACGTGGCAGGCGGAACTCATGGCCGCTTGGAGAGATGAGTGAACGGCTATCGCCATCCAGTGTCCAGCCATTAAAGCTGACGCGGCTGGGGAGATCATCATCTTCAGCAGAGCTGGTAGTACGTGACAGCAGGTTGCGTGCACGTATCGTCAGCTCACGTGGGTTGAACGGTTTGGTCAGATAGTCATCTGCACCAATTTCCAGACCCAGAATACGGTCTACGTCGTTATCGCGACCTGTCAGGAAAATCAGACCCACATTCTTACGGTCGCGAACTTCACGCGCCAGAATCAGGCCATTTTTACCTGGCAGGTTAATATCCATAATGACCAGATTGATAGTGTGATTTTCAAAAAAATCATGCATTTGGTCGCCATTCTCAGCTTCAAAAACATTATAGCCTTCAGCCTCGAATAAGCTTTTCAGCGTGGTACGGGTGACCACTTCATCTTCTACAATTAACACATTTGGCGTCTGCATGGTGTTTCACACTCTTTTTACAATCGGTTTAAGCAATCTATCGGTTAAATTTTAATATTCGTAACGTTGTTTGCAAGCTGTTATCGAATATTAATAACTCCAAGGTATAGGGGTTTGCCAACAAATTTCAAGGACTTATTTACCCAACAGCAGGTATTACGCGGTTTTTGCATTAGCAACGGGGAATACAATGATAAATTCAACACCGTGCCCCTCTTCGCTGGTAAGAGAGATCGACCCATTCAATGCTTGCGTTACCAGGTTGTAGACAAGATGCATACCCAGACCTGAGCCACCTTGTCCACGTTTAGTTGTGACAAACGGATCAAAGATTCGTTTCCTGATATCCGGAGGAATTCCTTTGCCGTTGTCCCGGTAAATGAGTTTAAGCTTGTTGCCCGACATCAATTCAGCGCAAATATCAATTTGCCCTTCGTCAATATCTTCAAACCCGTGAATAATCGAATTCATGATCAAATTGATCAGAATCTGATTTATTGGGCCGGCCTTCGTTTCAACGGTGAGGGTAGGGTCGCACTCGATGTTGATCTTATGTTGTACTTTTTTCAAACGAGGCCGCAATGACAGTAGTATCTCATTAACCAGCTGTGCAAAGCAAAAAGATCGACTGTTTTCACTGCTTTGATCGACAGCAACTTGCTTAAAGCTGGAAATAAGCTCTGCAGCACGGTTTAAGTTGCGGTAAATGATGTTCAGGTTTTCCTGACTTTCTGCCAGAAACTTCGCCATCGTACTGGCTTTCAATGTTTTGTTCTCAAACTCTTTCTGTATTGTGACCAGCCTGTCCAGCATCATTGTCGAAGCTGTGACACCAAGCCCGATGGGCGTATTAACTTCATGGGCTACACCGGCCACCATGTCACCCAGCGAGGCCATTTTTTCGTTCTGTACAATTTGGCGCTGAAACTGATGCAGCTTCTCAAGGGTTTGAATGAGCTCCTGGTTAGCATCTTTCAATGCCAGCGTACGCTGATTAACCATGTCTTCCAGACTGGCATTGAGCTTTCGATGCTGTTCTTCGGCCTGCTTTTGCTTATGCATGTATTCCTGAATGCGGCTTAACATCACGTTGACCGCTTCGGAAAGAATGTCCAGCTCCCTGACATTAGAGCCTTCAGAGCGGCCTGAGTAATCACGCTGACGGGAAGTACGTTGCAAGAAATCAGCAATATTTTCGATTGGGCCGGTAATTACCCGCTGAAGTCGCAAGGCCAGCAGAAAACTAACCAGCATCATTACCAGCATCACCGACAGGTTTATCAGTATGGTTTTGCCAACCTGATTATTAAGCGAGTCGGCGGACGCCCGCAGGAAAATATAGCCAATGCGGTCTTCAGTATCATAACTGTCGTCTGCCTTCAGGGTAATATCGCGAGTAACCTCGATAAAGTTGCCCCTGAAGTTTGTGCTGTTAGGCTCATAATCATCGCTGGCACGAATAGACACATTTCTTTTGTAGGCAGTAAACAACTCAAAGTTTTTACCGGGCTCGTCAGTGGTCCGGTAGATATTGACATTCAGTACAATCGGAACGGTAGATAAACTGCTGAGTCGACGCTGTGTGGCACTAACGTCGTTCTCACGAATATAATTGCCGGCATTGCTGGCGATAAGTTCTGCCAGTGTCTCTACGTGGGTGACAATCTCTTTTTCGTACGTGGAAATTTGCGTATAAATAGACAGACCGGACGAAATCACCAGCGTGATTGTTGCGATGGCCATTACCACCCATAAAAACAAGCTCCTGATCGAGAGCCTTACCATCGGGGATGTCATTATAATCTGTCTGAAACGTTTATATGCATTTTCTTATTTGTTAATAGTGGCGCATCACAGTGCAAAAGGAAAGCTTTCTGCTCAAAACTCCTTCAATTTGAGACGTTTTTGAAGGATATTGCAAACTCTACTTTGCGGTGTTGCCGCTGTTAGTTGTGTCCCTTTCACCACTTGCTAAAAAAACACAGGTTAAGCCAGCATCGCCTCATACAATGCGATATATGATTTTGCCGCCTGTGCCCACGTAAACCGTGTAGCCATACCGCGCTGTTGCATCTCTCTGAATTTTACCGGATGTTCGTAATAGAACAGCAATGCGCGCCGAATACACGCAAGCAAAGCGGTGGACGTTGGATCGTCAAAAACAAAGCCAGTGGCTGATTCGCCCTGGCTCTGATCAATTACGGTGTCTTTAAGCCCGCCTACCGCGCGCACAACCGGAATAGTGCCATAAGCCAGCGAATACATCTGGTTAAGACCGCAAGGTTCGAACTGGGAAGGCATCAAGAAGAAATCAGCGCCAGCTTCTACCAGATGGGCGTGCTCGGAAGAAAACCCGTTTATAAATGCAAATTGCGCTGGGTGGTTTTGGGCAAATTCCCCTAAGTCCATGCATACCTCAGGATCACCAGTGCCTACTATCACCATTTGCAGGTTATGGCTCATCAGCTCATCCAGAATAGGCAATAAATACCCGAAACCCTTTTGCTCTGTCAGCCGACAAACCATACCCAGGAGCGGTACGCCGGGGTTCTGGGGCAATCCGGACTTTTTCTGCAGCGCTTGCTTGCAGGTTTGTTTGGCATGCAGGTTAGTCGCATCGTAGTTCTCAGGCAGAAAGTGATCGGTTGCCGGGTTCCATTGTGAATAATCGCATCCATTGAGTATGCCGCTTAAGTCTTCCTTTCTGGTAACAAGGCGATCGTGCAAGCCATGGCTGCCCAGGTTTGTCAGCAATTCCTCTGCGTAATTAGGACTTACAGTTGTTACTTTATGCGCAAATTCAATTCCTGATTGCAGCATATTTACATAACCACCATGTACCTGTGCAAGAATACCCGGGTGATGACGTAAAAAGGGAATGTCGTCTAATCGGTGGACGCCCTGAAACGCGGCGTTGTGAATGGTGAAAACAGAGCGGGTTTGTGAAAACGCGCCTGAACGATCGTACGCCAGCAAATAAGGCAGCATCGCGGTGTGCCAGTCGTGGCAGTGAATGATATCTGGAATGCAGTCTACGGCCTGAAGAGTCTGAAGTACTGAGGCGCTGAAAAAACTGAATCGTTCTCCGTTATCCTGATACGCATCATACGCATTGGAGTACAATCCTTCGCGGTCAAAATATTGGGGGTAATCGACAAAATAAACATCAATATCGTGCCATGTCATATGGCGTATATCGAAGTGATAAACCTGGCTCTCCGCAAAAAGCGTTTGTTTTGGGCATACGGTCGCGAGATTATGTGCTTTGGCGATGGCCTGGTAGTAAGGCATAACAATCGCAACGTCGTGACCAGCATCTTTTAGCGCCAGCGGTAACGCTTTACCAACATCCGCCAGCCCACCGGTTTTAACCAGTTCTTCTACCTCAGAAATCGCAAATACAATTTTCACTATGATACCTCGTTACCAACTCCCTCGCAGAGGGAGGACGTGCAGAGCAGCAGTGCTGCCGGAACGACAACAATGGTTAGTAAGTTACCACAGCGCTGCGCGCGATTGCATTAACGTAGCGCTAAATAAACAGAAAATTGCGTATTTTGCGCGACAGTCTGAACCTGCGAGAATTGCTCTGAAAGTAAGCCCGGGTAGGGGAGGAAGCGATTAGCAACCATCAGCAAGCTACCTTTTGGCTTCAGTATCCTTGTGGCGTCGGCGATAAAACGCTTGGTCACCGAGTAGTCTGTTTTCACGCCGGTGTGAAATGGTGGGTTGGTAACCACATGCTCGACGCTTAGCTCGACATTATTCAGACCGTCTGCTGCGATCAGAGTAGCTGCCTGCTGATTCGCATGCAGGGTACGCGATGCGCAGTAGAGTGCCAATGCACTAACATCCAGCATGGTGAGCTTAAGATGGGGGTAACGCGCCAGCAAATAGCTGCCTATCACGCCGGCGCCGCAGGCAAAGTCAAGCACCTGGCCGCGCAAGTTGGAGGACAGTTTTTCAATCAGAAGGCGTGTGCCGTTATCCAGTTCACCGTGGCTAAATACGCCGGGCATAGACACAACCTGCCAGCTATGTCCCTCAACCTCATAGTCAAGCTCTTCAATCCAGGCCTCAGGTTCGAATGGAAGGTGAGGTTCGTCCAGCTCTGTAGTGATTAAGCTGCAATGGCGTGCAGAATCTACTTTTTGCGTGCTGCCATATTGTGTCATGAGTTTGGCGGCACTTTTAATACCACCTTTATTTTCACCTACAACATGTATACGGCCACCGGCCTTCAGTGCACCTGCCGCCATTCGCAACAACATCTGAAAGTGTGCTTT
The DNA here is from genome assembly GCF_047556435.1 of Alteromonas sp. H39. Classification (GTDB taxonomy): domain Bacteria; phylum Pseudomonadota; class Gammaproteobacteria; order Enterobacterales; family Alteromonadaceae; genus Alteromonas. Next base: position 347,740 of record NZ_CP180210.1, read on the forward strand.
GGACTTGGGCATGAAGATAAGTACATCGGTGTATGCGTCGGCTGCCGTTACAAACGGTGCGAACCAATGCGTATGATTAGAAACTTTCTGCTCGCATGTAAAACCAGCAGAATTAGCGCTAACGTCACGGCTATCCAAGGATATCGAAGGCACTACCCTAACGCTCTCTGAGAAAATATCGAAATACTGGTGCAGAACCGACAATGAGCGATGTTTGAGGTTATCTGTAAAATAGGCATCTGACGGGTTGATGAGAAGCCAGTCACCCTGTTCAAAAATTGCTAAATTACGCTCAAGTAGTTGGCTCTGTGGACTCAGTATCATTTTGTGCGCTCGTAAATCAGATCCCAGACGCCATGACCTAATTTCTGGCCACGGGTTTCAAATTTCGTGATTGGTCGATAGTCCGGACGAGGGACGTAATCGCCCTCTGCCGCTGTATTGGAATACCCTTGCGCCGCATTCATGACTTCTGCCATATGTTCAGCGTACTGCTCCCAGTCTGTCGCCATGTGGAAATGACCGCCAATACACAGCTTCTGACGAACTAATTCGGCAAACTCGGGCTGCACGATACGACGTTTATGGTGGCGCTTTTTATGCCACGGATCGGGGAAGAACAGCTGAAGTCGCGATAAGCTGCCATCCGGGATCATGTTTTTGAGCACTTCCACGGCGTCATGTTCCATCGCGCGCAGATTGGTCAGGTTACGCTCGCCAGCTTCAGCCAGACAGGCACCCACGCCAGGGCGATGAACTTCAATGCCGATGAAATCTTGTTCCGGCGCGGCTTCTGCCATTTCCACCAGAGATTTACCCATGCCGAAGCCGATTTCTAAAACGACAGGTGCGGTTCGGCCAAAAACAGTGCTTAAGTCCAGAAGCTCAGGCTGGTAATCTATACCCATTGTTGGCCAGAACTGCTCTAATGCGCGCCCCTGGGCCTTGGTCAGGCGACCTTCACGTTTGACGTAGCTTTTGACTTTACTAATGTAAACGCCGGCAGCTTCCGCTTCTGCCTGATTTTTATACTGGCCCATGGTTTTGCCTATCTGAATTGGGTGTTTTTTAACTGGTGCGGCATTATCCAGTCTATCCGGTTTAATGCAACGTTTTCGCAGATTATTTAGCGCCGGAATTCACAATTTTTTGTAATGCGTCTGCCAGTTCAGAAGGTTTCTCCAGCAAAAGCATATGACCGCTATCTTCAACGAGCTCCGCTGATACTGGTGATATTGCCTTTATCATCTGCTTAACCCCTTCCGGCCGTGCAATCTCATCTTCGGTTGCCCCGATAATGTGGATGGGAAAGGAGGCCTTTGCCAGCAAAGCGGTAAGGGGCTTGCGGGGTGTTGTTGCCTGAGTGTGTGCAACCAGTGTTCCTTTTCCCAGGTCTTCACCCATCGCTTTCACAACACCAGCTACTGTTTCGTCATTAAGGCGGGAAGGATGAATAAAGCGCGCCAGATAAGCAGTGTTGCCAGCCTCAAACTTTCCGGCCTTTACCATTTTTACCATTTGCTGACGCCTGGACACTTCTTCTTTCGTAAGTCCGGCGGCATCGTAACCAATAAGAGTAAGTGAGGCGACCTGACTGGCGTTTTCCAGCGCCCAGAGAGCCGCAATATAACCGCCCATTGAGTACCCGATAATATGGATTTTTTCATCGGTCAGAACGCGATCGCCGGTTAAACTAAGCATTTCCTCCAGCGAGTTTGCCCACTGTAATGGTACGTATCTCCGCTGGCTCAGCGTAAGTTGTTTCCATACTGGCAGCCAGACACGCTCATCGCAAAGCGTACCAGGAAGAAATAATACAGGAAGTGATGACATGATGAACTCAGCTGTTGTAATCGCCCGGAATGATGCGCGACATGGTAGCATATCCCCCTCTCTCTTTTCTTTACGTCAACGAAGTAGTTTTTCATGTCAGAGTCATTTGCAGATAAGGTATTGAACTGGTTTGACGCGCATGGGCGCAAGCATCTCCCCTGGCAGCAGGAGGTGACACCCTATAAGGTATGGGTGTCGGAGATAATGCTTCAGCAAACCCAGGTCACCACTGTTATCCCTTATTTCGAACGCTTTATGAAAGCATTTCCCACGGTAACCGCGCTGGCGGATGCGAATCAGGATGACGTATTGCATCTGTGGACGGGATTGGGGTACTACGCCAGAGCCAGAAATTTACATAAGGCCGCCCAGAAAATACGCGATGAGCATGACGGCGAATTTCCAGACACGCTTGATGAGGTCATGGCGCTGCCGGGAGTAGGACGTTCGACTGCCGGCGCTGTCCTATCCCTTTCTTTAAAGCAGTCTCATCCCATTTTAGACGGTAACGTAAAGCGAGTGCTTGCGCGCTATTACGCTATTGAAGGCTGGCCGGGTGTGAAGTCAATAGAAAACAAGCTGTGGGAAGTGGCTGAGGCGCACACGCCAGAGGCGCGATGCCATCATTACACGCAGGCAATGATGGACTTAGGTGCTATGGTTTGCACAAGGGGAAAGCCTGACTGCGACCATTGTCCGTTGCAACAAGGCTGCCTGGCTTACGCACAAGGCCGGCAAGCTGATTTTCCCGGGAAAAAACCTAAAAAAGCGCTGCCGGTGAAAAAAACGCTGATGGTGGTGCCCTGCTTTCAGCGCAATGTGTATCTGGCCCAGCGCCCCTCAAGCGGGTTATGGGGCGGTTTGTACGGCTTTATTGAATGCGATAGCGAGCAGGCAGGGCGCGATACATTGAAGTCGATTGGTGTTGATGAGATACAGTGGCAGCCGCTGTCACCATTTCGCCATACTTTCAGTCACTTTCATCTGGATATTGAACCTGTCCTGGCTATCGCCTCAGAGCCGCCCTCCGGGCGTATCCAGGAAGGCAATGCCAGATGGTTTGATATCGACAACACTATTGAAGTGGGGCTTGCCGCCCCCACAAAAAAAATAATCAAACAGGTGACGCAAGTCCTGTAAACTAATGCCAAACCAACGAGGTGGTAAATAGAATGAGCAGAACCGTATTTTGTCAGCGTCTGCAAAAAGAGGCTGAAGGACTGGATTTTCAGTTATATCCCGGTGAACTGGGTAAGAAGATCTTTGACAATATATCCAAAGAAGCCTGGAGCGACTGGCAAAAAAAGCAAACCATGCTGATTAACGAGCATAAGCTGAATATGATGGAACCCAACGCCCGTCAGTTTCTGGAACAGCAGATGGAAGGATACCTCTTTAAAGGGGAAGAACCTGACATTGAAGGCTATGTACCGCCTAAAAGCTGACCAAAATACGCGAAATTGAACAAACAACGCGCACTTGGAAAAAATTCCTGTAAAAACGGTTGACTTGGGAGCGGGAAATCCGTTTAATACGCACCCACGACGCAAGAGGCAGTAAGCCTTAAGCGCCAAACAGTTTTAGCCCAGATAGCTCAGTCGGTAGAGCAGCGGATTGAAAATCCGCGTGTCGGTGGTTCGATCCCGCCTCTGGGCACCATTCTTAGAAGCCTCGCAATCTCGGGGCTTTTTTTTACCAAAAAAACGCTTTCCTACCAAAAAATCGCTCCTGAAAACGGAGTGGTTCTTATCGATTAGAAAATTTCGCATGGGCAGAAACGAAAAAAACGAGCTATGAACTCGGCTTATTCGTTGAGGCATGGTCAGTTTCTACTGACAAACTTCAAATATGTAGTCGGCGGCAATCGACTACATTTTCAAGTCAGCCCCACCCTAGCTAAGGGGAAACCCTTTTATCTAGAGAAACAGCAGGCTCTTCATTGACCCTCCACAAACGCACCTGGCTTATCGTGTCTCACGTAACTTTCTGGATTAGAATCATGGGTTTGTTACCAGAAGTTTCAGGTGTAGGGCTAAATGGGGAGTCTGCTTATAGCCCAACGTGGAGCGAACTACCTAAGGCATGTATAGAGCGACTGGCGTGGAACGAGAAAACTCGTCCTGACCACTACAATAAATATTGGCGAGTATGTGGCACATATGATTTGCCAACCTTGCATATCAGCTAGTGCATAAATCGCCTTTTGAGCAGCCTTGATTATAGATGTGTGAAGATTAATTTCAGGCTCGTCTATCAATAATATTTTTGAATTTTCTTCGTGCCTTTTTTATACAAACCTTCGCTACACAGCGCATTGGCCGCCGACCATAGGAATGCTCTTTTAATTCCAGTGCCTTGATGCTCTAAGGATGATTGGTATTAACTGGTTTTAATAAAGAATTTACTACCATCTTTGATTGCACTTAGGAAGCTAAGTCCATAAGTACTCCCGCTAATATATCTAATAATCTTACTGCAAAGTAGGAGAGATTCATTTGCCTAATGCGATTGTAAGTCTGATTGTAGCGTTTAACTATCATTGAACTATTTTCGATAATCGTTACTATTCGCATTTATCTCGCAATATGTGAACGCTATTTTGAAACTTTGGGTACGACGACTGCATCTTATTTTAGCGCTGGTGTGTGGGTTATTTATTACTTGCCTCAGTATCACCGGTGCGCTGATCATTTATGCAAAAGATATCCAAACCTTTGTACAGCCAGAAAAGTGGACCATAGAGCCTCAAGGCTTTCTGTTACCGCTTTCCAGTATTGTGAACTCGTTAGAAAGCCAGACAGATAAGAAAATCGAGCTTTTAATGCCCGAGTCAGACCCTGAGCTTGCTTGGCAAGCGAAGCTCAACAACGGCGAATATATAAGCGTAAACCCTAACTCGGCCGAAATACTTCATAGATACGATTATTACAGCACGTTTTATGGATTCACCATGGCTATCCATCGATGGCTGTTGTATCAAGATGGTAACAACGAAAGGCCACTTAGAAATTGGGTGTCAGTAAGTGCCTTGGTACTGCTTCTTGAAGTGATTGTGGGTTTTTATCTTTGGGTAAAGCCAAAAAACAGATTAAAACGTTTAGCGATTAAGCGCCGCGCCAAGTTTCGAATTCTCATGTATCAACTTCACACAGTGCTGGGCGTTTATTTGGCTATACCGCTCATACTCATCGCTTTTAGCGGCATGGCGTTTAATTGGAAAAGCGCTACGCAGCAGGTGGTGGAAGCCGTTACTTTTACAAAGGTTGAGACTAGGCCAGTTCCAGAGCCGTTATCTTACGACGCTAATATTGCTCCAGTGGTTATCGATGAGTCCTACCAAAATGCAATGGAGGTGTTTCCCAATGCGTCATTATTTCGCATTTATTTTCCTAAAAAGCCAAGTGAACATCTGGGGTTTAGAATGCAAAACCCAGGTGAAAGTCACGCCTACAGTTGGGTATGGGCAAACCCATCAAATGGGAAAATAACGGGTTATTACGATGCGTCAAAAGCGAATGTGGCGACGCTAGTTTGGAACTTCAAATACAAATTCCACATTGGTGATTTCGCAGGGCCAGTGCTTGAATTTATCTGGTTATTTATCGCATTACTCCCTGCGTTTTTTACGATAACAGGGTTTTATTTTTGGTATAAACGCCATTTCAAATGATGCGCTTCTAAGGTAGAGCGAAGGGCTTCAAATTCATCTCATCTATACTTCACTATCTTACGCTTACTATTGAATTTGGGGTAAATAATGATAATCATTCGTATTACGTTTACATTGCGCATTTACATCTGTAGTATAACGCGCCTTTCCTAAACCTAATTTCTAAAAAGAGTTTTTATGTTTAAACCATCGCTTACGCTCATAGCCCTGGCCGTTAGTGCTCCTTCCCTAGCTAATGACGCTCCAAAAGATATGGAGCGCATTATTGTTTCTGGAAGTCGTGTGATTGAAAGTATTGATGAAGTACCTGCGTCGATCACCGTTATTTCCAGAAAACAGATTGAAGATCACTTGAAGGTGAACCCTGAATTACAAAGCTTGTTAGCGCAGATGGTACCTGGCCTTGCTCCTGACACAGGTAGTTCAAGCAATACTGGCCAGTCTCTGCGCGGACGTGCTCCGCTTGTGATGATTGACGGCGTGCCTCAGTCTACGCCGCTTAGAAATGGTTCGTTAGGTGTGAAAACGATTGACCCTAGTGCGCTTGCTAGAATTGAGGTAATTAAGGGCGCCACGTCTGTTTATGGTAACGGGGCGTCGGGCGGTATTATCAACTACATTACCAAGCAAGCGACGGCGCAAGACACGCATGAGGGCCAAGTGAGTTTGTCCTCACGTTTTAGCGCAGTGAAGCTTGAAGAGTCAGCCGGTGCACGTATCTCAGCTGCGATTAACGGCAAGGTGGAGAATTTTGATTACCTTGTTACTGCCAGCTACGAGGAAAACGGCGTTCAGCGCGATGCTGAAGGCGACATTTTAGGTTTGCAGTACGGTTTGTCAGATGCTGAAACACAGAATTACTTTACCAAATTAGGTTACGACTTCGACCAAGAAAAACGTCTTCAGTTCAGCTACAACTTCTTTAGCTCTCAACAAAAAACTGATTTGGCAGATGTTCCCGGAGACATTAACGAAGGTGTTAAAACCTACGCTATTCACGTACCTGAAGCTCTGCAAAAACGCGGGAAACCTCAGGGGCCTGATGGGAATGAGAACATCACCCTTAAATATACAGACAGCAATATCTTTGCAAACAGCGAAATGACGCTTGATGTGTACACACAGGATATTGAAAACGTATTTTTCTTTTCACCTAACTTAGCTAATCCAGATGAAGGCTACGACGGTGGCCAGTCTATCATTCGCTCTGAAAAGCGCGGCGCTCGCGCGACATTTAATACTGCTGTTGATTTTGATGGTGTTGAAGCTACGTTCATTTATGGTATCGACGCACTGAAAGACACCACCTCACAGCCGCTGGTGGATGGGCGCGTGTGGGTACCTGAAATGGAAATGGACAGCTTAGCTGGCTTTTTACAAACAAAGTGGGTAATTCGCGACGACGTTATTGTAAAGGCGGGTGTGAGAAGGGAAAGCATCGACTTATCGGTTGATGACTACGAAACACTAAAGTTGTGTCGCTCAGAAACTCAATGCTCTGTTCCTCTTCAAGTTAAGGGTGACACCATAGATTACGACGCCACTACTTATAACATTGCGATAAAGTACAACTGGCGCGACAGCTTTAGCCCGTTCTTCAATTACTCGCAAGGTTCAGACATCGCTGACATTGGCCGCCTACTGCGCGCTGCAACAGTAGATGATATTGGCCTTATTCAAACTGAAGCTTCTATCATCGATAACTACGAAGTGGGTTTCACTTCTCTTTTCGACCAGATACGCCTTGAAGTTGCGGCTTACAGAAGTACATCTGAATTAGGTACTACCAATAGTTTCAACGAGGTGACAGGTGTGTATGAGCCTGTACGCGCACCACAGGAAATTTGGGGTTACGAAGGCTTAGTGGACTACCGTATTTCAGAAACGCTCAACGTGGTAGCTACATATAGTTACGTTGAAGGGAAAAATACCGAAGCTGACGTGTACCTTGGCTCTCGCCAAATTAGCCCACCCAAAGCAACGGCAAACGTAAATTGGAAGCCATCAGACACTTTGTCGCTAACAGTTAGCTATCTGTATGTGGGCGATCGCAAACGCTTCTCGCCAAATGCTGACGGCGACTATGTTGGTGATCAAGGGCCTATATCGAGCTACAATATTGTTAACCTAAGTGGACAGTACCAGTTCGCTGACAACTGGAACGCGTTTATGGGCGTCGAAAACCTGTTTAACAGCGACTACTATCCTGCTCGCGCTCAGTCGTATACCTATGGTGGCTACAATATTAAAGGGTTAGGTACCACAGCAACGCTTGGTGTCACTTACACATTCTAACTAATGCCACCTCGCCTAATGCAGGCGAGGTGTCTTTTCCTTACCATCACTTTCAACGCCTCATAGTTGGTGAATCTCACCGTAATGCCGCCACACTCTCCCGCTTACAGCTTATACGCGCTTTTTTTGCCTATGTTGATACCTCAACCTGGGCATTTAAGCCACTACAAGTTATCAAGACTTCTCAGTGCACCGTGTGCTTGGTTTTGTTGATCACGGTGCGTGTCCATGAGCCAATAATTTACCTTCGGCGATAGTGAATTTTTCAGCAAGTGCCGCTAAACCCTTAAAGAAATATTCTTATCCCGAATGGATAACCTGTTACCGCGGTCTCAATTGGTGGGCGTGACAGAGCCTTTTTATCCCAAGGCGGATAATGGTCGTCGCCTGTATCCGCTGCCAACGATTTTCCGCATTCACTTGCAAAGAATTTGCAAAGTTTAATTTTTTAATTTTAAGCAACTGAATATAAATGGTTTTTCAGTAAGCGTTACTTTGAAAATCCGCGTGTCGGTGGTTCGATCCCGCCTCTGGGCACCATAAAACAAAACAGCCCCGCAAACGCGGGGCTTTTTTGTTTTTGTGATGTATTAACCAGAGGCGGGTTCCCGCCGCTGGGGTGAAGGCGAACCGTTGTGCCGGTGGCACAACGCAGTCGCCGTAACGACGCGACAGGAAGTCGCGGCTGGTGCAGCTCACCAGGGACGGGTTTTTACGCACAGAGTTAACTACACGCCTCGCATTAGCGGGGCCTTTTTGATGTTTCCTAATTATTTTAAGAAGCATTCACTTCTAAAACTTGCTGTGTACAAGTGTTCGCAAAAATCGATGATATAAATTTTGAGTATCGGTTAATTAGTTGCTTACCTCTGTTAAGTAGGCTCTGTTTGCTTCCCATATTTCAGTCTGCATAGGATACAGAAATTTTATTTGATATTGCGCTATTGACCTTTCGGCTTCTGAAAAAGCCCGCTTAGCGAGGGGGAATTGCTGGGTGGCGATATACAAAACTGACATCTTGAGTCTGACTGCAGCCAGGCCCGTTTGGTTACCGCGATTTAGGTACATTTTTTCTGCTCTCTGAAATGCCCTCAACGCTTCGACATTTTTTGCAGCTTGATAATTAATGTCGCCTTGTAAATCACTTAATAACGCCAGTTGGTCCCAATCGTGTTCAGATATTGAAAGTTCTTCTGCTTGGCTTAAAACAGCCAATGCGTCTTCAAATTTTCCCCGTACAAAAAGTGACTTGGCCCGCAAGTAGCCAAACCTCATCTGCCAAGAGGTATTGGTTGTCTCAGATACAATGCTGTCTAGAATTTCTTGTGCTTTAAAATGGCTCTCATTCCAGATATAGAGTTTCACCAGAAGATACTTTAGCCGAAGGCTATCAGGGAAACGAGGGAGTAGTTTTTCGAGGGTGCCCAAAGCAGCCTTCCAGTCACGTTCGTAAATCAGGAAGGCGTCTATAAACTCTTGGTTCCATGACATAGAAACGTTAGCTGGATTAGGGGCTCTCGACTGCTTTACTATCTCTTCGGCAATCTGACTGGGTATAGATTTTGGATAAGCTGTAAAAACAATTCCCTGGATTTCGCGTGAATTGAATTTTGCTGAGTAAATTGCTGCAAATTCTGCCGTATCGCCATATATATCAAGCTTCAAAGTTTCGATATTTTTAGGAAGCAGTTTCATCGATGTCATGTCGTTGCTCAATGCTGCTTCGTATGGCGCAAATGCCTGACTGTGACTATTAATTGTAATTGCCGTATTAGTATTTATGTCCTTTGCCAAATTCAATCCAACTAACATCACAATGAACAAAGTTAAGAACCCAAAAGGGCGCTGTCTAATGATGTCAGAATACTTTTTTCGAGTGCTTTCAACGCTGACCACATTGCCAGTAAATTGATAGCCTTTGCGAGGAAAGTTTACGATAACACTGGGATTATCCAACAACTGACGGATTTCACGAATAGACTGGACAACCACACCATCACTAACGCCTACGTCATCCCAAACATGTTCCAGTAAGCGTTCTGAGGCAATTAGCTCATTTCTGTGCTCAATAAAGTAGAGCAGCAAGGCTAGCGTCCGAGGCCTTATATGCCGCTCTTTATCTCCGTTGGTTAACGATCGGAGATGACAGTCCAACGTCCAGTCGTTTATTCGATAAATCATCAGGCCCAATTATCGTAACTTGTATCAGGGTACATCAATGACTATACAGCAGCCGAAGAAAGACCGTTAGTGAGTTGTGCTTTCGGCGAGCAACGCATAGCTGAACATATTGTCCAGGGTCACTGATCCATCAATGACCTGAACAGACTGGCCTGAATAGTGATCTCTAAGTAAGCTTCCGTCTGCAAAATAATCGCCTACAGGAATATTCTTTTTACCGTTCGGTAGCGATGCTGCAATTATTACGGACGGATGGCCCTGTAACTCTCTTGCAAAGGTATAAGGGGCATCACTAATCATGGTATGCTGGCCGGCACCGATCGCCCGGTATTGATTACGAAACTGCCCGAGTTTTTGCCAGTGCAGAAGTAGTTGCTGTGTGGTCGGTAAGGCAAGGTCTGCCCAGTTCATTGGCACACGTAAACTTGCGTCGCCCACGGCATCGGGAGCCAACAGTGGGCGGGCAAGCTCGTCGCCATAATAAATTTGCGCTGCGCCTGGTGCCATCATCAATTTGAATGCAGTTTGGTATGGAAATTTGCGCTCACGGTCAAATGATTCGGGATCATCGTGTGAGCTGATGTAATTCAGTGTGGCAAAAGATTGCATCGGTGCGCTGTTCATGGCGTGGTTATAGTCTGCGAATAGCTGTGCGGCAGACAGCTTAAGGTGTTCTGGGAATCCCATATTTATGAGGCCATCAAAGCTAAAGTCGAAGTAATTTATTTTCTTATCGCCAAAATCATATTCGCCTGTTTCTTCAATTGCGATTTTGAAACCTTTGAGACCCCAATGCATTACTTCACCCACCATATAGAATGGAATATCAGGTGTTATCCGGTTCGGATTCTTTGAGCGCCATTCTTCCAAAGCCAGGCCTGCTTCTACTTTGAGCTCAGTCCACACTTCGGGTTCAACATGCTTGGCAGTATCAACACGAAAACCATCTAGTCCAAATTCCCTGACCCAATCAGATAGCCATTTAATAAGGTAATATTTTGGTAACCTTGGGTGCTGGGTGCGAGCAAAATAGTCATCAAGTTCAGCTAACTCTTGGTGTAGCCGGCCTTCTTCACGCCATTTTTCCTTCAGCCAGTCGGGCAGTGTAACTTCCAGTGAACTGTCTGTCCGCATATCGGTTAGTGACGTGGCAAGAGCACATCCAGTATTTTGTATGTAGCTGCTCCAGTTACATAAGGGCCGCGTCCTAACCCACGAAGCAGGCCAAGCTTCATCTATAGTAGTTTGCGGTCCGGTATGGTTAATGATGACATCAAAGAGGAGCCGGATACCTTTTCTGTGGGCAAGTGTCACCAACTCTTTGAAGTCGTCTTTAGTGCCGAAGTTCGCGTCTATTTGGGTAAAATCTTTTGGCCAATAACCGTGGTAGGCATAGGTGACCCCCGAACTTGTATCCACGCCGTGGATTTGCTCAAAGACAGGCGTTAACCAAAGGGTATCCACCCCAAGCTTAGAAAAGTAGCCGCTTTTTAGTTGCTGTATGACTCCTCTAATATCGCCGCCTACAAAGCCTCTTAGTTTTGCTGGCGTTTCAGGCCGACCATAGGCGTAATCATTGGAATTGTCGCCGTTCTTAAAGCGGTCTAGAAGAATAAAATAAACCGTTGCACTCTTCCAGTGGATATCAGCGGCGGCAAATGATTTGCCGCTCCCTACGAGCAGCGCTACTAAAAGCAAAGTGCTCAGTTTAAAATGTTGGTAAATAATGTTCACAACCTATGTCCTTAAAGTCTGATAAACGCGTCATGACTGTGACGAAAACGGGAAGTAAACTGTAATTAAAAACGTTTAAATTTTATTAAACTTATATTTTTCAGCTAGATACGCTCTCTCGGTATAGACTTATTCGCATCTTCCCCAGAGCTGGCATTTCTGTAGATTCTGTTGGGGGGGCATTCACCCCCCGTTTACCTTTACTTAAAACTAGGCAGAACCCTACTTTTCGATTTCCACATTCAAGATTTTAAACCCAACGTATCGGCCATTTTTAACAGTACCGATGAGTTTTCAGTGATTCCACATTCAGAAGGAAAGCGATTGAATACTGGCGAGCTCGCGGATAATCGGTGATGCTTCAAGATGTCCTTATCTGGTCTAGTGATGTTTAACTCTCATCAATTGGTGTTTAGCAGAAAATTCAAGAGTATTGCAGCTCCTTTCCATAGAATGGACTTTCATTGAGTATTGAAACCCACGTTCCTGTCCTATTCGACAGGCATCCATCGACACTCCAGCGTTCCCACAAGACTATTTTTTTATTAATTAGAATAGGTGACGACTCTGCATTCAAGTAACGCGGTGATGAAGACCTGTTGATATCGATAATCCACCAAATACCCGGCGTTATCCGATATAGCACTGCTGCTTAGTAAACGCGGAAAGAATGTTCGAATTCTGTCCCGCCGTTCTGCGTCATGAAGAGCAAGCCATCTCAAAATTATTGCGCCTCATCATTAGTACCTATTGGTGAAGATTTGCTCAGGCGTGTTAATTTCGAATCACTTCGCATACCAGCACTATTAACCTTACTGCATGTTTTTTCTGATATTTTGAGAGTAGATTATGTCGACAATTACCAATACACGTCTTCTTTCCAGTAAAAGTAACGTTGGAAATACCCGTGTTCACCACGTAGAGCAGAGTTTAACGCTGGAGCCTGGAGAGGCTCTGTTAGCCATTGACACCTTCGCGCTTACCACCAACAACATTACCTATGCCGCCTTTGGTGAATCAATGCGCTATTGGGATTTTTTTCCTACGCAACTAGAGGGCTGGGGGCAGATGCCGGTATGGGGTTATGCCACTGTTTATAGTACGAATGCTGAAGGCATTGCCGTAGGCGATCGATTTTACGGCTATTACCCTATTTCGAAATTCTTAAAGATAAAAGCCGGACGGGTGAATACGCAGGGCTTTAAAGAGGTTTCCGAGCACAGAAAGGAATTACCGTTTACCTACAACACCTATATACGTGTTGCTCAGACACCCACTCTGACTCCTGATTTAGAAGACGCTGAGATGTTAATGCGCCCGCTGTTCTATACGTCATATATGCTGGCCGACTTCTTACATGATAATAATTACTTCGGCGCTAAAAAAATATTGTTTTCCAGCGCGTCCAGCAAAACCGCCTACGGAACAGTTTACTGCGGTCGCCAGCTTGGCGATCACTCACACTTTGTGGGTATTACTTCGGCAAGCAATCAGGCTTTTGTCGAAAGCACAGGTCTGTACGACTCCACCGTGACATACGAGGAACTCAGCACGCTATCTACGGACGAGCCTTATGTTTACGTCGATTTCTCGGGCAGCAGCAGTCTTCGCTTGAGTATTCATCAACACCTTGGAGAACAACTTAAATATGACTGTTACGCTGGCTCAGCGACCAATACAGAATACCTGTCGAACGAGCATAAATATAATCCTGAACCTGTGCCTTACTTCGCTCCGGATCAAATTCGTAAACGTATTCAGGACTGGGGTATGGATGAATTAAATCGACGTTACGAAGCAACTCAGGCTGAATTTTTGGCTGCACTTGTCGATCCTCAAACCGGTTGGATGAAACTTAGCCCTGGTTATGGATTTGGTGATGCGGCGAGGATAACTCGCACGCTTTATATGACTGGCGATCAGCCCCATCTGGGCAGAGTCATTCGTTTCGATATGTTTTAATAGACGGCGAGTGCAGACAAAATAAGACAATCACCCTAAAGTGCCTATGTGTGTGGAGTGACTGTCCAATCCGGAAGTACAATTAGTAATTGTTTAACCGGTGTCGGTGCACGCCGCTTTCAGACGTTCAAAGCTCGCTGGCATCCACGTACCGGTAATGCACTGAGAAAATGGATTAATCCGGTCATTTGAGCTGTGGTTCTAAATTGCGAACCAGCCAGAGCCATCAGGATTAGAATGACCCGTATTTCAAGTCACAGGGCCTCAGTATCCCCTAGTCTAGCTCTCCACTCATCCAAAGAGGTAACTGGCGTTTTAAATGGCATTTCGGCTTTTATCCAGTCGCAAAATAGCTTTATGCGGTTCTCTTTGGGAGAAAACTTTGAGTAAACCAAGTGGGACTTCCAGCGAAGTGGATGGGGGAGATCGATAGGTACAATCAGTTCACCAGATCGTACATAACGCGCAACCATTATATCTGAGGCCAGCATAACTCCCTGGCCCGCTAATGCCGCGCTTAATGCAAGATCACTGGATGTATACGCTGTTTTCTTAAGACTTATCGCTGTTAAATCAACGTCAGCATGCTCAAACCAGCTTTCCCAGTTCACTTTATCTTCGTAAGTGAGTCCAAATAGCCGTGCACCAATAAAGTCTTCCGGTGTATTCAGAGCGCATTTCTCCATAAAAGAAGGTGAACACACGGGAAATACAGAATTTTCCGCAATGCGCTCAATTACTAAAGAAGGATGTTGTAGCTGGCTTGTTGACGTACTAAAACGAATCGCAAGGTCTACATGACCCTCATTGAAATCAACAATTCGATTGGAGCTTAATACATTTATATTTATGTCAGGATGAATACTGGCAAAAGAATGTAAGTTGGGAACCAGCCACAATGCACAAAAGGCTTGTGTAGAACTCACTGTTAAGTCGCCCTCCAGGGGGGCTTCCTGAATTTGATTCAGCCCGTTAATGACCTCATTAAATCCGCTTTGACAAGCGAAAAACAAAGTTTTACCACGCTCTGTCAGTACCATCTTACGAGCTTTACGGGTAAATAAAGTCACCCCAAGATTACTCTCCAGTTGCCGCATCTGCTGGCTGACAGCTGCCTGTGAAATAAACAGCTCCTCTGCGGCTCTGCTGTAGCTCTGATGTCGTGCAGCAACTTCAAAGCAAAGTAAATTATTAAGCCAACGCAGTCGTTTGTCCATAGTCTGCCAACTATAAGAATAAGTTATGTAACAAGTTAGGTTTGATCGTTGGAGAAGTAAAGTGAATGACGAAATAATGGCGTTGTTTTTCACCAATGGGAAAGAAGAGAATGAGAGTTGAAGATAAAGTTGGATTGGGTATACCTGTGTTTAAAACGAATCGAGCTGATGTTGTTCATAAAACCCGCCGTGCGAAACTTAAACGATATATCTATGAGGTGGGGAATAAGCTGAACTTATCACAAATGTCATTTTATAAATGATGAGTGTAGGTGTTAACTTGTGTACATCTGCGCGCTTTTTTGACACAGCAAGCATTGGGTTGGTGTTATAAGTTTGTATTACCCGTATGGCCTGAAATCATGTTTGATAAGCGCTTGGTAAGTAATCACCTTCCTGAGACGGTTCATCCCTTTTAAAGTGGGAGAGCCGAAGATCTACGCCAGGCGCTTACAAATTGCTTTCAATAATAGCGCTGGTGAAAAATTCAGCCGAAACCTCTGAGAAATTGGAATGACTCTGAAAACGAATTTCCTACTGATGGCCGATTACAATGAATGGATGAATAATTCTATTTATGATGCTGCATCTCAATTGAGCCACAGAGATCTAAAAAAAGATACGGGGGCGTTTTTCGGCTCTGTTTTGGGAACGCTTAATCATATTTTAGTGGCGGATATGATTTGGCTTAAGCGCATCGCTGCGCACCCTAACCGGCTTTCTTCTTTACAGGATATAGCAACAAGACCAGTTCCCCAAAAGCTAAACACTGTTATGTACCAAGATATAGAAACTTTAAAAAGAGAAAGGGATCTGTTAGATATCGTTATTAAACAACTTGTCGGAGAGCTTTCAGATGAGACTTTGGAGAGCTCCTTGGCTTACGTAAATACCGCCGGAACTGTATATCAAAAATGTCTGGGCCATATCATGCTGCATTTCTTTAATCACCAAACTCATCATCGAGGCCAGGTAACAACCTTATTATCTCAATTGGGTGTAGACGTTGGCGTAACAGACTTGTTAGCGATAATTCCTGATGTAAAGCTGGAGCGATAATAAATCAAGTGGCATAGATGCCTATTTTTAGCACTTCGGAAAGGATATCCGCAATGTGTGCATCTGAGCCGGGCGACACTATTTTTTGAGATGACGTAATCGGCACAGCCCGCTACTGATTATTTTGTGTTGGATGGTAATTACCGGATAGCTAACAATAGCGTTTACATTGCCGGCAACGTCTCTTCCGGTGGGGTAATTGCGCCAGGGTATCCAATAACAAACGCTGCTAGTTTTGCGCCGTACTTCGCCGCTTCAACTGCACTCATCTTTTTAGCGCGGGCCGCAAGGTAACCAGCGTTAAACGCATCGCCTGCCGCGGTGGTATCTACTACGGTACGAGCCGGCTTAACCGGCACCGACCAGTTGCCGTCCGGTGTACTGACAACGAGTCCTGAAGCGCCATTTTTTATAATTTTCTCATCAATTGAAAACTGAGACAGGTGCGCAACGATATCGCTCACAGCGTGATGCGCATAAAGCTGGGCGTGATCATCCACGCCGGAGAGCGCGATATCGGCCATTCCGTAGAGGCGATCTGCCCATTCCCTGGCCTCAGTGCTATTTTTCCAAAGTGCCGGGCGATAGTTGAGATCAAAAGCAATTTTGGATCCCCTGCGGCGTAAGTCGTCGAGCTTACCTATCAGCGCATGGCGCTGCGAATCACCCAGTATAGCCACAGAAATTCCGCTTAAATAAAATAGATCGGTATCTGGCAGTGGTGACGTACACAGATTCATGGTTTGGGTAGCAGCCGATTCACTACGCCAGTATGTAAAGGTGCGTTCACCAGTCTCGTCGGTATGCACCATGTACAGCCCCAGATGCCGACTCTCCGAGCGTTTTACCCAATCAATACCAAGGTTTTCCTGCTGCATGAAGTCGTAAAGTTCGATGCTCTGTGCATCATTGCCAATTGCAGTAAGGTAGTCGACCTGCAAATCCGGCGCACAGCGCTTCAGATAAATGGCCGTGTTGAAGGTGTCTCCGGCAAAATTTTTAACAAGGTGTCTTGCCGACTGGGTTACCAGTTCTATCATGCATTCGCCGAATATTACAATATGGTTCATGGCACAGATTCCGGGTTTGATTTAAACGTGAGCAGAGCTTACTGACACAATGCGGTCAATTGCTGTGAAACGTTCTTGCTGTCAATCGACGCAACGATTGCCATCTGCTTATGAACGGTCTCGCGAAACGTGGGATGTTGCGACAGCTCACCGAAAATACGCTCATCATCCAACAGTGCGTCTGTAATCGTTGTCAGGTGTCCTTTGTGCGTCTTTACCAATTCATGCAGCGTCTTGGCCATCGGGTCGATAATTTTAGTATCAGACTGACTGGCCCGAACGACAAACAGGATCCAGGCTGCCACGGTGGCTGATAACAAGGCAATGCTGCGGTTTGCGGCCAGATTATCCTTCACAGTTTGCAGAATCCGGGGAGGCAGCTTTTGCGAGCCATCCCAGGCTATCTGAGACAATAAATGATGAATGTGCTGGTTGTTAAAGCGCTTCAGAATGTCGGCGGCGTACTGCTGTGGGTTCAGCGCCTCGCTGGCAGTAATGGTTGGTAAGACCTCATCGTGAAGCAGTTTACTGAGAAACGTGTACATCGCTTCGTGAGATACCGCTTCATAAACGGTCTTTAAATGACAAAGCGATCCGAGATAAGCCAGTGCGGTGTGGCTACCGTTTAAAATACGAAGTTTGGCTTTCTCAAAAACCTGAACATCATTGGTAATGATAGCGCCCGACGCTTCCCAGTCGGGACGTGGACCGCTGAACTTATCTTCGATCACCCACTGGGTAAATGCCTCTCGCTGCACAGGCCAAGCATCTTCCAGCCCTGTGACTTGTTCTGCTGCCTTTTGCAAGGCGTCATCGGAGGCCGGTGTGATACTGTCGACCATGGTATTCGGGAAGCAAATGGTATCCGCTATCCACTGACTGAGTGCCTTATCTGACTGTTCAGCGAGCAAGGTCACAGCGCCGCGCAGCGTGTCGCCGTTATCTGGCAAATTATCACAACTGATAACAGTGATGTCTCCGGTATTTGTGTGCTTGCGCTGCTTCAGTGCCACAGTTAAGAGGCCTATTGCGGAAATCGGGTTATCGGGATGAGCCAAATCGTGACGAATGTCCGGATGCTCGAGGTTCAAACTGCCGTCATTATTCAGGCAATAGCCTTTCTCGGTAATGGTCAGCGATATAATATGGGTCTGAGGCGATGTCATTCTGGCCATTACCTGAGCGCGATCTTGCTCAAGAACCAGCACTTCCTTTAATGCACTTACAATGACTGTTTGCGGCTTATCGTCCAGGATCATCAATGTGTACAGATTATTTTGCTGCTGTAGCGCATCCTTGAGTTGACCACTTCGCAGCGAAACTGCGCTGATCCCCCAGCACCCGTCTTTATCCGCCTGTTGTGTGTACATAGCCTGATGCGCGCGATGAAACGCACCGGGACCAAGGTGGACGATCCCGACTTGCACTGACGCTGGCGCGACGTCGGCAGTGATGACGTTATCAGGTAAGTGGCTTAGCGTACGATAAGACAGTCTGGACATTATGCCTCCAGCTTATACGCTTGTTTGGCCAACCGATATGTTAGCCGTCGGGCTAAATCAAAGGCCTCATTTTCACTAAGTCGGTGTTCGACAACCAGCTGAGCTAGAAACCGGCAGTCAATGCGTCGCGCAACATCGTGTCGGGCCGGAATCGAAAGAAAGGCGCGGGTATCGTCGTTAAACCCAACAGTGTTAAAAAATCCCGCCGTTTCAGTCACCTGATGGCGAAAACGCAACATGCCTTCAGGACTGTCGTGAAACCACCATGCCGGACCCAGCCTCAGACAGGAATAATGACCAGCCAGCGGAGCCAGTTCTCTTGAGTAAGTGGTTTCATCCAGGGTGAATAAAATAATAGTCAGACTCTGTTCATTCCCGTACTTATTCAGCAAGGGCTTCAGGCCATCGACAAAGTTCACTGCTACCGGAATATCGTGTCCTTTGTCATTGCCAAATTGTCTGTGAAGCGGCTGGTTGTGACTGCGGTGCGAGCCTGGATGAATTTGCATCACCATGCCATCTTCCACGCTCATCCCCGCCATCTCCGTTAGCATCTGAGCGCGAAATAGTTCTTCGTCTGCTTTGCTGGCTTGCCGGACAAGTACTCTCCCAAACAGGGCTTCGCATTCGCCCGGCGACAAATCGGCGGTCGCTGCGGTTGGATGTCCGTGGTCAGTGGCTGTCGCACCGTGTGCCCTGAATACCTCACGACGCTGTCTCAACGCATTGAGATACCCTGTCCACGAGCTGGTGTCTTCACCAGTAAGCGCACCTAACTTTTCAATGTTTTCCACAAAGTCATCGCGGGATGCATCTACTACGTCATCAGGGCGGAAAGTCGTAATCACCCGCTTTTCCCAGCCAGAGCCCTGTAATTTTTTATGGTGTGTTAATGGATCAAGGGCACCTTCGGTGGTGGCAATCAGTTCGATATTAAACTTGTCCATCAGTGCTCGGGGTTTGAACTTCGAGGTGGCAAGCTCTGCGGTAATATGGTCGTAGTATGCCATCGCGTTTTCGCTGCAAAGCATTTCCTGCATGCCGAAAACATCATGAAACACAGTGTCCAGCCAGAGTCTGGAAGGAGTGGCAGCGAACAGATAATAATGGTCTGCAAATAGTTGCCACGCCTTGCGGGGATCCTGCTCTACAGGTTTTCCGTCCACCCTCGCAATCCCAAGCGAGTCCAGTCCTACGCCCTGACTGTACAGCATTCTGAAAACATAGTGATCAGGCGTAATGAAAAGCTCGGTGGCATTGGTAAAGTTTTCGTCATTCGCGAACCAGCGAGGATCGGTATGGCCGTGCGGACTGATAATGGGCATGTCTCTGACAGACTGATAAAGCGCTCTTGCCACGTCACGGGTGTACTTATCGACCGGGAAAAGTCTGTCTTCGTGCAATAAAATCGGTTCCATAACGTCCTCGCATTGCTGGTTGAGTTAGGCAAAAAGCGTAACATATTCATTAATGCCACCGGTGGCATAATAGGGGCTGAGAAAACTCCGATCAAGAAAAATCTTAGTGTTTGCCGGTGGATTCACGCACGATTAAGGAGGCTTTTACAGGTTGAGTCGATGTATTGTCAGCAGTGTTACCTTCTATCCGGGCCAGCAATTTTCGGGCAGCCATCGCTGCCATTTCTGCCACCGGGCGGCGCACTGTCGTTAAAGACGGAATGATTCTGGCGGCCATCAGGTTATCATCAAAGCCGATAACCCGAAGCGAGTCTGGGACTGCGATACCCATATCATAGGCTGCCCGGATTACCCCGATCGCCATTTCATCATTGTTGGCGAAAATGGTGCCCGGCCTTGGCGTAAGCTGTAGCAACTCTCTAGCACACGTTATGCCGCTTTCGTACGTATTGTTCCCTTCGATAATTCGCGTTAGTGGGAGCGTAATGTCATGTCTTTCCAGTGCCTGACAAAAACCTTCAAGACGCTCAGCTGTAGATGAAAAACCTTGTGGACCACAGATGACAGCGAAGTCATGATGTCCTTCAGAGACCAGATAATCTGCGACTTCACGCATAGCGGCGCGATCATCAGAAATCACCATCTTCTCTGGATCATCCAGTGCTACCGAAGCCATTCGAACATAGTCAACGTGCTGTTGCCTGAGCGCACTTGCCAGCGCTGAGGATTCCGACACAGGGGGCAGCACAATAACCCCGTCAACATTTGAACGTTTAGTAAACTCCATGCAGTTCTCAACGAATCCGGCATCGCGATAATCACATGGGTGGACAATTAGTTCATAACCACGGTCAGTAATAACCTGCAAAACACCATCCTGCACCTGATCAATATAAAACGTACCCGGATTATCATAAATAATGCCCAGTAAGTAGGAACGCCTTGACGCCAGCCCGCGGGCTTTCTTGTCCGGAGAAAAGCCTTCTTCACCAATGATCTGCTGAATTTTTTCACGCGTCTTCGCGTTGACGTTTGTTGCGCCGTTGATAACCCGTGAAACGGTGCGTTTAGAAACCCCCGCTTTTTCAGCAATATCGTTAATAGTAGGTCGTTTTGTCATTTCAGGCAGTTGTTGGATTCAGTCCCATTTTAAACGCAGAGTAGCGCGGTAGAGGTTGTCAGACAAAAAGTTTTTCCTTGTTAACGCAGCATCACTTGCTGGTTGTGATATTTGGTTTTCCTGTTATTAAAAATGCAGTTTGCTTTTACATTGTTCAGTTTTGCGACTAGCGTTAGCAGTCTTGTATACAAGTTGGGTGAGGTAGACGTATGAAAAGTATCATTTCCAAATTGCTATTGGTCAGTATTCTCATTACCAATGCGTTTGACACTCAGGCCCAACAACGGGAACGTATTTCACTGAATGAAGGCTGGAAATTTTTCAAATACGAGACAATGGCCGAAGCGGATAACCTGAAGTATGATTCACGGCCCTTGGTCGAAGGATTCAACGATAATAAGGCTGCTGACGCCAAACCCACAGACGCAGTAAGGCATAGCAGCAAGCAACGCGTACTGAAGCCATGGATTATGCCAACCGGCAACGCGTTTATTCGTCAGCCAGAACGTCGCTATTCCCGCCCAGAAGGAAGCCCCGGTCATGATTTTCCGTTCGTGCAGAAAAACTTTGATGATTCAGGATGGAAAACCGTTAATTTACCCCACGACTGGGCTATAAAAGGCCCGTTTTTCAGTGGTGAGAATCCTGAGGTTGGCGGTGGGATGGGAAGACTACCGTCCCATGGCGTGGCTTGGTATCGAAAAAGCTTTTCTCTCGATGAAAGCGATAGCCAAAAGCAAATTTATCTGGATATAGATGGCGCAATGTCTTATTCAATGGTGTGGCTTAATGGGCATCTGGTCGGTGGCTGGCCATATGGATACAGTTCCTACCGGCTGGATTTGACGCCATATATTAAGCGTAGTGGCACTAATCAGCTGGCCATTCGTCTGGATAATCCACCAAAGTCCTCCCGGTGGTATCCTGGTGCAGGGATCTATCGTAACGTTTGGCTGGTGAAAACAAATTCTGTGCATGTCAGTCATTGGGGCACGCAAATCCGAACCAGTAATGTCAGCGAAAAATCTGCTGATATCACATTGACGGTCTCGATAGACGATAAATTGGAAAGCTCGAACCAGCTGACGATAACCAATACTCTTTATAGACTGGATAATAAAGGCCGGATTGAGAGTGAACCGGTATCGTCCTTTCCTAAGGCAACTGCACAGTCAGACGACAATAAGTCGAATGTGTGGACTAGTCGCCTGACTTTAAAAAATCCAAAGTTGTGGGGGCCTCGTCCTACCCAGACTCCACACCGCTATGCAGTGATTACCAAAGTGTTCGAGCAGGGAGATTTGCTGGACCAGTATAAAACAGATTTTGGTATTCGGGATTTGAAATTTGACCCGGATAAGGGCGTGATTGTTAATAACGAACATATCCGGCTGCAGGGAGTAAATCAGCATCACGATTTGGGCGCACTGGGCGCGGCGTTTAATACCCGGGCAGCAGAGAGACAGCTTCAACTTTTACAGGAAATGGGGGTGAATGCCATCAGAATCGACCACAATCCGCCAGCACCTGAGTTACTCTCTTTGACAGACCGGATGGGAATTTTGGTGTTAAATGAATCGTTCGACAGTTGGTATAAAAAGAAAACCCCATTGGACTTTCATCTCATTTTCGAGGATTGGCATGAGCAGGATCTCCGAGCCCTCGTGCGACGTGATCGCAATCATCCTTCGGTTATCATGTGGTATATCGGTAACGAAGTTGGCGAGCAATATACAGGGCAGGAAGGCGCAGATATTGCGTTAAGGCTAAAGGAGATTGTTAAACAAGAAGATCCTGAACGCCCGGTCACCGCCTCGATGAACTGGGCGAAGGCAGATTTTCCTTTCAGTGCCGCAATGGATCTAATCAGTCTGAATTATCAAGGCGAAGGCATTCGTCAGCGGCCGGAATTTGAAGGAACGGAAAGGATCAGAACGCCTCCTTCCTATCCGGTGTTCAGAGAGGCGCATCCTGATAAAGTTATTTTATCCAGCGAAACCGCATCAGCATTTAGTTCACGGGGTATCTACCTGTTTCCGGTGACCTCAGAAAGTAGTGCGCCAGTGCGGGATGGCCTTGGCGGCGACTCATCTACACACCATGTCAGCGCTTATGAACTTCATGCTGTCGACTTTGGCTCTTCGGCAGATAAAGTCTTCAAGTATATGGACAAATATCCTTATGTGGCTGGTCAGTTTGTCTGGAATGGCTGGGATTACCTCGGAGAACCTACGCCTTACTATTCTTCACGCAGTTCATATTCAGGCATGATCGATCTGGCAGGATTTAAAAAAGATCGGTTCTATATTTACCAAAGTCAGTGGCGTCCTGAATTGCCAATGGTACATATTTTACCGCATTGGAATTGGAGTGGCAGGGAAGGCAAGACAACACCTGTACATATATTTACCTCAGGCGACGAAGTCGAATTGTTTATAAATGGCAAATCACAGGGGCGCGAGAAAAAGGAACAATACGAATACCGTCTGCGCTTTGATGATGTCGTTTATGAACCGGGCGAAGTGAAAGCGGTAGCCTATAAAGACGGCAAAGCATGGGCAAAACAAGTCATTGAGACAACCGGAAAAGCGGCCGGGCTAAAAATCATCTCGGACAGGGATGTCATTGATGCTGACGGCAAGGATCTGGCCTTCATCACTGTTGAAGTGACAGATAAGCAAGGCAGAACGGTTCCCCAGGCCACTAATGAAGTTACGTTTTCAGTGAACGGGAATGCCACCATTATCGCCACAGATAATGGCGACCCAACCAATTTCACGCCGTTTCCTTCTGTAACAAGAAAAGCCTTCAGCGGGAAGGTACTTGCGATTGTGAAAGCAAACAAAGGTGAGCCTGGGCACTTTACAGTAACGGCAACCAGTGCTGAAGGGTGGTCGGCAACTTCCAGCATTGACACACGTTAACGTATGACTCGAATCAGCTTGTCTGACGCTCATCTGATATGTTTATGAACAAAGTTTGCGGTTCGTTTAGCTTCGTAGTCTGAATGAGAAAACCCGCTCGCCCGGTTACTCGCTCTCTTCGAAAAATTCTGAGTGGCGAGACTTAACCGCGTGCAATACCTGCAGGATCAGATGAAGGTGACTACTCATGGCCTCGCGGGCTGCCGCTGGGTCGCGTGCTCTGAGTGCTTCAACAATCGCCGTATGCTGCTCGAGCACGCTGTCATATTGCCCCCCAAACTCCTTCAGACTGAGATTCCTGACCCTGTCCATGTGTGCTTTTTCGTATTGAATCAGGCTGGCAGCGCGTTTGTACTGAGAAAAATCGGCAAGCGTCTGGTGGAAATCATCATCAAGGCGCTGAAATTCCAACGCGTTTAACTCGCTTGCAGCCTCACGTTGTCTTTCGATAAGCGCTTCACAATCAGCAATCAGCGTATCGCTGGCATGCTCTGCACAATAGGCAACAACCGCAACTTCCAGTGCCTCTCGAATAAAGCGGGCCTCTACAATTTTGGAAATACTCAGTTTAGAAACAAATGTACCGCGCTGGGGCCGGACTTCAAGAAAACCTAATGACACCAGTTTCGCGATAGTTTCTCTTACCGGTGTGCGGCTGACGCCAAATTTCGCGGCAAGTTTGTTCTCAGACATGGTTGAGCCTGGCTCGATAGCCATATTTACGATTTCATCGTGTAAATATTCAAAAAGCTGGTCAGAGGTAGACTGGTGATAGGATAGCTGGATATCTGCAGCAGTCACTGTTGCGTTATTCTTTTTCACTTTCACTATTACACCGCTAAAACTGACATTATGTCACGGCCAGTAACAACCCGCATTTTCTTAATCATCTATTATCGCCTGATGTCTGGTTTCAGAATTAGTTTTGCACGTCAGCGCTTATACGTTAACCCATTCCCTTACATTAATGACTGCAGCGCCCACCTTGACTGCAACTAAAAATATAAAGAGGAGAAGCAAAATATCAACGCATTACGCGTTCATTTGTTATTCAAAAGTTACATCGCCTTTATGATTTTTATCAATTGTTAAAATTATGTGCATTTTCGCTGGTCGCGCAGAAATCGTCCCGTTATAGTGCCCTCGAAATTTAAGTTGTATACAAGTATTCATGTGTCGATTCGACCTTCTTTGAGCCGGTCATTTGTCGACACTTTCTATACCGTTCGATGCGATAGGCAAGGGGTTAAGTATGAACACACGGAAGACTTTTTCGCTAAGTAAACGTGGTCTGTTGATGTTGGCAGTAGTAACAGCTATGAACTCAGCAAACGCTCAGGAGCAGGAAGACGAGACGCAGCAGGCAGAGGAACCAGCACAGGAAACGGAAGTTATTGAAGTTCGTGGCTACCGTGGAAGCTTGTTTAACTCAACAGTGGCCAAGCGGGATTCCCAGGGGTTTGTTGATGAAGTATTCGCGGATGATATCGGCAAAATGCCGAGCCAGAATCTCGCCGAATCACTAAGCCGCATTCCCGGCGTTAAAATAAACCGGGAAGTGACCGGGGAAGGTCAGCAAATTTCTGTTAGGGGGCTGGGGCCGAGTTTCACCAAAATCGCACTGAACGGCAATTCTATTGCTATCGCCTCAGACGGCAGTCTGGGGTCGGGAAACCGAAACCGGGAAGTGGATCTTGATATTTTTCCCACAGAATTGTTCAGTAGCCTGACGGTTTCTAAAACTGCGAAAGCCCATCAGCTCGAAGGCGGAGTATCAGGCTTTGTAAATATGCGCACCGCGCGCCCGTTCGATGCAGGCAATCAAACCTTCAAATATTCGTTAGAAGGCGCGTATGGTGATCTTCGCGGCGATATCAGCCCTCGTTACTCGGCCATTTATAAAAACACCTTCAACGATAAATTTGGTGTACTTGTGGGCGTAGCCGGCGCGAATACCAAATCTCGCGTTGATGGCTATGAGGCCGTTGCGCTGTTCACTGACGGGTGTGTTGCGCAGTGGAATAACCCTGAACATACGGCGTCAGGCTGTGTTGATGGCAGTCAGGGGCTCAATCACTTTTTCTGGAGTCCGGAAGCGACGGCAGACTACGCTGCAGCTAACCCCGGTGTAAATGTCGGAGACCCGATTGATCCGGTAGCAACATCGGGGCTGGATGCAGATACGCTCGACAAGGCATTACTCCCTTATCTCGGCCGTCCAATGTTTACTTATGGCAGCCGCGATCGCGTATCTGGCATCATCTCGTTGCAGTATCGTCCAAATGACAGCATTGATGCTGTGCTGGATACTATGTACGCGAAGGCATCTAAGGACTTTGTGAGAACAGAAGCCATGTGGTGGGGCCGACGAAACTATCTGCACCAGGGCGCGGCAATTATTCCGGAAAATGTCACCGTCGATAATAACGGCTACGTGACAGACGGCACGTTTTATAACTCACATATCTGGGTAGGGTCTCATGATTACCAGGAGGATCTGGATTTTTACAGCATCATGCCAAGTGTGTCCTGGATAGCTTCAGACATGCTGACTGTGGATGTGTCGGCCAGCTTAACCAAATCAGAGTTTGATCGTGACGAGCCTTATGTACTGTATATGTCGCCGGGCGGCACTATGCAGTTTACTAATGGCGATGTGCCAAGTTTCAATTTCAGTGAAAACCCGGCAGATCCCACCATTGGCTGGACGTGGCAGCAGGAATATGACCAAAACAAAGACGGTGTAATAAGCGAAGATGAAAAATTCGGCGATATGTTCCGCATTCAGCGGAATCATCGTGAAACCGAGACGAAAGGCTTCCACCTTGATTTCGCCTACGGCGAAGCGCCAAATTACAACGGCTTCAAGTTCGGTATCGCCTGGGATGAAAATACTTCCAACATGGATGCTTTTGGCGGCACCGCCGAGTTTACAGAAAATAATGTGATGAACTCTGCGGCCTATGGTAATTTCGCCGACTACCTTATGCCCTCTTTGGTCAATGATTTAGGTACTGGCATCAGCGGATACAGTGGCTATACCGGTATTGCACAGGTTGACTGGAACCGCATCAAGGACGCGACAAATTACGATAGCTTCGAAGCCATCCCTTCACAAGGCGATCAGTTTGGTGCCACGGTGGGTGATATAAACGAAGAAGTTCTGGGCATTTACATAGAAGCGAATGCAGAAACTGAGATAGCAGGGCGGCTTCTGCGAGTGAATACCGGTGTGCGCTGGGTAGATACGGAACAAAGCGTAGCAACGTCGGAAAGCAGCACCAGCACAAGCTATAGCAAGCTATTACCTTCACTGAGCCTGGTGTA
The DNA here is from genome assembly GCF_047556435.1 of Alteromonas sp. H39. Classification (GTDB taxonomy): domain Bacteria; phylum Pseudomonadota; class Gammaproteobacteria; order Enterobacterales; family Alteromonadaceae; genus Alteromonas. Next base: position 375,052 of record NZ_CP180210.1, read on the forward strand.
TGACGCCATGGAAGATGTGAAAATCCGTGCCAGTGCTTCGCGCAGCCTGACACGTGCAAACCCGTCTGACCTTTTCCCCAATGCTTCTTGGGGTGGTTCAGGTATTGAAACCGTGAGAGCGGGTAATCCTTACCTGTCCCCCTTCGAAGCGACCAATTTCGATATTGGCGGCGAGTGGTATTTTTCTGAGCTTGGCTACATTGGCCTGACCTTCTTTGAGAAAGAAGTAACAGGTTTTACCCGCTCAGACAGTATCACGGTGGCCTTTGAAGACTTAGGCCGGTATGGCATTGATATTAATGATATTGGTGCAGACCGTCAGCAGGCATTACTTGAATGTGGCGGACCCTCGCAGTGTACCACTACGGTGAATACCCGGAACAATATTGATGGCGCGACAACACTAAGTGGATTTGAAGCCGTCTGGGTACAACCACTGGATATCGTGGTTGAAGGACTTGGCTTTAACATCAGTGCGACTACTATTCGCCAGGATGCCAGTGACGATGACGCCATCATAACCGGTATTTCTGATTTGAGTTACAACGGCACGCTCTTTTACGAGAACGAAACCTTCCAGACACGGTTAACTGTTAACCACCAAGATGGGGCTGCCAGCTATTATACCCAGGGCAAGGAAGTCTTTTCTTTCGACCGTACGCAAATTGATCTGTCAGCCAGCTATAACCTGCCGGTGGACATGGACATGACGTTAACGCTGGATGCGTATAACCTGACCAACGAACCTGTAGGTAACTGGCACGAACACACGGGGATCGCGTTTAACGCATTCTACCCGGGAGCCACTTACACTGTAGGGCTGAGAGGCGCATTTTAATTACTATTCTCAATGTACAGCTCTGTAACTGGGTTGCAGAGCTGTCTGAGTAAGAGGGTAACAATGAAAACTATCCTGATTCTGGGGTTACTGTTGTTCACGGCAGGTAGTGTTGCGTCTTCAATTATAGAAGGCGAAGACGGCTACCGGTTGTGGCTGAAATACGATCTCGTCAGCAACAAAAAGCTGCAGCAAGCCTACACCCGACAAGTTGCAGATTTTTACGTCAGTGGCGAGTCTGGCACGATGCAAATTATCCGCGACGAGCTTAATTACGCACTACGTGGATTACTGTCACAGGCTAAACAAGTGGCCGAATCCGAAGCCTCGCTGGTTGTTGTCAGCGGAAGTAAAGCGGCAACCATCGCCAGGTCCCACAACCTAGATTTGGATGCCGTGGGCAACGAGGGGTATCTGGTACAACAACTCGTATCGGGTGATACCTCACAAATCGTGGTTCTGGCAAATTCCGATGTCGGTGCACTTTATGGTACCTACCGATTGCTGCGTCAGATACAAACGCATCAGTCACTGGATGAGATTGCGATATCGTCAAAGCCAGATATTGATTTGCGCGTTTTGAATCACTGGGACAACCTCGACCGTCATGTCGAGCGTGGCTATGCAGGTGAATCAATCTGGGACTGGCACAAACTTCCCGAGTACCGCTATCAGCGTTACATTGATTATGCGCGGGCAAATGCGTCGATTGGTATCAACGGCACGGTGTTAAACAACGTCAACGCGGATCCGCTGATCCTGACTCCACATTATCTTGAGAAAGTAAAAGCACTGGCAGATTTGTTCCGTCCGTATGGCATCAAAGTATTTCTGTCGGTCAAATTCAGTTCACCGCAACTCATTGGAGGGCTGGCTACCTCTGACCCGCTAAATGAAGAGGTAAAACAGTGGTGGAATGCCAAAGCGGCGGAAATCTATCAGGAAATTCCTGACTTCGGTGGCTTTTTAGTGAAAGCTAATTCGGAAGGTCAGCCTGGCCCAGGAGACTTTGGTCGAACTCACGCACAGGGCGCTAACATGTTGGCGCAAGCGTTAAAACCTCATGGCGGTACCGTGATGTGGCGTGCTTTTGTGTATGCCAATGAGAAAAATGAAGAACGCTCGAAACAGGCGTACTCCGAATTCAAACCGCTGGACGGCCAATTTGAAGAGAATGTCCTGGTGCAGGTGAAGAACGGACCGATTGACTTTCAGCCTCGCGAACCCTTCAGCCCGTTGTTTGGTGCCATGCCCAAAACGCCTTTAATGATGGAGTTTCAGGTGACAATGGAGTACCTGGGATTCAGTACGCATTTTGTTTATCTGGGGCCAATGTACGAGGAAGTATTGAAAGCTGACACCTTTGCAAGAGGGGAGGGGTCGACTGTCGCCAAAGTGGTGGATGGCAGCCTTTTCGATAACAGGATTTCGGGCATGGCCGGTGTTGCCAATATCGGCACAGATCGGAACTGGACAGGGCATATCATTTTACAGTCAAACTGGTATGTGCTGGGCAGAATGGCGTGGGATCCCCAGGTATCTGCCGAAACTGTGGCTAACGACTGGGTGCGTATGACACTTAGTAACGAGACGAAGGTAGTGTTGACTGTCTCAGATATGATGATGAGAAGTCATGAGATTACGGTTAATACCATGACCCCGCTGGGTCTGCATCACATTATGGGGGCTGGGCACCACTTTGGACCGGCGCCGTGGGTTGATTTTTTAGGGCGTGCTGACTGGAATTCTGTCTATTATCACCGCGCGGATAAACAGGGTATTGGTTTTGACCGCTCACCATCGGGTGTTAATGCGGTGGAACAATACTTTTCTCCTTTGAGAGAACAGTTAGCCGACCCTGCGACAACGCCTGAAAAATACCTGCTCTGGTTTCACCATCTACCCTGGGACTATGAGATAGCATCATCAGGTCGCACACTGTGGAGCGAGCTGGTGCATCGCTACTATCAGGGGGCAGATGACGTTAAGACGCTTGAACAGCAATGGGACGCGTTGGAAGGGCACATCGATCCACTGCAGTTTCATCAGGTTCAGATGGCGATGGATATTCACGTTAAAGAGGCCTTGTGGTGGCGCAACGCCTGCGTGCTGTATTTCCAGCAATTCTCCGGTATGCCTATCCCTGACGGACTGCCGAAACCTGAAAAATCGTTAGCGGAATACCAAAAAATGTCGTTTCCTCATGCCCCTGGCCAGGGATAACGTATTTGACCTATGCCCGAATTTCGTCTTAACGCCATATCACTCAGAGTATGTTCAAAAGCAGGTTTGCGACGACTTGCTCTGAGTGTCATTGCCCTTTTACCGCTGCAATCATTGCCAGCGGCGGCTGAGTCAACGTTAAATGTTATTACCTCACTTAGTACGAATGATCCCATGTATGAGGGGTTAGTCAGGTTTAAAAGTGACGTAGAGAGCAAGTCGGACGGGGATATCCGTATCCGCATCTTTGTAGGCTCCCAACTCGGGAACGACAGTGACATGCTTGAGCAGGCGATGTTGGGGGCAAATGTTGCCGTGCTTGCCGATGGCGGAAGACTGGCGGTTTACCAGAACGAACTTGGGATCCTTGGAGCTCCCTACTTGGTTCAAAGCTATGAACAAATAGACCAGCTGACACGCACTGAATTGTTTGCCTGCTGGGCAGATGAACTGGCAACGCGGCATGGCCTGCACATTTTCTCGTTCAACTGGTGGCAGGGAGCGCGTCATTTGTTGACGCAAACCCCGGTCGCTACCCCCTCTGATTTGCAGGGCACAAGGATGCGTACCATTGGTGCACCGGTTTGGATCCAAACTATCGATGCGATGGGTGCCACGCCAACCCCTCTGGCCTGGGCGGAGGTCTATAGCGGGTTACAGCAGCAGGTAATTGACGCCGCAGAGGCGCAATATACTGGCATGTGGGGCGCACGATTGTATGAAGTCATTTCGCATGTCACCAAAACCGGTCATATCCAACTTATCTCTGGCCTGGTGGGAAGTGAGCGCTGGTTTCAGTCACTTACCCCGCAGCAGCAACAGATGGTGACAAAGGCCGCGATGGAAGCAGGTCGCTTCGCGTCTCAAAAAGTGCGCGCCGCAGAGGCGGATATTGAGAAGGCGCTTAAAGCACGCGGGGTAGTGATTAGTGAACCCGACACCGAACCGTTTCGCAAAGCCACTGAAGTGGTGTATGAAAATCTGGGTTACTCCGCGCTGTTCCAGGATATTCAGGCACTATTGAAGGAGGCCGGCGATGCACATGATTAATCGTGTCGAACGGTGGATCTGTGTGTTACTGCTGGTCGCCATCGTATTTCTGGTTTTTAGCGCTGCGATTATGCGCTCTGTTGGCTATCCGATCATCTGGTCTGTCGATGTCGCCCAGTTGCTTTTTGCCTGGCTGGCAATGCTGGCTGCGAACCAGACCTTTCACCACGGTCAGCATGCCTGCGTGGATATAATCACCCGACGCCTGACGCCGGTGTATCGGGAAGTTCTGTTCACAGTGTTAGATGTCGTGATGATCGCCGTTCTTTGTGTTTTATTCTGGTTTGGCATCGAACTGTTTCTGGCAAACCCACAGCGCACGCTGGGTAGCACCGAAATTGGTTATCAATGGGTAACGCTATCTGTACCGGTAGGTGCCGGCTTGATGATCATCACGCTATGTGCACGCCTTATTGGGCGGTATCACCGTGAACCTGCGGAGACAGGGTTATGACAATGCTGCTCCTTTTTCTCTTTTTGCTTGCTATCGGTTTGCCGCTGGCATTTTGTCTGCTAATTGCAGGGCTAAGCTACTTTCTTGTCGCAGACAGCCTGCCGATGGCTGTTGCAGTGCAGCGATTAGTCGCAAGTAGTCAAAGCTTCCCGTTATTGGCGGTGCCCTTTTTTATTCTGGCAGGCCACATCATGAACCATTCAGGGATCACGCAGCGGTTAATTGCTTTTTCAAATCTGCTGGTGGCCTGGATAGCGGGTGGTCTGGCACACGTAACAATTATCCTGAGTGCGCTAATGGGGGGCGTATCGGGATCCGCCATCGCGGATGCAGCTATGCAGGCACGTATTCTTGGAACCCCGATGCAGGACTCTGGACTGGGAAAAGGGTTCAGTGCCGCCATCATTACAATCAGTGCGCTTATCACTGCATGTATTCCGCCCAGTATCGGCCTGATACTTTACGGCTTTGTTGGCAATGTATCGATTGGAAAGCTGTTTATTGCCGGAATCGTTCCCGGCATTCTGCTGACGCTGACACTTATGCTAACCGTTTTTTTTCAGGTGAAAAAACATTATCCCGGACAATCTGAAGATGAAAAGCGGCCAAACCTGAAGCAGGTCCTGGTGTCTATGAATGACTGTAAGTGGGCGCTGTTGTTTCCGGTTATTCTAATTGTCACAATTCGGTTTGGAATATTTACCCCGTCTGAGGCCGGCGCGTTCGCAGTGGTATATGCCGCCATAATTGGGTTCTGGTGTTACAGGGAATTAACCCTATCCAGCTTATTCAATTCTTTAAAAAGCAGCATTGATGATATCGGCATGATCATGCTGATTATTTTAAGTGCCGGTGTGGTTGGCTACGTTGTGGCCTATCAGCAATTACCGGTGTCACTGGCGCAGGCAGTCAGCGATTTAACCAGCCAGCCGCTTTTGGTATTGATGCTTTGCCTGCTGCTTTTACTCTTTATCGGTATGCTGATGGAAGGCACCGTTATCGTGTTGTTACTCACGCCAATTCTGGTACCTGTTGTCCAGTCTGTTGGCATCGACCCGGTGCATTTTGGTGTGCTTATGATGATTGTTGTGACATTTGGCGGTACCACACCGCCGGTAGGCATCGCGATGTATTCTGTGTGCAATATTATGCGCTGTCCCACTGATGAGTATGTGACAGCCGCCTGGCCATTTTATGCAGCCGTACTCGGGCTTATTGGTGTAATGGCAGTATTTCCATCTGTTGTACTCTTTTTACCTGAACTGATTTACTGATTAACGGGGAAATCCATCATGAAAATTATCGATGCAAAAGTGATTGTGTGCTCTCCGGGGCGGAACTTCGTAACGCTTAAAATTGTGACAGACGAAGGTGTTTACGGTATCGGTGACGCAACACTTAACGGTCGTGAAAAGGCGGTTGTCAGTTACCTTGAAGATTACATCGCACCTGCACTTATCGGCAAAGATCCTCAACGCATAGAAGATATCTGGCAATTTTTCTATCGTGGGGCCTACTGGCGACGGGGACCCATTGGGATGACCGCGCTTGCAGCGGTGGATGTCGCACTCTGGGATATCAAGGGAAAAATTGCCGGCTTGCCACTTTATCAGTTGCTTGGAGGTCGCAGTCGCGACCGTATTATGAGTTACACCCATGCCAACGGTAAGTGCATAGACTCCACCCTTGATGCAGTGGGAGAAGCCATGGATGCAGGGTATCAGGCTGTGCGTATTCAGTCCGGGATCCCTGGCGTTGCCAGTACCTACGGTGTACCGAAAGACGGCAGTAAATACGAGCCAGCCGACTCAGCGCTGCCTTCTGAAAGTGTCTGGTCTACTGAGCGATATCTCAATTTTATCCCAGAGTTATTTGATGCCGTACGCAGCCAGTATGGATTTGAGGTTCATCTGCTTCACGATGTTCATCACCGTCTTACGCCTATTGAAGCAGCCCGGTTGGGGAAAGATCTGGAGCCGTATCGATTGTTCTGGCTGGAAGATTGTGTGCCCGCAGAGAACCAGGAGAGTTTCAGACTGATACGTGAGCATACCACCACGCCGCTGGCGGTGGGTGAAGTGTTTAACTCCATTCATGATTGTCGGGAGCTCATCCAGAATCAGTACATTGACTATATACGTTCAACCATCGCGCATGCCGGTGGTATTACCCAGGTTCGTCGTATCGCGGATTTTGCCAGCTTATATAACGTTCGCACGGGGTTTCATGGTGCCACGGATTTGTCACCGGTTTGTATGGGCGCGGCTTTGCATTTTGACTATTGGGTGCCAAATTTCGGTATTCAGGAGCATATGCCACACTCTGAACTAATGGAGTCGGTATTTACCTTCGATTACCAATTTGAAAAAGGCTTCTTTACTCCGGGAGAAAAGCCAGGGCATGGTGTTAATATTGATGAAAAGCTGGCTGCGAAATATCCCTACAAACGCGCGGCGTTGCCGGTGAACAGGTTAGAGGACGGTACGCTGTGGAACTGGTAAACCACGGCCTGATAGGCATGCTGTTTCGCGAGTACCGGTACTGGATTAATCCCTCTGACTTTTAACAGCATTTACGCAAATATTGAGCTTCTAATAACAGCAGTAACGTAACCACGCCGCTTTAGCTTTTTGCATGGTGAAGACAGAAACTTTTAAACTGTCAACATACTACATACCCCCTACGAACACGGCACGTAGGTTACGGCCATATACCCATCTACTGCCAAAAAGAAAGCACTGGGTGGTCTCAGACTGAGAGGAAGAAGTGTTTTTATAACCCTATCATGGCTGTCGTTCCCAATTCGCGCAGACACGGCCCGTCTAATATCTTTATTTAAAATTGAAAAAAGCCACCCGAAGGTGGCTCTCTACGTTTTGCTTCCGGGTTGGGGAGGAAGCGTTCAACGTTGGGGTGGCGTATTACTCTTTGCAGTTTGGCGCGTCGTCCACCGCCACTTCAAAGCGGATGTTCGACACAATAACGTGCGCACCTTTTGCGCCGCTCAGAGCTACTGGCGAGAAGACTTCAGCAAACTGCGCGCCCTGCTCGGTGAAGCATCGCGTAGGCACCGTTACCGTTTGCCATTCTGTCGTGTTATTCAGATAGTTCGCCAGAGGCAGTGTCACGTCACAGTTTTCTGAACAGCCAGAGGCAATGGCGAGGGAGTCGGCATTCGCCTCAACCTTGATATCCATGACCAGCGCGGAAGTGTCAGCCGTGAAGTCCCGAAGATCTTCCGGGAAGGGGGCAAAGAAGCCAATAACGGCATCGCCCGTCCAGCGCATATCCAGCGAGTCTTCCTGCACGTTGCGATCGGTGGTGCGAACTGATGCAGCAGAGGAGGTGATAATGTTGCTCTGCATTACCGTATCGCCGTCGCTGTCTTTTATCATCAGCTGCCAGGGTTTTTGTGTACTGCGAACGTAGATATCGTGTGAAGACGGACCGGCATTGCCCAGCTCACCGCGAACCGTGCTTAGCGGATACTGCGTAGTGTCCTCTTCACCATATTCCAGGCCATAGCCATATGCGAATAAGGGCGTTTGTCCATCACCGCGGTTAACCGTCGCCTGTGAAGGCAGCGCCGGCCATGAGAAAGACAGGTTTCCACTCATGGGGTACTTCACTTCACCGTTTTCGCTGGTGAACAGGACATCTGCTACGCCCTGACCTTCTGAACCCGGAAGCCAGGCAACCACAAAGGCGTCTGAGGCGTTCAGTTCAGGGTTAACCCACAGTGGGCGGCCTGTGATAAATACTGAAACAACCGGGATCCCTTTTGCCTTCAATGATTCTAACAGTGCCAGATCGGTTTTATCACCGCGCTGATACTCTACATTAGACAGATCGCCGTTGCCTTCAGCATAAGGATTTTCACCAAACACCACGATAGCAACATCAGGCTTTTCCTCAAAGCTGCCATCTTCAGACAGCACTGCGGTGCCACCAGCTTGTGAAACCGCAGACTCGATTCCCTGATAAATTGACGTTGCGCCGGGGAAGTCGCTGTTCTCGTTCCCAGTACCCTGCCAGGTAATGGTCCAGCCGCCAGACTGTTTACCAATGTTGTGCGCAGCATCGCCGGCAACCAGCACATTCATATCCGGTTTAAGCGGTAGCAGTCCACCTTGGTTTTTCAGCATTACCAGCGATTTGCGAACCGCTTCACGGGCAACTGTACGGTGTTCTTCTGCGCCAATCAGTTCGGCTTTAGCCGATAATGAACGTTTGGCCGGTGAGGGCAGGTCGAACAGGCCTACACGTACCTTTACGCGAAGCACACGGCGTACCGCATCATCCAGGCGTGACATGGGTATTTCACCACTTTTCACCTGCGCGATCGTGTTCTCGTACAGCGGCTTCCAGGCACCGGTAGGTACCATGTACACATCAAGACCGGCGTTCATTGCCTGAGGGCAGCTTTCGTTACTACAGCCTTTGATTTGACCGTGACCATTCCAGTCACCTACCACAAAGCCGTCAAAGCCCATTTTCTCTTTTAGTACGTTGGTTAGCAGATATTTATTGCCGTGGATTTTATCGCCATGCCAGCTGTTAAACGATGCCATCACGGATTGTGCCCCAGCCTCAAGCCCTTCTACATAGCCTTGAGCATGAATACGAAAAAGGGTTTCTTCATCGGCAAGGTTATCGCCCTGATCGTCGCCGCCTTCAGTACCGCCGTCGCCCACAAAGTGCTTAACCGTTGAGATAACGTGCTCGTCATCAATATTGCCGTCGCGAATATCGCCCTGAAGGCCAGAGACTATCGCGCGTGCATACTTACCTACAATTTCAGGATCTTCAGAGTAGCTTTCGTAGGTGCGTCCCCAACGATCATCACGGGCTGCGGCCACGGTGGGAGCAAAAATCCAGTCGATACCGGTGGCGCGCACTTCTTTGGCGGTTACTGTGGCGATACGGCTGATAAGCTCAGGGTCGTTCATCGCGCCAAGCCCAATATTGTGTGGGAACAACGTTGCGCCAATTACATTATTGTGGCCGTGAACCGCGTCGGTACCCCACATGGTAGGGATGCTGATCCCATCAACAGAATCGTCGACGGAAGCCTGATACATCGCTTCTGCCACCGCCACCCAGTCTTCCATAGACGCGTGTTTGTCATTATTTGGAAACGCACCGCCTCCGTTCAGGTATGAGCCAAAGCCATACTTACGCATATCTTCAACAGTCACATCACGGATTTCAGGCTGGATGATCTGCGCCACTTTTTGCTCCAGCGTCATGCTGTCGAGTAGTTCAGACACCGTGGTTTCCACTTCCTCACTATTTTCGGTAGTGAACGAAATTTCAGGCCAGTAGTCAGGCACTTGCGAATCTGGAGCAGGTGGCAAGCTGCGGGAAGACAAGTCTGCATCAACGTTTGCTGATGGGGTTTCCTTGGCCTCCTCGTTTTGACAGGCTGCCACAAGCAGCGTTGCAGCAACTACCGCGACAGAGTGTTTCCATTTGAAATTCATGCGTTTTTCTCCTGAGATTCGACAGGCTTAGACCCGATAAGGCCATAAAATGCGATATATAGGTAGCACAGCATGGGAAGCAGGAAGGATATCTGCAGGCCCATTGTGTCGGCCACCACACCTTGTAGCAGAGGGATAATGGCACCGCCAACAATAGCCAGGCACAGCATGCCAGAACCATTTGCCGTTTGCTTGCCCAGCCCTTTCAGAGCCAGACTGAAAATAGTGGGGAACATAATAGAGTTACACAGACCTACTGCCAGAATTGACCACATGGCCAGAGCTCCAGAGCTTGAAACAGACAGAATAATCAGTGCACAGGACAACGCGCTGTTAAACGCCAGCAACTTGCCCGGGCTAACTTTCTGCATCAGCACCGCACCGATGAAACGGCCGACCATGGCACCGCCCCAGTAGTAAGCGATGTAGTTAGCGGCCTGCCCTTCGGTCATGCCCATCACGTTTTCAGAAACGAAATAGTTAACCAGAAAACTCCCTATTGAGACCTCTGCGCCCACGTAGACAAAAATCCCAATAACACCTAGTGCGAGGTGACGGTGTTTCAGTACGGTTTGGTCGGCTTCAGTAGGTAGGTCAACGTCATCTTTGGATGGCTTGGGCAATGAGACTTTAATCATTACGATAGCCATGACCACTAAAATACCCGCCATTGAAAGGTAAGGCGCGATAACAGAGCTGGCTTCAACAGGAGCGCTTGATTCACCGTGTGCTGCGGAAAACAACAGGTAGCCACCGATAATTGGCGCAACTGTTGTTCCCAGTGAATTAAAAGCCTGCGTCATGGTTAAGCGACTGGATGCCGTCTCTGGATCGCCCATAACGGTTACCAGCGGATTGGCTGCAACTTGCAGGATGGTGACCCCAGATGCCAACACAAACAGAGCTGTCAGGAACATCCAGTACTGCTCCATGTAAGCGGACGGTATGAACATCACACACCCAACCGCAGCGGTTATCAGCCCGATGCCAATACCTTTCTGATACCCAACTTTACTGACCAGCCGTCCACCGGGAATCGATACCAGAAAATAGGCGCCAAAAAAACAGGACTGCACCAGCATGGCTTTGGTAAAGCTAAGTTCGAATAATGATTTCAGGTGCGGGATTAACACATCGTTCATGGCGGTAATGAAACCCCACATGAAAAACAGTGATGTGAGAGTGCCCAGAACAAAGTGCGATGTTTTGGGGCTGTCGGGGGCAACAGCCTGAGCAGTTTGGTTCATAGTTGCGTTCTGCCTAATGGTTGTGGCGTATCGTGATACAGCAGGCAGTAAGGCATGCCCTCTGACCAGCGTGAAGTGAATTGCACACAATATTGTTAATAACTTGTTGGCTAGTATAGGCGTGAGAAAGTGAAATGCAAGCGCTTACATTGCATTTTTGAATGCGCTTACATTTTTGGTTTGTGAATGTGATTATGTTGAATTTTTAGGGTTGATAGGAGGCTATCGTTTATGAAAACTGTAGCCTGAAACAATAGGGAAACGCCAGTAACTAAAATAAAGCTATTCTAATCATGTGGTTATAAATCTGGTTTCTCCGGTAGGAGTTACCTTCCTGCGTTTAACACCGGGATATGAAGGAAATGCAGGTGAGCACTGGTTGATCCTGCTCTGACCGATACTGAACTGGTTAACATATTCAGCGCGTTTTCATTACAAGGTTAATGCGCGTCATGAAATGATGGCGTTTTCAGACTGTAATTGCTGCGTTGTAAGCGCTTTCATAGTTGGCGTGGGGAAATTCAGAATTTATCAGCAAGTGAAAGCGAAAGCCCATGCATGGGCCACCTATTGCCGAAAACGTTTCTTAAAGGTGACTTGCTTCCAGAGCCGGTCAACAAACAGCCGCAGGACTTCTTAGGCATACGCACAACAGGGTAAGCCGGATTTACAAGGTAGCTCACCGATACCTAATCCATCGCATCACTCAAAAAAGCGTGACTATTTGGCAAAGCGCTTTTTACCTTCAATTCGTGCAGAAAACTCAAATAAACCCTTAAAAAATTCAGGGTTGTAATCCTTCTTGATTGGTATAGGATCAAACGATAATCATTATCATTAAGATTTACAGAAGAGGAAGCCGTGAACCAAAGTGCAGCTTTATTTTGTGCCGTTGTTGCTGTGTCACCAGCTGTTGCTGCAGCACCATCCGACTCGCTTGAACGAGTTGTAGTTACTGGTACACGTACACCAACATTGCTGCATGACTCGCCTGTGAAAGTCGATGTGATTGAGCAAGCTGAAATCTCACGCCTGTCGAAAGGAACGCTGCGACAAGTACTGGAGGTGATGCCAGGTGTTGTCGTCCGTCGCAATCAGAAAGATGGCTACAACGTGCAGATGCATGGTTTTAGCGGCGATCATGTTTTGGTGCTGCTTAATGGTCAGCCACTAGTTTCTCCCACCGGTTCCTCTGTCGATTTAGACCAAATCAGTGTGAATAACATCCGTCAGATAGAAATTGTTCGTGGAGCAGCCTCGGTGCTTTACGGCAGTTCTGCTATGGGTGGAGTTATTAACATTATTACCGCTTCCCCTGAAGGAAACGCGCTGACAGCGGATTATGAACTCTCCGCCTTTCCGGGTAATGAGATAGATGATGACAGATGGGGTCACACAGCAAAAATCAATGCCAGTACTCGCTGGGATCAGTGGCAACTGGGCGGTAGCGTGCAGCACATTGCGGATCCGGGTTTTGACTACAATTCTGATACGGTAGCGCAGGATGGTGGTGCAGTAGATAAAGATTTCGCTACGTTTTCGGTAAGTCGCAACTGGGACGATATTCTCACCCGCTACAAAACGCAGTGGTTTGAGGAAGCGAAAGACAAACCTCAGTCGGCTATTCCTGGTCAGAATGCGCTAATTCTCTACCAATCTGATGTGACGCAATGGCAGCACGACTTTCGTATTGAAAAATCACATCAATGGCATGTTAATGGCCGCTATCTGAAGCACGATGAATTAAGCGGCAACAGTAACGGGTTGCGTCAGACCGATATCTTGCTTGCCGAGGTTGATGCCCAGTGGCTTATCAGTACCAAAGATATCGAGTGGGTTGCAGGTGGGGTATTGCATACCGATGAACTGGATCAGTATCGCGTTGATACCGGCACCATTGAAGTAAACAATGCTAGCCGATACAGCAGCGAAGGCTATTTACAGGCTAACTGGCGCGTAGATGATACGCAGTGGCTGGGTGGATTACGGGTGCAAAATGACTCTGACTTCGGCTGGCATGAAGCCGTAAAGCTCAGCGTCAGTCATGCCGGTAAACAACAGGCACTGAAATGGCAATGGCGAGGAGGCGCAGGAACCAGTTACCGGGTTCCCAACCTAAAAGAGCGTTACTACGTGTTCGATCACAGCAATCTGGGTTACATGGTGCTGGGAAACGCTGCGCTGGTGCCTGAAACAGCATTCAGTGCGAACGCTGGGGTAGAAGTGATATGGGAGCCTGCATCAGGTCAGTGGCAGTTTACCGGCGATATTGAACTGCATCATACCGAGGCAGATGAGTTCATCACTACACAGCTGAATCGAGAGGCGTCAGAGGATGCCGGGTTGGACATTTCGGTTTACCAGAACCTGGAGAAAGCCACGTTGTCTGGTGTCGATATGAGCTTTGCGGCCAGAAACCTGAACTGGCACTGGCAACTGCATTACAGCTACCTGCAAGCCGAAGATGAACAGGGCCAGCGCCTGACAGAGCGTCCGCGACATGTCGTGAAAGCCTCAGTCACATATGAATTCGATCGTGTGGACAGCACACTGCAAACCTACCTGGTCTACGAAGGCGGTGTCTCTCCCGCTCAAGGATACACCGATATTGGTCGTGATCACTTCACTACGATAAATCTGGTCTATCAGCATCTTTTTTCTGATCACTGGCAGATCCGCGTAGGGGCTGAAAATCTTACCGATACGCATCGGGAGTCAGCACTTACTCAATCCGGGCTATGGGATGCCCGGCCTATAACGGCCCGCCGGGTATATCTCGGTCTCGGCTACCGCTTCTAACACACACAACAAGGAACTTATCCATGAATAAAACGTATCTCGCGTTACTTTTAGCTCTTAGCCTGGGGCTTACCGCTTGCGGTGGCTCCAGTGATTCCGATAGCGGCCTCACGCCTCCGGATTCGTCGGAAAACGATGATGGCAGCGATAATAGTGGCGACGAGGGCGACAACAGTAACGGCGATGCGGAAGAAGGCACAATTTTCGGCCCCTTCAGTACGGGCTCGACCTCAGAACCTGTCGCGGTATATTTTGATCTTGATACGCAGTCGCAGGTGTCACTGACGGAAGAAGAAGCCGCCTCTGATACAACCTGGGATATTGCATTCAGACGCACCAGTGTATTTGTGAATACCCATCAGGAAACGCCGGTCAGCGTCTATTTCACCGGTAACAACGCTGACTTTTACGACGACAGTGGCGAGCCGGTTGCAGACAAATTCTTAAATGCTACACCAGACAGCGAACTGGAAGATTATCTGGCCGTTACCGCTGAAGATATTCCGCAAGCAGATGCGTTTATTACCGACTCAGAGTCACAGGTTATTGGTGATAGCTTTTACCATTACGATATGACAACCCATGTCGTCTCGCCCGCGGATGAGGTGTATTACATCGTCTCCTCGGACGACAACTACACCAAATTTCACGTAACGAATATCGTCACTGAAGGTCGCGGTCTGGGCGAAATTACACTGGAAGCCATGCATCAAAGCGTGGTAGACGGGCAGGCTGAGTTTGCATCACCGGTAGACATAACACTTAATGCCGTGGGGTGCGCTGAGCCGCTTTACGTCGACTTCGATCTGCAGCAGGCAGTAACCAGCGCAGATAACTGGGACATTCAAATTCCCTGTGGCGATGGCGCGGCAGAGTTTGCCATTCATCTTGCCGATGACGCCACGGTTTTACGCACCGATGGTGAAACCCATGCTGGCATTGATCCTGAAGCGGCACCCTTCTATGGCTTTAGTGAAGACAGCGTAACTGACTATGCCTTCGATACGTCACCCTGGTATTTCTACGACGGAACGACGCACATGCTGCATTCGCAATTTGGCGTGTATCTGATTCAGACAGCTGACGCTACGTTTAAACTGCAGATCACCAGCTACTACGACGATGCTGGTACTTCGGGAAGCTTTAGTTTCCGCTCTGATGAACTGGTTCAGGAATAATCTCAAATGATGCGTATCAGTATGACTCTGCTGGTGCTGTTGTTTGTGGCAGGCTTTGGCCTGCCAGTAACAGCAAACAGCGATACGCCCCGCATTATTAGTGCTGGTGGCAGTATAACGGAGATAATCTATGCCCTGGGGCGTGGTGATTGGGTGGTGGCAACTGACAACACCAGTTCCTACCCGCAGGCGGCGCGCGAGGTGACAAAGCTGGGTTACTTCAGGCAGCTTAGTACAGAAGGCGTGCTTGCTCAGCGACCGACGCACGTAATTGGCGCTGATGCCACCGGGCCTGACATTATGCTTAAACAGGTAGAAAGCGCGGGTGTGCAGGTAGTGGTGCTACATCAGCCGAAAACTCTGGCGGGGTTGCTAAATGTGATTCGCGAGGTCGGAAATGTCGTGGACGCCAAAGTTGCGGCAAACCGCCTTATCGAGGACATTCAAAATGAAGTGGCGGTGCAAAAGCAACGTCTCCAGAGTTATGCACAAACTTCGCAACCTCTTACAGCACTTTTTATTGTGGCTGACAATAACAGAGGGTTGACCGTAGCCGGACGAAATACGGTACCGCAAGCCTTATTCTCGGAGCTTGCGATCAGCAACGTGGCGCAGCAAGTTGAAGGCTATAAGCTTATCGACAACGAAACGGTACTGGCTGGGAATCCCGACATTATTCTGGTCGCCGGCCACATGTTGCATGGTGAGAACGCGCTACAGAAATTGTGTACACAAAAGGCAATAGCTGCGACTTTTGCGGGCAAGCATTGTCTGGTGAAATCTATAGACAGCAGTATCGGGCTGGGGCTTTCTCCCCGTTTTGCCGACGCACTGGCGATTGTTGCCGAGCAAGCCAATGCTGCAATACGACGCAAGCAAACTGCATCCACTGACGGGAGCTATCCGTGAGTACCGTAACGGCACCGGCACAGACCTACCATCATTTTATTCAGGCCAGAGTGCGTCAGCGTAAACTGCGCACCGTACTTATCACGGTAGCGTTGCTGGCAGCGATGTATGCAGGATTGGTGTCTGGTAGTTACGAGATCCAGTTCGTGCGGGTGATGGCATCAATGTTCGCTGCACCGCTTTCGTCAGATATGGCAACGCAGTATTACATTGTTACAGAGCTGCGCTTACCGCGTGTATTGATGACCGCGATGGTAGGAGCAATGCTGGCAATGTCAGGGTGTGCGATGCAGGGGCTGGTTCGCAATCCGCTCGCAGACCCGGGGTTGATCGGGATTGCCGGGGGCGCTGCCGCTGCTGCCGCCGTTAGCATGGCGGTTTTGCCACCCTTTATTCCTGCACTTGCATCCGTGTGGGTAGCTGCCTGGGCATTCGGCGGGGCACTTCTGGCGGTATGGCTGGTAGTGCGCTTTGCCAGTACACCCGGCGGTATGTCGGTAGCATCGCTGATCCTGGCTGGCGTCGCTATCAATGCATTAAGTGGCACCATAATCGGCGCCGTCAGTTATGTTGCGAGCGACGATGCACTGCGTCAAATTACCTACTGGACAATGGGAAGTATGGCCGGTGCACAGTGGCAGGTAGTCGGTGTGATTGTCGCTGCAGGAGTGCTGGCAACTGCCGGGCTGATGGCTTGCAGACAGGCGCTTAACCTGCTGGCTCTGGGTGAAAGTGATGCTGCCTATATGGGCCTCAATGTCACGCGATACAAACAGGCAATACTTTGGCTGGTGGCTTTTTCTGTGGCTATCGCCACGGCGTTGTGCGGCATCATTAGCTTTGTTGGCCTGGTGGTCCCCCATATTTGCCGTAGTTTGTTTGGCGTCGAGCATCGCTTTTTGTTGCCCGTATGCGGGCTGATGGGGGCGCTGTTGCTGGTGATAGCCGATACCCTCTCACGTGCATTGTTTCCGCCAATGGAAATACCCATCGGCATTGTAACCTCTGCCATAGGCGCGCCATTTTTTCTGTATCTGCTCTGGCAGCAAAAGGGGAGGCTTGGCTTTGTCTGAAAATGCACTGTTACACGTTAACAATCTTAGTGTCGTCAAAGCGGATCGCACGCTACTTAATAATATTCGCGGCACGTTTGCACCCGGTGAATTCGTCGCGATCATCGGCGAGAACGGCTGCGGAAAGTCCTCACTGTTGTCTGAACTAAGTGGAGCTGACGCCAACGCCTCATCTAAGGTCCACTTTCATGGGCGGCCACTACAACATTACAGAATGTCTGAATTGGCAAACTTCAGAGCCGTAATGCAACAAACGCCGACCACGCCGTTTGGGTTCTTGTCGGCAGAAGTTCTGGAACTGGCTCGAAACCAGATCACAGAATCGCCGGCACAGCGCCAGAGCTGTATCGAGCTGGTTGCGAAATGGTTCGAGATTTCTCATCTTCTGACCCGCAACATTCAGTCGTTGTCAGGTGGCGAGTGCCAGCGGGTATTTCTGGCAAAAACTGTACTGCAAATTCTTCCATCAGCACAAATAAGGCAGCAAGAACTGAATGGACGCGTATTGCTATTGGACGAGCCGACTTCCGCACTGGATTTGCGTCATCAGAAAATCGTGATGCAGACATTAGTGCGCTTATGTCAGGCCGGTTTATGCATTTTGTGCGTAAGCCACGACATTAACCTGATTACACCGTATGCCAGTCGAATGATGATACTTGGCGAAAAGCGATGTCTGGCAGATGCATCGCCAGCAGAAGCGCTAAACCAAGATGTGCTGAGACGGTGTTTTCACACTCAATTACAACTACTTAAAAATGAACACCAGACCGTGTTCGTGACGCATTAATCAGGAGTCAACATGAGCATGCAGCAAGTCACGTTTGATGCAAAACATCTTTCACGTACACATCATTCCGGGGTACTGAGTACGCTGTCTACATCTATGCCGGGCTACCCGTTTGGTTCTGTCGTACCGTTTTATCTGACGGCGCAGGGCGATGCCATTATTTACATCTCGGATATTGCGCTGCATACCCGCAATATCAAAGCGGATCCAAAAGTCAGCTTGACCATTTTTGATGCAGAAGAGGACGACTCACAGGCCAGTGGGCGAGTAACCTTGTTGGGCAACGCTGAGAGAGTCGCTACAGAAGATGTAAAGGCGCAATATTTTGCATTATTTGTGCAAGCGACACGCTATGAGCAAACCCATGATTTCAACTTTTACAAAATTCGTACAGAGCGCGTGCGATACATTGGCGGGTTTGGAAAAATTCATTGGATCAGCAAAACGTTATGGTTTGTGCCCCAACAGGACTGGCACAATGATATATCCGGTATGATTAACCACATGAACGAGGATCATGTTGATGCCATGCAAGCCTTTATACGCGTTGTCTGTGACGTTGATTGCAAACAGCCGGAAATGATAAGTGTGTTTCCGGAAGGGGCGCACTATCGTTGCGACGAGAAAGTAGTGTATGTACCGTTTCACGAACTATGTCATACCCCGACACAGGTGCGTCAGGCACTGGTGAAGCTGACGCAAGAAGCACGCGAACAACTGGGCATCAAAAAAGCGGGATAACGTAATTTCGCAATGTATTGCCGGTGCGGACTGACTTCAGCTTGATGGTCAGTCGGTTTTGGCAATTTTCAGGCAAGACCCCACTCCTTCTCCAGGTCTGCCCTTGTGCGCTTACGCCAGTAGGCGCACTTTTTTGATGCTGTTTGCCAGCGCAATATTGCGTGTAAATTTCATGTTAAAAATGCTATGAAAGCGCTTACACTTTATGATAAAGTTTGTCTTGATTTCAGCAGATTCGTCGTGTTCAGCTTATTTTTGTAAGCGCTTCCAGGGCGGCTTCTGGTTACGCTGAGTGCACGCTCAGCATCAATACATTCATAGATTTAAACTGTTAACATGTAGGAATACCTGTCTCCCATGGATATTACTGCGAAGCCCGGATCGCCGTTTGCGGATCCCTCTTTTACTATCGGTGTTGCCACTTCTTCATTCCAAATCGAAGGAGGGGCCGATGGAAGAGAGCCCTGTATCTGGGATACGTTTTGTGAGCAGCCCGGTAAAATCGCCGATGGTAGTCACGGCCTTCATGCTTGTGACCACATCAACCTGTGGAAGGATGACATCGCGCTAATTGCTTCGCTGAATGTCGATGCATACCGGTTTTCAATAAGCTGGCCGCGTATTATCCGCGCTGATGGCTCGGTAAATCAGGATGGTCTTAGCTTCTACATCGGCATTCTTGACACACTAGCGCAGCATAATATCAAAGCGTACGTCACCCTGTATCACTGGGACTTACCGCAATATCTGGAAGATAAAGGCGGCTGGTTAAATCGTGAAACGGCGTACGCTTTTGCCGACTATGTAGATGTCGTAACAAAAGCCTTTGGCGATAAGGTGTATTCCTATGCCACGCTGAATGAACCCTTTTGTAGTGCTTATCTGGGCTATGAAGTTGGCGTGCATGCACCGGGTAAAGTAGGCAAAGAGTATGGCAAAAAAGCGGTTCACCACTTGTTGCTGGCACATGGCCTGGGAATGAAAGTGCTGCGTAAAAATGTTCCTGAAACCGAAAGCGGTATTGTCCTTAATTTTACGCCGTTTTACCCTGCCAGCGACAGCGACAAAGATAAAACGGCCACCAAGCTCGCACATGACCATTTTAACGACTGGTATATCCGCCCCATTATAGAGGGTGAATATCCGGGATTGCTTGACACTTTGCCGCCGGAGCACTGCCCCCTGATTGAAGACGGCGATATGGAAACGATTTCGCAGCCAATTGACTTTCTGGGCGTGAATTACTATACCCGCGCAAAAGTGCAGGACGATGGCGGCGAAGATCCTAAGCAGCTCGATCCCCCCGAAGAATGTGAAAAAACCGCAATGGGCTGGGAAGTGTATCCACAGGGCCTCACCGATTTGCTGCTACAATTACATAACGACTATCGTCTGCCGCCTTTGTTGATAACAGAAAACGGACTGGCAAGCGACGATCATCTTATCGACGGCGCGG
Organism: Alteromonas sp. H39; assembly: GCF_047556435.1. Lineage (GTDB taxonomy): Bacteria > Pseudomonadota > Gammaproteobacteria > Enterobacterales > Alteromonadaceae > Alteromonas. The sequence continues at coordinate 395,293 of NZ_CP180210.1, forward strand.
TGAACGATGAACAACGTATCCGTTATCTGCAAACGCACATGGATGCTGTGACAGAAGCCGTAAATCAAGGCGTAAACATCACCGGTTACTTTGTCTGGAGTCTGTTAGATAACTTTGAGTGGGCACTAGGGTACGAGAAGCGTTTTGGCATTGTTTATGTTGATTATGAAACGCAAAAGCGTACGCTGAAAGCCAGTGCGCTGGCATTGCGGGATATGTTGGCAAATCGAAAAAAATAATGAATAAACGGGCGTAGTGCGCATGGTCAGTTCACGGGAAAAGATTGCCTACGGTCTGGGAGATACGGCCAGTAACTTCATATTCCAGACTGTGATGTTGTTTCTTACTTTCTATTACACCGATATCGTGGGGCTCTCGCCCGCCGCGGTTGGCAGCATGTTTCTGATAGTAAGAATATTTGACGCTGTGACCGACCCAATGATGGGCGCACTTGCAGACCGAACCCGAAGCCGTTGGGGCAGTTATCGCCCTTATCTGCTGTGGCTGGCACTGCCGTTTGCTATTTGTAGTGTCATTGCTTTTACCTCCCCACCGCTACCGGAAACCGGCAAATTTGCCTATGCCTTTGGTACGTATGCGCTGTTAATGCTGATGTATACCGCCATCAATATTCCGTATTCTGCACTTGGCGGCGTCATGAGCGCCGATGCCAACGAGCGCGTCTCAATCCAGTCTTATCGTTTTGTTTTTGCCATGGGCGGCGGGTTGATTGTGACGCTGTTTATGTTGCCACTGGTGGAGTACTTTGGTCAGGGGGATGACGCAGCAGGATATCAGAGCGCCATGATCCTGATGAGTGTTATCGGTATGGTGTTGTTTCTGCTTTGCTTTTTGGGCACACGGGAACGGGTAAAGCCTTCGAACGAAGTGGCTGTGCCTTATACCCAACAGTTAAAAGCCCTGTGGCAAAACGATCAATGCCGGGTGTTATGTGTTGTTGCCGTTGTATTGTTAACCGGCATGGTATTACGAAATACGCTGGCTATTTATTATGTGAAATACGTACTTCAGCGTCCTGACGACGTTACGCTGTTTGTAACGGCAGGTATGATTGGCAGCATTATCGGGTGCGCGCTGGCGAACCCTGTCGCCAGAAAGTTCTGCAAAATTAAGGTGTATACCTTTTTGCAGATTGCCAGTGCCGTAATCTGTATTCTGAATTACTTTGTGCCTGCCGATGCGTGGTTGCTTGCGGTAAGCCTGCACTTTATGTGGGGCTTATTGCTGCAAATGGCGACCCCGCTGCTGTGGGCCAAAATTGCCGATGTGGTAGATTATGGTGAGCATAAAACCGGCGTTCGAATGACCGGTGTGACTTATTCAACGGTGGTTTTCTTTATCAAGGTCGGGCTGGCATTAGGCGGTGCCATGGCTGGATGGTTGCTGGCATATTACGGTTACGAAGCGAACGTGATTAGCGAGCGGGTTTCTGCCGGTATTGTCATTTCGTTTTGCATATTGCCGGCCATTGCTTCTTTAGGTGTTGCGATTATCATGCGCTGGTATACATTAGACAACAACAAGATAGACGCTATTCAGCAACAGTTGACACTGCAACGCCAGTAGCAGGCGGTTCAGACAGGCGTGCACCGGCATCGTATCGGGGCACTCAGGAATCACGGAAAATATGGTTACTATAAAGCAGGTCAGTGAACTGGCCGGTGTTTCATCCGCAACAGTATCCCGGGTTATCAATAACACTGATACCGTCAAAGAAAAAACCCGCGAGCAGGTGCTAAATGCAATGGAAAAGCTGGGCTACCGGCATAACATCATTGCTGCTTCGCTGGCGTCGAATAAAACCCACACAATCGGCTACGTTGTGCCCGAACTGCACGGCTCGTTCTTTGGCACCATGGTAGCAGGCTCAGAAAAGGTGCTGCGCCAGGCCAACAAGCACATGTTTGTAGTGACGGGACACTCTGATGAAGAGCTTGAGAAAAAAGAAATAGAAGCGTTGCTGAGTCGTCGTTGCGATGCACTAATTCTGCATGTTGAAGCGGTAAGTGACGACTACCTGGTTGACCTGGTAAAGCAGGATGTGCCAATGGTTGTCGTGAATCGTTACATTCAGGAAATTGGTGAAAACTGCATTAGTCTCGATAACGTCACAGGCGGCTACCTCGCAACCAGGCACCTCATCGACTTTGGCCATCGGGATATCGCCTATCTTTCCGGAGCGCTGTTCAAAGCCGATGGTGTTAACCGGCTTGAAGGGCACAAACGTGCACTTTCTGAAGCGGGCATTAACTACAATCCTAACCTGACAGTAGAAGGGAACTTCCAGGCGAAGTCAGGTGAAGCCGGCATTGACGCCCTGGAAGCCGCAGGTGTGCATTATACCGCTGTCGCGTGTGCCAACGATGAAATGGCGTCAGGGGCGATAAATGCGCTACGAAATCACGGTAAACGCGTACCGGAAGACGTATCGGTTATCGGTTACGACAACATCGATTTTGCCAGTTATCTTACTCCTAAGCTGACCACTGTCGATTATCCGGTGCAGGAGATAGGCGCAATGGCCGCCAGTTGGATCCTGGATCAGGTTTATGGAAGCCACAAAATGACAATGCAGCACATTCTGACCCCTGAGTTAATCGTGCGTGGCACCACCCGGCATATTTGAACAACGGACATTTTTTGTTTGCTTAATAGCCGTGACTCGTGTACCTCTGATACAGTGAAAAAAAAACGATAACAATTTACCGGAGCGTCCATGCTGGTCCTAAAGTCTTCCTATGATTATAAAGTAAATGCCCTGAGTGCGTTGCAAAAAGAGCAGCATCAGACTCTTGATAGGTTATCTCAGCTTGAAGCCGAGAACGCAGCACTTAAGGCGGAAAACCGCGAGCTACAAGAGGCTGCGAACCGAGGCAAACATGATGTGCTGAGCGCTGGCATGCTGGATGCGCTCAGCCAGATGAACGGGATACGCGAATCGGTATTGTCTGCGTACGAAAAAATTGATGAAGAGACCACAGCCATTTCTGAAATAAACGACTTGTTCAATAAGTCGGCCACATCACTTAAAGACATTATCAGCGACATGGCATCGCTGAGTGGCCACATGAGCGAAATGAGCGAGCGAATCTCCGGCTTGTCTGATACCGCTGATAATATCAACAAATTCGTTACTACTATCACCAGCATTTCTGATCAAACAAACCTGCTGGCGCTGAATGCTGCTATTGAAGCAGCCCGTGCCGGTGATGCCGGGCGTGGCTTCAGCGTGGTTGCAGATGAGGTGCGGGCACTGGCGAATGAAACGAATAAGTCGGCCAGTGAAGTAGCCGAGCTGGTGCAGGGAATTATTCAGTCCACGCGCGCCGCAGTCGGTTCGGTCAGTGAACTGCAAAGCAATAACACGCACCTCTCAGAGGGCGTGAACACGTTAAACGGCTCCTATGAAAAAATGGTTAAGCATTGCGACAGCATGAAGCGCACCATTGAAAACGGCTCACACGAAACGTTTATCCAAACCGCAAAACTTGACCATGTCGTGTGGAAAAGTGAGGTATACGCGGTGCTATGCGGGCAAAGTAATAAGTCTGCCAGTGAGTTTGCCGATCACACCAATTGTCGCCTGGGTAAATGGTACAGTGCACAACAACATTCAGGCGCAGGCAAAACAGATTCGTTCCGCCGGTTAGAAAAGCCTCACGCAGAAGTGCATCGTAGCGGTCTTGCTGCAATTGAAGCTGCGCGCAAGGGAGACATAGCCCAGCGTGATAAGCTGATCAAACAAATGGAATCTGCCAGTCGTGATGTGATGTCAGTGCTGGATGCGCTGGCAGCGTGGCGCTAACAAACTAGTGGCTTTTGGCTGCCGTGTTGCGGCCAAAGGCGCGTTCTTCCGAAAGACTATCCTCACACATTCTTATTAATCCTGTCTGCCAGTCAGGTGCTTTTGCCAAACGGCAACATCTTGCACTTTGAACAAGACCAAACCATTGCGTTTATTGTGTTGAAATTCTGGCTTTAGCGTTGCCTCTGACTAACGCAGCAAGCATGCGGTGCTTCAATTCGCTTAAAATTCGGGTATTAGTGTTGGTAGCGTACGGAATTTTACAATACCTAACGCCATCAGCGATGCTAGTAAATACCTGATATTCTCAGGTCGATTATCCAAAAGTCTTAAAGTCGTCTACTTTTAGGGAATAGCGGTAGTGACTTCCACGAGCCTGCCGATAACTACAATGTTCATTCTTACGCATTAATGGAGTTTTACAGCCAATGCGCAACAATCAGCCTGTTACTCAGAGAGAGTACAAGTTTCCTGATGACTACCGCCTTATCTCGTCGACGGATCGGCGTGGTGTCATTAGTCACTGCAATAAAGAATTTATCGAAGTCAGTGGTTTTGAAAAAGACGAACTGATTGGAAAAAATCACAACCTGATCCGCCATCCTGACATGCCGCCGGGAGTTTTCCGTGAAATGTGGGCTACGCTGGAAGCCGGTAAAATATGGATGGGACTGGTGAAAAACCGTCGTAAAAACGGCGATCACTACTGGGTGTCCGCGTTTGTCACACCCGTGTACAAAAGCGGGCAGATAACCGGCTATGAATCAGTGCGGGTGCCAGCCTTACCCGGTGAAATTGCGAGGGCGGAGAGGCGATATGCCCGTTTACGCGAGGGTAAGTCCAGCACGTCAGCTGGCGAACTGGTAGTTCACTACGGCAAAAAAACAATGCCCTACTGGATGCTGGGCATTCCGTTGTTGGTGATCCTTGGTCTGACTGCTGGCTGGTTTCCAACTGTCATTACCGCAGTGGCACTGTTGCTGATGGCAGCGTGGAGCGTGGGAATGTCACAGTCTGAATGGCAAGACTTTCTGGATTTAAGCCCGGATAGCTACAGTAACCCGGTCGTCGCGCAAACCTATTTCAAAGAATACGGCGTTCGCTCACGGGCGAAGCTGGCTATGGGGTGCGAGCTTGCGCGCAGCCGTACGGCGTTGACACGAATTGAAGATGCCGCATCGGGTCTGGACAGTATCGCGAATACCACGCACGCGCAGGCCGATGCGACCAGCGCGGCTGTCATGCAACAGAATCAGGCAACGCAACAAATAGCATCGGCAGTTACGCAGATGTCACAAGCCATTCAGGAGGTGGCGCAGCGCGTTGAAAGTAACGCGGAAAGTGCCCGTAGTGCCTCTAAGAATGTCGATACCGGGAATAAGAAAGCCGAACAGGCTATTCAGGCTATCATGGGGTTGAAACAGGCGGTTGAGTCGATATCTGAAACCGTGAAAGAACTGGCGCAGTCTACGAATGATATTGGTGAGGCCGCCAGTATCATTTCTACCATTGCTGATCAGACAAATCTACTGGCGCTTAACGCCGCTATCGAGGCTGCCCGTGCCGGAGAGCAAGGTCGTGGCTTTGCCGTGGTTGCTGACGAAGTGCGCTCACTGGCATCCAAAACCCGTGAGTCAACAGACAAAATTCACAATATCATTCAGGTGCTTGCCGAGCGTTCTGAACGTGCCGTGAAGGTTTCTGACGAAGGGTTGGCCTCGGCGCAACGTGGTACTGAAATAGTCGAAGAAACCCGCGTGGCTCTGTCTGAAATTAACAGTGCCGTTGGTGGTATTGCAGAAGCGACAATTGAAATGTCTTCAGCAGTAGAGCAGCAAAGCACCGTCGCCGATCACATTAACCAGCAAATCGTTGGCATTGCTGACGGCGCACAAGAAACCCAGCGTTCCTCAGAGGCTTCACTGAAAGCCAGTGAACGACTGCGTGATACTGTGAATCAGGTACATTCTGTGATCACCCGTTTTATCAACAAAAACCGGGTTGGTGAGTAGGCCTGACGCGTTGTTAAATTGACACGCAAGTGCAAAAACAGCGGGCGCTTTCTCGCTACCGCCTTTTACTGGCGGGGCAGAAGGTAAGAAGAACGGATCACCAATGCGGTGATCCGTTTTTGTTTGCGGCAGCCAATAAAGCCCATTCTTCAACACCGATAGCCGTTAGTGAACAATGGCGCTAATTGTTGTCGCTACTGATTCGCTACCGACCACTGAGCCCGGTATGCAGTGCAGTGCGGTAAGCGGCAACAGCTGGAATGAAACTGCATAGCCATGTTGCCGCCATTACGCAGGCGATGACGATACCCGTAGCCTGAGTGAAGAGGCTTCCGGTAACAATCAAACCGTAACTGGCGTTTAACCATTCAGAAAAAATCGACAGCCCCAGCGATACCAGAATGATGCTCAGCACGCAGCCTACCAGGCTGATAAGCAGCGCTTCGGCCTGTACCAACCATAAAATGGTGGCTGGCCCCGCACCAATGGCACGCAGCACCGCAATTTCCTGACGACGTTCCCGCATAGTTGCCAATAGCAAAGTGACCAAACCAATGAGCGAGGAAAGCAGAATCAGTACAGATATGCCCAGTAACAGTTTTTCCACATTCCCCATCAGGCCCCACAATTCTTTTAATGCGACGCCGGGCAAAATAGCGAGCAGGGCAGCACGGTCGTAATTATTGATCTGATGTTGCAATTGCAATGCGGCAACGCGACTTTTGAGTCCCAGCAACAACGCGCTGACTGATTCCGGTGGGGCTTGAGACAGCATGGTTTTCGCATTGCTGTGTTCATCTGCACTATGTTCTTCATTATGTGACTGCTGTGCGTCAGTATCCTCGTGTTCATCATGATGGTCGTGATCATGATGCTGATTGGCCTGCGAGGCGCTGACATCCGTTTGTTCAGAAACCTTGTCGCTGGTCGGTTTGCTAATCGCAGTGCGACGCAAACTCTGGCGCGGTGAGGGCGACGCATGCACCGACTCTATGCCATGCAGCGTCACGTAAACTGCTTTGTCGGCCGGCGTGCCAGTTGGCGCAAGTATGCCGGTGATGGTAAAAGGATGGGCATCGTGATGCTGAAAGCTGACATCGCCCAGCCCATGAGAGACCACAATGTTGTCGCTGACTTTGTAGCCTAATTCTGCTGCCACTTCTGCGCCAATCACCGCTGAGGTATCAGCTAAGAATTGCTCGCCAGCGGCAAATGACAATGCCTGCTTATCGCCATATTTAAAGTGTTCAAAGTAGGCATTGGTGGTGCCTACAACGCGAAAACCCTTATGAGCATCACCCAACGACAAAGGGACGACCCAATCTACCTGCGGGTGAGTTTTCAGCCAGGCAACGTCTTCCCAGTCTACCCCATTGGTGGGATTACCCAGACGAAACACAGAATAAAGCAGCAGGTTAAGCTGTCCCGTAGGTGCACCTACAATAATATCAACACCAGATACCGTTCGCGTAAAGCTGTCCCGTACCTGCCCTCTTACGTATTCCACGCTAAGTAGCAGGCTAACGCTAATGACAATAGTAAACAAAGTCAGTAGTACCGAGCCTAATCGATGCCGTAAGCTGGCAATGGCAATTTGTGTAATCATGCCGATGCCCTCGTGCGGTTAATGCTGCTAAGGTCTGTATGTTTATCAAAGTGAGCTGCCAGCCCTGCATCGTGGCTGACAAAAACCAATGCACTGTCACGTGCGTTTTCACGCAGTAGCGACATAAAAGTGTCGCGGGCACTGGCATCCAGTGCGGATGTGGGCTCATCTACCACTAGCAATTCCGGCTTGTTAATCAGCGCACGCGCGATGGCAACGCGCTGTTGTTGCCCTACGCTTAACGCGGAAGCTTTGGCGTGCAATATTGTGTCGGGCAACTGCAGGGCAGCAAGTAAGCGTTGGATCCGCAAATGTAATTCGCCAGTGTGGTTATCTGCAAAATAGGCCGCCGCGGCAATATTCTGAGAAACCGTAAGGTAGCTGATAAGATTGAATTGCTGAAACACCACACCAATGTGTGTTGCCCGAAGTTTATCGCGTTTTCTGGCCGAAACAGCAGAGAAAGGCTTGCCGCATAGTGTTACCGTGCCTTGCTGTGGAACAAGAGTGCCGGTGATAAGGTTAAGCAGAGTGCTCTTCCCGCTGCCTGAAGCGCCGCTGACAAACACATGCTCTTTTGCGTTTACCTTCCAGTTGGGAATATCAATAACCGGAGCGCTGTCACGCCCGTAACGAAACGTTACCTTATCCAGTACCACAGCCGGGTTAGCAACAGCGGCGGCTGATTCAGATGTTTTCTGTGAAAGGAGCACTACTTACACCTTGTCTGTTTTTATTCAACTGACTTTCGAGCCGGCAGAACATGCATTTATATAGCAACAGTTTATAGCAGGCAGGGCGGTGAAAGTTCAATGCCATTAGGTTTGTTAACCCGCGTGTGCGCCGGAATGAGAAAGCAACGCAGAATATCAGCAGCACAGGCAAAGCCTGCCACTGTGCATTGATTCGCGTTGTCTCTTATTCATTCACGCGGCTTCGCTTTGTTTCACTTTGCTTTGTACAACGACACGCTGCGCGTGCAAAACAGCAGGCCCGTATGCTTGTCATCGTATGTTGTATGGCGCTGACGACAGGGCAGGCAATGGCCTCGCTGTAAGACCGCTGTTCATAGAATAATGCAGTGGCTAACGTTATCCGTTAGCCTGAAGTTTTACCACTTCTGCAGATTCATCTTCCAGTACGCTTTCTGCCGACGCACCTTTAAACAGCTTGGCTATTTTGTCTTTGTTTTTTGCCAGCAGAATAGACAGCTCTTCAGCTACGCCATCTTCCAGTTTAATTCCTTTAGCATGAATATAGGTTGCCAGATTATCGGCGGCGTCCAGCATCTTATCGTACTGATCGGCTTCTTTTTTGTCGGTAGTCACCAGTTTCTCTACCCCTTTGTGTGTAACAACATACTGTGTGGTAATTGCCATGGTTTCGCTCCGTTTTTTCGAATTGACGTTGTCACTATAGTGCAAAATACTGTATAAATAAACAGTATCATTCAATTGTTTTTCAGAAGGTGCAGTAAACCATGCTGAAAGTCATTCCCGTGCGTGCGCAGGCAGGCATTAGCGGCTTCGAATCGCCGGCTGCAGAGTATCGTCAGCTGGGGCTGGATCTGGACGAGCTGCTCATCGAACATCCCAGTGCCACATTTATCGGTCAGGCCCAGGGCGATTCCATGACCGGCGTAGGTATATTCGATGGCGACCTACTTATTGTCGATCGCGCCGCGTCTCCTACCTCGCTGGATGTGGTGGTAGCCAATTTAAATGGCAGCTTTGTGTGTAAGCTTTTCGACAGAAAGTCGAACGTGCTGTTGTCACCCGGGCTCGACACTCAACCCTATCCATTAGGGCCGGGCGATACCTTCGAAGAGGAGGGCATTGTTGTGCGTTCAGTACGTATGCACCGTTATGTGAGGTGGTTAAGCCAATGTATGCGCTAGTGGATGCCAACAGTTTTTATGCCTCGGCGGAAAAAGTGTTCGACCCGGCAATCAGAAATAAGCCGGTGGTGGTGCTTACTAATAACGACGGCTGCATTTGCGCCATGTGCGATTTGGCAAAAAGCACCGGCGTAAAGAAGTTCGGGCCTTACTATAAAGTACAGGGGCTGTTAAAACGTTACGGTGCGGTTATTCGCTCATCTAATTACGAGCTGTACGACGACCTGTCGAATAAGATGATGCAGATAGTCGGCGCGTTCGCGCCCGACATGCACGTGTATTCAATTGACGAGTGCTTTTTACATTTTGATAGCTGGCAACCCGCTGAAGGCTGGCAACGCTACGCCGGAATAATAAAGCAGGCGGTATGGCAGCAACTGCGGTTACCTGTGGGGGTGGGGATAGGCAGTACACCTACACTGGCAAAGGTGGCAAGCCACGCCGGTAAAAGGTTGGGTGAGAAAAACGGTATTGCCGTACTCGACACGGCGGAAAAAATACAACAAACCCTTCGCCAGATGCACGTCAGCGATATCTGGGGCGTGGGCAGGCGCATCAGCGCCAGACTGGAAGCGCAGGGAATAACCAGTGCCTGGCAACTGGCGCAGTGCGATCCAAAAAGTATCCGCAAGCAGTTCTCGGTGGAAACCGAGCGCACTGTACGCGAGCTTAACGGCACGCCATGTATTGCGTGGGATACCGAACGCGCAAACAAAAAACAAATTTACTCCACCCGTGCCTTTGGCATAAAAGTTACTCAGGAAAACGACTTACGACAGGCGCTTTGCTGGCATGCCGAGAAGGTAGGCGAAAAGCTAAGGCGCCAGCAAAGCAGCGTGGTTACATTAACGCTGTTTGCGCACGCCAACCCCTTTGCCAGCGAAGGGCATTATCATAAGGCCATGCAGCATAAGTTTGCCCACCCCACAAACGATACCCGCGCGCTGGTGCAGGTTGCCAGCCGTGCCAGCGCAACGCTATTCAAAGCGGGCGTGCTGTTTCACAAATGCGGCATTGGCGCAATAGAAATTGTAGACGACGAGCATGTACAGCCCGATATGTTTGCACAATTAACCCATAATCCAAAACTAATGCAATGCATGGATGCCATAAACAAAAGATATGGAAGCCAGACCATTGGCGCGGCAGCCAAAGGCACCCAGAATAACTGGACCATGAAGCGCGATTTCCTTTCGCCTCAATACACCACCAACTGGCAACACTTACCAAAAATTCACTGTAATTAAAGGCCACCAACTGGCATGGTTACTCTATAGCAGACAGTAGCGACAAGGGTAACCGTGGACTTAACCAACATCAGAGGCGTGATATTCGACCTGGACGGCACGCTGGTGGAATCCAGCCTTAACTTTACCAGAATGCGCGACGATGTCGGCTGTCCGCAAGATCAGGATATTCTGGAATTTGTCGCCGCCATTACCTGCAGCAAAACAAAAGCGCAGGCCGAACAGCGAATATTGCAGCACGAACTGGAAGACGCAGAACACGCCAAATGGCTGCCAATAGGCAAAGAAATGGTAGAAAAAGTGCAGCAACACAAGCTGCCAATGGCCATTGTTACCCGCAACTGCCGACAAGCAACAACCATTAAACTACAGAATAATGAGGTGCCAATCGAGCTGGTGCTTACCCGCGAAGATGCCCCGCCAAAACCAGACCCCACGGCACTGTTACAGATAGCAACGCAATGGAACCTCCCACCAGAGCACTGCCTGTATGTGGGAGATTTTATCTACGACCGCATGGCTGCTGAGAATGCAGGGATGCGGTGGTGGTTGGTTTAGGTATCGTTTTTTGGGCCCTTTGGCTTGTGTGGCCTGTGAGGAACGGGCTCTTCAATAAGTTTTAGACTGTCATCCATATACACAAATCTTGTTCCTGAACCGAAAATGGTTTCACATTCGGTTTCACTTAGCTCTTGCATGTTTGAAAATTGTTCTGTATTCATAAAAATTATCCTCTGATTGAAGTTTGTGCAAACTTAGGCACGAACTAAATTTACGTAAAATGTAAAGGTAATAAAATGAAATCTAGGACAAGGAAGTGCAGTTATGTGGCTTTTTTTACTAATGTCTCATTTTTTATAGTAATTGTGGCGCAAATTTTTAACTTTGCGAAAGCTTCAAGTTTTTCTGAGTTTGGAACGGTCAGGTTCAAAGGAACTACGACAGGGATTATTAGGGACATTGAGACGATAGATGGAGAACTTTATCTGGGGGCTGAAAATGGTCTCTTTTCAGTTGTTGGCGCCAGCTCTAAAGTTTTCGATCACAAAACCAGCTTGCTAGGCAACGGTATTATTTCAGACTTATCTAAATCAGATAGTGGAGGGCTATGGATTGCTGAATATGGGAGTGGCGTCCACTACTTTGAACCTTCGACATATACGCTATCAACTATCGAAAGCAGCCACCCGAAAGTAAAATATGTATGGAGTGTCGAGGAAACAGAGCACTATTTGATCGCTTCAACTATTACAGGCTTATTGGTTTTTGATAAACAGTCAAAAAGAGTGGTGAGTGAAATTGCAAATATAGCTGGGAAGCCGTTAGAAGGGATCTACTCGCTGACAAAAGGACCAGACGATACTATTTACTTTGTATCTGAAGATATAGTCTACGCACTAGATACTTCTCTCAACGCAAGAAAGTTAAATACTGACGACGGTCTCCAACAGTTCGACAAGCTAAGCAAAATCTCACTCATTGAATACATTGACTCTGCATTTTATGTTGCTGGTCCAGAGGGAATTTATAGTGTAGAAAATGGAGAAATAGAATTTTTTCCAATAGCAGATGGAGTGATTCTGCCATACGGAATTGAATTCATATACAAAGACAGAAGTGGCAATTTGTGGCTTGCTGGAGGGGGAGTATTTAAATTGAATGCTCAAGAGGGAGAAATAGTCAAACCAGAGTTCATGGATCCTTTTCTGTCCTCTTCTGCAATCGAGTCAATAACTAGCATATCTGAGACTGCCAACGGGGAGATGGTCTTTGCGTCTTCCCAAAAGGGTCTAATTGTAATACCTAAGGTTTCGACATCTTTTAATTATATATCTGAAGCAGGAAAACCTTTCTATGGGAATATAAAGGATGTAAAAATTTTAGAAGGTGATGTCAACATAAAAACTCAAGATGGAGTTTATAGGCTTGATACGAAAAATGGTTCAATTATAAAAAACGCAGTGGATTTTGAGCAATTCGACTGCGTCGCGGCGAAATCTATGCTTCAGTATGATGAAAGCGAAAGCGAGACCACCAAAAAGACCCTATGTGAGAATGACATAATAAACTCTTTTAGCATATTGGGTGGTGCTTTTTTCTACATTCAGGCAGCAGAGAGAAAAGAGTTAGTCGAGATAAGAGATGGGAAAGTTGTAGACGTTTATGAAGCTCCTGGAAAAATCAGTAGCCTTCTATTAACTCATGAGAATGACCTTATAGTCGCTACAGATGAAGCGAAGCTCTACATTCAGCACTCAAGAGCAACCTGGAAGGAAGTATCACTTTCAAATAAAAACCTTTCACAGATAAATTGCTTGATAGATGGTCTTGAGGATGTTGTATGGATTTGTACATCCGGCAATGGAGTTTTGGCTCTAGATCTAAGTGATTATAAAATATCGTTTGAACCTACCAGCGAACTAGGGGCGGCTAGGTTCGTTCGTGGGGGCATCAGGTTAGACAAAGAAACTCTATTATTCACGACAAATAGGGGAGCATTTGTCTTTAACGAAAGGAATAAAATAGCCCAATCGATAGATGCTTCTGATGGAATTGTGGATGTTGACTTCGAATATAGAGGTATTTACGAAGTTGATAAATCTAATATAGTGGTAGTCGGTGACCGTTACTCATATATTGTCAATAAAAGAAGATTTCTCAAAACTCTAGAAGAAAAACGAAACAGAAAAAGTCACGTTGAGATTTTAGACGTAACCGCTGTTGGCGGTAGTGATCAGCCTTTTTTATTAGGGGCATCACTGAACGAGGGTAATTCAAGCATAACTACTCGCCGGCTAATTGAGCGAATTAGCATCAAGTTGGCTTCCAGTAACTACACTGCAAGGTTTGATCAGAAAGTAGAGTATCGAATGCTTGGCTTGTTTGAGGAATGGAGAAAATTGGAGGGCTCTACAGGCAATGTCATTTTCGATTCAATTGATTCAGGGGAGTACATTTTTCAATCAAGAGTAGTCGACCCACACAGCATTTTAAAGCAGCCAATATCGAGTCTCAAAATTGAGATAAAAACCCCACCATTTTTATCTTGGTACGCGTTTTACATTTATGCATTTATCGTTTTAGCTATTGCCTACTTATTCAGAGGAAAGTATCGGCACAAGTTGTCAGGAGCGTTTCGCACGATCTTGGTTAAGAATAATAAAAAGGAAGAGGCTTTAAGCGAAAGGCTGACATTGCTTAAACGCAATATCACAAAAAAGCAAAAAATGTTCAGCGATATTGCTCACGAAATAAAATCCCCAGTAATGCTAATCAGAGAACCGTTAAAGGAAATAAGAGATAATCCTAAGGACGATAAGGCAAATAAAAAGCGGATTGAAATTGCATTAAATCAAGCTCAAATGCTTCAGTGTTTGGTGAACCAGATTATTCAGATTGAGCGCTTAGAATCAGTCACAAAGCTGCCGCGCAAGCCAATTCAAGTTAAGGAATGCATCGAAGGTTTATGCATTCAGATGCAGGCACTGACTGACTCTAAGTCGCAGGTACTTGATGTAAAGGTTAATGGTGACGCCGTTCTTATTCTTATTGAAGACTCTCTAGAGAAGATTGTTTCAAACCTTATAGCCAATGCAAGCAAATACTCGGATGCCAAAACCACTATCAGAGTTCGGGTAAAAATTGATGAGGAAAAAGTCATAATTCGTGTTGCAGATGAAGGCGTCGGAATCAATGAGAGCGACTTTGAGTCAGTATTTCAACGGTTCAGTCAGTTGCACAAAGTGAATGAAGAAGGAACGGGCATTGGACTCGCGATGGTAAGAGAGCTCGCTCGGGTTAATGGCGGTGATGTGGAACTGAAAAGCAAAGAAGGAGAAGGAAGTGCTTTTACTGTCACGTTGCCGGTGACCTGCTCTGAGATAGCGACGAGTTCTGAGGTGGAATGGGTGCCGGTTACTGAAAGTAACCGTGATGATACGGCAGAAGAACAGACAGACAGTGAAGTACACGACAAAGGAAAACCATTAATTCTTATCGTTGATGACAGCAGAGATATGCGCTTTTATCTCTGTAATCTTCTCGAACCTCACTATACTTGTGTCACTGCAAGAAATGGTCAGCATGCTATAGATGTGCTTCAAGTCTATCAGCCGGATGTAATAATCAGTGATCTTGAGATGCCAAATCTTAACGGTATTGAGCTTGCGAAATATCTGAAAGAATCTGAAGCGTTGAGTTTGATCCCTTTTATCATGCTTACAGCGCATGAAGATAAAGAATTAAGATCGTCTGCATGGGAGCAGGAAATTACAGATGTTATTTCAAAGCCTTTTCACGGCGATGAATTGTTAGTCAAGGTGCGAAATATATTGAGTAATAGAAGTAAAATATCAGAACACATTGAGCACAATCAGAGCCAGTCGTCATTAGCGGAAAATGAAGCGAAAGATATTCCTCAGTTTGCAAACCGAAAAGACATGGAGTTTTATACGAACTTTCTGGCAGTGGTTGAAAAGAATTACCACAATGAAAAGTGGGGAAGGGCGGATGCTGCAAGCGCCTTGCTTATCAGTGAACGCCAGCTCAACAGAAAAGTGTCAGATTTATTCGGTAGCTCCTTTTCCGAGTTTCTGAGAAATCACAGGTTAAATAAAGCAGGTGACAGACTTGCTAATGGCGAGCAAATTACACACGTAGCCTACGGTGTCGGATTCGGTACACCCTCTTATTTTAGTAGCTGCTTCAAACAAAAGTTTGGAAAATCGCCAAAGGGATATCAGGATGATGCTTTGGAAAAAGCCTCTGTTGTTGGTTGAAGTGGTAAAGCACGCACTTAACAGTGGAGTTTACACGAACACTAAGAATAAAAAATAAGCGAAAACCGATGATGAGGGGCAACATAAGATACGAAGCTTGTTTTCTCAAATCACAAAGTTAAACTATTTTAATATAGTGACTGACAAGAGGAGGACGCTTGAGCCTCGACAATATCGCCATTAAAGAGTTACCCGCCTACGCTACCAATGAGTCAGCAGAAAAGCTGTCATGTGATGCCTGTCGCAACGGTGAGGCGCTGGACTTTGATTTCTCGATGGCGTTTCAGCCACTGGTCGACTTACAAAGCCAGTCGGTATTTGGTTACGAAAGTCTGGTACGAGGAACGGGTGGTGAGCCTGCATTTACTGTTATCGAAAAGGTCACAGCAAAGAACATTTATCGCTTCGATCAAACCTGTCGTGTTAAAGCCATTGCGCTGGCCGCAGAAGCCAAAATAGATAAAATTCTCAGCATTAATTTTATGCCCGGCGCTATTTATAAGCCGGAGCACTGTATTCGCACTACCTTGAAAGCGGCAGAGAAGTACGGCTTTCCTATCGAGCAGATTAGCTTTGAAGTAGTAGAAACAGACCATATAGCCGACCTTGCCCACCTTCAAAACATTATCGATCACTATAATTCTATGGGCTTTAAAACGGCGCTGGACGACTTTGGGTCGGGTTATGCCAATTTGGAGTGGATGGCAAAGCTATCGCCCAATATGATTAAGGTCGACATGAGCCTGGTGCGCGATATTGATAAAGATCCGAAGAAGCGCGTGATTGTGACTCACTTAAATAAGCTGTGTCAGGAACTGGAAATTGGTGTTCTGGCGGAAGGGATTGAGACCCGCGCTGAACGCGATTGTCTGGCCGATATTGGCATTATGAAACAGCAGGGCTATTACTTTGCCAAGCCACAGTTCGAGCGCTTTGTTGAGGTAGACAGCACCCTGTTAACCTAGCCTGAAAAGGCAAGTAAGCTAAATGATTTAGCTTTTCAAAAAACACACTTTCACAACCTGCCCATGCTGTAATGGGCGCCTGATAGTGGGCCAGTGGCCTTTCACCGCATCGTGCAGTCGCCAGCCAGGCATCCAGACTTTGGCACACGGTGTAGGCAGTATCGACGTCGTTGCGGGTGCATTATTGTCACCAGCTTTGCATCAGCAGCACGGCTACTCGCCGTCCTATCGTTATGAAACGCCGGTTAACTTACCTGATCAATAAAATTGCCCAGTCGGGTTGCCGCAGGCTGATTATTTTGCAGGCGGCGTGCGTTACGCTCAACCTCCTGCTGCAAACTTTCACGAACCTCGTTCAGTTCAGCATCCAACTGTTGGTCGGGCAGCGCATCTCCGGCAGCCTGCTGACGCAATAAGGCTTCCAGGGCCTCGGCTTCTTCACGAAGCGTTTCAATGAGCTCTTCCGTAGTTTGTGTGGTTTGTTGCTCACCCACTTCTGCAATAATCGATTGTGTCTGCTCGGAATAATTTACCGGGTTCTGATCGATAGCTACTGCAGCGTCCTGTTGCTGCGTAGTGGATGTTGCATCGGGCTGTGTCGCGGGATTGATTTCGGGCGCTGACGATTGATTCTCTGCGTCAATACGCTCTTGCTGTCGTTCCGATGCTAAGCGTTGCGCTTCTCTTGCCTGCTCCTGAAGCTCGCGGGCGTCTTCACGCGCTTCGGCTATAATGCGCTGTGTTGTTTCACGCTGCTGCGCCTCTCGTTCACGAACTGCTTCCTGGCTAGCCTGCTCTTGTCTGGTTTCACGCGCTTCAACATCATTCTGAATGCGGCGGGCAAGTTCTTCCTCTTCACTCTGCGCTTCTTGCGCCGCGCGCTGCTGACGCTGTTCGCGCTGTTCAATATCCTGCTGTATACGCTGCTCTGTACGAAGTACTTGCTCTTGCTGCACGGAATCGGTGCTGGCAGCACGCTGAGCTGCCGGTTGCGCCTGTTGTTGCTGCGCCTGGGAAATGGTGTCGCGAACTTGCTGATCGCCGGGTTCTGGTGGTTGAGGAGGACGCGCAGGTAAATCCTGTTGTGGTAAAGGCTGTGACGCCGCAGGTTGGTCAGCCGTTAGCTGCGATTGTCGTTGCGCGGCCCGTTGCTCTGCTTGTTCACGAGCCTGCTCGCGTTGGGAGCGTTGCTCGCGAAGTGCGTCCAGGCGCGCCTGCAGTTCAGCCGTTTGTAGCTGATCGGTAGGCGCTCCGGCAGGGTTTCCCTCACGCCGGTTTCCGTTAGGCGAGGTATCTGTTTCACTGGCCGGCTGAACGCGGTTTCGCGTATCTTCTGCTGCCAGTTCCTGAACCTGTGCTATTGCATCATTAGGTAACGTTGTTACTGTCATGCTGTCCTCTCAACCACCTTATCACCGATAACCACACTTTATGGGCTCGGCTTTCAGACGGGATTGCCTCATACTTGAACTGCTCTCAGTCATCTCTCATAAAGAAACAAGCATCAGCAGTGCCAGGTTGGTACAAGCGACCAGCTGTTACCCTCTTTCTGTTGGTGAAAAAACCAAATAAAAGAATGCGATAGGAAAAATAACCACTACCGTAAATCATGGCGATTGAGATAAGGTAATTTCATCTGAAGGCGGCTGTACGCCGCAAACTGTGTAATAATTACGCGACACATTAAAGGAGACTGAAGTGAAAAAATTTATACATTTGGGTGTAGGAATGGCGCTTGGTAGTCTGATGACGCCTGTTTCAGCTGAAACCACTTCGGTTCATTACACACCAGAGCCAGTGGTGATAGACGGGAAAGTGACTGAACAGGCATGGAGCAAAGCGCAATGGCACGCACTGGACCACCACATTGTGGGCGACGTGCCGACCCCAGAGGATTTTTCCGGACGATACAAGCTGTTGTGGGATGAAGATCAGATGTACCTGTTACTGGAAGTGATAGACGATGTGCTGCGTGATTCACACCCAGACCCTCGTGTTCAGTACTGGGATGATGATTGCGTAGAAATATTCGTAGATGAAGATGCTTCCGGCGGCAAACACCAGTTTAACCATAACGCGTTTGCCTACCACATTGCATTAGATGGTAATGTGGCAGACATTGGTGATACAGAAAACGACAACCGTGGCGTTATTCTGTTAAACGATCACGTAGACAGTGCCTGGCAGCGCGCCGAAACGAAGCCTTATGCAATGACATGGGAAGTGGCATTCAGGCTGTATCCGGATACCTATACCACTGCCTCACCAGGTGAACCTGTCGTGTTGTCTGAAAACAAAGAAGTTGGATTTATGCTGGCTTACTGTGACGCCGATGAGGGGGACACGCGAGAGCACTTTATGGGCTCGCACGAGATAGAACCAGTTAACGGTGATAAAAATCTCGGCTATATTGATGCGTCAGTGTTTGGTCGTATTAAACTGGTGAAATCGCAATAACACCAAGGTCAGTAATCTGGTTAAAAGACCGGATGCGTCCACTACAAACAGCCCCAGCCAGTTGCGATTTGGCTTTAAAGTTATTTTACTTTACGCGCTGGCGGGCTAACGGCACGTGAACGCTACCCGCTACTGTCGAGTCTCTTTAGCTACTCGGTGGCAAGCTGCTGACGTTCACGCTTTTTCTTATACATGGCCTGATCGGCAGCCTGCAACAGTGGCTCTAGTTCATGTTGAGGGGTTGGCACCACTTTGCCACCTACGCTGGCACCTATTTTGATATAGCTATCGCCAATGTGCAGCGTTAGCTTACTCATTCGCTGTGCTATTCTCTCGATAAAGCGTGTCGCCTGCTTTTCACTAAAGCAGTGAGATAATAAGACAAATTCATCGCCACCGAATCGGCCTAACAGATCCTGCTCCCGGCACTGGTTAATTAATATCTGCGATACCACTTTCAGCGCATCGTCACCTATGCTGTGGCCATAGGTATCGTTAATCGATTTGAAGTCGTCCAGGTCGATAAACACAACACTGAGAAAACCATTGTTGCCCTGGTGGCTGTTCAGCATCGCCATCGCCGCCGATTCCCACCCGCGTCTGTTTAGCACAGGGCACAGCGGATCTGTACTGGCGTGAATAAATGCCTGATGGCGTTCCTGTCCCAGTTTCTTTACTTTTTCTGCCACCGCTACAGCCAGCAACAACGACTCTATGGCCACGGCAAATATCAGGGCGTACCGGTGCAGGAACGGGCTGATATCGTGCAGATACACGCGCAGGATCATGGCCGATAACATGATCATCATGGCTATCATTACCAGTCCGGCACTGGCGATATTGCGTTTCATGGCAAAGCCGGTAGCCGCGGCAATAAACAACATGATCAGCAAAGTGAGTGAGCCCATAACCTGACCCAGCACTGCGGAAACGCCAAGAGAGACAAAGGAATGAGAGACTGACAGAATCAGCACAATCAGTGCAGCACTTTGCAGCGCCAGCAGCTGCCAGCGCGGGAGTATCGCGCGAAACTCCAGCAGTTTTGCGATAAAGCGCTGGGCGGTAAACACCGTCAATCCGGCAAACAGATATTTGACCTCTATCCAGTTAACCCAGGCTGAGCCGGGCAAAAAGACGTTAAGGATCCCCTCCTGAAAGAGAAAAAACAGTCCGGCACTGATGATGTAGGCGCTGTAAGCATAAAATGCGGTGTTATTGATGCTGCTGCCGAGCACGCCAACATACACCGCCAGTGCCAGACAAAAGCCCGTAAACAAACTAAGCATCACCAGGTGAACGCTGTTGCGGTACTGTGCGTCGTCAGCATTTTCAACAACGACATTCAGAAAGCGTTCCCGCTGAGCCTCGACTGTCAGTCGCGCTGTATAGTTGCCCCGTGGAATGATGAACGCTTTGCGTGCACTTTGCAGCGGGTTAAAGTCCTCGCCGTTCTTGTTTGTCAGGCTGGCAGTCGTGACGATATCCATAGGGAAGTGCAACACTGAA
This sequence comes from Alteromonas sp. H39, assembly GCF_047556435.1. GTDB lineage: Bacteria > Pseudomonadota > Gammaproteobacteria > Enterobacterales > Alteromonadaceae > Alteromonas. The sequence continues at coordinate 415,587 of NZ_CP180210.1, forward strand.
ACCTGCTCAAGCTGGCAGGAAAGAACAAACGTTTGTGTGCCAAGCGTTAAGGGGATGGGCGCTGAGGCAGCCATCGGCTGGGGGGAGATAACGGTACAGCCGGCATGTGTATTGGGTGACCAAAAGCAGCTCAGCACTATCACTGTTAGTACAAATGCGAACTGCTTCGAGGTCATATCACGTTAATCCCCGCTGACGATCTGTACCTGCGCTATATCAGTATCGCCCTTGATAACTTTGTAGATAGCGTCCTGCGCCAGAGTGCGCATACCATCATGCATTGCCTGTGCTTTCATTTCTGCCACACTGGCTTCTTTGTAGATTAACGAGCGCAACTCCGGCGTCATGCCCAATAGCTCGTGCACACCGGTACGGCCGCGGTAACCTGTGTCACCGCACTCGTCGCAACCTACCGCTTTATGAAGTTGCATCGGTTGCGGCAAGTTCAGCTCGTCCAGGAATTTTTCGCCGTACTGGCGTTTGATAAACGCCACATCATGCTCAGTAGCGGTGTATTTCTCTTTACACTTACTGCAAAGCGTGCGGATAAGACGCTGCGCCAGAATACCCACACAGGCATCGGAAAAGTTAACCGGATCCAACCCCAAATCGAGTAGACGGGTGATGGTTTCCGGAGCCGAGTTGGTGTGCAGCGTAGATAATACTAAGTGACCGGTCAGTGACGCTTCGATACCCGCATGGGCGGTTTCTTTATCACGCATCTCACCAATCAGAATGATATCCGGGTCGGCACGCAGGAAGGCCCGCAGTGCATTGGCAAAGGTAAAACCAATTTTAGGACTTACCTGCACTTGCTGAAGGCCGGGTTGCGTGATTTCCACAGGATCTTCCGCTGTCCAGATTTTCTTATCCGGGGTGTTCAGATAGCCTAAAATAGCATGCAATGTTGTTGTTTTACCGGAACCGGTAGGTCCAACAACCAGCAGGATGCCATGTGGCTTTTTAATCATTTCTTCCAGACGGGTCATGTTAGATGGTGCCAGGTTCATCTTATCAATTGGCATCGCACCACCGGACGCAAGGATACGCATGACCACACCTTCACCAGCAACAGTGGGTATTGTGGCAACCCGCACTTCCACTAGTTGTCCGCCCATCCTGAATGCCAGCTTTCCGTCCTGAGGTACACGCTTCTCTGCTATATTCAGGTTCGCCATAATTTTGATACGGGCAATTACCGCACTGTGGTGCGAGTGTGGAACCTGGCTCATATCACGACATACACCGTCGATACGCATACGCACACGAGTGGGGGCGTTTTTCTCCGGATCCACGTGAATATCTGATGCATTCAGACGTTTCGCATCCTGAAGTACGCGGCTTACCAGCCTGACTACTGCAGGTGCATCGTCTGATAACTCATCGAACTGTTCGTCTTTTTCTTCCGCAGAGGTTCCAATCTCATCAAGAATTTCGCTCATCTCGCCAGGGGTTCCACCACCGGAACCTTCACCGAGATAATGCATGATTTGGTTGGGAAGGCCTACGGCGATATCGTAGCTGTCGATACCCAGTGCACTTTCAATTTCCATTAGCAGTGCGGCATTGTTTGGTTCAGCCATCAGGACAATTGGATTGTCACGAACATCTGCGATAACGGCGACAAAATTCCGCTTTAAATAAGACAGGTTCAGACGACTGTCACTTTGGTACAAATGATACTTGTCTGGCAGATAAGGAACGAAGGGTACCTGATAGTGAATGGAGAGTGAGTTGCCTATCTGGTCTTCTGAAATACGATGCTCTGAAATCAGGCGCTGGATGACCTGACGAATATCCTGAGACGAGTCAACCAGCTCTTTAAGCGCTTTTTCTGAAATGGTGTTCTGATGTAACAGCAAATCGAAGGGGTTATTTGTACCACCCAGTTCGAAGCGGAACTTGGTTCCCAGAATATTGGTAAGTTCCTGCGCCGTTTGCAAATCAGCATCATCGAAAGAACCCTGTTGCTTGTTGATGATTTGCATTACGCCCATCATCACACCAGCGTTCAAAATAGGAACACAGAGAATATTGGTGGTCTTAAAGTCGCTGTTTTTATCAAACTTATCAGCGAAGCGCAGACGCGGATGAATTTCTTTGAGCTCTTCAGCGTTGTAAGGATCGGAAATCATTAGCGGTAACTGCGACAACGCCACATAGCCTGCAATTGACATCGGACTTATCGGCACTTTAATTTCCAGCGTTTCTTTACCGGTTTTAAAGCGCGCGACCAAATCCTGATGTTGCCGACGACGCTGAAAAATACTCATACGTTTAGCGCCGAACATCTTAAGGATGATGGGCTCTAATTTGCTGTAAGCATCCATCAAAGACGAATGATTGCTGAGGATATTCTTTATCTGATCCAGCGTTTTCTGCTGACTACTTGTGTCTAACATGCGTAATTTTCGTGTCCGACGAGTTGGTGCAACCTGTTAACATTACCAGTTTTTCTGGTGCTGTAACCAATTATTCATATTCAAAAATACCGTTACGTATGCTTTGCACCATATAACGTTGTTTATCTGTCAGCAATAGCATAAAGGTCTAATCGGTATATCTGTATGATAGTGTGTCGCTAAAAAGCGAGCGTATCTACGGACTTTTCACTGTGAATCACAACAATATTACCGGGTAAGTGATAGCCAGGGGAACGATGTTACGTTATTGGCTTTACGATTGTAGCTGACTGCTTATAAGTAGACTGCCAACAACCAACAACCAACAACCAACAACTGGCGAGGATTCAACCACGCCGCTTTGATACCAATTAATAGAATACTTATTAATAGTAGAGTAATAACCGATGGTAATTACCAAACGCCTTTTAACCAACGCTTGTTAAGTAGTAAATAAAAGGTGGTCGCAAATACCAGCACCAAAAAGCTCGATATCACAGCGGGGCGCAGTGATTCATCCGCTAACGCTAAATATAATGTAAGCGCTGCTAGTACGGTATCAATAGTAAACAGTAACAGCCACAAAAATCTGGGCATACCCCTGTCTCCGATAAAGAGGGCTAAAAGCCCTCACTATATAGTTACGATTATCGTGAATGGTAAGCAGCAAGTGCAACACCGTAAAGTGCGCGCCCCGGCAGCGATACCATAGCCAATACCTTTTCCCAATCCTATGAGAAAAGGTATGATGCCACCATGGACCGATTCGGCCGCTGTAACACACAACTTTTTTAGTAGAGCAGAATGGCGTGCTTTATTCATCGAAAACGCCTGTACCAATTGAAGGTTCAGCGGTTGCTGTGTTAAGTCCAACATTAATACTAATAATAACGTCGATGAGAGAACCGTCACGGACATCGCACATGTGTTTAATGCGAATTGATTGCTGACTTTCCATGGCCTTTATGCTGCAAAACTGCAGCGTTACTCATGTTACTGATTTGCTCTCCTGAGTCTGCTCGTCTGAAGATCAGAATTTAAGCAATTTATTTGCGTAATCCAGTTGCATTGCCCCGGCATGTCTGTATAATTCGCGCCCACTGCTCAATACGAGCATACGTTTTTAGCCGCGACCTCACTGCTTTTAGGGTGGTTGCCGACGTAGCGGAGAAAGTCTTTACGACTCACCTGTTGCAAGCGTGCTAGAAAAAAGAACAGGGTTCCGATTGGGAACCATCGGTTTACGCACATCTTTTCTTCCCAAATTAAAGGGAGAGAAAAGGTGAATTTTTTTGTTCTTTCGATTGGAGCTTAATCGATGCCAAATCAAAGAATTCGTATTCGTTTGAAAGCGTTTGATCACAAGTTGATCGATCAGTCTACGGCTGAAATCGTTGAAACGGCGAAACGCACTGGTGCTCAGGTCAGCGGTCCAATTCCTCTGCCTACTCGCAAAGAACGCTATACAGTTCTGATTTCTCCGCACGTCAACAAAGACGCGCGTGATCAATACGAAATCCGTACTCACAAGCGTTTGGTAGACATCATCGAGCCAACTGACAAAACAGTTGACGCGCTGATGCGTTTGGACTTGGCTGCCGGCGTTGATGTTCAAATCAGCCTGGGCTAACAAGAGAGGGTTATAACAATGGCGATTGGTCTAGTCGGTCGTAAAGTGGGTATGACTCGCATCTTCACTGAAGATGGCACGTCTATCCCTGTGACTGTTATTGAAGCGACCCCAAACCGTATTACTCAGATTCGTTCTGAGGAAACAGACGGTTATCGCGCTCTTCAGGTTACTGCTGGAACCAAGAAAGCGAACCGCGTTAACAAAGCTGAAGCAGGTCATTTTGCTAAAGCGGGTGTTGAAGCTGGTCGTGGTCTTGTTGAGTTCCGCCTGGAAGACAACGAAGGTGCCGATTTGGAAGTTGGCGGTGAAATCACCGTTGAAATCTTCAACGACACTAAGAGAATTGATGTCACTGGTACATCAAAAGGTAAAGGTTTCGCCGGTGCGATCAAGCGTTGGAACTTCAGTTCACAGCGTATGACTCACGGTAACTCTTTGTCTCACCGTGCTCCTGGTTCAATTGGTCAAAACCAATCACCAGGTAAAGTATTCAAAGGCAAGAAAATGGCTGGTCAACTTGGTAACAAACAAGTGACTACGCAGTCTTTGGAACTGGTACGTATCGACGTAGAGAACAACCTGATCCTGGTTAAAGGTGCCGTACCTGGCGCAACTGGCAACGACGTAATCGTCAAGCCAGCTGTTAAAGCGTAACGTCTGGGGAGTGAACTGATGGAATTAACATTGAAAGACGCGCAAAGCGCTCTTGAAGTATCCGAAGCGACCTTTGGACGTGATTTCAACGAAGCCCTGGTACACCAGGTAGTCGTTGCTTACGGTGCAGGCGCTCGTCAGGGTACAAAAGCGCAGAAAACTCGCGCAGAAGTACGTGGCGGTGGTAAGAAGCCATGGCGTCAGAAGGGTACTGGTCGTGCCCGTGCCGGTACAATCCGCAGCCCAATCTGGGTTGGTGGTGGCCGCGCATTTGCTGCCAAGCCTCGTGACTTTGACCAAAAAGTTAACAAGAAAATGTATCGTGGTGCGATTAAGAGCATCCTGTCTGAACTGATTCGCCAAGACCGTCTGGTTGTGGTTGAGAAGTTCGGTGTTGACGCACCTAAGACAAAGTCTCTGATTGCTAAGCTTAACGAATATGAACTGAATGACGTTCTTATCGTTACGCCTGAAGTTGATGAGAATCTGTTCCTTGCGGCACGTAACCTGTACAAGGTTGACGTACGTGACGTAGCAGGCATCGACCCAGTTAGCCTTATCGCATTCGAAAAAGTGCTGATGACTGCTGATGCAGTGAAACAACTTGAGGAGGCGTTAGCATGAATGAAGAACGTCTACTGAAGGTGCTACGCGCGCCTCACGTTTCAGAAAAGTCGACTATGGCTGCTGAAGCGGGTAACACAGTTGTATTTAAAGTGGCGAAAGATGCGAACAAGGCAGAAATCAAAGCAGCAGTTGAGAAACTGTTCGAGGTTGAAGTTGATTCAGTTCGTACTGTAAACGTTAAGGGTAAAACCAAGCGTCACGGTATGTCTTTCGGTAAACGCAGCGACTGGAAAAAAGCGTACGTTTCGCTTAAAGAAGGTCAGGACATCGACTTTGTCGGTGGCGCTGAGTAAGAAGGGGATTAGAAATGCCATTAATGAAAGCTAAGCCAACTTCTGCCGGTCGTCGTCACGTTGTTAAGGTTGTTAATCACGACCTTCACAAAGGTGCACCATATGCGCCACTGCTGGAAAAAAACAGCAAGTCTGGCGGCCGTAACAACAATGGTCGTATTACAACTCGTCACATCGGCGGTGGTCACAAGCATCACTACCGTGTGATTGACTTCAAACGCAACAAAGATGGCATTCCAGCCACTGTTGAGCGTTTGGAATATGATCCAAACCGTTCTGCTAACATCGCACTTGTGCTTTATGCAGACGGTGAGCGTCGCTACATGCTGGCGCCTAAAGGTATGAAGGCTGGCGATAAAGTTCAGTCTGGTTCTGACGCACCAATCAAAGCGGGTAACGCTTTGCCAATGCGTAACATGCCAGTAGGTTCTACTGTACACGCTATCGAAATGAAGCCTGGCAAAGGTGCACAAATTGCACGTTCTGCTGGTGCTTACGCTCAGATCCTTGCGCGTGACGGAAACTACGTCACTCTACGTCTGCGTTCTGGCGAAATGCGTAAAGTATTGTCTGATTGCCGCGCCACTATCGGTGAAGTTGGTAATGCAGAACACATGCTGCGCTCTCTGGGTAAAGCCGGTGCCACTCGTTGGCGTGGTGTTCGTCCTACTGTTCGTGGTGTTGCCATGAACCCGGTAGACCACCCGCACGGTGGTGGTGAAGGACGCACTTCAGGTGGCCGTCACCCAGTATCACCTTGGGGTACTCCTACTAAAGGTAAGAAGACCCGAAGCAACAAGCGTACTGATAAGCTTATCGTACGTCGTCGTAACAAGTAAAAGCGAGGATTCACCATGCCACGTTCTCTCAAGAAAGGTCCATTTATCGACCTTCACTTGCTGAAGAAGGTAGAGGCTGCAGTGGAAAAGAACGAGCGTAAACCTATTAAAACTTGGTCACGCCGTTCTATGATCATCCCAGATATGATTGGGTTGACCATTGCGGTCCATAACGGTCGCCAGCACGTTCCTGTATTAGTCAGTGACGAAATGGTCGGTCATAAGTTGGGCGAATTTGCGCCAACGCGTACTTACCGCGGCCATGTCGCGGATAAGAAAAGCAAACGTTAAGGGGTAGGAAAATGGAAGCATTAGCTAAACATCGTTTCGCCCGCACGTCGGCTCAAAAAGCACGCTTGGTTGCGGATCAGGTTCGCGGTATGCACGTAGAGAAAGCTCTTGAGCTTCTGACGTACAGCCCGAAAAAAAGCGCAGCGCTGATTAAGAAAGTTTTGGAATCTGCGATTGCAAACGCAGAGCACAACGAAGGTGCGGACATCGACGAATTAGTTGTTGCCAAAGTCTTTGTTGATGAAGGCCCAACTATGAAACGTATCAAGCCACGTGCGAAAGGACGTGCAGATCGTATCTTTAAGCGTAGCAGTCACATCACTGTGGTTGTAGCGGATAACTAGGAGTAGATAATGGGACAGAAGGTACATCCTACAGGTATACGCCTGGGTATCAGCAAACCATGGACTTCTACCTGGTACGCTAATACCTCAGACTATGCAGATAACCTGTATAACGATCATCAGGTACGTCAGTATCTGACTAAACAACTGAAGAACGCTTCACTGTCTAAGATCGTGATTGAGCGCCCTGCGAAGAGCATCCGTGTAACTATTCACACTGCTCGTCCTGGCGTAGTCATCGGTAAGAAAGGTGAAGACGTAGAAAAGCTGCGTAATCATGTATCTAAGCTGGCCGGCGTGCCTGCTCAGATCAACATTGCGGAAGTACGCAAGCCTGAGCTGGATGGTCAGTTAGTTGCTGATAGCATCTCTAGCCAGCTTGAGCGTCGTGTAATGTTCCGTCGTGCAATGAAGCGCGCGGTACAAAACGCAATGCGTCTTGGTGCTAAAGGTATCAAAGTTGAAGTTAGCGGTCGTTTAGGCGGTGCAGAGATTGCCCGTACTGAATGGTATCGTGAAGGTCGCGTTCCGCTGCACACGTTCCGTGCAGACATCGATTACGCAACCTCAGAAGCGTCAACTACCTACGGTATCATCGGCGTTAAAGTATGGATCTTCAAAGGTGAAGTTCTGGGTGGATTGCCTACGAACCAGGAGCCAACTCCTCCTCAGCCTAAGAAGAAAGGCCGCAGCGCTAAGCGAGAGGGCTAAATCATGTTACAACCAAAACGCATGAAATTTCGTAAAATGCATAAAGGTCGTAACCGTGGTCTTGCTGTTGCAGGTAGCAAAGTAAGCTTCGGTACCTATGGCCTGAAGGCAACTGGCCGTGGTCGCATGACTGCACGCCAAATCGAAGCCGCGCGTCGTGCTATGACTCGTCACGTTAAGCGTCAGGGTAAAATCTGGATCCGGGTTTTCCCAGACAAGCCAATCACTGAGAAGCCTCTTGAGGTTCGTCAGGGTAAAGGTAAAGGTAACGTTGAGTACTGGGTATGCCAGATTCAACCTGGTCGTGTTCTGTACGAGATGGAAGGTGTTCCTGAGTCTCTGGCACGCGAGGCGTTTGAATTGGCAGCGGCGAAACTGCCATTTAAAACAACCTTTGTAACTCGGACGGTGATGTAATGAAAGCGACTGAACTGAAAGAAAAAAGCGTAGAAGAGCTGAACGCAGAGTTGTTAAACCTGCTACGCGAACAGTTCAACTTGCGCATGCAGCACACAACTGGTCAGCTTGAAAAAACCGACCAGCTGAGAAAAGTGCGTCGCACCATCGCGCGTGTTAAAACCATTCTGACTCAAAAGGCTGATGCGTAATGACTGAGCAAAAAATTCGTACAGTACAAGGTCGTGTGGTTAGCAACAAAATGGATAAAACCATTACTGTTGTAGTTGAGCGTTTCGTTAAGCACCCAATCTATGGGAAGTTCATCAAGCGTTCTACTAAGATCCACGCCCACGACGAAAGCAACGTTGCTAACGAAGGCGATACGGTCACAGTACGTGAGTGTCGTCCTATCTCCAAGAACAAAACTTGGACTTTGGTTGACGTTGTAGAAAAAGCTGGTGTGTAAACACTGACTTTTCTAAGTCTCTAAAAAAGCCGCTCTTGTAGCGGCTTTTTTTATGTCTTAATGCTATCAAATCTGATTGAATCGGTTTCAGGAGAAATCCTGATTGACCTGACAGACATCGGGTTATTCCCTGTAACTGTCATCGCGCCTTGTACCTGGCCGAACGTTATTCAGGTTTCTTGCAGACTGATCGTTTGCTTGAGAAAAAGCTAAAATTGCTAAGTGATGGGAAACTGGCGTTGGTTTATTTAACGTCTCCCAAAGAAGTCAGTAGCAATGATGTCGCTGAAGTAAGCAGCATGGACGTACGCCTAATCCAGTATACGTACGGGGAAGTGACAGCGAAGTGGCTAAAATTATGCCTCTGACGATGTTTCCTCCTTGTTGTTTTGCTCGTCATGAATAACTTGTGTGTACAAGTCGTCATAAGCCTTTGCCATCTCTGCGACATTAAAATTATCGCGCACCCATTCAAACAGCTTTTGTCCGAACTGCTCGGATCGCTCTGATTTCTCCAGGGCACGGATAATCTGCTCGCCTAGTGCATCGGGGGAGCCGACATCGACATGTATTCCGGTTTCATTGTGTTTGATGATCTCGCTGATACCTCCACACGGGCAGGCGATTACCATACGCTTTGTTGCGCCTGCCTGCAGTAGAATCGACCCCAGTCCTTCTGAATAGGCAGGGTGTACGAGCACATCAATATTCGGCAATATTCTGGGGACATTGTCTGAAAAGCCACACAGTTTAACGTGATCGTTAAGGTCGTAGCGGTCAATCATCGACTGATAATTTTCTTTCTGTGGGCCCTCACCAAAAATCAGGCAGGTGACTTTGTCGCTGGCCTCTAACACATTACGCATTGCCAGAATCAGGTCACCTTGTCCTTTTCTTTCCGTCAACTGAGATATATTAGCGATGACTTTATGATCGTCAGGTACCGAGAACGTTTTATTTAACCAGTCTCTGTCGAGTGAGAAAGTGAATTCGCCGGTATCAATTGCCGGATAGATGACAGGCTGTAAAACGTCATCAGGACAACGTTTTGAGACAACCTTTTTCACACCTTCAGACACACTGACAACGGCTTTAAACTGTGAGTACTTAAGTTTGGACAGCGCTGATTCGTTGTCATCGGTTCGTCGGGTATAGATGGCGGGAACACCTGTTAGCCTGGAGGCAATTGCACCCCAAACATCAGCGCCATGTCGGCTATGTATATGGATAAGGTCAGGTGTTATGTCGTCAATTAATGTCGTGAGCCGCTGTACTACGAGGGCATCAATCTCTCGGTCGTAACTAAGAGGATGCACTTTACACTTTGCCCCTTTTAACTGCCTGGCAAGATCACTTCCTTCAGGGCAGGCGATATGGTGCTCGGTAGCATGCTCAGAATTCTCGGCAGTAACCAAATATTCAAGCTGCTTTGCACCACCATAAAAATGACGTCCAAATTCAAGGTGTAAAATCCTTTTATTCATCATTTCTCCACCATAGCCAACGTACAAATTAACGCCGAAACTGTGATTGATAGCAGTTTACCGGCTGCGTAGTGAGCTAACAGAATTAAGCACTCATACACATTTCACACAAAATCTGAATACGCACGTGCGCACAGCAGGATCGTTGCCGCAGTGATTTTGCGCTATTTCAATACGAAAAAACGCTTACGAGGCCGGTAAAAAGTAAATATCGGGTTTTTCTCTTGGTGCAGCGGATGCATCTCACTACAATGGCTGCAGTTACTGCCTGCATACAGCGCAAAGGAGTTAGGGTAAAGCGCTAAAAACACCTGCTCACGAAGGAACGTCGGAACAGCTTCTGGCAGCGAACTGAGCGGTTTATAAAGCTGTACGTTTAACTTCTGTCCAGCAACTGCCGCGCGGGACGTCTGGCCAGCTAATAAATTTGTCACGACATGGAACACTTATACTACAAGCATTATGAATTCTACTGAGACGCCTTATTCGCCAACGCTGGCGCACACCTTAGCGAGATGGTGTTACACCTTGCTGCTGGCAATAGCCACGCCATTTGCGGCTGTTAATTTATGGCTGAAGACAAAACGACAGCCAGACGCTTTCGCAAACAGACAAAAAGAGCGCTTTGGGCTGGTGCCGGCTCCTGCCAGTGCGCATGGCTATTTATTTCACTGTGTCTCAGTAGGAGAGGTTGTTGCCGCATCCAGTCTGATTAAGCGAATAATGGATAAAGATCCGAACGTAGCCGTCACGGTTACAACCACAACCGCCACCGGGTCTGCACGAGCCAAAGACATATTTGGAGAAAAGGTGAATATTGCATATTTACCCTTCGACTTGCCGGTGACCATGAACGTAATGCTGACACGGTTGAAGCCAAAAATTGTAGTGATCACAGAAGTGGAGCTGTGGCCAAATCTGATCCACCGTTGTTGGTTACGCAAGATCCCGGTTGTCGTCATCAATGCCAGAATGACCGGGCGCTCTGCATCACGCTACGCTAAGGTTTCTGCGCTTTTCACACCGATGCTGCATAAGGTATCTCACGTATGTGCGCAGGGCGAACGTGATTATGTTAACTACAAAAAGCTGGGTATTGGTCATAGCAAGATCACACTGACAAATAACATCAAATTTGATCAGGCATTGGTGAGCCATACTGATTCAGCGTTCTTGGGATTACAGCGGGGCATGCGCCGAATTGTGGTTGCGGGCAGCACGCATGAGCCGGAAGAGCAGGTGTTGCTGGAGGTATATAATTCGCTTGCTTCATCCTATCCTGACCTGTTACTCATTCTTGTGCCAAGACATCCGGAACGGTTTGCTGCCGTTGCAAAATTACTGGAAACCAAGTCTGTCAGGTTCGTCAAATCCTCACAATGCCCGTCGGTGTCCGCTGACTGTGGCGTCGTCCTGGTGGATGAAATGGGTAAACTTAACCAGGTATATCAGATAGCTGACTATAGCTTCGTCGGCGGGTCGCTGGCTGACAAAGGCGGTCACAACGCCCTTGAGCCAGCAGCAGTCGGTGTGCCGGTAATCATGGGCCCGTATACCTACAATAACCCGGTAATTTGCCAGTATCTCGAAGAAAAAGGGGCGCTCAACGTTGTTCGTGATGCCGGCGGTATACAAAACTGTCTGACATCGTGGCTGAACAAGCCGGAAGAAGCGCAGCGTGCCGGAAGAGCTGGGCAGGAAGTGATAAGAGCGAACAGTGGCGCACTGGAAAAAACACTTTCCTGTCTTGAGGGGATATTGCGGTAACCGTCACTCCTTCCGTAATTTGAGAACGCAGGCCGTAAAGGTTGGCGAAAAAACGAACCCCGCTTTAGTGCGCACAACAGCTATTTTGCACCGATTTGATGTGAGCCTTTCATTAGTATCTGGCAGAAAGATGGCAAGCTATTGTAATTAAAGAAAAATGTAACATTGGCCCGGGTGTTGCAAAATAATGAGCGACGGCGTAACTCAGGCAAAAGTAAAACAACAACGCTGACAAAAAGTCAGCGCTTGATTACAACGTTTTCCAGGGAGAGGCACCCTGTCAGTCATGACAGGGTGCTATTTCTGCAACCGCTTTCTAGATCGTTTCGTTTTCCGGAACTATCAAACTAATAACTCTCCAACCAGCTTCTGGTATCAGCTCTTTGCCATTTAAAAACGTATGTATACGGTTTTCGTCATCAAGCCCGATGAGTGGGGTCACCCTGGTGCCGTACGTTTTCAGGTAATCCTCATAACTGAACTCTTCGGTTATCCGCGTTGTTTTTACTGAGCCGCCGTGGGCGACAGCGGTTGCAAGATAGCCGTAAGTCACACCTTCATCAAACAGCGTTAGCTTTTTCGCGTAGTGTTCACCCACCTGATGGCTGGGACGTGCTGTCTGTTCGTTATTCGATAGTCCCCACACTTTATCTTTGCCCATGGTGTACTCAAAATGATAAGCAATCATTGGGTTAAGTTGTTTATAAGGGGACATGATAAGAACAGTACCAAATGTACTCATTTCCAGATGACGGGCGGCATGATCAGACATTGGGTTCCCGAAATAGACGGGAATATCCATCATTCTGGCTTCACGGATTGCGTCCCAGTTAGTATCCGCAATACATACCGAGAGTTTTTGATTAAGCATTTCCTTTGCCATCAGCCGGTTGAATTTACTGCCGCCAAAGATAAGAAAGCCGGTGGGTGCGGGCGCGCGCACCTTCAATAGTTTGGCGACGGAACGGGCAGAAAGGCTTTGCACTACCACAGTGGCAATGATCACCAGAAAAACAATAGGTACGATGATACTGGCACCTTCATACCCAATCTCTTCGAGCTTAAGTGAGAACAGCGCCGATACAGCAGCTGCGACAATCCCTCGGGGAGCTATCCAGCTTAACAGCGCCAGCTCCCGCCAATTTAGTCCGGTTCCGAAGGAAGACGCCAAGACAGACAGCGGCCTGGCAACAAACATGATAGCCGCCAGAACAACAAACACGCCGGCACCAACTTCAATCACGCTGTCGAGGTTTAGGCGGCTGGCTAGCAGGATAAAGAGCCCGGAGATTAGCAACACACTGAGTGTTTCTTTAAACTCAAGAATATCTTCCACGTCCACATTTTTCATGTTGGCCAGCACCATCCCGGCAATGGTAACAGCAAGCAGGCCTGACTCGTGCGCCACATAGTTTGAAGCCGCAAAAACCGCCAGAATAATAGTAAGAACCGCTGTGTTTTGCAGGTAGTGTGGGATCAAATTTTTGCGAAGTGAAAGACCAAGTAAGTAGCCTCCTGCCAGCCCCAGCACAAAACCAATACCGATAGTTTTGCCAAAGGTGTAAAACGTGTGCGAGATGGCTGAATCCTGTGACGCCACAATAAACTCGTAGGTCAGAACCGCCAGTAGCGCGCCTATAGGGTCAATGATTATCCCTTCCCAACGCAGTATGTTAGCTAGGTTGGTTTTGGGCCTGACAGTGCGCAGCATGGGAACGATAACCGTAGGTCCGGTGACGGTGACAATCGCACCAAACAAAAACGCAAGTTGCCAAGACAAATCCAGTGCGTAATGCGCTGCCAGCGCCGCCACAATCCAGGTGACCAGCACGCCGACGGAACAAAGGTTTCTCACCATGTTGCCATGCCCGGCAATATCGCCAAACTTTAACGTAAGAGAGCCTTCAAACAGGATGATGGCCACCGATAACGACACCACGGGAAACAGGAGATCGCCAAACAGCGCATCGGGATCCAGCACGCCGAAAACCGGACCAACTAAAATCCCTACAATTAGCAGAGGGAGAATGGCAGGGAGGCGGATTTTATAAGCGAGATACTGGCAGCCAATTGACAGCAAGCCGACCATTACCAGAGAAACGAGCGGATCAGACAACGCGAATTCCTTTTATCATTGGATATAAAATTATATTAACCTGAGCGCAAAAAACGAGAAAGCCACTTGGGCTATGTCCGCCCTTAGGGCATAAAGTAATTAAAACAGACAATGATAAGATATAGATCATTTATGCATAATGCGTCGTTTATTTTTTATTCGCTGAAAAACTCGTGTTAAACTGCACGTATTCGATATGCCTGTTATTCAGGGTGTTTGCAGATACGTATTGATTCTGCATGTGTAGTTAAGGTGTAGTGGTATGAAAAAGTTGGCTGGCAAAATAATCCTTACGTGTTTTGCACTGAGTTTTGCTGCGATGTCTGCTGTCAAAGCAAATGCGGCGATGATTGAAACCGACATTGTTATTTTTATGGATGAGTCTGGCTCGATGAACGCCGACGCTTCCGGAATGCTCACAACCAATATCTTTTCGAATCTGTCTTTGTTTAACAGCTCATTGTTCAAGCGTGATATCAAAGCAAACTATTCGATAGTCGCTTTCGGTGGAAGCAGTAACGATTTTGGGCGTATTTTACAAAATTTCACTACGGATTTGGGTGCGTTGTTTGCCGCAGTTTCTGACGACGATACCGGTTTAGAATATGCGGGAACAAACGAGTTTCCTTTTATTGCGATTCAACAGGCATTAAGTGCTTTCATAAACGCGGATGTGCTCAGCTATACGAGCGATGCTATCAGGAACTTTATTGTTTTTACCGACGAAGAGCCTGATGACGGTACCGAAGCTGACGCGACACAACGCGCTTTGAATGATAATAACGTGCGACTGAATGCCGTTCTGTCCGGTGGCTCGACGACTGGTGAACTTGGCTCGATGGCCATTGAAACCGGCGGAAACGTTTTTGATCTCGATACGCTTATGACCGCAAGCAACCAGCAGGCTGGTCAGTTCATGGCGGATTTGGGAGATGTTAAAGCCTCTGAAATCATTGAAGATTATTGTGATGCCAACCCCGAAGCAGAGGTTTGTTTAGAGGATAGTACCCCAGTAAACGCGCCAGCCACACTGGGACTGATGTTTACCGGACTGATTGCGCTGGGAATTCGCCAGCGCAAACGTCGCGCCTGAACCTGTGATCTGATACCAACTACGGAAGAGGGAATTTCCGTTGGCAAAAGCCCGCCACACTACATTTCTGTCACCCGTCGCCGCAGTGTCTGTGAGCCTCTTAATTGTGGGAGTGACCGGTTGTGCCTCTGTATACGACCAAAGCATTGCAAACATTGTTGTCACTGACAGCTATCCGCTGCCATCACTTGTTTCAGAATCATCGGGATTGTATTGCCTGAATAATCAGGCCCTCACCATTAATGATTCTGGTAATGCTGCGACTGTGTTTACTATTGACTCAAAGGCTCGTATCGTCGCTCAAAATACGATGGAAAAGCCCAATGTTGACTGGGAAGCCATTACAGCCAGCGATGATACTGTCTTTGTGGGAGATGTTGGAAATAACCGGGGTAACCGGTCGTCGCTGAGTATAGAGGTTATCAATCGCGATACTATGGAATTTGTGCGATCACTAAGTATTGATTATGAAGGTTATAAGGCCGGCCAGAATGTACCTTATGCGCACGATTATGATGCCGAAGCAATGACCAGGCATGATGGTAAGCTGTTGTTGTTTTCAAAAAGCTGGGCCAGTCGCGTATCGCACGTTTACGAGGTCAATACCGACGTCGCTCACCAAGCGCTGAAAGCGGTGGCGCATATCGAGGGCCTACCCGGCGTGATCACCGGTGCAGACTGGGACAGAATACGTCAGCACTACGTCATTGTGGGCTATGCCAGCGATCCTTTCGGCAACTTCGACACATTTCTTGCTGAAATTACCCCCGAATTTACTGTATCCAAATTGTGGCCGCTACCTGACCATAATCAGGTAGAAGGCGTGTGCGTGGCTAACGACGGAAGTTATTGGGTTACTCAGGAAGCGGTAGGCGACAGTCCTGCAACCCTGCTGCGGATTATTTCACCTACGCCTTTTTAACGTTTTAAGTATGTCTTATTGGCCGAGTTGCCTAAGTTAGATCAACATCAGGGTTTACAGTCTCAACTCATTGCAGGCTATTGCTTGCAAATTCTGATGTCTGATCTCTTAGTCTCTGTCGCAACTTACCAATATCGAAGCGGTTACCGTTTTGAATCACATGCGTAATTGTTTTTACTGCACCTATATCTTTAAGTGGGTTGTCAGTCATTACCACCAAATCAGCCTGATAACCTGCCGCTATTTTACCTTTCTTAGCCAGCGCTAGTCGACTGGCTGCTTTATTGGTTATTAGCTGAAGAATCTCCCAGTTTTCAATCCCTGCTTTCTGGTGTAAGGCCAGCTCTCGCCAAAATACCGGGCCACCAGAGTAGCTGTCGGATCCAATTAGTAATGGCACGCTGGCTTCGTGCAGGTGAAGAAGAAAAGCTTCTACCTGACTAAAGCTGGATTGAGCTCGTTCGAAGTCTTCTTCTGTCCAATCATACAGGGAGGCGCCAAGATTTGTCTTCCAGTTAGCGGCGACCTCAGGGTGGTGATACCAGCGTTCATCTGGGTACAGCGAGTCGATTTCCGGATAGAAGTACATCATCTCATTCACAACCAGCGTTAAGTCCACAGATACATCCTTCGAAGCGAGATCCGCAATTAGCTTTTGCATGGCAGGCGCGTCGAAATTTACCCACTCAAACCATTGATATAGATGCTTTGCACTCATAGGTGAAAGACTCGCCAGAAAGTCATTGCGGGAATCTTCGGGGAGTAAATCTGCGGAGGTAGGAAGAGCATGGGTCAGAGCATCAATACCCGCATCCACCGCCTCCTGCCAACTGACTTTATCCAGATGAGCTATCGCTTTTAGCCCGGCCTTGTGGGCCAATGACACGCCCAGGTTAACTTCCTGCACACTGAGCCCCTGATACAGCTTGATATAGGATACACCCAGTGACTTTTGACGTTGAATCTCTTGCTGCCATTCTTGAGGGGTAGACGGATATACAGACCCCCCTTCTATGGGAGTGGGATCGAAGGTCAGCCCTGCGTACTTCAGTGAGGGCCCCAGCCATTCACCGGCTTGCTGCATCTGCACATAATGCTGGTTCGCAATAGGGTCGCCCGCAGGACTAAACGCAGACGTTATGCCAGATGACAGAGCTGCCATCGCGTGAAACCGGGTAACTTCCGGTTTACTTTTCATGCTGATATGAGGCTGGTTTTCCACCACGCTGACAGTCATTGGGCCGGCTGTCAGATGCAAATGGCCATCTATCATTCCGGGCATGATAAAAGCGCCTTGCACATCAATGCGTTCTTTTACCAGCGGGAGTTGACCGTGCCCGACTTCCTCAATTTTATCATCGACGATATGCACCCATCCGTCGTGAAGTTCAGTCTGATTGTGGGGAACTATTATGTTTGCATTAACTAAAAGGTACTCTTTAGCAGCGGCGATTGACGATGTAGCTGAGAGAGCCATTAAGAGTAAAAAGCAACTGGTTTTTCTAAGCATGTTTTCCTACCTGAATTTGTATGGGTCGTAATCAGGTAGTCTGTAAACCACAAAAAATCTTACGCCGAGCGACGCTTTTATAAATAAATTAAAACGAAACAGTTTTGGATTTCACATAAGTGCATGTTAGTTAGTGGTTTTTATTCTTCCTGTTTTGATCAAGAAATGAGTTGACTCATTCATGTTGTCAGTTTCTGTGGAAAGTTAGTTGCAACAGAGAACAGCAAGCGCTTAGCAGGGCGCGTACATAATTGAAAAAATTATATTTTTATCTTAATCATGTGATCGTAACTGACATTTTCATGCTGCGGATAGGAATAGTTACGTCCTTGCTGGAATGCTAACGCATAGATCCTGATACGTATCTTTACACCTCAACTGTATATACTTTGTTCAAAGGTTGAGTGATATTTGTCCCAGAGGCAAATCGAGGTTCAGGAGTACATGATGAAAAAAATGCGTTGGCTTTATTGTCTCATGACTACGGTTTGTGCTCCTGTTGCCGTTTGTGGTGAATTGGGCGATAACGCCGCTCAGTGGTTTTCCGATACGGTGAATGCAGAAAATACGTTGTCGGTAAACTTCACTAAACAGCGGATCCATTTCAAAGGATGCAACCAGAAAGAGTATCAACTGGCGTTCAGTAAGCAGCTTACGTCTGTGTTCGCGTTGGAAGCCAGTATGCACTACGACAAAGGTGAGCTTAACTTCGGTGCATTAAGCCAGAAAGTGACGTCGCAAGCCTACGAGATTACCTCCTGGTGGACCATTGATGCGCTTCGCTTTGGCGTCAGCCACAAAGTCAGAACATCATTGAAAATGTCTTCCCCGATGACAGAGCAACTTTCATTGCCTACCAGTCAGTCAGTGGGTTTTCATGTGGAGCTGCCAGGAATGAAAGAGGCGCACAGTATGTCGGTGTCTTTGTCACGCGAGAACTGGCAGGCGAGCATCACCAACAACCAGACCTGGCAGGAAATCGAAGATAACCAGATCAACCTGCAGTACGCTATCGCATTTTGATTTGTGCAAGCAGACTACCATGACGCCTGCACCAACCTTTCCAGCTGACTACATCAAACCAGCATTCACTGTCTAACCATTCCCCGGCCAACCATTCTGCTCGCACTAAACGCCGCCATTGAAACAGCCCGATCACGACAAAGGGAGTGAGTCTGCCAGCTATCGTTATTCAGTTACCCAAGCCAGTGAGGCTTTAAGGCCATACAACTGTTGTTCTATGGCCCTTCGTCTGCGTTTTACAATCTGAATTGCTCGACCTGCGTTGCCAAATCGTTTGCCAGTGTGTCGAGTTCTTCGCTGACCTTTACCAGCGCCGAAGCGGTTGACAGACTATCCTCGCTGCTTTCGCTGATGCTATTGATATTGCGGTTGATATCTTCAATGACAACCGATTGTTCTTCGGTACCAGTAGCGACCTGCGTGTTGATATCATTTATCCCTTCGATGCTCGCTGCCACGGCCTGTAACAGCTCATCAATCCGACTGGCTGCTGCCACGACGTCATCAGTCTGAGCGCGGCTGGTATGCATTTGGGATACCGCATCCTGTGATGCTTGTTGGAAAGTATCCATCTTAGTCTGGATTTCATCCGTGGCGCTGGCCGCGCGCTGCGCCAACGTCCGAACCTCATCGGCCACAACCGAAAATCCGCGACCATGGTCGCCCGCACGAGCTGCTTCAATGGCGGCGTTGAGTGCGAGCAGGTTAGTTTGTTCCGATATTCCACGGATGGTATCCAAAATGCCACCTATCGCTGTGGTGTGTTTATCAAGCGACTGAATAACCTCTGCAACATGACTGACCTGCTGAGACAATGAGGAAATGGCAGTTACTGCGCTTTGCGTCACGTTGCGGCCTTCCTGTGAAGTGTGACTTCCCTCCTTAGCGCGCTGCGCGGCCATGGTGGCTGAGCTGGCAATTTCGTTAACGGTACTGCCCATTTCTGTCAGCGCGGTTGCTACCTGGATAGTACGGTCCCGCTGTGTCTGACTGACCTTTTCGGTGTGCCGCGACTGTCCGGCAACAGTGCTTGCCGATTCACGCAATCGCTGACTGGTTTGTGCAACACTACTGATAGTGTCGTGCAGATGAGAAATAAACAGATTAAAGCCTTCTACCAGCCTTGCAGTTTCCCTTTGTTCTGGCACCGCCAGACGGGAGGAGAGATCGCCGTCACCCTTGCCTAAAGCCTGGAATGCATCGGCAAGGCGCTCCAGTGGGCGCGTAATACTCGCCGCCAGCCAGATGCCAATTAATGCGAAGAGTGCGGCTCCCAGCGCCGCCCATATAATAATATGCCTGCTGGCTGCGTTAAGGTCCGAGAACAGTTCAGCTTTCGGCACCTGAGCAATCACATACCAGCCAGCACTTTTTATGTAGGTGCTTGCAAAAAGCGTTTCTTCATCATCAACCACGCTGGTTGCCATGGTGAACGCCTGCTGGTTCAGTAGCGAGCCTGCTGACGTGCTGCCCGCAAGTGCGCTGACGGTTGTACTACCAAGCAAATCAGTATTGGGATGGGCGATAACAGTGCCATTGCCATCAACCAGATAAATTACGCCTGACTCGGCCAGTCTCACTCCATTCAGGATGTCTACCAGTTCATCTACTGACTTTGCTACGCCAGACATACCGCGGCCGTTTACCTGCTGGTAGTTAGCAAAGAGGCGATAGCCTGCACCGGGTTCGTTGTACAAGCTTAAGGAGTCGGCTTTTCCACTATCTTTGTAAGCAAAGAACCAGCCGTCGAGTTCGTCGTTTTTAAGCTGTCGCAAGAACCCATCCTGATTCCAGTAATTATAGGTTTCACGATCGACGAAAGAGGCGACAGTCAGGTCGTTGTATCTGACGAGATCTTGTAAATAGCGAACCAGTCGCTTTTCTCCGGCGTTATCTGCGCCAGCGGCAGACCATGCGACCAGATCAGGATTGGTCGCGATGCCATGGGCCACTGTTTGCATCACGCTGACTTCCTTGTCTACCCGGTTACCTACCTGCTGCACCATGGCAGGCAACTGCATGGTTTCCAGGTTCTCGGTAATGAGATCTCTGGCAATCCACTGACTGATCGTTCCCACCAGTACGGTTGAGGCCAGCACTGCAATAATCAGTGCAAAAAGGAGTTTTTGTTTAATGCTTAATGAACTGAATGTCATTATTAATACCACGCGTTCTTTAGACTACACAGGACGTGGGCTGCAGGCTCAGCACCATTCGAAACTAGCTTGTGTCCAGATTGATTTATTCTTTTTATTGTTATCGACACATTTCAGCGTTGCTTGACTGGACAGGGTTTCATGACCAGATGGTCAGTGTAATACAAATGCGGGGGAGAAAAGAATAAAAAAAAGCCACTTGCTAAGTGGCTTTTTTAACACCAATGGGTGAGGGCGATTTACTCGTCGTCACCTTTCTCTGATGGTACCGGGAAACCACGGTCGCGCATCAGTGCGTCAACTTTCGCGTCACGGCCACGGAACTTACGGTATGCTTCCGCTGGGTCCATCGCGTTACGAACTGAGAACAGGTACTTAACCAGACGGTCGCCAAGCTCTTCATCGTAGAAACCACCCGGGGCTTCTGCGAAGGCTTCTGCCGCATCTGCGGTCAATACTTCAGCCCACATGTAACCGTAGTACGCAGCAGCGTAACCTTCACCAGAGAACACGTGTCCAAAATGAGGACTGCGGTGACGCATAACAATTTCCTCAGGCATGTTCAGCTTTTTCAGCTCTTCACGCTCGAAGGTATCAGGGTCAATATTCTCTGGATCGGTAGTGTGATACTTCAGATCCATGATGGCTGACGCCATGTATTCCGTGGTTTTGAAGCCTTCGTTGAAGGTTGAGGCTTTCTTGATTTTGGCAACCAGCTCATCAGGGATGGGCTCGCCCGTTTTGTAGTGAACCAGATACTGATCGATCACTTCGTCGGTGGTCAGCCAGCGCTCAAGCAGCTGTGACTGGAATTCGGTGTAGTCGCGAACGCCAGAGTGTGAAGTGGGGTACTTCACTTTGGCACTCAAGAAATGCAGCGCATGACCAAACTCGTGGAAATAGGTTTCGGCGTCATCCCAGGAAATCAGCGTAGGCTGGCCTTCGGGACCTTTCACAAAGTTTGAGTTGTTAGAAGACAGTACCGTCTCTTTACCGTCAAACGTAGTGTACGAACGGTAAGTGGTCGCCCAGGCACCAGAACGTTTGCCCTGACGTGCGAATGGGTCCAGATACCACAGACCAATGTGCTCGCCGCTGTCTTTGTCAGTGACTTCCCAGACTTTTACGTCAGGGTGAAATACGGGGACTTCACCTTCTGCTACCGGAGAGAAGTTAAAGTTGAACAAGCGACCCGCCACGTAGAACATGGCTTCACGAAGCTTGTCCAGTTGCAGGTATTCTTTTACTTCGTTTGAGTCCAGGTCGTATTTTGCCTGACGTACTTTCTCGGCGTAGAAGCGGTAATCCCAAGGTTTAATCGTGATATCAGCGCCTTCTTCATCGGCAATAGCCTGCATATCAGCGACTTCTTCTTCAACGCGAGCGATAGCTGCTGGCCATACCTTCATCATCAGATCCATGGCGTTGTCTGGGTTTTTCGCCATGCGATCTTCTAAGCGCCATGTTGCATAGTCATCGTAACCCAGCAGCTCAACACGCTCATCACGTAGTTTCAGAATTTTCTTGATTAGCTCGTTGTTATCGAACTCATCCGCGTTGTCGCCACGGTCGTAATACGTGCGCCATACTTTTTCACGCAACTCGCGGTTAGTAGAATAGGTCAGGAACGGATCCATAGAAGAACGTGTGTTTGTGATAGCGTACTTACCGTCATCGGTCTTAATCGCATTAACGAAAGACTCTGGCAGCCCGCCCAATTGGTCTTCAGTGATATAGGTGACGTAGTTTTCTTCGTCAGCCAGAACGTTATTGGCAAATTTGGTATGCAGTGTGGCCAGTTCCTGGTTGATTGCCGCGTAGCGTTCTTTCGCTTCGCCTTCCAGTGTTGCGCCGTTACGCGCAAATCCGTTGTAGGTCAGCCAGGTAATGCGCTGCTCTTCCGGCGTCAGTGATTCCATTTCGTCACTTTCGTAAACGCTGCGAACGCGTTCAAACAGTTTTTCGTTTTGCGTGATTTGGCTGAAAAACGCTGAAAGCTTGGGGGACATCTCTGCCTGAATTTCACGGAATTCCGGACTTGATTTGTTAGAGCTCCAGATACCGTAATACGTGAATACGCGGCCCAGCTCTGCGCCAGCACGTTCCATTTCCACGATGGTGTTTTCGAATGTAGGCGCTTCGTCGTTATTGGCGATCGCTTCAATTTCTTCCAGATTCAATTCCATCGCCTTTTCAAGCGCAGGCTTTAAATCTTCCAGTTTCATTTTATCGAAAGCAGGAACGCCGCCATACGGACCTTTGAATTCCTGAAGCAGGACATTATCGAACTGTTGGTTATTAGCTTGTTCGGACGCAGCAGGTTTGTCTGCTTGTGTGGTGGTTTCCGGTGCTTTTTGCTCAGAACAGGCGCCCAGCGCCATGACTACGGCAAGCGCAGTGAGAGACGTTTTGAATTTACCCATGTTATTTCCTATCTGTCGTTATCGTTTTAAGAAAGGTACGTCTCATACTAGAGGATGGGCAGGCTAAATTAAATGCCTTTTACCTTATCGGCGCGCCGAATAACGTGAGTAAATGTGTCAAAACACGGGCTGGCTATGCAACTCGTCGCAAAACACCACAAAATTCACCAGATTGTCATGCTCTGACTATTGTCGCCAATGGTCGTGAAAGCTAGACTGCGCGGAAATTTCGTCACACCAAAAGGGGTATTATGTCAGAGCTTATTTTACACACGCTTCCGGTTATTCTGGCAGTCGCCTCATTTTGGTCGAATACCGAAAAAAAGTTATTATTGCTGAACCTTGGGCTGTGCATCACCATTGCCGCGCTACTGGCTTTTCAACAGGCCTGGGGAGGTGTGCTGGTGATCACCGTTGCCGGTATCAGTACCACTTATCGACTACTTACCAATAAACTGGTTAGCAGCAAAGTTACTGCTGTTTTAATTGTGATAATGTCCGCGCTGATAGGGGTTATCAATAACTTATCCGGTAAAACCGGTTTGCTGGAATTGATGCCGCTGATTACCTTTATTTTCTATCGCTTTGGTGAGCTTCACTGCCGTGAGGCTGGTCTGAGGATGTGCATGGTAATTGGTTCTGCAGTGTTCACCGTATATGCGCTGATTACCCATACCTGGGGGGTCGCGGTTACAGAATCGCTTTTTGCGATTTCTAATCTTTGGTACTGGGTGCGCCTGAAGCGAACCGTTCAGTCCACCGTCGCCTGAACACTGCCATCTGGCGCTGAATTAGCTGTTAACGGTACTGGTAGGTTGCGAAAAGCAAGAGAATATCGTGTTTACCCGTGCGCTGTATTGAGTGCCCGGCGGTTGTCAGTTGTGAACCACTAATTGGTTCTTGCCTGATGATTTTGCCTTGTACAACAGCTTGTCCGCGTTGCGGTATGCACCCAGATACGCAGAAGGCGTGTCGCTGAGTTTTGATGCGCCCGCGCTGATGGTAATTGTGACTTGCTGCCCCTGCTCCGGCAGGACGAAAGGCCTTTCTGCTATGGCTTGCACCAGTCGGTTGCCCAGGCGAGAGGCTTCCTCAAGATGCGGAGTTTTACAAAATACAACAAATTCTTCACCACCAAAACGGGAAACGATATCTTCTGGTCGCAGCGCTTGCCTAAGTCGAGAAGCCACTGCGCTCAGAATACGATCACCCGCATCATGTCCATAGCTATCGTTAATGGCTTTGAAGTCATCGATATCTGCCACTATCAGAAAGCCTGACTGTTCTTGCAGATGAGTGAGGCGCCGCTCGAATCCGCGGCGATTTAGCACCTTCGTAAGGGGATCAAGATAGGCTTGTTCGGTGAGTGTGGATAATGCTGAACGTTTACGTTTGTTGCTGATTGCGGAAACTAAAAAAAGCAAAAAGAAGAATATCAGGTTTACTGATAACACCATCGCCAGCATGGTTGCATGGGTGGCTATTTGTCGCCAGGGATCTGCAGCAAGGGCAGTCCCGGGTAGGAACAGCCAAAGCGCTGTCAGCGTTGACACTGCCTTCATGAGTTACCCCTTACCCGGCGGTACATCTCTGCAAGTAGCCCTGCCAGTGCAAAATACAAGATGGACAACATCCCCACAGCCAGCACCGGGCCGATGAGTTT
The DNA here is from genome assembly GCF_047556435.1 of Alteromonas sp. H39. Lineage (GTDB taxonomy): Bacteria > Pseudomonadota > Gammaproteobacteria > Enterobacterales > Alteromonadaceae > Alteromonas. The sequence continues at coordinate 440,403 of NZ_CP180210.1, forward strand.
ATCAGGAACAGTAAACAGCAATACGCCCTTTGCTATCAGTAAGTGCATCCAGCCCATAATTAGAAAATAGCCGCACAGTCGGTCTGCCTTGATGGTGGATAACGTGCGGTGGTAGACAACCAGGCCGATACAAAAAATTAGTAGCGAAAGCGCGCTGTATGCGTTAAGAAACGCGGGAAGGTTTTCAAAAGTAAAAGCTTCAGAGGATAACGAGATAAGCCAGAAGTTCCCGGAAGAGATTATCCATAATAAGTCCAGCGAACGCAGGGCATGAAGATAGTCGTCTATTTCTGTCGGAGTAAGTGTATGCTCATCGGGTAAGCTCAGGAAATTGACGAGCAACACAGAAAAAAACACAGAGACCGCAGCCGCAAGTGGCAGCGCCCGGAAACAGAATTTTATAACTGACAGCAACACGACTCTTCCCTGATTTCTTCGGTTAACAGATAGTACGCGAAAGCTTCCTCTGTTGCTTATTCATTACGCGATTGATGTATTTGTGCGCACACGTTATCAGTCCTGATTCGCGTGCGCCTTGTGTACCTATCTGTCAGGCAAATACCACGGTTTTATTGCGATGAATGATGACCCGGTCTTCAAGATGATAGCGTACGCCGTGGGCCAGTGCGGTAACCTCACAATCCTTTCCTTTTCTGACCATATCTGCCGCAGTATCGCTATGGCTGATACGCTTTACGCTTTGCTCGATGATGGGGCCTTCATCTAAATCTCTGGTGACATAATGGCACGTGGCACCAATAAGTTTAACGCCTCTTTCATAGGCCTGCTGATAAGGTCGGGCACCGGCAAAACTTGGCAGGAAGCTGTGATGGATATTAATGGCTTTTCCGGCCAGTTCCTGACACAGACTATCGGGAAGAATTTGCATAAACCGGGCAAGTACCGTGAGGTCGACCTGGTACTCGTGCAACAGCGTGGTAATTTGTTCGAATGCCGCCTCTTTGCCCAATGCATTGAAATCTACCCAATGAAACGGCACCTTGTACCAGTCGGCAAATTGCTTCATTTGCGGATGGTTTGAAATGATGCAGGGAATATCACAATACAGCTCACCGGTGTGCCAGCGGTGCAGCAAATCTACCAGACAATGTGACTCAATACTTCCTAGCAGTGCCACACGCTGGCGCAAACTGGAGTCTGTGAGTTTCCATTGCATCTGATACTCGTTAGCCAGCGGTGCAAACTCGTTCACAAAACTCTGATAATCCAGTTTGATGGAGTCTGCTCCTATCTCATGACGCATAAAAAACCGACCGGTTTGCTGGTCGGTATGATGACTGGCTTCGACGATTGTCGCACCATGGTCGGCGAGAAACTGAGATACGCTGGCAACCAGACCGATTTGGTCCGGGCAGTCGATGATAAGGCGATACGTTTGCTGCATGATATTGAATAAAAAAGGCTTAGGGCATTTGTTTTATCGGGGATCAGATGAAATGTAAAGCCACCACCCCTTCCAGCCGGGAATTTATTCAGCCCGAATTTCTATAAGTTATACCATAACCATCCTCTGTGCGCGGTTGCGGTGCCCGCAAAGCGCGTTCGGGCTGCCTGCTGGCTTCTGCAAACTGAAGCTCGTGCGCGTTTACATGTACGCATTATAAAGCGTGTCCGGGGTTTAAATCTCACTCGTTCTCCTGTGTTTGACTCACAGAGTTACACCTGCTTTTTTTGCGAGCTTGGCTGATCAAACTGTGGGGTGGCGGCGTTTAAAAAGTAAACAGAAAATTAGGTGAAGACGGCAAGAACGATGAATGAGTCAAATTACGTCAAACGGGCGTTGATGATTCTGGATGATGAAAACAGCAGTGAAGTATCTCGACGTATCGCATGGCAAATTCTGAGAAATGCCGGGTTACTGGAAGATGACATTTCGCAATGCCTGCGCATGCATTCTACCGATTGCATATATTTGTTTGAGGCATAGCGTTCTCGGTCTGCTTGTGCTGTCTGATAGCAACGCGCGTGCGCCAGATCACAGCAGCCCCCGCTTTAGCTTCTCGCGAACAGATAGCTGATGCTGCAGCGGCCAGCTGTGTCTGATGGGATAGGTCACACCGCCGGGTGTGGAGACTGATTCAAACAAATGAAAGTCAGAGAAGTGACAGGTAATATCCGGCATGAAAAGCGGCAAGGGCAGGGTTGGCCCGGCTTTTCTTATCATCGTGATATGCGGGCGATATTCCTTCCCGTCTACAGCAATGCCTGCTGCTCGCGACGCTTTTCGCACACCTCTTGCCAGTGCCATTAATTCTTCAGGCGGCGATTCCGGCGCGACGTGCAGAATTTTCGGGCCGTTCCAGATACCCGTTGAATTCAGATGCACATCAAAGGGCTGGTAACGAAGCTGGTCGATTTCGTGTATTAATGCTTCGTGTTGCCTGGGCGTAATTGCGCCAAGAAAGCACAGAGTCATATGCAGATTGACCGTGGGTACGGTATAGGGCTGCACAGGGCTGATGTCTTGTGCGGCACGCTTTCTGGATTTTTTGGGTGTCAGGGCATCGCGACGCGGCACTTCCGGTAACGCCTGTTCGCGCCAGGTCTCTAACGCCATTTTCTGCGGGCCCGCAATGTCCAGTCCAATGAAGCTGCGCATTTCTCACTCCTTTTGCGATGTTGTTCGGTGTTCGCGTGAATGGCGTTTTCAACCTGCAAATGACGCCGGGTTTTGCTTGAGTGTCATACTCGCTGTAACTGCGGATGGCTCATTCTTGTGACAGGGAATACAGGAAAATCCCGCCCATAGTGAGGTTTTATACTTCTTTGTGCTTATCAGGCAAGAAGGATGACGTAAAAAAGTGCCGCAGGTACAATACGCTATCACACCAGTAAATGTTTTGAGTTAATGCTTTCCGACGCGTTGAAAAACCTTCCCGCTGCATCACTTGTTCCTGACCTTCACCGCGCGCTTGAGCGAGGCAACGTTATTGTAGGTGCGCCGCCGGGAGCAGGAAAGTCGACAGTGTTGCCACTGTCATTGCTTAACCGGGAAACAACAGGCCGTATCCTGTTGATGCAACCACGCCGGGTAGTGGTGCGTAATCTGGCAAGCTATCTGGCAGAACAACGCCAAGAGGCGGTGGGAGAATCTGTGGGATACCGGATACGGGGTGAGAGCAAAGTCAGTCAGTCCACGCGGCTGGAAATCATTACTGAAGGGATCCTGGCGCGAATGATTCAGCAGGATCCGGAACTTCCCGATGTTCAGGCTATTATTTTCGATGAGTTTCACGAACGCAGCATCCATAGTGATTTTGGATTAGCGCTGGCGCTGGAAGTTCAGCAGGGTCTAAGGGAAGATTTGAGAATCATCGTTATGTCGGCGACGCTGGAACTGGATTCGGTAAAATCACTACTGCCTGATGCTGAATGTCTTTTCACCGAAGGACGAACATTCCCTGTAGAGGTATTCTACAGTGGCAGCGTGAGTGCGCAGCTTCTTCATGATCAGGTTGCCCGACAGATCCGCCAGGCGGTGAACCAGCACAAAGGCGATGTGTTAGTGTTTCTCAGTGGTCGTGGCGCCATTAACCGGGTTGCTGGACTGATAGATGATCTACCGTCGCGAATGGGAGTGGTCATTCACCGGTTATTGGGCAGCGGAGGAAAGGAGTCGCAACTGGCTGCTATCCGCCCTGATCCTGAGGGAAGAAGAAAGGTTATTCTTGCTACCAATGTCGCCGAGACCAGCCTGACTATTGAGGGCGTCACTGTGGTGATCGACAGTGGAATGGAAAACCAGGCCCGCTTTCATCCTGCCAGCGGGCTGACCACACTCACCGAGCAAAGGATCTCTCAGGCGTCTGCAATACAGCGGGCAGGTCGTGCCGGCAGGGTTCAGGCTGGTATCTGTTACCGGTTGTGGGCACAAGAGGCCCAGTCGCGCATGGCCCGTCACAGCGACCCGCAGATCCTTCGTGAGGACGTCACCTCGTTGCTGCTTGAGGCGCTTTGCTGGGGAAGTAAACTGCTCGACTTGCCCATGCTCACTCAACCGAGTCAGGCGCAACGGGATGTCGCTTTCGATACGTTAGCAGCATTGGGTGCCGTCGATGAAAGTGGTCAGGTTACCCGTTATGGCAGAGCCTTGTCTGCCATCCCCTGTCATCCCAAACTGGCTAATATGTTGCTGGAGGCGGCGCGTGTCGCAGATAAGGTTGGTGGCGGCCAGTTACGAGAAGCCGCTGCGCTGGTGGCTGCCATTGCCGAAGCCGGGCTGAATACTGGCAACGTATTGCTGCATGAGGCTCTGGCCAGCTTGCCGGAGTCACAAAAAAAGCCGTTGTATCAACAGGCGAAGCGCTATGCGCGATATACCAATGCCAGAGAAAATTCACTCAAACACGTTGCCAGCGAGAGTATGGCGCTGGCCTGCGCCATCGCACTGGCGTACCCGGAGAGGCTGGCATATCGGCGGGGAGAGACCTTCAAAATGGCGTCTGGCAAAGGGGCCCGATGCGCATCTGTTGTCGATACCACCTGGCTGGCGGTGCTGGATGGACAGCAAATCGGAACGGAATTTCAGATCAGGCTGGCAGAGAAAATAGACGAGAGCGCGATAAAAGCGCTCTTCCCTGACGTTTTCCGTGTAAGACAGGTGGTGCGGTTTAACCCGTCAAATCAAAAAATGGAGGCGCGTCAGGTAACCGGTGTTGGGGACATCGACGTCACCAGTGAACCGGTAGCGAAGGTACCGGCGACAGCCTGGAGTGAAGCCTGGACAGACTATCTCAGCTCTCTTGAGGTGAATAAATGGCCTCTTGATGACGTCCACTGGCAATGGTGGTTCAGAGTCAAACTGGCTCGTGATCTACAGCTTGAACAGCCACAGGCTTTTGACAGCCCAGAGCCCTGGCCTGTGAGTTTTGAAGCGTGTTTGCGCCGCGCGTTGGAAAGTTTGCAAACTAAACTCACGCGCTGCAGACAGGTAGATGACTTATCTACGCTGCCCTGGCTTGATGCACTTCAACAGAGTCTTAGCTGGCCACAGCAACATGCCATCAGCGAAGCGTTGCCAACCACATTGAAAGCACCCAGCGGCCATTCCCACAAGCTGCGGTATACCGAACATGGTGACGTTATTTATCCTGTGCGGATGCAGGAAATGTACGGACAAAATGCGACGCTAATGTTGGCTGGTGGAAAAGTAAATATCGTTCTTGAACTGTTGTCACCTGCGCACAGACCGTTGCAGACCACTACGGATATCGGGGCCTTCTGGCGGGGGAGTTATCGCGAGATCCAAAAAGAAATGAAGGGGCGATACCCGAAACATTACTGGCCAGACGATCCGACCACTGCTGTACCGACGACGAAAACAAAAAAAGCAATGGGTTGATTTATATACTGTTTGCGACTTAGCGGTCCAATAGCCGTTATTGTTCAAATAATGATCTGGTACAAAGGTCTTATTTAGCCATTGTCATATTTTCTTTATACATGCTTAATAGAGTGGTTGTATAAATCTTAAGCAACAATAAAGGGAAATATCATGAGCAGAGTAGCATTAGTCACAGGTGGCACAAGAGGTATCGGGGAAGCAATTTGCACAGCACTGAAAGGTGCTGGCTACACTGTCGTGGCAAATTATGGTGGGAACGATGACGCGGCAAAGGCGTTCACAGAGCGTACCGGGATCCCGTCGTTTAAATTTGATGTATCGGATTTTGAAAAAACCAAAGACGCTATTGCGCAAATTGAGAATGATTACGGGCCGGTGGATATTCTTATTAATAATGCCGGCATTACCCGTGATGGTACGATGCACCGAATGTCGTTCGAACAATGGGACGCGGTAATACAAACTAACCTGGCGTCGTGTTTTAATACCTGCCGCTCGGTGATTGACGGTATGCGCGAGCGAGGCTTTGGACGCATCGTTAATATAGGTTCTGTAAATGGCCAGGCTGGACAGTACGGTCAGGTTAATTATGCTGCAGCGAAATCCGGTATTCACGGATTTACCAAAGCGCTGGCATTAGAGGGCGCAGCCAAAGGCATTACCGTCAATGCTATCGCGCCAGGGTATGTCGATACCGACATGGTACGGGCAGTACCTGAAGAAGTGCTGAAAAAAATTATTGCCACCATTCCAGTGGGGCGTCTGGGTAAGCCGGAAGATATCGCGAATGCCGTGATGTTTCTGATTGGCGATGAGGCCGGGTTTATGACAGGCTCCACCTTGTCTATCAATGGTGGTCAACATATGTATTAACGCTGGCAGTGATGTTGTCTGCCAGGTGACAAGCATCACAATCGAAAAAGGGCTGTTAACGACACAGCCCTTTTTTTGCCTTGCTACCTCGCGGGATCACGCGTGTGCAGCAGGTTATATCACGCCTTTATCTCAGACTCGGTGTTACCAGACTTAACAGCGTCTTCATCTGAAGAGACTTTAGATTCTTCTTTGGACTCTTCGTCTTTGGCTAGCTCAACGCCCAGCGACGCCATCACCGTTAACCCCGGAAAGCCATCGGCAATCATGCCATTCGCTATCTGATAGTCTCGGATCCCAGCACGCGTTGCAGGACCAATAATACCATCGGGTTTACCGACATCATGCCCATTTGCGTTTAGGGCTTGCTGCAGTGCGATGATATTATCGCGTGAATATGCTGGCAGATCAGGAAGATCGGCAACCAGAGCCGGCTTACCAGCAATGCGGTCTGCAAGATGGCCCACCGCGATGGCATAAAACTCGGAGTTGTTCCAGCGCATGATAGTACGGAAGTTTTGGTAGGCAAGGAAGGCCGGGCCGTTGTGTCCGGCAGGCACTACGACGTAGGCGTCAATATCAGCCTCCCCCAGCGGTTCACCATTGGCTTTGGTAATGCCAAGCTCATTCCATGCCGTGACGGGGCGACGGTTGCTGTAACCAGAAAGCCGGTAGTCGAAGTTCTCTGGTAGCTGGATCTCACGGCCCCATCTGAAGCCAGGTTTCCAGCCGAGATTAGCCAAAAAGTTGGCGGCAGAGGTAAGTGCGTCAGCCTCACTGTTCCACAGGTTTGCCTGGCCGTCGCCATCACCGTCCACAGCATAGTTTGTGTAAGCAGAGGGCATAAACTGTGTGTGGCCCATCGCACCTGCCCATGACCCCACCATGTCCTCTTGCGACAGGGATTCCCGCTGCATTAATTTAATGGCGACCAAAAGCTCCTGCGTAAAATAAGTTGCCCTGCGGGGATCGCACGCTAACGTCGCCAGCGAATCCAGCACTGGCATCTTTCCTTTATAGCTACCGAAGTTGGTTTCCAGCCCCCAGAACGCCATTAAATAATGTGGCGGTACGCCGTATTTATCATTTAACTGTTCAAGCAAATCTTTGTGTTTGGCATACATTTCTTTTCCCTTATTAACGCGCCAGTCAGTCACGCGTTTACTAAAATATCCGGGAAAGGTCTGAACGAATTCGGGCTGGCTTCTGTCCAGCTCGATTACCCTGGGCTGGTATTCAAGTTTTGCAAAAACTGATTGGGCGGTATCACGGTCCACGCCTTCGCTGACAGCCTGTTCAGTGAGACGGGATTTGCATTCTAAAAATGTTTCGGCACTGGTGGCGGAAAAAGAAGAAAGCGCAGCTGCAAGTGTTAAACATGAAGCGCGAAGTCCGCCTGAAAGCATCTGAGGCATAAGATTCATCCTGATTTCAGAGACGCTCATGCTAACGTAAAGCCAGTAAAAATAGCGAGGAATATTCCTTTAATGGCATAAATTTGGCGTTAATATGAGCAAACAAAGTGTGAGTAATATCTGTTGTTCCAAAAAGTTACTACAAGGTGGCAGGTAATCGGGATTACTTTTTTCTTATTGTGTTGCGCACTACCGCAATTATCGGGCACTGATAGCTAAGGGTTCCAACGCGAGCGTGATGTCAGACTTCTGAGGGTCGTGTTCTTGTAACATCGTAATTCAGTAAGGTAGGCCAGCTTCTCAAACGAGCTTATTGAGAAAATAAGGGCATTCTGTTGTGGAAGGTATTAAGCATCACAGCCTAAGAGCGGCATACGCCGCTCTCATTTAACGCTGGAAGACCATCACTCACGCGTATTTGTGAATAAAGTCCGTAATTAGAGGCCGAATATGTTTGCGGAACTTAGAGCCACTAAAAATACCGTAATGGCCGGCACCCTGTTGCACGTGATGGCGACGCATGGATTTAGGGACATTTTTGCAGATATCCTGGGCTGCTTCAGTTTGTCCGAGGCCGCAGATATCATCATCGGCCCCTTCAACAGTTAGCAGTGCGGTATTATCAATGGCTTCAAAATTAACAGCCTCGCCCTCATAAGTGATAGCGCCGCGTGCCAGTTCGTTGTTTTTAAACACCCGCTCAATGGTTTCCAGATAAAATTCCGCAGGCATATCCAGTACTGCCAGGTATTCGTCGTAGAAGGCACGGAATCTATCGGCATCTTCTTCTTCACCAAACACCAGGTTTTGGTAGAAGTTCATGTACTTCTTCATGTGCGACTGCTGATTCATACTGATAAAGCCACCCAGCTGCATGAACCCCGGATAGACTTTTCGGCCTTCACCCGGATAGCCATAAGGCACTTTCATGATGGCCACATTTCGAAACCAGTCCATGGGCCTCTCATGAGAAAACTCGTTTACGCGAGTAGGGTTTTTCGACGTATCAATGGGTCCAGCCATAAGCGTGAGAGACTTTGGTACGCATTTGTTATTGCGCTCGGCCATGACTGCGGTTGCAATAAGTGCCTGAACGGTAGGCTGACAAATAGCAATAACGTGTGTCCCTGGACCTAAAAACTCTAAAAATTCTATCAGGTACTGTACGTAGCAATCGAACGAAAACGGACCATCTTCCAGCGGGACTTCTCTGGCATCCGCCCAGTCGGTCACGAAAATTTCGTGATCAGGCAACAGTGCCTCCACTGTGCCTTTCAGCAGCGTTGCATGGTGACCAGAGAGTGGGGCTACCAGTAATACCTTATGATCATCACGAACGCCTTTACGGTTAAAGTGCATCAAGTCACAAAACGGCTTACTTAATACCACTTCTTCAGTGACTTTGTGATGGCGTCCCTCAATAATCACGTCGTCAATATTAAAGCCCAGCTTGTCATAGCGTCGGGTCAGCCGCATGGCAGTTTCCAGCGATGCGCGGGTAATACGGCCGGGATAGGTGTGGGAAAATGGATTGTCGGGGTGACTCGCAATGTCATTGAGCAGGCTAAATCCCTCGTGCATGATGTGCGCGCCGCGGGTTAAATAATCGTATGCCTGATAATTCATTACGTCTCTCCTCAATAATACAGACTGGGCTAAGACCTGGGAGTGAGGGATTGGTTCACACTCGGGTATGACCTGTCGCGTGTGGCGAAGGTGGGATGCCGGTGCGTGACGCACCGGCAGTAACTCAGGCTGACTTAGCTTTTTGTAGCAGCAGTAAACTTGGTTGTCATGTCTTCGCTCATGCCTTTCATCATTTCGCCCGCTTTTTGCTGTGCTTCAGTCAGAACTGCATAGCTGCTTTTAGCGGCTTCAGACATGGTTTCCTGCACAGACTCAGCGTAGGCTTTTTGCGTTTCCGCCAGCGCCATCAGATCTTTCTGCTGAGATGCCTTTTCAAAGTAAGACATGCTCTCAGACAGCAGGCTTGAGTAAAGTGCATTACTTTTTTCTGCCAGTTCCTGAACGGTGTTCATGTTCAGAGTCGCAAGGTCAGTCATAGGTTTCATTGCGGTTTTAAACTGCTCATTCATTTGTTCAAACATTGCCTTTCTCCACTAGTGGTAAGATTTATTTCGTTGATTTCGTCGTCGTCTTCTTCGCCGCAGTACTGCTGGTGCGACGAGGTCGTGTTGTCTTTTTTGTCGCGGTGCTGCCCGTGGCTTTCGTCTCAGGCTTCGCCGCAGTTGCTGTGGCCGCTTCAGACACGGCCTCTTTTGTAGCTTGCGCCGCTGTTTCAGCCGCCTGTTGCGTTACCTTCGGTGCGTCTTTCGCCGCATTAGCGGTTTGCTTGGTTGCTGCGCTTGCCTTTTTGGCGACGGTGCTGGCTGCACTTTTTGCAGCGGTCTCGGTTTTCTCTGCACTCTCTGTCGCCGTTTTCACTGCTGTTGAGGCCGCTTTTTGCGATTCAGATGCCGTCTCCTCAAAGGCTGATTTAACAAAATCAGTTACCTGTTCGCGTGCGGTGTTCAAAGTGCCGTAATTCTCTTTGGATGCGCTGGTAATACGATCGCGAACCGATTCGGCATATTCTGAGTTGGCCGCGAGTACACCTTTCAGGTCAGGCTGCACGGAGACGCTTTCCATGTATCTCACGCTGTCGCTCAACAAACCAGTGAACAGCTCAGTCTGATGCTGAGACAAGTCTTCCAGTACTTTCGCATTCATCGCGAACAGGTTGTTAACTGGTTTAGATGTTTTTTTCAGTTGCTCTGAAAATTTGCCAAACATGATTGTCTCCACCCTGAAGTAAACAAAAAATGCTGCGCTGCAGCAGGATTTGATTAAATACTATACAGTGATTGGCAACACGTCAAGCGAAATTGTTGCGCTGCAGCATTGTGCTTAGAACGAGTTTTTATATAGAAATAGAATTTTATGCTGCTGTGCAGCATGGTGTGATGGGTGCCGCAATGAGGCGCTTTCGCAGGTCACTGCAGATAGGAGAACCGTCAGTAAGGATGGGCGCAAAAGCAAAGGCGCACCGACGTCAGGTTGAGTTTCCAGCGCACTAGCGCCACGCGTGGTTACTTTTTCTGGTTCTGGCTTCGCTTCCAGGCTTCGAGGTTTTGCTCCATCATTTTGTTGAACATGCCGAAGGGACTGGTCTCAACCATATTCTTCATCATGCCCTGCATCTTATCCTGTTGCTCGATAAAACTGACCAGACTTTGCTCCAGGTATTGCCGCACGAAAAATTGCATATCGCTGTCGTAAAAGCGGATTAACTGTTTTAGCAGCGAGTTGGTAAGCAGTGACTGGTTATCGTTGGTTTCCGACTCACTGATGATTTGCAATAAGATAGATTTGGTAATGTCATCTTCGCTTTTTGAGTCGATGACCTGAAACTCTTTACTGTCTTCGATGAGTGTTTTGATGTAATCCAGATTCACATACTGACTGCGCGAGGTATCGTATAACCGGCGGTTAGGGTACTTCTTAATGATAATCATGTATGTGCTCTTGGTTAAACAAAGGTTGCCTTTGCAGAGTAGCGCAATGGCAATGATAAGAGCAAGCGAACCTGTCAGGTCGCGGTGTAGGTTCTCACACCCCGCTACGCTGGTCGCGTATGGTGGCAGCATCTGCAGTCTGCAGCGCATTGAGGTAGACATGCTATTCCGGCCCGTCTCCTCAATGCCAGCAGAGGGTGCCCACTTTCGTTTCCTGTTAATCCAGGCGTTTCATCACATAGCTGCCAGGTGCATCTTCAATTCCCGGATAGGCTTTATGTTTACCGGGTTTAGGGGCCGTGGTGGTGGTTTCATCATGCAGGCGTAACCATCGATACCAGTCGGGCCACCATGAGCCTTCATGTTTGGTAGCACCATCAAACCAGGCGGCGGCATCAGAGGGTAAGTCCGGATTTACCCAATGCGGATATTTTCCCGTTTTCGTAGGATTGATCACACCCGCCAGGTGACCGGAACCTGCCAGTACGAATCGGGTGTCGCCACTTACCAGTTGGGTCCCTTTATAGGCGCCCTGCCAAAGCACGATGTGGTCGGCAAGCGTTGAAAGAAAATACACCGGCATATCGATTTTTGATAAGTCGATGGGAACACCGTCAATCACTACGGCGCCGGGATCTTTGAGTTTGTTTTCCCAGTATGTGGTTCGAATATACTGTTTAAAGCAGGCGGCAGTGATATTCGTGGCATCACTGTTCCAGTACAGAATATCGAAGGCGGCAGGGTCTTTCCCTTTTAAATAATTGTTGATGAAATACGACCAGAACAGATTGTTTTCGCGCAACAGGCTAAAACTAAGACCCAGTATTCTTCCATCATACACCCCTTTTATTTCCGCGTTTTGTTCCATAATGGGCAACGCCTGATCCGTCAGATAGTTGCCCACTTCTCCGGGCTCACTGAAATCCAGCAGGGTAGTTAACAATGTCATCGAGCCGATCCGCTCATCGCCTTTGGCACGAAGATACGCGGCAGTCATTGATAACAGCGTACCGCCGACGCAAAAGCCAACCATGTTAACTTTATCCTGACCCGTAATGTCACACACTACATCCAGTGCCTCAAGCGGTCCTTCTTTCATGTAGCTGACAAAATCCCTGTCAGCCAGTTCAGGACCCGGGTTTACCCAGGAAATCATGAACACGCTGTGACCCTCTTCTAACAAGCCATTGACGACAGACTTCCGTTTGTCCAGGTCCAGAATGTAGTATTTATTGATAAACGGCGGTACAAACAGAATTGGGCTGGAATAGGTTTTTGTTTTTTTCGGCTGGTAGTGAATCAGCTGTATCAGCTCATTTTGGTAAACGACTTTCCCCGGTGTCGTGGCAAGGTTCTCTCCCAGTGTAAATGCAGCCATGTCGGTCTGGGTGATTTTGAACGCTTCCAGCGGGCTTTGTTCAAGATCGCGCATAAAATTCTCAATGCCTTTCACCATATTCTGGCCTTTGGATTTGAGAATTTCTTCGCATACTTCAGGGTTTGACAGCAGATAATTGGTGGGCGAGACAGAGTTAATATACTGACGGGTATAAAACTTTACCTGCTCGGCGCTTTTCGGATCTTTAAAATGCATCGATTCAATCATGCCTTGCAGCATTTGCGAATTGATCAAATAGGCCTGCTTGAGATAGCTGAATACCGGATTATCGTGCCAGTCTGTATGTGAAAACCGTCGATCTTCTTTGTCTTCGGTCACCACATCATGCGCTTTTTCACCTAACATGGCTTTGGTAGCTTGTTGCCACAATTCGGTTTGCTGACGCATGAAGTCCATTTGCGCTTTGACTAATTTTGCTGAGTCCACCTCGACATCGCGGGATAGTAAATGCATTAACTTTTCCGGGTCGAACATGGCAGCTGTGTCTTCACTGCTTTGCTTACGGGACAAAACATCATGCACCATGGCATTAAATTGATGGGCATATTTGTTCAGTGTTTCAATAATGTCGTTCTGGTCCTGAGAGTCCACCTGAAAATACCTCCGTGGCTATTTCTTTGAGCTGTTGCCGGTGGCCAGCCCTTCCATCATATTCTTGTAAAAGGAGAACGCCTGCTGACTGCCATCCAGGTACGGTTTTAACATCGACATCACAGCTTCCTGGTTCCCACTCTGAAGCTGTTCGGTTACCATACGTATGGTGGTCTCATGGAGCCTGCTCATATCGGGCCAGCCCATAAGCTCGCGGGCTTCCTGAGGAGAGAGGTCTACATCAATCGTAATTTTCATATCCATATCCTCACGTGGCGAAGGCTCAAAAGCGGTGAAATAACAGACTATGGTCTGATTGAATTTTGTCCATGAGACTTCGGTATCATTATTGCGACACTGGTAAAAGCGCTGCGAAAAACGCAGAATCTCACCAGAGTTTTTTCATCATGGCATGGTAAGTGGCTAAAAAACAGACAAAAGCGAAAGCGAAGACGAAAAAAACGCGCTCAGTATGGCTGAGTCTCGGTATCAGGTTGTTCATTGTGGCAATGGTGGTGCTGGCAGCCTATGTTTTCTATCTGGACGCGCAAATCAAACATTCTTTTACCGGTAATAAATGGGAAGTGCCGGCGCAGATTTATGCGCGCCCGTTGGTACTAGAAAAGTCCCTGGAGATCACGCCCAGAGAAATACTCGATGAACTCGAATTGCTTGGTTATCGTAAAGTGTCCCGCGCGGATTCCAGTGGTGAATACAGTTACCGAAATGGCGAGCTGACGTTTCAGCGCCGGGCGTTTCAGTTTCCTGATGGCGCTGAATCGTTAAGGCATATCAGCATCCGCTGGGATGACAGGCGCATCTCAACCATTACTGATCTTGGCGCCGACCAGCAAATCGGGCAGATACGCCTGGAGCCGTGGCTGGTAACCCGCATGGTTAGCAGCCGTCGTGAAGACCGCATGTTGGTGAACCTGGATAAGGTGCCGGATATGCTGCCAAAAACCCTGACACTGGTGGAAGACCGTGATTTCTATGATCACTACGGTGTGGCGCCACTGTCAATATTGCGTGCATTGATGGCCAATATTGCTGCCGGCCGCACTGTGCAGGGTGGCAGCACGCTGACGCAGCAGTTGGTAAAGAATCTGTACCTGACTCGTGAGCGCTCGATTGTTCGTAAAGCCAAAGAAGCCCTGATGGCGATTATTATTGATGCCCGCTACAGCAAAAGTGAAATCCTGCAGGCCTACCTGAACGAGGTGTTTTTAGGTCAGAACGGTGATATGGCCGTGCACGGTTTTGGTCTGGCAAGTTATTACTATTTCGACCGCCCGGCAAATGAGCTTAATACACCGGAAATTGCGACGTTGGTGGCAATGATAAAAGGGCCTTCTTATTACAACCCCAAACGTTATCCCGAGCGCGTGAAAGAGCGCCGCGATCTGGTATTGCGTATTTTGTTTGATGAAAACGAAATCACCCGCGACCAGTATCAGCAATATATAAATCAGCCTCTGCAGCTGGCCACAGGCGCAAGCCTGGCCAGCGGTAAGCACCCGGCGTTTATGAATCAGGTACGCAAAGAACTGAATGACATTCTGGCCGACCCTACGCTACAGGATTCCGGCCTGAAAGTGTTCACCACGCTGGATATTTACGCGCAGCGCCGTGCAGAACGTTCTATTGGCCAGACTCTGGATGGCTTGCAACAGGATCGCAGCGCGCAGTTGGAAGCGGCGATGGTTGTTACCGATATCTCTTCCGGTGAAGTACGCGCGATTGTCGGTGGACGCGATGCAGAATATGCGGGTTTCAACCGCGCGCTGGAGGCACGTCGTCAGATTGGCTCACTGGTGAAACCGGCGGTGTATTTGACGGCGCTGGAAGACCCGACCCGCTTTAATCTGGCAACGCCCATTAAAGACGAGCCCATTACGCTGAAAAGCACCGATGGAAAAATGTGGTCGCCACAGAATATCGACAAGAAGTTCCGGGGACAAGTGCCGCTGATTGAGGCGCTCACACGTTCGCTAAATGTTCCTACAGTGAATCTGGGTATGGCGCTGGGGCTGGATAATGTCGCCGATACACTGCAGCGCCTCGGTGTACAGTCGGATATTGAGACGGTTCCGGCATTAACGTTAGGTGCGCTGTCGTTAACGCCGTTTGAGACCAACCAGATGTATCAGACCATTTCAAACAATGGTCGTTACATACCACTGCATACCGTTACCGACGTGGTGACATCGAAAAACGAATTGCTTTGGAAGAAAGCCGAGTTTTATTCACAGCGTACTGATGAGGCTGCCACTTATCTGCTTAACTACGCTCTGTATAAAGTCAGCACCGAAGGCACAGCAAAACGCATCGGCGCGAACTTCCCCCGAATTAATATGGGCGGTAAAACCGGCACTACCGATGACTATCGCGACAGCTGGTTCAGCGGTTTTGACCGCAATAACGTGATCACCGTCTGGGTAGGGAATGACGATAACCAACCTGTAAACCTGACCGGAGCCGGAGGTGCATTACCGGTATTCATCAACTACCAGAAAATGCAGGAGCCGAAATCGCTCTCAAGGCGATTCCCTGCCGGCCTTGGTATTGCGCACTTTGATCCGGATAGCGGTGCTGTCGTTGTGCCGGGGTGTCCGGGAAGCATGAGCGTACCCGCAATTCTGGAAGTGTTACCGCCCCCCGAGCAGGATTGTTCCGGCGAGCCGGTGAAAGACAAAAGCTGGTGGGAAAAGCTGTTTGGCGATTAGGTAATGGGCTGAGAGTACCAGGGAACTGCTACTGGTGCTGTCTCTCGCGTTACTTTGCGTGCAGCTGACCAGTAACGCGCTGTTACCCGAGAGGCTGTGAACTGCGATGGCGGAAGGAGTGTCTTGATTGCTTTTGGGTAAGAGGAGGCCATTTGGCATTACGAGGTGTAAGTAACGACGCAGTAGATAAATGTTCAGGTTCGCCAGTTAATTCGGCCTGCTACGGTAAACAGGCAAAAAAAAAGCCCTCAGAGAGGGCAAGTGAACGTGCTGAAGAAATGCGTTTAAGACACTACCTCTGCGTAAGCTTCTGCACGTTAACCTGCCTGCCCTGAAGGAAAGGCCCTACGGGAGTAAGGTTGGGATGGGGTCATACGGTGCACGATGGCCCGTGCACCACTAAACACAATGATACCTGCCAGATAGGCCGCCACCGGCCCCATGGCCATCATCAATACGTAGCTGGTACTCATCATGGCAATTATCCTTATGCGTCGTTGTCATCGCTAAGCGATGGCTGATCGTTAATACTGATAGTGACATCGGCAACCAGTTCACTTTTTTCCTCTTCCGGATCGAACTGATGACTGGCTGTCAGCACATCGTATGTCACGCCAATTTCAAGTTCTGATGTGGTCTCGTAAACAGACTGCGACACCATGGCATCGGTTACCAGATGTAATACATCTTCATTTTCCTGAGCGGCAAAGGCACTGCCTGATGCGGTAACAGTGATAGCCAGTGCAGTTAATAGACGACGAACGGTAAACATAATTTTCTCCTGATTTGAGGTTTAAAAACTGCACTCTTGAATACTGCGTGACAGTTATCATGTAAGTCGCAATCACTATTGCGATAGTTGTGCCATTCAGAAAATAAATTTTATGTCTTTGTTTTTAAATGATATTTCAGGATTTTCTTCGCGTCGCTGAATGTGGGCGAGATCTGGGTGTGCGAAATAATCGTATTTTTGACCTCTTCGGTGGTCAATTTAACCAGTTCTTTGGTGGTGACGTGTCGTCACCATCGGCAAAAAACGAACTAGCGGCGGATCAGCGTGAAAAGATGCAGCAAACCGGCAATGATGAGTCCAGCGACGATACCACAAAGACCATCGAACAGAATGCTGGTTAACAGCGGCCATACCGGGGCGATGGCAATGACCTGTTCTGCCAGATGATGAATAAAAGCAATATTATGTGTGAGGATGCCGCCTCCCACCAGGAACATGGCAATGGTGCCGACGATGGCCAGTGTCTTCATTAATAAGGGGGCGGTAATTAACAGGGCACGGCCGGCGAGACGCTGAGCATGGTTATAATCACCGGTTAGCGACTTACGCAACAGGTAAAGGCCCACATCATCCATTTTTACAATACCCGCCACCAAGCCATAAACGCCCACGGTTATGGCAATACTCAGTGCGCAAAGTACACCTACCTGGGTTGCGAAGTCAGCTGTCGCTACGCTTCCAAGCGCTATGACGATAATTTCTGCTGAAAGGATAAAGTCGGTACGAATGGCGCCCTTGATTTTATCTTTCTCTAACGCGACCAGATCGATGTTCTCATCTGCCAGCGTAGCCAGTGTTTTTGTTCTCTGGGCATCGTCGTGGTGGGGCATCAGGCGATGCAGAATTTTCTCTGCGCCCTCAAAACACAGGTACAACCCGCCTACCACAAGAAGAACGGTGATCAATACAGGTAACAGCGCACTGATAAGCAGTGCGGCAGGCACTAAAATAACCTTATTGAGTAACGATCCTTTGGCTACCGCCCAGACTACCGGCAACTCGCGGTCAGCTTTTACGCCCCGTACCTGGTCGGCGTTCAGTGCGAGATCATCGCCCAGCACACCCGCGGTTTTCTTGGCTGCCACTTTCGACATTGCGGCAATGTCATCAAGCATCGTGGCAATGTCGTCGAGTAGAGCAAGAAGGTTAGCTGCTGCCATGAGAAGTCGTTCCGTGATACTGCAAAAGCCGCAGCATAAGATGACTATGTGTAGATGGCAACATTGGCGTATCTAAGAGGTGGTATCGTTTTGTTTTGCCCCTCAGCGGGGAAGTCGTCCAACCCGAAAAAGCTTCACATTGCCAGAATGCTGCCACATTTACGTTTTAGGCTGGCGCTACCGCTAACATCAGGAAAGATGGAAATGATTATTCGTGGGCTGAGCATTATCGCAGCATTGGGCTTTTTCGGTTTTATTCTCTGGGTTATCTCGATGGCAAACCGGGCACAGCCAAGTGTGTTTTTTGACTTCGTCGCCAGTTTTCCATTGGGTGATAAAGTCGGACACGTAGGACTGTTCGGCACGCTGACGCTACTGGTAACTGTGGCGCTGGGGTTCAGAACGCTAAGGATTATGAATACCCGCATTTATGTTGGGGCGATGCTGGTGTGGCTGTTTGTTACTGTCGAAGAAGTCTCGCAGGGTTTTATTCCAAACCGCACGATGGATATGGGTGACTATATGGCGGATCTAATCGGTATTTTGGCGGCTTGCGGACTGTGTTATCTGCTTAACCGACGTCGACAGCGAAAGCAACGTGAAAGGTCGATATTCGCGAAAGAGAGGCAGAGCCTGTAAACGCCTGACGCTTATAAACGCTGTTAACCCCCGGGAGGGAAAGGCACATCACACTCAAAGCCAGTGCTGCAAATTTCCCGGTGTTTATACCGTCAGTTAATTAAATTTAACGCTGATAGGTGTAACGACAGGCCCTTCGTTACACTGGCTAATCTGATTTCGGAATATGGGTTCGAATTAATAACGTCGTGTAGATATAAAACGTCAGTATCAGTGTTACAGTACTGAAGAGATTGCCGAAGTGGGTTGACACCGACCAGTTGATCATCACGAAAGGCGCAAGCCAACAAAGCATCAGCGTACCGCTTGGTTTAAAATGAACCGGTTTTTTACAATGCGAACATTTGCCCCTACTGCCAGGACGGATCCCTTTTTTGAAATAGTTAATTGTTTTACCGCAGTGAGGGCAGCCGAAATAGCTGTCGGTGTTTTCCATAACAAGAAGGTTCTCCCTGACAAGCTGTCGTTAACAGCAGACTATCAAAGACTATACGAACAAATCTACGATCAAAAGTATGTGACTGTTGTGAGTAAAAAAGCCGCGAACAGACGCGGCATTATTTGGATATCATAGCTGATTATTAGCAGCCTCGCTGAATGCGGGTGTCTGTGCGCTCGCAGTGCCTGGCACTTTTTGAAGACTCTGACTTTGCTGACTTATCGCCGCCACTTTCTTCTGTGGATGCACATCCGGTCAGGCTGGCCAGTGCGCAAATCACCGAAACAAAAAATAGCTTTTTCATGATGAATATTTCCTTATCTGATTTCTGCTAGAAGACAACATTGTTGTTAGCTTAAGATGCGGTGTAGCAGGCAGGGCAGTCTGTTATGAGCTGTCCTGGCGCGAGTGCAGGAAAAATGAGTCACACGACTTGTGCAGACAGTTTGCTTATTCCCTTAAGCTAAACGCGGCAACAACACCGCTGTCTGTAACAACATACCGAAGGTGGCACGGTAAATAAATTCATTAAAACTAAACAATGCTTTCAGACTTTGTTGCTGAAAAATGAAATACGACATATTCGCCGCCCATGTAAGCGCATGTTATATCCATAGTCCAGCGACAAGCTGACGGGTAGCGACTACCGGGGCAGCGGAATGAACTCATCCTCATCACCTGGTACGCTGTCGAAACGTCCGGCTTGCCAGTCCTCCTTCGCCTGGGTAATCAACGCTTGATCAGAGGCGACGAAATTCCATTCCATAAAACGCTTACCCACGGAGTCACCGCCTATCACAACAATGATACTGTCTTCGGATGCGCGAATAGTTACTTCCGGGTTGTCACTTAGGATTGCCATTGAGTGGGCAGCTAAGCTGGTATCCTTTAGTGTCACCTTACCTTGTACCACATAAAGTCCACGCTCTGCGGCATGTGGCAATGTGAGTTCGCTTCCCGCTTTTAGCCGCGCCTCTACGTAAAGTGTTGGCGACAGTGTGATAACCGGTGATGTCAGACCATACGCTGAACCAATCATGATCCGGGCAGACACGCCTTGCTGCTCGAATACCGGAAGCTGGTTCTGATCGTAGTGATAAAAAGCAGGATCGATAGTCTCTTGCTCTGCGGGCAGTGCTAGCCACAGTTGTAAGCCATGTAGCTTGTTGTTGGCGGCTTTGACTTCCGGACGCTGGCGCTCTGAGTGCACGATACCCCTGCCAGCTACCATCAAGTTAATATCGCCTGGCATCACTCTCGCCTCAGTGCCAAGTGAGTCGCGATGCAGCATTTCCCCCTCGAACAAATAGGTAACAGTCGCGAGGCCAATATGTGGATGAGGCCTGACATTGACACCTTCACCAGGCTCGAACTGCGCTGGTCCCATATGGTCGAAGAAGACCCAGGGGCCAATATTTTTATGACCCACAGTGGGAATGGTACGACGTACGGTAAAACCACCAAGATCTTTGTCTTTGGGCGTTAGTATCACTTGAATGGCGCCGCAACCGTCTTCAACGTGGCAGTCTGACGTCGTGGATTTAGTCAGGTTACTCATCAATCTGTTCCGCTATAGTTAAGTAGTAGCCCTCTAAACCTAGTTCAAATGGGCCAGTTGTGCCTGTTCTCTCATCAGTTCAGTGTAACCGCGAATTAAGTCTTAAGAGTAGGGAAATGATGTGAAAACAAACCCCATTTTATCCATTACTTGCGATACGCCATCAGTCGTGCGACGGGTAGCCATCACCCTGTATTCACCCGGCGCGTATCGAACAGAAACGCTTCTCTGACTGGTGGCATAGCGTGGTTCCAGCTTTCACCGGATAAGATGAATAAACAGGATAATGGTGCAAGGACATTCAGATCAGATTGTCATTCAGAGCTAGTTCTCCTTTTTCACCCGCTTCTCGACAAATTTTTCAAAGCCATTGCGTTTTGAACATTTCAGGGTGCCTCCGGCCCAGCCACTGATGGTCGTCAGTATGGATTTCGCAGTGTCTTCACAATTCACTTCAACAGGTTTAATTTCAGGTTCTTCGTCTTCACGACCTTTTCGCGGATCGATTATCTCCGGCTGTGTTTTCAGACGCTGGTATTTCGCTGCAGCCTGACGGGCATCACGTTCGATGGCTTCTGCCTGTTGTTGGCGCAAAATTTCTCTGGCGGCATTGATATCACCCAGCGATATCCGCCTCGCAGGTTCTTCGGTTACTTGATTCGGAAGCTCTGACGTCTGGCCTGTTGGTTCGGTTGCAACTGCCGGAACTGGTGTTGTCGTCAAGTCGTCAGGATCAGAGACCGTACCCGGAATCAGATCTGGCCCGGTGTCCTTCTGGCTGACGACTCTCTCTGTCTGCGCGCTGCTGCTATCTGCACCGGGCGTCGCTGATGTCGGTGAAATGTCATTCACATCCGGTTGGGGTAGCGTGTGAAAGAAAAGGCGGGCATTAATTGGTGCAGGTTTGGCTTCCGACGCAGGTGGAGGCCCCGGCTGAGAAGCAATGACGACGACCAGAGCAATATGAAGCAACAGCGAAAAAAACAGGACTTTTTTCACTGAATGCGTTTGCACCGGAGGCGCGAGGTCGCGCGCAGGTGACTGAAAATTATCGAAAGTTAACGTCGTCATAGCTTACAGCAGACCACGTGTTTGAGCGTAAAGTTCCGAATCGGCGAGGTGCTTTTTGCTGACGGCTTTTGATTGTTGCATTAAAAGGGTGCGTAAAATGACCAGTGCACAAAAATGGTGCAAAAAATGAGCATATAATGTCGCTTTAAGTGGGTAAATATCTGATTTTAATGAATATACATTTGTGGCACAGCTCTTGTGTTAATGCTTGGCAAGACACTCAACGTGCAACATAAAACACTACCTACTGGGAGCTACACATGAAACTAGTCACAGCTATCATCAAGCCGTTCAAGCTGGATGATGTTCGTGAAGCCATTTCCGAAATCGGTATTGACGGCTTAACCGTCACCGAGGTGAAAGGTTTCGGACGTCAAAAAGGACACACAGAACTGTACCGCGGAGCGGAGTATCAGGTGGATTTTCTGCCTAAGGTCAAACTGGAAATTGCTGTTCAGGACGATCAGGTCGAGCGTCTTGTCGAAGCCATCGTTGGCGCAGCGAAAACAGGCAAAATTGGTGACGGCAAGGTCTTCGTTTATGACCTTGAGCACGCAGTGCGCATCCGTACCGGTGAGTCTGACAGCGACGCACTCTAAGCCATAACAAAGATAACGCGGAGAAAACAATGGAAATCACTTTTGAGCTCGGGTATGCCTTAGATACCTTTTACTTTTTGATTTGTGGTGCGTTGGTCATGTGGATGGCCGCCGGTTTCGCCATGCTGGAAGCGGGTTTGGTACGTGCCAAGAACACCACAGAAATTCTGACGAAAAATATCGCGCTGTTTGCGATTGCCTGCACCATGTACATGGTTTGCGGTTACGGCATCATGTATGGCGGCGGTGACTGGGGTCCATTCCTAAGCGGAATTATGGGCGACGGCGCAACAGGCGTTGCAGAAGAGCCTGCGACCTACGCACCATCTGCTGACTTCTTCTTCCAGGTCGTATTCGTTGCCACAGCAATGTCTATCGTATCGGGTGCAGTTGCTGAACGTATGAAGCTGTGGGCCTTCCTGGCTTTCGCAGTTGTCATGACCGGTTTCATCTACCCTATGGAAGGTGCCTGGACGTGGGGCGGCGAAGCGGTATTCGGTATGTACACGCTTGGCGACTTAGGTTTCTCTGACTTTGCCGGTTCAGGTATTGTACATATGGCCGGTGCGGCAGCTGCACTAGCGGGTGTTCTGGTACTGGGTGCGCGTAAAGGTAAATACACTGCAGATGGCAAAATCAACGCTATCCCCGGTGCAAACCTGCCTCTGGCAACGTTAGGTACTTTCATCCTGTGGATGGGTTGGTTTGGCTTTAACGGCGGTTCTGTACTGGCAACGGCCACAGTGGAAAGTGCCAACGCAGTAGCTGTGGTATTCATGAATACTAACGCTGCAGCTGCGGGTGGTACGATTGCTGCGCTTATCCTGGCTCGCATCATGTTTGGTAAAGCTGACCTGACCATGGCGCTAAACGGTGCGCTGGCTGGTCTGGTAGCAATTACGGCTGAACCTTCAACACCAACACCTCTGCAAGCCACCATCTTTGGTGCAATCGGCGGTATTTTGGTGGTATTCAGCATTGTTACACTGGATAAACTGAAAATTGATGATCCGGTAGGTGCTATCTCTGTTCACGGTGTAGTCGGTCTGCTGGGTCTTATTCTGGTACCTTTCACCAACGACGGTTCAAGCATCAGCGGTCAGCTGATTGGTGCACTGACTATCTTTGTCTGGGTATTCGTAACCAGCCTGGTAGTCTGGCTGATTATCAAAGCGATTATCGGTGTACGAGTTACTGAAGAAGAAGAGTTTGACGGCGTTGACGTTAGCGAGTGTGGCCTTGAAGCCTACCCTGACTTCACCGGTGGCCGCTCTTAATCGACGGAAGTCCGAACACACAGCAATTACAATAACCATAATGTGTGATTCACTTAACTTTGAGCCCCGCTTTTGCGGGGCTTTTTTCATTTTAACGGTGGTACAGGAAATCCCCGGCTTACTTTGTCCAAGGAGAGTATCAACTGACGCCGCATGGGGCATTCATTAAGAGCTGTCGCATTGCCCTGACTAGTATTTCTAATCCTTGCGCAGATAAATAGTGTTAATCTGATTTTTGCAAGCTCACCGCATAAAAAAGCGATTAATCGAAATTGCCCTTCTGGGTGTAAGGATAGTAACTCTCTACATGCAGGAGGCATTATGAAAAAGCCAACGCTTACTACGTCAGCAGGCGCACCCGTACCATCCAATGACACCTCAAAAACCGCAGGCCCGCGAGGACCGTTGTTGCTGGATGATTATCAACTCATTGAAAAGCTGGCTCACCAGAACCGCGAGCGGATACCCGAGCGAACGGTACACGCAAAAGGGTGGGGCCTTCAGGGCACATTTACCGTTACCCATGACATTACCCAATACACCTGTGCAGACATGTTTTCTGAAATTGGAAAGAAAACGGATGTACTGAGTCGCTGGTCTACCGTCGCCGGTGAACAAGGTGCCGCCGACGCCGAGCGCGACGTGCGTGGTTTCAGCCTTAAGTTTTACACTGAGCAGGGGAACTGGGACATGGTAGGTAATAATACGCCTATCTTCTTTATTCGTGATGCTTACAAATTTCCCGACTTTATTCGCACGCAGAAACGTCATCCGAAATCGAACTTGCGTAGCCCAGAGGCAATGTTTGATTTTTGGGCTGCACAGCCCGAATCAGTGCACCAGGTGACGATCCTGATGTCTGACCGCGGGATCCCGAAAAACCCTATGTACATGAACGGTTATGGTTCGCATACGTTCAGCATGTGGAATAAAGCCGGTGAACGCTTCTGGGTGAAGTTCCACTTTAAAACGCAGCAGGGGCACGAGCACTATACCAATGAAGAGGCAGAAAAACTCATTGGTAAAACGCGTGAGTCTTATCAGGAAGATCTGATTAATGCAGTAGAATCGGGTGAGTACCCTAAATGGACTCTGTACATTCAGGTAATGCCAGAGGAAGAAGCGGGTAAGCAGGACTATAACCCGTTTGATTTAACCAAAGTCTGGCCACACGATGATTATCCACTGATAGAAGTGGGCGAGCTGGAAATGAATAAGGTTCCGGAAAACTATTTCCAGATGATCGAGAATGCAGCATACAGCCCGTCTAACGTCGTACCGGGTATCGGATTTAGTCCCGACAAGATGCTGCAGGCAAGGGTGTTTTCTTACGCGGATGCGCACCGCTATCGCTTAGGTACGCATTACGAAGCTTTGCCCGCAAATGCACCCAAGAATGCGAAGGTAAATCACTATCACAAAGACGGTGCAATGCGCTTCTTTACCAACGATTTTGATAATCCGGATGCGTACTATGAACCGAACCAGCATGAGGGACCGGTGGCGGATGAATCGGTGAAAGAGCCACCGTTGCGCATTGATGGCGATGCCGATCGTTATTATCAGGAAGAGTCTGATATTGATTATGTGCAGCCGCGTGCGCTGTACAACATGTTCTCGGATGAACAAAAAGACAGACTTTACAAAAACTACGCAGCGGCGATGGGACCATGTTCCGACACCGTGAAAGAACGCTGGTACGCAGTTCTTGAAAAAGTACATCCGGACTATGCTGCCGGTGTGCGTAAAGCGAATGAGGCGCTGGATACCGATAAAAACGCGGTGCCGGTGACTGAAAACACACCGTTAGAAGATAAATAGGGATTTCCATTCCCGGAAAATAACATGCGCCCGTTGCTTACCCGGCACGGGCGTTTTTCTATTTAACCACCACAACCTTCACATTTCCCCAGTGCTAACCGATAAATTATCGTTGTGAGTTGGGCTGGTTCAGCTTCACCCTACCGGCACTGAAGCGCATCACGTCAAACATTCACGCACAGGCCACATTAACTTTGCACGCGGTCTGTCTACGGCGGACGTTTTTCTAATCAAGCTTTGATACCAGATAGCTTTTCATTTCTTTTTCAGTGGGAATGCGTCGGATCCGCGGTCCGGATTGTGAGTAATCGTCGTTGATCCAGCCGTCCTTTGCAAACTGCTCAAGGTAATGACTGAAAGGATAGGCGCCCCACCGCGCCTTGTATGGGGCAGCGTTATTCACTATATCAAACAGGTGATTTACCGGTGGTTCAAACCGCGGGTGAAACTGATGCAGCACGCCATCGTCAACAGTATGCAGGATATACCCCGCAGCTTTACACCTCGCTGCGAAATCTGCATCGCCTACACCATAGCCGGTAAACTGTTCATCAAAGCCTTCCAGCGCGTCAAAGTCAGCTTTTTGAATGGCGAAAAGCCGGGTGTGAAACGCAATAAAAGCTTCTTCTTTTTCTACAATTTCAGCGACAGGCAGTGAGGCCATTTTTACCAGCCTTGAATAGTCTACCTTTTCGGGCACGGTGGGTAAAAAGGCGACATTGGTGGTGACAACCTTGCCTGGTCCCGCGACTGATAACAGGCTTTGAAATAACGTTGGCGCAACCAGACAGTCAACATCAATGTAAACGACGGTGTCTGACTCGCTCGCGGAAAACCCCCGGTTTCGGGCACGTGCAATCGGTAGAGTTTCACCACACACAAACTTATGGACTATATGAAATTTTTCGCTGGTAAGCAGAGATTCACTGCAGGGCGGACCCATCCAGACAACAATTAGCTGGCTGGGGACAATGGTAGATTGTTCAAGGCTGGCAATCAGATTCGAAAGCTGGCGGATGCGCCCTTTCACTATTGTGACAACGCTGAAGTCGTGATTCATATTCTCATCCTCGGGCATCACTGCTGTTGAAAACAATCAGCAGCGATACTGATAAAACCCAAAACAAAATTACGTGGTTTAACCTCAGACATAAGCGAAAAACCTGCCAACCGGAAATACCGTAACAGTATTGGTAAAAAGCATAACGAATTCATTGCGTTGACAAATCGCTGTACGTGTACCCAGAACGCTACCAACACCTGTAGTGCACCAATATTGCGCAGCGCAGCCCCAGCAGACAGCAACGTCAACAGGCCCTACAATACTTCTTTGTTTGCTGAACTCGCGCTATGCTGTAAAAAATAAAGAAATCTGAGGATTTATGAATACTTACCGTCTTGCAGCAGCGTTTTTTGTTTTCATAGCCAGCCAGGTGCAGGCATACGACCGTATCACTGGAGAGATGTTTGCCAGCCGTTCAGAAGTGTTTGCGCAAAACGGTATGGCGGCCACCAGTCAGCCATTAGCAACGCAGGTAGCGCTGGATATTCTTAAGCAGGGTGGCAATGCGATAGATGCTGCTATTGCGGCAAATGCGGTGCTTGGGGTCGTTGAGCCTACCGGAAACGGTATCGGTGGTGATTTGTTTGCCATTGTCTGGGATGCAAAGACGAAGTCACTTACCGGACTCAATGCCTCTGGTCGCTCACCCAAATCGCTGAAAAAATCCTATTTTGCTGAACAGGGGCTTACCCAGATTCCTGCATTTGGCCCGCTTCCTGTGTCAGTTCCCGGCGCGGTAGATGGTTGGTTCGAGCTGCATAAAAAGTACGGCTCGTTGCCAATGACCACGATACTGACACCTGCCATACGCTATGCCCGCGATGGATTTCCGGTAAGTGAACTGATTGCGTATTACTGGCAAATGAATGTGGACCGCATTGGCGAGTATGACGGCTTTTCCGAGGTGTTCATGCCGCAGGGGCGCGCGCCACGAAAGGGCGAAGTCTTTAAGAATCCAGCACTGGCGGCGACGCTGGAAAAAATAGCGACCAGCGGGCGTGATGCGTTCTACAAAGGCGATATCGCACGTACAATCAGTGCTTACATGAAGGAACAGGGCGGATTTTTAAGCTATGAAGATTTGGCTGCCCATACGTCCGACTGGGTGGAGCCGGTATCTTCAAACTACCGCGGCTACGAAGTGTATGAGCTACCGCCCAATGGCCAGGGTATCGCCGCACTTCAGATCCTGAATATTCTTGAGCGTTACGATATAGAAGGAATGGGCTTTGGCTCCGCCGATTATATTCATACCTTTGTAGAAGCAAAAAAGCTGGCGTTTGAAGATCGGGCGAAGTTTTATGCCGATCCTGCGTTCAATGATATTCCTGTAGACTGGTTAATCTCGAAAGCGTACGCCGCCGAACGGCAGAAACTCATTGATCCAAATAAGGCGGCTACCCGCGTAGATGCAGGGATGTACGAAGGCGATACCATTTATATGACGGTGGCGGACAAAGACGGCAATATGGTGTCACTCATCCAAAGTAACTATCGCGGAATGGGATCAGGCATGACGCCACCGGGGCTGGGCTTCATTCTGCAAAACCGCGGCGAGCTATTTACCATGCAGGAGAATCACTTCAATGAGTACGCGCCTGCAAAGCGCCCCTTTCATACCATTATTCCTGCTTTTGTAACCCGTAATGGGAAGCCGTTTCTGAGCTTTGGTGTGATGGGCGGGGCAACCCAACCCCAGATGCATGCACAAATTCTGGTGAATGTTATCGATTTTGGGATGAATCTGCAGGAAGCCGGGGATGCGCCGCGCATATTGCATTCTGGTTCCAGCAGTCCTACCGGTAAACTGATGCGCGATGGCGGCGTTGTTAGTCTGGAGTCGGGCATAGATGAAAAGGTAAAGCGTGAGTTGATGGAACGTGGTCACACACTACAGCAAACTCTCGGCGCATACGGCGGTTATCAGGCTATCGGCTGGGATCCTAAAGAGAAAGTTTACATTGGTGCCTCAGAAAGCCGAAAAGATGGACAAGCAGCAGGCTATTAGGCCACACTTGAAACTGTTTGTTGTTGTGTTGTGTGTATACAGGCGGATTGTCGTCACAAAATATGCAGCGCAATAACTCACAGTCTCAGACAAGAAACCGGTCACTTGCTGGTTTCACTGAATAATCATAACAACAGTCCAACTGGGATTAGAACGAGCAAGCATGACACAACCGCAAAAAGGCGTGTGCGCCGAACCCAACCTGCATGCACAATACTTATTGTTAAACGTTGTCGATGACGACAGCCAGGCTGTACGGGCGAAGCTTGCTCGGGTGCTTGAGATATTCGACCACCACGAAAACGAACACTACGAAGCGATGGTAACCGGCATGATAGCGGTGGGAGCGAATTACTGGAGCGAGCTTTATCCTGGACTGATACCGACTGAACTGACCCCTTTTCCAGATATGCAATGTGAAGATCGCAGTGCGCCAGTGATGCCCTGTGACTTGTTCATTCAGATCCGCGCGGATCGTCTGGATATTTGCCACGCTATCGGCATCGAAGTGATGGAGCTGTTAAGGCTGCACACCGAACTGGTTGAGCAAATTCGCGGATTTCGATATCTGGATGGCCGGGATCTCAATGGTTTTATCTATGCTGCGGATAACCCACGGGGCATGAAGCGACGGGAAGTGGCGATTATTGGCGATGATGATAAAGACTTTGCCGGTGGCAGTTACATTCACGTTCAGCGCTTCCGGCATGACTTACGTCGCTGGTTTTCTCTGGCAACCCGTCAGCAGGAACAGATTATGGGAACCACGCAGGAACATAATCTGCCAAGTCCCGAGCAGTCCGCCTCATCCCATTGTGTGCGCGCCAGTGCAAAAGGGGTAGGGGACGATATTCCGTCGTTGTTAAAGCAGGGGATGCCTTACGGAGATATGGTATCGCAGGGACTGTTCTTTGTCAGCTGCGCCGCCAGTTCGCAGCCTTTTAAAGCCATGCTGCATAGCCAGATCTACGGCAATGGTGAAGGCGATTATGACCGTTGGCTGGACTATACCAGTGCGGAAACCGGCGCCGCGTTCTTCGCGCCGTCACTTGCTTTTATCCGCCAGCAGGCGTTGCTGTAAACGACACCGGTTGATGTCCCGTTATCGGGATTTCCACGCCAGTCTGAAAGCAGCAATGCTACAGCGTTGCTAACGCTCCATCCCACTCTTTACTCAGTTCAAGCTGGCGATAGCGTTCACACACCTTGATATGGTGAATGGCAAGCAAATCTCCAGGATTGATGTCCACTGCCTGATGAAAGTGACCCAGCGCGCCTTCCCAATCCTGCTTGATGCGGCAGGCAAGCCCTTCTGCAATCTGAGACTGAATGGAGAAACGGGCATCCTGTTCTTCGATGGGAAGATGACTCAGTACTTCGTATATTTCAATTGGCGAACGTCGGCCTTTTACCCGCACCCAATCAAGTAAGCGTGTTCTGATGGGATAATCTGCGCCGATAGTTTCCAGTAGCTGTTTGCTTACGACAATATCAGCATTGTATTTCGGCGCTAACGCTTCCAGTCGATAAGCAATATTCACGCTGTCTCCGATTACCGTGGTATCCATACGATCGTCTGAGCCAACTGTCCCAAGAATAACCGGACCAAAATGAATTCCAACGCCCACATTGATTGCTGCATAACCACTGTTGCGACGGTGCTCGTTGTATATCGTTAATGCCTTTCTTAAATCGATGGCGGCATTAAGTGCATCACGGGATTTGTCCTTATGGCTACCGCCGGGATGATCAAATAACGCCATAATGGCGTCACCGATAAACTTATCGATAAACCCTCTGTTCTGATGAATGGGATCATTCATTCTCAGAAAATAGGAATTCAGAAAGCTCATGAGTTCCTGAGGAGACATTTGCTCTGACAAGCCGGTGAACCCGCGGATGTCACAAAACAGAATGGCGACCTCGTCCTCGTCGGCGTGGCCTAGCTCCAGCGTGGACCTGCCGTGCTTGGCAAAGTGATCGACAAATTGTCTGGGAACAAACTTCTGGAAGGTCTGGTTAAGTCGCATAGCCTCATCGGCTTTATCCTTAAACCGGCGAGCCTTTTCAGCTTCGTTCAGGAGTGCAGCACTGCGCGCGCGCTGCTGGGCCAGCGTCACTGAATCTGAGTCAGATTGGCGAAGATACAACACCGTGACAACAACACTGTATAGCCCGAAAATTAAGGTCAGGGCAAATAATATCCAGTATGTCATCGTCACGGGAAATTCCAGGGTAAGTTATAGCTTTCCAAATACCTTGTCGGCGGCTTCCAACGTACGCGAGATGATGTCTTCATCATGCATCTTGGATACAAATCCGGCTTCGTATGACGCTGGTGCAAGGTACACGCCTTCATTTAGCATACCGTGATAAAACACCTTAAACTGCTCGGTATTGCAGTTAATGGCCTGCTGATAGTTGGTCACTCGCTCAACGTCAGTAAAGAAAATGCCAAACATACTGCCAGCAACATTGGATGTTAACGGAATACCGTGCTTTTTCGCCAGTTCTACCATCGCATCAGCAAGTGCCTGCGTATTTTTAAATATAGACGGATAAAAATCCTCTGCCTGCAATTGTGCAAGTGCGGCCAGGCCGGCTGCCATCGCGACGGGATTACCCGACAATGTGCCAGCCTGATAAACCGGCCCCGTTGGGGCAACGTGAGTGATGATGTCTTTACGACCACCAAATGCCCCTACCGGCATACCGCCGCCGATCACTTTGCCCAGACAGGTCATGTCCGGCTTCACGTTGTAGCGCTCCTGCGCACCGCCACGCGAGACACGAAAGCCTGTCATGACTTCATCAAAAATCAATACGCTGCCGTATTCATCACAAATCTCGCGAAGTCCTTCTAAAAAGCCTTCCACCGGTGGAATACAGTTCATGTTACCGGCTACCGGCTCGGTGATGATGCAGGCAATGTCTTCGCCGTGTTCTGCAAAGGCTTCACGGACGCTGTCCAGATTGTTGAACTCTACCGTCAGCGTGTGTTGCGCGACTTCTGCCGGAACCCCTGGTGAGCTGGGAACGCCCAGCGTTAGTGCACCTGAGCCAGCTTTCACCAGCAACGAGTCCGCATGGCCGTGATAACAACCCTCAAACTTGATGATTTTATTGCGGCCAGTATAGCCACGCGCCAGACGAATGGCTGACATGGTGGCTTCGGTGCCGCTGTTAACCATGCGCACCATTTCCATGGATGGCACCATCTCTTTGACCTTTTCAGCCATATACACTTCGGCTTCGGTAGGTGCACCGAACGACAACCCCATTTGCGCGGCTTCAACCACGGCATTACGGATGGCCTCGTTATTATGCCCCAAAACCATGGGTCCCCAGGACTGAACGTAGTCGATGTATTGCTTACCGTCCGCATCCCAGATGTACGGGCCATCTGCTTTTTGAATGAATGGTGGTGTGCCGCCAACCGCTTTGAATGCACGAACCGGTGAATTGACGCCGCCAGGAATGGTTTTCTGGGCGCGCTCGAATAAGGCTATTGATTTTTGCATGCTTTAACTGCTCTTGTTGCTGTACCAGACCACATCACGTTCGTATTTACTTACCAGATCTTCTACCCCGAGTGTCAGGGCAAACAAAGCCATTCTGACAAGTACACCGTTGTCGGTCTGACGGAAAATGGCCAGGTTCGGGTTGATATTCAGATCGTTGTCCAGCTCGTTCGCTTCCATACGGCTATCCCGCGGGAGCGGATGCATGATGACGGTCTTAGATTGAAAATGGCGCGTGTAAATCGCCTGATTCAGACGAAATTTACCGCGATAGCGATTGGCTTCTTCCTGTGAGGGAAAGCGCTCTTCCTGGATGCGGGTCTGATAGCAAATATCCGCATCCATGTTGCCTTCCAGTTGCTCGGTTATGGTGAGTCTGTGCCCCGCGTCGTTGATGGCGTCCACGATCGGTTGTGGCATTGCCAGCTCTTTCGGGGAAATAAGCGTAAAACGCACATCCTTATAAAGACACAGCAAGCGCGAGAGTGAATGCACGGTTCGCCCATAGCGCAAATCACCAATCATAGCGATGTGCAGGCCATCAATGCCTTTACCATGATAGTTAAGCTCACGCTTGATAGTGAACAAATCCAGCAGGGCCTGGGTAGGGTGTTCGTTCGCACCGTCACCACCGTTAATCACCGGCACCCGGCTGCCGTCAGCAAACTCGCTGACAGAACCTGCGGCAGGGTGGCGCATGGCGATAATGTCTGAATAGCCACTGAGCACCCGGGCGGTATCAAACAGCGACTCGCCTTTCGCCAGCGCGGAGTTATCCATGCCGGTAGTCTCGCGGACTTCACCGCCTAGCAAGTTAAAAGCCGTACCAAAACTTACCCGAGTACGCGTGCTTGGCTCGAAAAACAGATTGCCCAGAATCGCGCCGTTTAACACGGTGGTTCGCTTTTCCCGGCGAGCATAGGGTTCCATGGAGTGCGCTACTGAAAATATTTTATCAATGGCATCGCGATCAAACTGATTAACCGAAAGAATATGATTGCCAGTAAATTCTGTCATGACTATCTCATCACCGAGTGAAAACGCGGCATAGTCTAACAAAAAGGCGTGAAGGTGTAATGTAATGATCGAGGGAAGATAGCGTTTTGACGCCAAAGCGAAGCAGACTGCCTAAAGGTCTGTCATGGTTTCACCAGAAAGCGGTTTTCTGTAACTCGATTAGGTATCGTTGTTTTCAGCCGTGAGGATGAAAATAAGCAGGGTTTTCATTGCTTTTCCCTCACTTCTTGCCGGTAAGCACGGCAACGAAGGCGGTCAAAAAACATTTTTGCTAAAAAATTAATTATCAAACTGGACGGTCTAGTATTTATAATTTAGCATGAGAGCTGTACAAACACTATACGCGTTCTCTCAACAACACGTTTCGACATTCAAGGACTCCACCTATGGCCTACTCTCCGACGCCAGTTTCTTCACAGCCTGAGGGAAAGCATTTTCGGCGGCTTTGGGCTGCACTTATTGTGTTTGGGGGCGCTCTTGTTGTTCTGTTGTTTGCTGCCGGCTTTTCTCAGGTTGGCGCAGAAGACAGCGAGGCCACTGCAACGCGGGTCGATGTAAAACCCATTACGCTTCAAAGCGGCTTTTATATGCCGGTGACAGTATACGGATTAATTGAATCCCCCAGGCAGGCAAAAGTGGGATTTGAAAGAGACGGCCTGGTCGCTGAGGTATTGGTAGAGGAAGGCGACAGTGTCAGTGAAGGACAGCAGATAGCGATGTTAGATACACAGCGGCTGCAGGCGCAACGAGAAGAGTTGAATGCCGGCCTTGCGCGGGCCAGAGCCGAGTCCAGGTTAGCTTCACTGACCGTAGAAAGAATACAGTCACTGGTAAACAGTCAGGTGGAGTCTGCGCAACGTTTAGATGAAGCCAAAGCACAGGTTGAAGCCGCATCGGCGCAGGTTAACGAAGTCAAAGCTGCTCTTGAGTCACTTCAGGTAGAAAGTGAAAAGTCTGTGATACTTGCCCCCTTTGCGGGAGTCGTCGATGCGCGGATGATCGATGCCGGTACCGTGGTCAGTGCGGGCACACCCATCGTATCGCTGACCAGCCAGGCGTCTTTGCAGGCGCGTTTTGCACTTCCTGCCGATGTCGCTAGTGCAGCCGAGCCCGGAGAGCGTGTGCAACTGAAAGTGAATGGCCAGTTACTGAGCGGTGAAATTTCGCATCGTCTGGCGTTGCGACAGCAGGCAACGCGAACTATCGATATTCTGGTCACGCTGCCGCCAGTTAGTGGGGTGATGCCGGGTGACATGGCCAGTATGCAAACCGGGCAAGAACACGAAGAGCGGGGAGCCTGGGTCCCGGTCACGGCCCTCAGTAATGGCACGCGCGGTTTGTGGCGATTATTTGTTATCGAAACATCTGAGGGTGGCGAGCCCGTTCTGGAAGGTCGTACCGTCGAGGTTATCTATACAGACGGTGAGCGCGCCTTTGTCAGAGGAGCGATATCTGAAGGAGACCAGTTCGTCGTGTCGGGGACGCATCGTCTTGCACCAGGACAATCGGTATCAGTTACAACAGCCTACGATGATACGGCGGGGCTGAAGTAATGTCTGCATCTTCGGTCCCTCCTTCACCCTGGTACACCTTGTTTTTCCGCCGGGGACATCTGCTTGTATTGAGCATTTTGATCCTGTTAGTGGCTGGATTATCGGCGCTTTCGACCCTCCCAAGACTGGAAGATCCGCGAATTGACACACGCAATGCGCTCATAATTACAGCATATCCAGGCGCATCCGCTGAGCGGGTAGAGGCCCTGGTCACTGATCCTATTGAAGATCGCCTGCGCGAAATTTATGAAATTAAAGAAGTACGTTCGACGTCACGGGCCGGCATATCTATCGTGACAATTGAAACGCAGGACTGGATAGACAGCAGCTCGAACGAGTCACTTTTCAGTGAAGTCAGAGATACCTTAAACGCAGCCGCTGCAGATTTTCCTGCAGGTGTTGCCGCCCCGGTTTTCGATGAGAAACGCGGGGCAACTGCATTTACCCTGCTGTTATCTATTTCGTCTCAACAGGATGCGCCCCTTCCACTGCCAATGACCGCAAGACTGGCTGAAGAGCTGGCTGACAGACTGCGCAACGTGGGGGGAACGGAGCTCGTCAGAGTATACGGTGCGCCGAAAGAAGAGATCGTGGTGGAAGTAGAGCCATCGCGGCTGGCGGCGTCGGGTTTGACGATAGCAGATATGGCAAATGCCATTCGTGCCGCCGATCCTAAATTACCGGCAGGCACACTTTATCCGGGGCAAAAGCAGTTGCGACTGGATATGGCTGGCGCCTTTAATGGCGTGGACATGGTCAGTGATGTTCCGCTACTTAACAGTGCCGGGCGCTATCTTCGTGTGGGGGATGTCGCCAGTGTCTATCGTGGCTGGGAAAAGCCGGTTAAGGATATTGCCATCGTGAATGGTGAGCGAACCGTGTTTGTTGCCGCCAGAATGCAAACCACGGTAAGGGTAGATAGGTGGACGTCACAGGCATTGGCAGCGGTGGATAGTTTCAACCACGCCTTCGCTGGCTCGGTTAAGGCCACGGTAGTATTTGAACAGAACCAGTACACGGATGCCAGGCTTAGTGAGTTAACGCAAAACCTGGTAATGGGGTGTGTGGTCGTAATGCTTGTCATTTTGCTCTTTATGGGCGTAAGGGCATCATGGATTGTAGGGCTGGCGTTGCCCTTATGTGCCGGATTTACGTTGTTTTCATTGAGTTTCTACAATGAACAAATCCATCAGATGTCGATTTTCGGGATGATAATCGCTATCGGCCTGTTGATTGACAACGCGATAGTAATCACCGACGAAATTCGCATTAATCTGAAAGACGACGCCTACAGTCGGCTGGAGGCACTTACCGTCAGCGTGCGTCACCTTTTCGCGCCGTTGCTGGCGTCAACGCTCACCACTATTCTTGGTTTTATGCCGATATTTTTGCTCAACGGAAATATCGGCGACTTTATCAGTCCCATTGCCATCAGTGTGGTTATGGCATTAATTGGCTCGCTGTTTATTTCACTCACTATCATTGCCGCGCTGGCAGCCCGCTTCCTGCCAAGGCATGGCGAAGTTAACCGCAGCTGGTGGTCTCAGGGCATACAGACGCCGTCACTGACAGCCGCATTCAGCGCCACGCTGGCCGGCTGGATCCAGCGTCCTCGACTAGTGCTGCCGGTCGTAGTTGCACTCTGTTTGTCGGGGTTTGGGTTATCTGGCCAACTCGCGAATGTATTTTTCCCCAGTGCCGATCGTGACCAGTTTGAAGTGTATGTCTGGTCTCAGGATGGTAGCAGTATTACGCACACGCATGCGTTGGTTGAGCGAATTGATAGCTACATTCGCGAGCGCAGCGATGTAACGGATGTCACCTGGCTGGTAGGCGGGTCTGCGCCATCGGTCTACTATAACCAGGTGATGAAACGGGACAACACTCCTAATTTTGCGAACGCAGTAGTCACATCAGAATCGGTAAGTCAGGCAGCAACGCTCATCGGCGATTTGCAGCGCGATCTTGTGACAGCGTTTCCCTCCGTGCAAATCGTGGTGAGAGCGTTTGGACAGGGTCCCCCGATTGACGCGCCCATCGAGGTTGAAATTATTGGGCCTGATCTCGAACAGTTAAATTCACTTGGTCAGCAAGTCAGGCAACTTATGAGCCGGATACCCGGCTTATCTCAGTCAACGGCGTCTATCACCTTAAGTGAACCCGCACTGGAGGTACGCACCGACAGTACCACTACGACGCTTTCCGCATTGACACTGTCGCAGCTAGCCGGGCAGTTACAGGTTAACCTGGCAGGCCAAACCGGAGGTTCAATTCTGGAGAGCACCGAAGATGTGCCCGTTCGCGTTCGATACTCAGATGATGTCAGAGAGGACCTCTCCATCGCAGAAGCTATGCCGTTAGTTAGCGCCAACTTATCACGTGAGGGTGAGTGGGTGCCGCTCAATGCCATCGGCGATCTGGCGCTGGTGCCCAGTTTGAGTGGAATCACCCGTCTCAACGGAGAGCGTGTCAACCGCGTGCAGGCTTTTTTACTGCCGGGGATCCCAGCAGTTGATGTCAGTAACCGGCTACGAGGGCTGATAGAGGACAATATCGCACTACCAGATGGCTTTCGAATTCATATGGCGGGGGATGCGGACGAACAACAGCAAGCTCTCGGGCAGCTCGGAACCTATGCGCCGGTATTGCTGGTGCTAATGATTACCACACTTATTCTGACGTTTCAGAGCGTACGTATGGCCTCGGTAATCGGGCTGGTGGCGATACTTTCTGTTGGCCTGGGTATGGGCAGTTTGTGGATCTCCGGGTTGCCGATTGGCTTCAATCCATTGCTGGGCTCGGCCGGGCTCATAGGCGTCGCGATTAATGGTTCTATTGTTGTGATCGCCGCAATCAATGCAAATCCTGATGCCAGAATGGGAAGTACCCGGGCTATCGTTGCCGAAACTATGGGATGCAGCAGACACATACTATCCACTACCTTCACCACT
This sequence comes from Alteromonas sp. H39, assembly GCF_047556435.1. Lineage (GTDB taxonomy): Bacteria > Pseudomonadota > Gammaproteobacteria > Enterobacterales > Alteromonadaceae > Alteromonas. The sequence goes on from NZ_CP180210.1 coordinate 477,757, forward strand.
GTCGGCGGTCTTATTCCATTACTGCTGTTTAGTGAAGGGAGTTTCTGGCCTCCGCTGGCAGTCGTGCTTGCCGGTGGCGTCGGCTTTTCTGTCATTCTGTCGCTGGTATTCACACCCACTATTGTGGCCGCGTTTCATCGCCGCCGATACCAGCGTCAGCAAAAAAAGCGAGGCGGGCAAGCACAGCCACAACCGGCTTAAATTCTCTGACATACCGGCGTTTTGGTTGTTGATATTGCCGCGGGGCTAGCCCTGTATTGGGTGATGTAGCCAGATAAGTGATTGCAATTACCGGATAAGGTAAACTACACCTCTGGTCTCAACGTATTGAGATAGCATGAAAGACTCTCACTCAGGCTCTGGAGCCGGACGGTCGCAACGCTGGTGGCAAACAGATTGTCCACAATGCCGGCGTATTCGGTTGTACGTGCTGTGGGCCATAATAATGCTGGTGGTTTATCTGTATGTCTGGAACTGACACCGATCCGATTTTTATTCGCGCCACATCCAAGCGAAATGGTATTACCAGTGTTGTCATCGGAATAACCGGGCTGCTGGTATCGGCACTGTGGCTGTCTTTTGCGCCCGACTGGTTATTTCTCGCCGGCATTTTCATTACCAGTGCTTCTCTGGTCGCGTTGCTGATTGGCTGGTTCAAACTGCGTGAACCGGACCACAGTATCGAAATCACACCCCATTCAATCACCTATCACCATCGTTTGGGAAACTGGGATCTGGATTGGGATAATGTTCAGCGGATTGACTGTCCGCGGGTCAGACATGGTCTGGATCATGTTGACTTAGAAGCCATCGGATTTCGGATTAAGGACTACGCGCCCTTTTTGCGCAGTGTGTCGCCGCGCCTGGCTACGCACCTGTTAATGGAGCAACGGCCGTTGCTGTTGCAAAATCGCGATGAAAACTGCGCCACGGGCAGTTGTTATGAGCAATCGGTATTTGACGATAAACACTTTAAGCTTAGTGACGGTGAGGTATTAACGGGGATTAAGGCGATGCTGGCCAATCGGATGACGCAGTTACGTGAGCGTCTCGGCTTTGACGTTTTTATCTCGGCAACCGAACTGGACCGTTCGCCAGGCGAGTTTTCTTCTTTGATGAAAGAATGTCAGCAAGCGAGACACCGCGCTGTGGCTACAGATTAAAGGCAAGAACGCTTTTGACGGGTCGTTAATCAGTGAAAAATGTGAGTACTTGCTATCTGCTTCTTTCCAGTGGTGGTGAAGGTTGTTCGTGAGTGCGTGGATGTTGCTCGTCGACGTCTGTAAACCTCACATTTGCCCTTTTCTGAGGCTGGAAACAGGCACGCCCCCGCAGCGGTAAGCTTAGTAATCAGCGAAGAAGGATAAAGTCCGATAGTGTAAATCTTTGTCTGACTACGCCGTTCTACCCGACATGCTGGTTGCGGCTTGACTCCACGATCACAATTTCCGCTTCTATTGTCAGCGCTGACATGTACTCTGCTACCAGAAAGTGCTGCTCAAGCTTAAGCGCGGTTTCAAGTTTATTCGCCAGGCTCTGAAGTTTTGGCATGCCAACGTAGCAACATGCGCCGTGCAGTTTGTGTACTTCCGCCTTCAGACCCTCGTAATTGCCGTCGTCCCATTCCATTTTCATGTTATCGATAGCACCCGGCAACATGGCAACAAAGTCGCGTTGCAACTCTCTGGCTACGCTATGGTTATTGTTCGTTCGCTTAATGGCCAGGTTCCAATCCAGCGATGGCAGGTTCTGTGCTGGTGCCGTGGCGGTCTGACACCAGCGCCGGATAAGATCCAACAATGTCCCTATCTCTATGGGTTTCGGCAGATAGTCGTCCATACCTGATTGCAACAAGCGTTCCTGCTCTTCTTTGAAAGCGTGCGCGGTAACAGCAATGATCGGCGTTCCCATATTCAGCGGTGTTTTGCGAATCGCTCGCGACGCTTGCAACCCATCCATGCCAGGCATCTGTACATCCATAAGAATGAGACCAAACTCCTGCGTCTGACAACGGTTCACAGCATCCTGACCACTCATCGACGTTGTCAGGTCAATGGGAGACTGGTCTAGCCAGGTATGCAGCAGTTTCAGGTTCATATCCATATCATCCACCGCGAGGATGCGAATTTGCGGCAAGGCGTCAAGCTTGTCCTGCATGGGGTTGCGGTTAGTATTGGTTCGCCGGTGCACCAGGCCATCCAGCTTGGTGATTGTCATTGGCATTCTGACCTGAGAGTGAAAATACTGACTCAGGCTGGGATACTGATTGAAGGGCTCAGGTCCTGAATACCACAGGATGCGCTTTTTGGCAGGGAACTGGACCAACTCGCTAAGATGCTGGTCACGGTACTGCACTTTGCTTACCGGCATCACAGCCATCAGATAGTCCGGGTGACAGTCGAGCGATTTAAGGTAAGCCAGTGACTCAACACTGGTCGTTTTTGCACCCAACAGTTTGAGCATCTGTGCGCTGGCCTGTCGGGTTGCCGGCACGGGGTCGAACAACACAACATGTTTGCCAATCCAGTCGGCATGAGGAGACAGGGAATATTTCTGGCTGAGCTGGTTGGTACGAAGTGTTACTTCGAATGTACTGCCAATATTCGGCTGACTCTTCAGGTTCATGTTACCGCGCATCATACGTACCAGTTCCCGGCTTATTACCAGTCCCAGCCCGGTGCCCTGATAGCTGCGGTTAAGGGCATCATCGACCTGGGAAAAAGCGTTAAACAGCTTTTTCTGATCCTGCCGACTGATACCAATGCCGGTGTCTTCAATTTTAAATTCGAGCTCATGAATTCCGTGGGGGAGCGCCTTGCCGGTAACCGATAAGGTGATTGCGCCGGAAGACGTAAATTTAAGTGCGTTACTTAACAGGTTATTTAGCACCTGCTTAATGCGGAACATGTCACCAATCAGCTTTTCGGGCAACGGCTTCAAGTCGTAGATGAATTCAAGCCGCTTGCTGTGGGCTGACTTCGCCATTATTGTGACCATCTCCTCCAGCAGTTGATTAGGCGAGAAGGGCTGATTATTGATCTGAAGCTTACCTGCTTCGATTTTGGAGAAATCCAGCACGTCATTCACGATGCTCAACAGGTTATCTGCGGCCGCGTTGATAATGCGAACCTGTTCCTGCTGGTCGTGGGGCAAGGATGAGTGTGTCAGCTCGCGGCTAAAACCGAGAATCGCGTTAAGTGGTGTACGTATCTCGTGACTCATGTTTGCCAGGAACTGCGATTTCACATTGCTGGCTTTAATCGCATCTTTCCGGGCAATATCCAGACGGGCGTTTTGCTCTTCGATTAACTCCATGTTGTTACGCAAATCGTTGGTTGCCTGCTCGACTTCATTTTCCAGCTGGCTGCGGCTTTTCTCCATCAGAGCAAAAGAAAACAAGCCAGCTTCAAGAAATACCCCTACCTGAAAGCAGTAGGTAGTAAAGTCATTGGAGGGAAGCAATCCTATCAGACTGAGCATGCCAATAATGGCGCCTGCCGCGAGCATGGTCCAGGCAAAAATAAAGTAGCGTGCGGGTTGAAACTTGTTAAAAAACGCTTCAAAACCGGCATAAATATAGCTGCATATGGCTGCCAGACCGACACCATACACGAGGTTGTTTTTCCAGATAGCGGGCAGAATATCAATCATGCACATCAAGCCCACGACTCCCTGAGCACCCAACAGAGTGATCAGTATCGGATGCGCAGTTCTGGCGTGCTTCTTCGTTTCCAGAAAATACAGCGTGAATATGCCGGAGCTGATGCCAATAATTACGAAAATTAGCTCTGTGTGGCTGATAAACCAGGTTGGCAAACCATTACTGGACAGTAAATGAATATGACCGCCCCACACAAATTGCCACAGTACGACAGCAGAAATATAGCCTACATAGGCCAGCAAGCTTGGCTCACGTACGCCGAAGTAAAGCACCAGGTTATAAATTGCAAGGATGATCAGGCCGCCGTAAAACAGGCCCCACAGCAAATTATCCCACTGCACCTGCTGGCTGTGAATCTGTTCGGGTTTAATTTCTAACGGCACGATCAGACTGGATGAGTTGCTCTCTACACGGATATACAAATCGACAGCATCCGTATCGGGTAAACTGATACGCATGGTAGGGATCCGGAATATTTGCTCTGTCTGGGCTTTGCCCTGATGGCTTTGCTTTATAATGCCGTCATCCACCAGATAAAAGTCGACCTTGTCCAACTGGCTGAAATTTATGGTAAGTACCCAGTCACTGACTTCACTGACATTGCTCAGGCTAACCCGTAACCACAGGCCGTTTTCTCTGAACCCAAAATTAGGGTTACTTTTCGGGTAGGGCATGAAGTCGGCTTTGCGCTTGGTGACGTCGCTGATGGTAAGAGGCCCACCGAGCTCTTCAAGGTAGTGAAAATCGTCTGATAGATTGACTTCCTGCTCTGCGCTGAACAAGGTGTGCGGTTGCTGTGCCCACGCCGCCGGACCTGAGAAGGACAGTATTAAAACTAATAAAGAGAGAAGAATCCGGGCTACAGACATGACAGCGACAAATGAAGTGATTGAAAGCCAATGTTATCTATTAAACCACCACGTTTAACAATGTACAAAGCGGATCGGTGAATTAAGAAGAATAACCAACTGTGAATACCGGTTGACTCCGACATTCAGCAGATTCCTGGCAAACATCGTCGTTGCAATAATCGCACATTTATCTGTATTGCACTCACTGCGCGATTACCCCACAATAGCTTTGGAAAGATGTGAGTAAGTCTATGGTCGCTCAGGTTCACAGCTAAGTGACTACGCAAGGCGGTTTTTTGCAGGCCAGGCGGGGTTAGTCAAAAAGACCAACGACAACCGCAGGGCGAATGCTGAAGCGCGAGGTGTCCTGGTAACAACGACTGCCATTCCCTGGCAACCCTGTCTTGCAACGGCATACTTCAGGACTTGCTGAGTGACTACAGACTTATTCGCATCTTTCTTAGAAGACGCCGCAATTATGTTGCCGGTGTCTGTTCGCTGGCAGCGTATCAATTAGCTGCCGTAAAGGAGTGTGCTGACCCCTTCGGCTCGGCCGCCGCGCACGCAGTCAAATTAACTCCCTGGGATTTATCAGGCTGTAAGCAGTGGTAGTGGTAAATAACAACATGAAAATACCCCATGAGCGACCAGATAACTATTAATCGAGACGGCATCGAACAATTGCCGTTACGCCGTTTCACTGAGGATGCCTACCTCAATTATTCCATGTACGTGATAATGGACCGGGCGCTGCCGCACATTGCTGACGGCTTAAAGCCGGTGCAGCGCCGGATAGTCTATGCTATGTCGGATCTTGGCCTTAGCAATAATGCCAAATACAAAAAGTCTGCCCGTACTGTCGGAGATGTTTTAGGTAAGTTCCACCCACACGGCGACTCTGCCTGTTACGAGGCGATGGTATTGATGGCACAGCCATTTTCCTATCGCTATCCGCTGGTTGACGGGCAAGGCAACTGGGGCGCGCCGGATGATCCAAAGTCTTTCGCAGCTATGCGTTATACCGAGGCCAGATTATCGCGTTTCTCTGAAGTGCTGCTGACAGAACTTGGGCAGGGCACGGTAGACTGGATCCCGAATTTTGACGGTACGCTTAACGAGCCCTGCGTCCTGCCTGCACGACTACCCCATATTCTGTTAAATGGTGTAACAGGGATTGCCGTAGGCATGGCTACCGACATTCCTCCTCACAACGTCCGTGAGCTGGCAAACGCCTGTGCGCAGTTACTCGATAACAGCAAAACCGAATTGACGGAGCTTCTGGAAATTGTCCAGGGACCTGACTATCCCACCGAGGCGGAAATCATTACACCGCGCGCCGACATCGCAAAAATCTACGAAACCGGTCGTGGTTCATTGAAAATGCGCGCCGTATTCCATGAAGAGGCCGGTGATATTGTCGTGACTGCGTTGCCACATCAGGCATCCGGTGCCAAAGTGCTGGAGCAAATTGCCGCGCAGATGCAGGCGAAAAAGCTGCCTATGGTCAGTGATCTGAGAGACGAGTCCGATCACGAAAATCCCACTCGTCTGGTGATAACGCCCCGTTCCAACCGCGTTGATACCGAGCAACTAATGCAGCATTTGTTTGCGACCACGGATCTGGAAAAAAATTACCGCGTTAACCTGAATATGATTGGTCTGGATGGCAGACCGAAGGTGAAAGATTTAAAGACCATTCTCAGTGAATGGCTGGTATATCGAAAAGACACCGTTACCCGACGCCTGCAGTACCGCTTAGATAAGGTGTTGGCACGTTTGCATATTCTTGAAGGCTTAATGATAGCCTTTTTGAATATTGATGAAGTTATTGAAATTATTCGTACCTTCGATGAGCCCAAAGCAGAATTAATCCGCAGGTTCTCGCTATCTGACAAGCAAGCAGAAGCTATCCTTGAACTAAAACTGCGACACCTTGCCAAGTTAGAAGAGATGAAAATTAAGGGTGAGCAGAATGAGCTGGAAGAAGAACGCGAGAAGTTGCAGCAACTGCTTGGCTCAGACCGTCGTCTGAAAACTCTGATTAAGAAAGAAATTCTGGCCGATGCAGAGAAATACGGTGACGACAGACGATCGCCGCTGGTCGAGCGTACCGAAGCGAAAGCCTTATCTGAGAAAGAGTTGGTACCCTCTGAGGCGGTGACAGTCGTGCTTTCTGAGAAAGGCTGGGCACGTTGTGCGAAAGGCCATGATGTGGATGCTGAAGCGCTTAGTTATAAAGCCGGCGACAGCTATCGCTCAAGCGCCAAGGGGCGCAGTAATCAGCCAGCTGTCTTTCTGGACTCGTCAGGGCGTACTTTCGCCTGTGATGCCCACGGTCTGCCGTCCGCCCGAAGCCAGGGTGAGCCGCTCACAGGTCGTTTCAGTCTGGTCGGGGGCGAGCGGTTTGAACATGTGTTGATGGGGGCCGATGAGCAGCGCTTCCTGATGGCGTCTGATGCCGGTTACGGCTTCGTTGGTAAGTTCGCTGATATGGTTAGTAAAAATAAAGCCGGAAAAGCGTATTTGAGTTTACCTGTTGCAGCCAAAGTCATAAAGCCGGTACCGGTTCACAATATCGAAACCGACTGGTGTTTATCGGTGTCCAGCGAAGGCCGTATGCTGTTGTTCCCGCTACGCGATTTACCCAGCCTTGGCAAAGGGAAGGGGAATAAGCTTATCAATATTCCGTCAGCGAAAGCACAGTCGCGGGAAGAGTATGTGAAATCGCTGGCAGTAGTGCCTGATGGCGCGTCGATTAAAATCGTTGCCGGCAAGCGCAGTATGACCTTAAGCCCGGCAGACCTTGAACATTATCAGGGCGAGCGTGGCCGCAGGGGGAATAAACTTCCCCGCGGACTGCAGCGTGTAGACGCTATTGATGTAGAAACTCAGCAGCCACCTGCAGAACCGGATGCGCCAGAGATAGACTAAGGACAGAGGCAGCGGCTTGTAGAGCCGCTATACTCGTCTACACTCAGAATAACGCTACAGATGAGAGATCTACATGCTGGGAATTGTGTTCACTTCACTGGTAGATATGCTAGAAGAGAAAGTGTCGCCGGAGTTTGCTGACGAGGTATTGGTGGAGGCGAAACTGGAAAACGAGGGCGCTTTCACCGCAGTGGGTTATTACCCGTTTAGCGAGCTGGAAAAGATTGTGACGGTGCTGGTTGATAAGACCGGCAAACCCGTAGATGAGCTTTTACATGACTTCGGATACTACCTTTTTGGTAAACTGGCTGCTGCGCATGGTCAGGTTCTCTCAGGCAAAGATAGTCTGCTTGATGTGATGGAGTACCTGGACGGTGATATCCATGTACAGGTCCGAAAATTATACCCGGATGCCGATTTGCCGAAATTTACGGTGCTCTCGCGCACCGATACGGCAATGCGGCTTCGTTACTTTTCTAAGCATGAGTTATATGCGCTGGCAGAAGGTCTGATGGACGCCGCGGCGGAACACTACGGCACACCTGTCGAGCGAGAAACAATTAAAGCTTCCGACCCTCACACCTACGAATTCAGCCTGAAAGTGATTTAGTAGTGAGTAAGCCTGAACCGGAGCAGGAACAACAACTGGGATTGCTCGAAAGACGGCTAAAGCGCGAAAGGCAAGCGCGGCAGCAGGCTGAGAAGCTGCTGACAGAGAAGAGTGTCGCGCTTTTCGATGCCCTCCAGTCCAGTCAGTCATCACAGAAAAAACTGGAACTGGCGTTATGGGCCTCGCAAGAGTCGTATTGGGAGTGGATGGCACACAACGATACCTTTCAGTTGAGGTCGTTTTCCCTTCGCGGCCAAAGCGAGTCGGTTTGGCAGGGCTCGCCAATCGATTTGCTGTCGCACGTACATGAAGACGATATCACGAATCTTGAATTCCACTGGACGCTGGCGGTACATGGTGGTCGCGACAGAGTGGAAATTGCATTTCGCTTTAAAGTCAGAGAAAGCTTTCAGTGGATGCGACTTCGCGGCCGCGTACTGGAACGTGATGAACATGGTTCCGCCTTGCATGTAGTAGGGACTACCAAGGACATCACCCGCGAAAGAAAAGCAGAGCAATCTTTTCACCTGATGGCATCAGCATTTTCCAGCTCCCGCGAGCCCATGTTGGTGTTGTCTGAGTCGTTGGAAATAAACGAGTGCAATGATGCCTTTTTGCAATTAATCCAGGTTCACTCTCGCGCCGACTGCGTTCAACGGCCACTGACTGCGTTTTTGCTCGATCCAGATAGCAACCTCGATATGCTTCGAACTGGATCGCAAGTCAGGTTTGAATCCGTGGTGACGAACGCGGAAGGAGAGCAGGTATCTGTAGATGTCTCCATCGCGCGTTTTGAAACGCAACACCAGAGCTCCTCCTATCTCATTGCCACTTTGCGAGATATCAGCGAACGAAAATCCAATGAAGCCAGATTGCAAAAGATGGCGCTGCATGACGATTTAACCGGGTTGCGTAATCGTAATGGTCTTCGCGACGCGCTCGAACAGGTTATCAAGACAAACAGGCAGTTTATTCTGGCGTTTATCGATCTTGATGGATTTAAGCAAATTAATGATACCGCCGGGCACGAGCAAGGTGATGCTATGCTAAAACGCATCGCTGATTTGCTCACTGCCGAATTCAGTAATGATAATCAGGTTACGCGGTGGGGCGGTGATGAGTTTGTCGTCGCGCTGACAGCGGTGACGCTTGATCAGGCTCGCAACATGTGTAGCCGTGTCATTGAACTTATTGAGTCAATTACCCTGGATATACAGGGAACCGAACTTCGCCTGTCTGCCAGTATTGGTATTGCCGAATATCCCCTGCACGGTGAGAGCATCGATACGCTTATTCAAAACGCCGACGCGGCGATGTATCAGGCGAAAACAACCGGTAAAGGCAGAGTGAACACGTACCAGGAAGGTTTGCTGGAAAGCATTAAGGAGCGTGTCAGTCTGCTTAGCGATTTGCGCCGTGCTGTGAGCCATCATGCTCTGGATTTTTATATTCAGGGCAAGTACGACGGGAGCGGCGTGCTAAAAGGGGGAGAGGTACTCTGCCGCTGGCATTCTTCGATTCACGGCATGGTGTCTCCAGTCGTTTTCATTCCGCTGGCAGAAGCACACCAGCTCGATTCTGACATTGGCTTGCAAGCCCTCGAAGCAGCCTGTGATTATATCAGCATGATGGAAACGCAGGGGTTGAGTATTCCGTTGTCGATAAATATCAGTGCCAATCAGTTGCTTGATAAAGAGTTTGCGTCAAGAGCAGCAGCCATTTGTGACTCCTGTGATATTGCGACATCGATGATTGAAATAGAAATTACAGAGTCCATCTTTATGCGCGATGAACGCAGTGCTGTGAGAAGTCTTGAGACGCTCCGGGAAGCCGGGTTTTCGTTGGCGCTGGACGATTTCGGTACCGGTTTTTCATCAATAAGCTACCTGCGCAAATTTCAGTTTCAGGTGGTGAAGGTAGATCGTAGTTTAATTCGTGACATCAATCACGACAGCAAAGCCTTGTCTTTACTCAAAGGCGTGTTGGCGATGCTGCAGGGGCTTCGACTTGATGTTGTGGTAGAGGGTGTTGAAAGCGAGTCTTACATTCCTCTGTTACAGGACTGCGATGTGGATTTGATGCAGGGCTTTTACTTTGACAGGCCGATGCCTTTTGAGCAGTTCATGGCAAGGCAACACGCTGCAAGTACGTTCTGATTGCTAACCTTTAAGCTGCGCCAGCTTTGCTTGATGTTGTCCCACTTCACCTTTGCGAAGCTGGCTTGTCAGCATTTGAAAATTCACGCGCTAAGTCAGCGAAAAGCATTGCGGTTGATACAAGCTCTGGTGCATAAGCGCAGGGTCACTGACGAATGGTCAAAAACAAAAAAAGCTGCCTTGGGGCAGCTTTTTGCTTTTGTGCTAAAGCGCGTTTGGTCACAGCCTACTTGGCGTTTGTGCTCTCGAAGATTTTATCTGCAGAGGCAGCGACAAAGCCTTGGTACAACTTGCCATCTGGCATCGCATAGCGCTGCGCAAATTCATAGAAGCAACTTGGAATGGCGATAGTCTCTTCGCCAAAGTCGACGTCAGCACGGTCGGCCATGGTGGATGATTGTGCCAGGTGCACGTCTTTGCCACCCTTAATTTCTCCACCAGACGTGTTCAGTACGAAACCGGCTTCCTTAAGCAGTGTATTCACTTCTGACAGCTCATTGGTCTGAGACAGGTGATTCACGCTCACGGTGAAGTGATTGGCGCGGAAGCCCCATGCGGCAAGCCATGCTGCATACTCAGATTCGTTCAGCAGGGTATCGTAATCGGCTTTCGTGATATCCCAATGACGGCCTGAATACAGAAAGTTGTCTGCCTCGACCACTTCCGGGTTCATTTGATCTACCAGTTTGTGAATGATTTGCTGCGCCTGTTCAGACAGCTCGTCAACACGCAGTTCACTGATAAATACTTTAGGCTGCGTATCGTCCGGGTGCTCAAAATGCTTGGCATCCAGTTTCTTCGCTTCGAAGTCATACTGGCCTTTCTCTTCATAGCCTAATGCCAGAAAGTGAGCAGCCAGTTTGTCCAGACGGGTTTTGTCCAGCTTGAAGGTACGAAACGCCACGTGATCATTCACAATCTCGTCGCCTGACTCTTCACCTAACAGCAGCTTATGAATCTTGTGAGCTGAAGGTGTAATGGTCACATAATCGTCCCACATGTGGGAGAACAAAGTATCGATGTTGCTATGCATCTGACAATTATCCTTAATAGATTACAGGGTAAGCCCTGGATTTAACGCACCGGGAAGCGCCACCTTGTCCAGCTCGACAGACGCAACCGGGTAGGCGCAGTAATCTGCCGCGTAGTAGGCACTGGCACGATGGTTGCCACTATCACCGATACCCCCGAACGGTGCCGCGCTGCTGGCGCCTGTAATGGGACGGTTCCAGTTTACAATACCGGCACGGATGCGCTGGAAGAAGTAACGATAATCGTCTTCACTATCACCGATGAATCCGGCTGACAAACCAAAGCTGGTGTTGTTGGCTTCTGCGATCGCGGCATCGAAGTCTTCGTAGCGAATAACCTTAACCAGCGGGCCGAAGTGCTCTTCGTCCGGCATATCGTTGATAATATCCGTGACATCAATAATGCCCGGTGTAACAAAGCCTTTGTTTTCATCTTTCTGTTCAAGACGCACCAGCACATTCGCGCCGGCTTTTTCCAGAGAAGCTTGTGCACTTACCATCATGGCAGCAGCATTGGCCGAAATCATGGCGCCCATGAAGGGTTGGTCCTCAGCGTCGTACTCACCCACTTTGATGTTTTTCGTCACTTCGATAAAGCGTGCCAGTAGCGCATCGCCCTGCTCACCCTTAGGAATAAACAAGCGGCGGGCACAGGTACAGCGTTGACCTGAGGTGACAAAGGCCGATTGCACGATATCGTGCACCGCGGCGTCAGTATTTTCCACGTCTTTGACGATAAGCGGGTTATTCCCCCCCATTTCCAGCGCAAGAATTTTGCCCGGATGTCCGGCAAATTGCTCATGCAGAATTTTCCCTGTGCGTGAGCTCCCGGTGAAGAACAGACCATCAATTCCGGCATGGCTGGCCAGCGCTTTGCCGGTTTCAACCTCACCCTGAACCAGGTTGAGTACGCCTTTGGGTAATCCGGCTTTATCCCACAGCTTAACCATTTCTTCGGCTACCAGCGGGGTTAAATCGCTAGGCTTAAACACGACGGTGTTACCGGCAAGCAAAGCCGGAACAATGTGGCCGTTTGGCAGGTGCCCCGGGAAGTTGTAAGGGCCGAAAACCGCAACCACACCGTGAGGCTTATGACGAATAAACGCCTGGCCTACCGGCATTGGGTTTTCTACCGTACCGGTACGTTCAAAATAGGCTTTCTCGGAGATACCAATTTTGCCCATCATGGCGCCCACTTCGGTCGCGGTTTCCCACTCAGGTTTGCCGGTTTCTTTGGCAATGACCTTGGTAAGGTGAGGCTTATTCTCTTCTAACAGCGCACCGAAGCGCTTAATGATTTCCAGGCGAGCTTCTACGGTCATGGCTGCCCACTCTGGTGCAGCGTCACGGGCAGCGCGAATGGCCGCATCGACCTGTTCAGGAGAAGCAGACATGCCTTCCCAAATGACGGCATTTTTCGCTGGATCGACAGATTTTAACGGGTGTCCGTTACCGGCCTGCCATTCGCCGTTTATATAATGTGTAGTTTGCATGTAGGGTCCTGTAATTAGTCTCTGAATTTCACCGGAGCGAACCGGACTGCATCACCTTCTTTGATATTGAGCGCTGCGGCTGCCTGACGTGACAATACGGCAACCTGCTGCTCTTCGCTCACTGCCATTTCGGTCGCGACAGCGCGAAAATCTTTTACAGAGGTGTTTATGATGTAGCTGGTCTGTCCCTGCGCTGCGGTTTGATCGTCAATAACCACCGGCAACTTGCGACTGGCCTGTGCCGTACGTACATGGCTGAGGTTGGCTTCTACCGTCGGACCAGCGTCGAAGATATCGACGTAACCACGACAACTAAAGCCTTCTTCCTGCAGTAGTCGCAGTGCGGGACGCGTTTTGTCATGCACTTCGCCAATCACTGCCTGCGCTTTTTTGCTGAGCAGGTTCACGTAAATCGGATACTTTGGCATCAGCTCGGCGATAAACACCTTATTACCGATGCCGGACAAGTAGTCTGCGGTTGGGAAGTCCATTGAGAAGAAGTGCTCTTCCAGCCACTCCCAAAACGGAGACCGGCCTTGTTCATCACTGACGCCGCGCATTTCCGCAATGACGGTTTCCGCGAAACGGTGACGATGCTCCATCATAAACAGAAAACGAACTTTTGACAGGAAACGGCCGTTAATGCCGCCTCGTGCCTGCTCCCGCAGAAACAGGGTGCAGATTTCCGTCACGCCCGTGTAGTCATTGCAGAATGTGAGTATTTCCGCGGTATTGTGAATCTTAAGCTCACGGGATGAATGCACCACTTTCCCCAGGTGATAGTGGTAAAACGCATCATCCAGGCCCACAGCAGCTTCAATGCCGCTGGTGCCTACCACCTGACCGGTTAGCGTATCTTCCATAACGAAAAGATACGATTCGTTGCCGGGCTGAGTGACATTTTTGTCAAAAGAGTTGGTGGCACGGTCAATTTTGCGGTGCAACAGCTCCTCGTTTACCGGTAGCGACGTAAAGCCGATACCGGATTCTTCAGCAATATCATACAGCGCAGCATAGTCGGCCGATGTGATTGGGCGAATAATATTCATAAACGCTTACTCAACAAAAAGTGTAATTACTTCGCGCTAGCGACGGTGGCGACAGCACGTTCGAAGCGAGCCATACCTTCTCTGATATCTTCTTCAGGAATAATCAGTGACGGCGCGAAACGAATGACGTTCATGCCAGCAACTAGACACATTAGTTTTTCGTCTGCTGAGGCAACCAAAAAGTCACGGGCACGGCCCTGGTAATCGTCGTTCAGGGCGCAGCCAAGCAGCATGCCTTTACCGCGGATTTCACTGAAAACGTGGTACTTGTTGTTGATGTCGGCCAGTAGCTCACGGAACAACGCTTCTTTTTGAAGTACACCTTCCAGTACCGCTGGGTCGTTTACGATATCAAACGCCTTTTCTGCAACCGCACAAGCCAGTGGGTTACCACCATAGGTACTACCGTGAGTACCTGGCTTCAGGTGTGCTGCGATGTCAGTGGTAGTTAGCATGGCACCAATTGGGAAGCCGCCGCCCAACGATTTTGCAGTCGTCAGAATATCTGGTGTGACACCAAGGCCCATGTAGGCATACAGGTGACCGGTACGACCCACACCTGACTGAACCTCATCGAATATCAACAGTGCGTTATGCTTGTCACATAATTCACGGACACCTTTGACGAAGTCTGCATCCGGAGAAATAATACCGCCTTCACCTTGTAGTGGTTCCATCATTACCGCACAGGTGTTGTCTGAAATCAGCTTTTCAAAGGCTTCAAGATCGTTATAGTCACAGTGATCAACGGCACCAGGTTTAGGCCCAAAGCCGTCAGAATACGCTGCCTGACCACCTACTGTTACGGTAAAGAATGTACGGCCATGGAAACCTTTATTGAATGCAATAATCTGGTTTTTGTCTTCGCCGTGCTTATCCAGAGCCCAGCGACGAGCCAGTTTCAAAGCGGCTTCGTTGGCTTCAGCACCAGAGTTAGCAAAATACACTTTGTCGGCAAAGGTGGCGCTGGTCAGTTTTGATGCCAGGCGCAAAGCCGGTTCGTTAGTGAATACGTTAGACAGGTGCCACAACTTGTTGCCCTGCTCGGTCAGTGCTTTTACCAGTTCAGGATGGCAGTGACCCAGCACGTTTACGGCGATACCGCCGGCAAAATCGATGTACTCTGCACCATCCTGGTCCCATACACGCGACCCTTCGCCGCGAACCGGTACCATACCTGCCGGGTTGTAGTTGGGGACCATGACTTCATCAAATGTTGCGCGAGTTACCTTCATCTTTTTTACCTCTATGTGAGCGTCGTTTTCAGGGCCAATTGGCGAAAGTTCCGACGCGAATAGTGATCGGAATAGCGTGGTAGTATGCCATTTATTCAACACAATGTCTTCCCTGTATGCCTCTGAAGCCCTTGATTTTCAAGGGTTATGGCTTAATTTGCAGGAAAAGTGAATAACTATCTATTTAACGGGAAAAACAACAGATTAGACCATTCGGCTGAACGGCTTTACGTTGTTGGAATGTGCCGGGAAACAGCAACCGCAGGGCTGCGGTTGCATGAATATCCACAAAAAATTAACTGTTTTCTGACGAAGAGATAACCGGTAACTGAAAAATATCTACTTCTTTTAACGCTTCAAGCGCACCGGAAGGGTATTTACGCTGAACAAACAGCGGCTTGAGCTCTTTTTTCTCGACGACGCGAAGTTGATACGCCATACGAACCTGCGCATAGTGACGGGCCTGAGCCAGCACATCTGCAAGGGTATCGGAGTCAGCTTTTTCTTTGTTAGCAATGCTGCGCATAGGAGCAACAATCCCCAGTCGCTTGAAATGCATATGTTCAAAAATATCAGCGCTCACATTATCTGCATATTCGTTTTGCAGCGCTATCAGATAGTTCGCAGAGGGGCGTATTTTTAACAACGCGTCATGCACATCGCGCTGACGGTTGCGTTGCGCCTCTTCCAGCATGGTGCGTTGCACACTGTCAAAAAGTCGGAAATACAACCGCGTAATGGCGCAGCGTCCCAGGTTAGACAGCATGCCAAGTGTGTAGGCATCCATGGGTTTAACCGACGTGAAGCGTGCTAGCTCACGTGCAGCAACAGCGGTTCCGTTAGCGTACTGAAGAAGCTTATGCTTGATCTGCGGATACGGGTCGGTGATTTGCGGTAGTGTTCTTTTGAAGACAAGTGATGGCAGAATAATCCGCAAATTCTCAATGCCAATGAAACTGAGCGCTGTGCGGAGCGACTCTACCACAATAACCCGCCCTTTTGAGTCGCGACGACGATGGGCTGGCGAATTCACAATCTGCATCAGCTCATCATACAGCCACGGTTGTGCAGCGGCATAATGTTCGATTCGTGATATGGTGGCGGTACGCAAAGAGAGGGTGTCGAGCATGTCAGCGGTATCGTCAGATAATGACAATACTTTCTGATAGAGGTTTTCGGAACTCTCCAGCTGCATATTGAGCTCATGCATGACCAGCTCATGCAGGTCAAAACGCACGCTGTCAATAAAAGACGCTTCGTGCTGTTCCTGCAGCGCTTTATTCTTAATTGCCACTTTTTCAACATGAAGGAGTTCGCGGCGAGCGTCTCCCTGTTCTGACTCTTCGAAACTTACTTCGCCAGGACTACGACGCCCCAGCATTTTAAATACACGTTCCTGTGCAATAAGAAGATTGTCGAAGCGCTCATCAAAAGCGGGCAACGACTTATCGTCCGTCATGGTAAAAAAGCTCCTGCGTGTCGATGCTGCCTGCGGCACGAGACTAACTGCATACATATAATGTCTTCCGAATAATCAGATACTACCTGTATTTATCGGAAAAAGTGAACAGACTTTAACTTTTTATACTTAAGAACAATATATTCGTGAGATAAGCCTGCTGATAACAGAAGCGTCAGGCTGTTTTTTTGAACCGACTTGCCTGCTTTAAAAAATTGTCCAGAATGGCATGGCCATACTCGGTCAGCAGCGACTCCGGATGGAACTGAACCCCCCACACCGGCAGAGTTTTGTGTGACACAGCCATAATCTCACGGTAACCATCCTCATGTTCGCACCATGCATCTACCTGCAGTGACACTGGCAAGCTTTCAGGGGCAATTACCAGTGAATGATATCGCGTAGCTAAAAAGTTGCTGGGAACCTGCTGAAACAGTTCTGTACTCTTATGAAGCACCGCTGAAGTTTTACCATGCCGGATTTCCCGGGCACTGGTCACGGTGGCACCGAATACCTGTCCTATTGCCTGATGTCCGAGGCATACACCCAGGATGGGGATCGTGCCTGCAAAGCGGGCAATGACGTCGAGGCTGATACCCGCATCATCGGGCGTACACGGACCAGGCGATATGACTAACTGCTCGGGGTTAAGCGCTGATATTTCTGCCAGTGTAATGGCATTGTTGCGGACGACCTCAACCTCACAACCCAGTTCGCGGAAATACCGCGCCAGGTTGTGTGTGAACGAGTCAAAGTTATCTATAAGTAGCAGCATGTCTCAGCCGGAGAGATTGGTCAGGGCTTTTTAATAAAACCAACGGCATCATAAACTTTTTCAAGTGTTTCTGATGCGCGTGCAGAGGCTTTTTCCGCACCTTGTTTCATGACGCTGTCCAGGTAGGCGCGATCTTCACGCAGAGCTTTGAACTTTTCCTGAATAGGCTCAACTAATGCAACCACCGCATCAGCAACATCGCCTTTCAGGTGGCCGTACATTTTATCTTCGTACTCTGGAACAAGGCTATCAATCGATTTGCCGGTAGCAAGTGATAATAGGGTTAGCAGATTGGACACGCCGGGCTTTTCTTCCGGGTTGAAGTAGATGCGCGCCTGCTCATCAGAGTCTGTTACCGCACGTTTTACTTTTTTCGCCAGCTTCTTCGGTTCTTCCAGCAGACCAATGTAGTTATTCGGATTGGTATCCGACTTGGACATCTTGCGATCCGGCTCCTGCAGGCTCATGATGCGCGCGCCAAACTCAGGAATATACGGATCAGGCAGGGTAAGAATGTCGCCGTAAAGGTTGTTAAAGCGAGTCGCGATGTCGCGAGTCAGCTCCAGGTGCTGCTTCTGATCTTCACCTACAGGCACTTTGTGCGCATTATAAACAAGGATGTCGGCAGCTTGCAGCACCGGATAACTATAAAGACCCACATTGATGTTGTTAACGTTCTTGGCTGACTTGTCTTTAAACTGGGTCATGCGGTTAAGCTCACCCATTTGGGTGTAGCAGTTCAGCACCCAGGCAAGTTGCGCATGTTCAGGAACGTGCGACTGCACAAACAAGGTGCTTTTTTCAGGATCGATGCCACACGCCAGATATAACGCCAAACCATCCAGGCAAGCGTTATAAAGCTTTTCAGGTTCCTGACGAACGGTAATGGCGTGCAAATCAACCAGCATATACAGGCAGTCATGATCATCCTGCATGGAAACCCACTGCTTCAGCGCACCCATATAGTTGCCTAATGTGAGTTGTCCTGAAGGCTGGCAGCCGCTTAATACAATGGGTTTGTTGCTCATGGTGTGTTACCTGTAAAACTGTAAATTATGTGGTTTATGCTGTTTCGGTGTGAGCGATTTCTTGTCGCATCGCGCGGATGACATCCGCGTAGTCATCCGCGTTGAAAATCGCAGAGCCGGCAACAAACATATCGGCACCGGCTTCAGCAATTTCGCGAATGTTATCGACTTTTACGCCGCCGTCAATTTCTAATCGAATATCCCGCCCGCTTTCTGCGATACGTTGCTTCACCAGGCGAACTTTATCCAGTGTTGAAGGAATGAAGGCTTGACCGCCGAAGCCCGGATTAACCGACATCACTAACACGTGATGTAACTTGTCCATCACATGATCGAGATAGCTTAGCGGTGTCGCTGGATTGAGTACCAGTCCTGCCTCACAGCCGTGGTCTTTTATCAGTTGTAGTGAACGGTCGATATGCTCAGAGGCTTCCGGATGAAAGCTGATGTAACTGGCTCCCGCTTTGGCGAACTTCTCTATCAGATCGTCAACGGGTTTTACCATCAGGTGAACATCGATGGGAGCAGTAATCCCGTAATTTCTCAACGCTTCACAAATCATCGGCCCAAACGTCAGGTTTGGTACATAGTGGTTATCCATCACATCAAAGTGAACGATATCTGCCCCGGCTCGCAAAACCGCATCGACTTCCTCACCGAGTCTCGCAAAATCAGCTGACAAAATGGAAGGAGCAATTAAACACTTAGCCATAGCCATTCCTTATCTCTAAACCACGCTTGAAAACGTCAAATATCAGGGCGATTGAACCTGTTGCATAGAAGCAGGTTGAACAAAGTAGCGCCTGCTTATGCACCCTGTGAAAGTGAGCACAGAGTGTACCGAAAAGCCATGGGCTTAAAAAGCGAAAAACCTGCACTGTTTCAGTGAGGGCGCTGCATTTTGGTGCAATTTTAATCATCTCCCCTGGTGCCGCGTTATTGTGTGAGTATTTTGAGGTGAATAAAAATTCATGAAAAACAGCTGTTTATCCATTTTTTGTGGCAAAAATAATTTGTGGTGTGGTTGGGCATCACTTTTGCGTAGTAGGGGCATAAGAACAAAAAGACAGAAAAGTTAAGAATATCAATTTAATAAATCCAACGGAGAACACACATGAAAACATTGAAAATGTCAGCGTTGGCAGTTGCCATAGTCGCTGCAAGTGGATTGAGTCAGGCGCAGGCTGCCGTAGAGGCTAACATCGGTGTTACCAGTAATTACCTGTGGCGTGGCGTTACACAAAGCATGAATGATCCATCAATTTCTGGTGGTGTCGACTATTCGCATGAGAGCGGTTTTTATGCGGGAACCTGGATTGGAACAATTGATTGGGGTGCAGGCGGCGCGACTGAGAACGACTACTACTTAGGCTACAGTGGCGCGTCAGGTGATTTCGGTTACGATGTCGGCTACATCTATTATAACTATCCGGCAACTGGCTACGAAGATTCAGACTTCGGCGAAGTTTACTTTAACGGTAGTTATATGGGCTTTGGCTTTGGTGTGGCTTACACAGTTAACTCACAGGTTGCTGACGGCTCACTGTTTGATACTGGCGATATCTACTACAATGTTTCTTACGGCTGGGATCTGCCAAACGAGTTTGCTCTGGGTGTAACTTATGGCTACTACGACTTCGATTTGGGTAGTGATTCAGACTATGGTCACTATCAGTTGGACCTGTCGAAGGGCGATTTCACCCTGACAGTATCAAAAGCTGACGATGAGTCAGGTGACGACGATACCAAATTCGTTGTTAGCTGGGGTACGTCTTTCTAAGACACCTTGCAGGGCGTATGCCTTTACCACGTTGAATCTTGTCTGGCGCCACTTTTTAGTGGCGCTTTTCATTTTGGGGCAAGCAAAATCTGAAGGAAGCACTGAGGTTACACGAGGTGAGTCACGAGACAATACGAAGCGTAGTAAGTACTGGCACATTGTACAGTTCTCGAAATTTTAATGAATAATCAGTTGTCGAAATATCTGTTTGCAATATAATGAGGTTACTTTTTAAGCGTATGGCAATGCTCAGGATGACATTAAAAACCTGTACAACATTATCGGTTGCAGTGGCTGGCGTAGGATTCGCCGGTCTGGTGGCGTTCACCGAACCGGATACTGTTTGCGAGTTTCAGCCTTTAACGGAATATGATAATCGCTTACCAGCCAGCCACGTACAAAATCAGTGCGTGGGTGCCAATCATGGCGAAGTGAGTTGGGTATCCTGGATATCAGGTCGATCGCTCTCTTACGAATTTCATTACCTTGATTTGCTGGAGCTGCTGCACGGCGGCAGTAACGACACCGATTTTTCAACGCCAAAAGGCCAGTAGTGGGCGATTCCGCTAAACCTGGACTTTTCTCCGTAATCTTAAGCGTACTGGCCAGTGCGTTTGGTGTACAAAGCCACAAAAATTACCAGCGTGATTTCCAGCAAACATCGCCAGTGGTGTACATTGCCGTTGGCGTGGTGTTTGTCGTAATATTTGTAACGTTACTGGTTCTTTTGGTTCGTTTCATTGTAAGTTGAACGACGCTTACACCGCTACGGATAGCGTATCTTATCTACAAACGACTTTTCTGACGTATCTGCAGTGCTTCATTGCTTTGTCTCTTAATTTTAGCGGGCGCTTTTTGTTGTATTTTCGCTGACATGGGCCCTGATGACGTATTTGGAAAGCGTTAGCTAGCTAGTGCGTTGGGCGCCTTCACCCGCTAACAGCTATGACAGAGCTGTAACCAAAAGACATTGACGAAACCTCGTCAGCGCACAATGGCCTTTATCAGGGAAGGGTAATGTGGGTTGCGTTTGCGGCTACGGTTTTGGCCTTCTTGCGAGAACGTGCTGGCTTTCCGGGAGCTGACTCATTAGGCGGAAAATAAGCAAGAATTTCTGCAGCGGGTTTCCGCAGGGCGCCATTTTGACTAATAGAGCGTTTGACGGAGAGCATATCGAAATCTGCCCCCTTGTACAGTTCGCGTGTAAGAGGAAGATCATGATTCGAAATCAATACCGGTATTCCACGTACTGCTGAGGCTCTGTGTGCCAATGCTGCGAGTTTATGTTGAGCGTCATTGCCAAAGCTTCGCGCGGCATAACTGGTAAAGGCGGCTGTCTTGCTCAGCGGCGCATAGGGCGGGTCGCAATAAATCACATTTCCCCGTCGTGCGCGGCTGAATACTTTCTCAAACGGCAGGCAGGTAAAGGTTGCATGCTGTGACTTCTCGGCAAATACCAGCATTTCTTCTTCAGGAAAATAGGGTTTTTTATATCTGCCAAAGGGCACGTTGAATCGTCCCGCCAGGCTGTATCGACACAAGCCGTTATAACCATGTCGGTTGAGGTACAAAAACAACACGGCGCGATAGTAATCGTCAGTTGTCGTGTTGAACTCTTCCCTCAATTCATAATAGATGGCTTCTTTATTTTTACCTGAAGTGAAAAACTGTCTGGCATCGTGGATCACAGCATCCGGTTGTGCTTTTAACAGGTTGTACAGGTTTATAAGGTCAGGATTGATATCGTTTAACAGATAGCGCTTATACTGGGTATTAAGAAATACAGAGCCAGCACCGACAAACGGCTCAATAAGCTTGTTCGCCTGAGGTAACTTGGCTGCAATATGCTCAACCAGACTGTACTTGCCACCGGCCCATTTGAGGAAGGCCCGGTTTTTCTTTTGCATCATGCTCTACTAAAACTACCCGCGCGGAATGTAAGCGGTGGCTTCCAGAATTTCCAGAATGTGCTGAGGCGGCCATGCCAGGTTAAATGACAGACTTTCAGGCACGACAATACCACTCTTATGAAATAGGATTGTATCTGGCATCGGAGATCGCGACAACCTGCAAACTCATCGCTGGCGCGTTTTTATATAAATTGCGACCTACTATTACGTGCAAATACTCTCTGACAGGGAAAAGTCTGGCTGAAATTGCGACCCACAATTGTGAAGACTGACAATGCGCTTAGCGCACTATGCTTCCAACCGGGTCGCATGACCTGACATGGGGTGTGATGGATAGGAAGGCTCTTCTGGCAACGTAGTCTGCTCATGACTCCGTACACAATTTCTGCCAGATGCCTTCGCTTGGTAAAGCGCGGTATCGGCACGGTTGATAAGTGCCTGCTCGTCATAAACAGCATGCGAACTGATAGTGGCAACACCGAAGCTTGCCGTGACACGCACCTCACTGCCATCGTCGAGTTCCATTGCCGATTGCGCAATCGCTTTGCGAAGTCTCTCTGCTACGGTAAGTGCCTGGTTAATAGTGTGGGAGGGAAGAAGCACTGCAAATTCTTCTCCCCCAAACCTGGCGATAAAGTCGGTACTCCGGTTTATTGTCGCGGCCATTTTGTCAGATACATGACGAATACAGCGATCGCCATTAGGATGCCCGTAAGTGTCGTTAAACTGCTTAAAGTTGTCTATATCAATCAGAATTAGACTGATAGGGAGCTGATCCCGCTGCGTGCGTTGCGTATCCTGCTCAAGACGCTCATCAAAGGCGCGTCGGTTTGCAAGCCCTGACAAACCGTCAGTGCTTGCCATCTCATGCAGTGCGGTATTTTGTCTAATCACCTTGTGGTACAGGTGCATGGTTTCCAGCAGCAGGGCAATAAAGACCGCTGACGATGACACCAGACTCAATGCTCTGGACGCATACCAGCCAACACTGAAGCGGGACCCTGAATATATCGCCACCATACCTTCACACGCCGTTGCAAGCATCGCAATAACCAGCCACGCATATATCGCGTTAGCAAGTCTGCCTTTCAGAATAATTGTCAACAGCGCTGCTGTGCAAAGCATCACATTCAGGGGGCCAATGATGTCCAACAGACCAGAGGTAAAAACCGATGTGTCCTTAATAAGCTCAGGGTAGGTGATCCAGCCGAAAATCGTTGGAACGATAGCCAGAAGCGCGATTGTAATTGTTGAACCAAAAATGAGCAGTGCCCAGCTCTAGAATTGATCTGTAACCACCGGGGAGCTGCCATCCAGCAACATGGCGATAGTAACGATGACCGGGAAGCCCAGGTGCCAAAAGGTCCATAACCAGGCGGCTTGTGAATGCTCTGTAGCAATATAGCTGAACTGATCGAACGCGCCGGCAAGCATTGCAACCTGAATAGGGGCAATCAGAACAACCCAGAGGTATGCACAAGAGAGCAAACCAAAGGTTAGAATGCCGGTGTTTCTGAATTGTGAGAAAAGCAGAATTGCAGAAAAGAGTTCAAGAACGAAAACCATGCCGCCGTACGTGCCCAGAAATAAGGGTGACGCAGTGCCTTCTGCACGGCCATTGATAATTGACCAGATACTGGCAACCACAATGAGAAAAGCAACACCCGCCAAAATACCATATTGCAGCGAACCCGGGCGAGAGTTCAGATGGTCGTATTGCGCGCGGCTTCGGGTGTGCAGTGACATATATAAGATCTAGACGATAAAACCATTCGTTACGCACTGGCGAGTCATCTCGATCACAACGCGGTGTATTGCTGTGTGTAGACGCGGTGTTATTTATTCGTATCTACATTAAGCTCATTCAGGATCTGGCTGCCACGTTTTACAAAAGCGTTGTCTCGTCCCTGATACTCAGGCAAAGAGGTGAGTGCCTGGCGTGCTTCCTGTAAAGATCCAAATGGTTGATGGAACAGCAACACGTACCAGTCGCCGCCGTAGCGCTGGGTGCGATAAACGTGAGTAAGTGCAGACAAGTTGTTGTCACTGACGAAGCGGGCGAGCAGCGCTTTATCTTTCATTCCCGCAAGTTGCAACATGAAATCGTTCTGGCGAACACGGTTCACCACAAGATCATTGTCAGCATTTACCGATACGGTTACATCGTTATTTTCACCATTGCTATTGGCGCTGTCGGGCGTTGCGCTTTGAGCAATCGCGTTATCCTCTGGTAAGGCCTGCGTTTCAGACGAGGGCGCTGTCTCCAGATTCTCTGGGCTGGTATTGAGGTCAGGGGCCACAACTGCTGCCTGGTTATCGGTTGCCTCGACGGGCTTATCCTCAGACGGCACAGTCGTGGTTAAGGCATTTCCATTGCTTTCAGGTAGCGGGTCGTCCACCTTCGTCGAGCTGGTTTGTGTGCGTGGAAGTGCATCAACAGCGTCGTCCCATTGCGTGACTAACCGGGAACTGTTGTCCTGATCGGTCGATGTTTGTGGACGGGTCAACGGTTGATTTTCGTTAGCATCTGGCGTGGCCTGCGCTTGTGGCGCGGCGATTCTATCGAACGCCGAGCCCGGTGCAACAGTATTGTTATCGGCATTGACCGTCTCACTTTTTATTGGCGAAAACAGCGAGCTGATATCGTCGCCGTATTGCCATGCTATCAGCGAGCCAAATAAACTCAGGAAAATCATCACCACCGCAGCGATAAACCACGGCGACTTCAGTAGGGGAGTAAAAGATTGCTGAGACTGACTGTAGCGTCTGGCCATATGCTGTTGAAAGTCTTCCCGTCTGCGGGCTATCAGCTTATCTAAGTCAGAGCTTTCGGGCTCCGAGTGCACAGACTGGCTGCTTATCAACAGCGGCGTATCGGTATTCTTAGCAGGAAGCCACTGTTTAGCATTCTCGGCCCACGTGGTCTCCCCGAATAACAACACGTTCAGGTGCTGCTTATTACCCGCAAACCGACTTTGTAACACTAAATCCCAGAGTTCCTGAAGCAATCTGTCAGGCATATGCTGTGCCTGCGTTAGGGTAATAAGGATTGGACCTTCATGCTGGTTGAGTGATGACAGCAGTTCATTCAAGGGCCTGACGTAGCTGCCAACGACCTGACCTAGCAGTTGCCTGCATAGCTGCCGACGGTAATCTGAGAGCTCCATGTCGGGCTCGGCGGTGACGTAGGCAATTTCGGTATCGTCGTGCTGTTGGAAGACAAACGCTTCCAGCGTACGTTGTTGCTGCGCAATAGAATCACCACTGACAAAGATCAGTTGCGACGAATAATTGACTAAATATTCCAGTCTTTCATGCAGTTCAGAATGCACGAGCGTACCCTCAGCGTCTTTGCCTGTTGGTCAGTCAGGCCGATAGACCGTTAGTGAAGGCATCTTTTGGTTTCAGGCAAGCACAGCCGTGAGGATCTCATCGGTGACGTCTTTGGTCACTACCGCTTTACCAATGTGTTGCGGAAGCACAAACCGAATATTGCCCGCTTCGACTTTTTTGTCGCGCTTCATATGCTTAACGTAGTCGGCTTTGGTCATGCTTGCCGGGCCTTTCACTGGCAAATCAAATGCGAGGAAGAGGTCGCTGACGCGACGGGTTTCCGACGCTGTAAACCAATCAAGATGCATTGCAGTGTTACAAGCAATTATAGTACCAGCTGCTACTGCCTCACCATGTAGCCAGTTGCCATAGCCGAGTTCGGCCTCAATGGCATGGCCAAAAGTGTGCCCAAGGTTAAGTATGGCACGCAATCCACCCTCGCGCTCATCCTGCGCTACCACCTCAGCTTTAATTTCACAGCAACGCTGAATTGCCTGAATTAACGGCGCCTGCTCCTGCGTTTTCAGTGCGTCAGCATTCGCTTCCAGCCAGCTGAAAAAATCGGCATCATAAATAATGCCGTACTTGATAACTTCTGCCATGCCGGCACTGAATTCGCGAGCCGGCAGCGACCGCAAGGAGTCGGTGTCTATTGCTACGAATACCGGTTGGTAAAAGGCACCAATCATGTTTTTACCCAGCGGATGATTTACCGCGGTTTTACCTCCTACTGAGGAGTCGACCTGAGATAACAATGTGGTAGGCACCTGGATAAAAGGCACCCCGCGCTGATAGGTCGCCGCGACGAAACCACAAAGGTCGCCGATAACACCGCCACCCAGCGCAATTAGCGTGGTATCGCGGGCAGCGTTCATCTTCAGCAGGCGGGTCATTACTACGCCAAACTGATCCAGCGTTTTATACTGCTCGCCATCTGGCAGAATGATGGTTTCAACCTGTTTGTCACCACAGCACGCCTTAGCCTGCTCCAGATAGAGTGGGGCAACGGTTTCATTAGTCACAATGACGGCGAGAGGACCCTGAATATAGGGCACAAAAAAGCCGGGCTGGCTGAGCAGTCCGGCTTCAATTTGTATTGGGTAACTACGCTCTCCAAGTTCCACAGTTAAGGTTGACATGGGCGTAGCTCCTCTTTCTATAGGTTATAAACCGATTTTGCTGATGATTTGGTTTGCAACGGAACGTGCAGACTGGTCGTCGGTATCTACTACGTAGTCTGCTACTTCTTCGTACATAGGATTACGCTCTTGAGCCAGATCGCGAAGCACTTGTTCCGGGTCGCCGTTCTGTAATAATGGGCGACGCTTATCGCGTTGTGTGCGTGCTACCTGTTTGTCGATAGTCGTTTGCAGATACACCACAATTCCACGCGCTGACAAACGGTTGCGTACTGCTTTATTAACCACAGAACCGCCTCCGGTTGCAAGTACAATTCCTTGCTTGTCTGTCAGATCATTAATAACAGTCTCTTCGCGTTTGCGAAAGCCATCTTCACCTTCCAGGTCGAAAATCCAGGCAATATCGGCGCCAGTGCGTCGCTCGATCTCCTGATCGGAATCATAAAACTCAAGGTGAAGTTCATCTGCCAGGTGTCTGCCTATAGTGCTCTTGCCCGCACCCATAGGGCCAACCAAAAAGATATTACGTTTTTCAGCCATATTTGCTTATATCACAACTTTTCTAATGTTAGGGGTGGTGTGTTAGGAAAACGCTGTCTGGCCACCCATTCATTCATGCTTATTTTACCGTTCAATAAGCACTGCGCCTTTAACCTCGCTTTAATTTCGAGAGCGGGATTATCTCAGTTTACTGCAAGGCGTTGCAAGTTTTGTTGAACCCTAATTCTAACTCTTTAAAAATCAGATGGTTAAAATGGTTTAGTGAAAGAAAAAGGGCGCTAACCAGCACCCTTCAACGAAAACATATTTATATACAGCCTGATTCTGACGGTATTGTCCTTGCTTAAAGCGTTTCAGCGACGATTTTCGGTGTTACGAAAATCAGCAGCTCTCGCTTCTGGTAAAGCTTCCCGGTGTTGCGAAACAGCGCACCCACAACCGGAAGGTCGCCAAACAGAGGAACCTTGCTGACATCATCAGTATTGATTTGCTGGAAAATACCACCCAGCACAACGGTTTCGCCGTTTTCGACCAATACTTGCGTTTTGATCTCCTGAGTATCAATTGCCACGGCAGGGCCGGTGGAGGTAGATACCGTCTCGCCACGAGTATCCTGCGTTACAACCAGGTCAAGAATGATGCGGTTATCCGGTGTAATATGTGGCGTGACTTTCAGGCTCAGTACGGCCTTTTTGAATTCTACTGATGTCGCACCACTTGATGTCGATTGTACATAAGGAATTTCAGTACCCTGCTCAATGTAGGCTTCCTGCTGATTCGCCACAGTAATGCGTGGACTGGCGATAATCTCACCTTTATTCTCTGATTCCAGCGCAGAGAGCTCAAGGTCAAGAATAGTACCATCAACCAGACTGGCTATCTGGAATCCAATGCGACCTGCAGGACTGCTTACCGGCAGATTCACATTCAAGCGATCACTGATGCTGGGGATGGTGCCGCCCGCTATGGTTTGCGCCCCTTCAATAGAACCTGAGACACCATCATCGTCCTGACGGTCACTGAAGCCCCAGCGCACGCCAAGTTGTTCGTCGATATTGTCACGTACCGTTACCATGCGGCTTTCAATTAATACTTGCTTAACCGGTATATCCAGCGAGTCTACCAACTGGCGAGCTTCGTCAATCGACTCCTGCGTGTCTCGCACCAGGATCGTATTGGTTCGTTCATCCACCGTCACGGAACCACGCTCGGTCAAAATACCACCCTCTGAGGTTTTCAGTATGGTCGCAAGGTTTGCGGCTTTCGCGTAATTCACGGTAATGCTGGCGGATTTCAGCGGCGCCAGATCGGCTACCTGCTTTTTCGACTGCAGTTGCTGTGCTTCGCGCGCTGCCAGCTCTTCAGAGGGGGCAATCAGCAAGATGTTGCCGTCTAATCGCTTATCCAGGCCTTTTACTTTCAGGATCATGTCTAACGCCTGATCCCAGGGAACACCGGTCAGGCTAATAGTAACGTTGCCAGATACGGTATCGGTAGTGACAAGGTTAAATCCGTTTACCTGCGCGATAATTTGCAGCACCTTACGTACCGGTACGTCCTGGAAGTCCAGTGACAGCGGCTCACCGGTGTATTTGGTGCTTTGGTCCAGCTCTGCAATTTCTTCATCAGTCATCGGCTGGATTTCCACACGTAGTGTATTATCCTGCTCTGAGTTGCGGGCAAAGACCCGGCCTTCATAAGAAATTACAACCCGTGAGGCTTCTTCATCCTGAAACGTTTCAATGGTAGAAACCGCAGTGCCAAACTGCATGACATCCAGCTCCACCAACTGATCTTCTGCCAGCTCCACGCGCGGTAAAATCACAGTGAGCTGCCCTTTGGACTCAATCAGCTGAGGGTTGCCCTTGCTGCCATCGAAAGTCAGGGTAGTAACTGCTGTATTGTTTGCAGCCCGGGTGAATCCAATGTCGGTTAGCGTGGCATTAAATACCTGTTGTGATTCTGCGTACGGATCCAGCAGTACCGGCTCTTCTTGAGCATGAACCGGCTCGGCAAACACCTGAAACAGAAATAACGCCACGGCAGAACCGCTTAGCCACACCCATTTGTTGCTGCGTCTGTTTAGCTTTTTATTAAAAATATATCGTTCAGACATTACCATTTTCTCCTGCTGCCGAGGCTTGCGTCAGCGTCGTCTCTTTACGTTGCCAGCAACCCGCTCCGTCAGGCAGCAATTGTTCGATCACTACTTCATTTTGGTTGACAGATTTTACTTCGCCATGGAATAAGCCAACGTGGCTCCCAATAGTTGCTTTGTATAACCCGCCATCATTTGTTTTGAACAGCGCCCAGCGCTTGCCCTGAGAGGTAAAACTTCCCGACAAGGACAACGCATCAAGGCCATATTCTTCGAGCTTTTCTTTCTGTCGACTGAAATCCGGCTGTAAACAGTTGGCTTTTTGAACCACCTCTGTTTGCGTTTGTTTATTTCTCGGACGCACAAACGGGCTTCTCAGCTCCTGTGCTGCGTAAACAAACGCCGGCTGCTCTGCAAACTCAGGGTAAGGCTCAATAGATACCTGTGTGGTTTGTTTCACCTGCTCCGTATAGGTTTGCAGGTCGTCCAGCTTCGGTGAGCAAGCAGCCAGTGCGCCTACGCAGAGCGCCAACAATACGACACGTTGCGGGGTTCTCATTGATTACCCCCTTGCGTGCCATCGTTAGCCGTGCGGTAGGTTTTTGCCTGCAACTGCAGCCGCAGCTCATCACTCTGGTTATCGATTGTAAAATCGTGCAACGTTACGATACGTGGTAAGTCCGCGATTTTCGAGACAAATTC
This sequence comes from Alteromonas sp. H39, assembly GCF_047556435.1. Taxonomy (GTDB): domain Bacteria; phylum Pseudomonadota; class Gammaproteobacteria; order Enterobacterales; family Alteromonadaceae; genus Alteromonas. The sequence continues at coordinate 507,499 of NZ_CP180210.1, forward strand.
ACCAAAATTATGATAACGGCCAGACACTTCCATCTCGATTGGCAGCTCAGTATAAAACTCCTTTGGAATCTCCTGCTGCCAGTTCAGCATTTTAAAGTTTAGTCCGGATGTAGTGCCTACGTAAGTGATATCGTCCAGTAAGCCAGGTGTTTCGTTGCTTGTGGGTAGCGATTTCAGCATCGAAGAAAAATCCTCTTCGATACGCGCAAGCTGCTCTTTATAAGCTTCAAGGTTAACCGCAATCCGGTATTTTGCTTCAAACTGTAATTTTAACTCCTGCTCCTTTACCTCGGCTTTATCGAGAATGGGTAGCTTTGGACTAATCAGCAGATAGTAGCTCAGCGCGCCGATAACAATGGCAACGAAAGCGGTTACAACAATTTTGACTTCTTGAGGCCAGATGGCGATTTGTTCGAAGTCGAGTTCGTTTAGCTCTTTTAATTTTGAGGCGTCAAATTTCATCTTATTTTGCCTCCTTCGTTGTGGCTACCGGGTGCACCGGCGCAACCAGCGGACTAATACCAAATCTCAGATTAAACTCGCTAATCGCATCATTCGCATTAGTATCGGCGACAATGGAAGATAAATCGCCGCCAGTGAATACTTTTGATGCCTCCAGTTTACGCATGAAGTCTGACAACCGGTTGTTCGATTCACTAATACCTTCTATCTCGATGATATTGCCAGTGCGACGCATCGATCTGAATGACACGCCAGGCGGAACAATACGGGCAAGTTCATCGAACACTGTCGGGGCAGTATTCCGGCTTGCCTGAAGCTGTTCAATAAGTGCCATGCGACGTTCAATTGCGGTTTTACTTTCTTTAATTTTCTGGATTTCCTGAATTTGCTGATCAAGCACGGAAATTTCTTTTTCCAGATAGGCGTTCCGGGCATTCTGATGCTTAATTTGCTGATCAATAGCTTGTCCGATAAACCAGAAAATCAACCCGACGATTGCCGCGACCGCGACCATGCCGAGCAGGTATTGTTTCTTCTGATGCTGACGCTGCTCTTCACGCCAGGGAAGCAGGTTTATATGTGCCATGGCGTAAAACTCCGACTCGCTAGCCCGGCAGCAATAGCTAACTGCGGTGCGATTTCCTGTAGTTGAGTGGCATCCAGTTTAGAATTGATATTCATGCCTTCAAAAGGATTGAATACCTCAACATCAATGTCGAATTCCTGCTGCAGAATTTCAATGAGTGGCGACAGTACGGCTGCACCGCCACTAAAAACAATTTTAGATGGTCGTTCGGCGTGCAGCGTTGTCATATACATCTGCAACGCCCTGTTGATATTTTGCTGCAGGTTGGCCGCAAAAATGGGTAGCGTGTCCTCGACCCAGGTAGAGGGGAGGGTATGGCTTAGTAATTGTCGCTCTGCCTCTTCGCGCTCAATCATGTGAATGGCAGCCAGGTCGTTGATCAGTGCATTTAAGCCAAATGCATGTTCTTTGCTGTATGTGACGTTACCGTTTTCTACCACGCATACCTGAAGCAGAGAAGCGCCAACATTAATGCAGCATACTGGCTTCCCTTCTTCACCACCGTGATAAAAGAAGTCGATAGCATTTCCTAAAGCGTACCCTTCAACGTCCACAATCTTTGGCTCGAAGCTGGCTTCGCGAACAACTACGAGACGCTGATCCACCTGATCTTTGTGCGCGGCAGTTAACAACACATCGACTTTGCCCACATGGGTTTTACTTTCGCCCATCTCTTCGAAATCCAGGTAGACTTCATCCAGAGGGTAAGGGATCAGGCTGTCGGCTTCGATTTCAATCTGATTTTCCAGTTCAAAATCGTTTTGGTCCGGCTCCATATAAACCACCTTACTGATTACCGAGCTTCCTGCCACAGCGACTGCTATTTGTTTGACACGCGTATTAAGAGACTTCTTAAGTTTCTTAAGGGCAATGCTTAACGGCTCGAAATCTTTGATTTCGCGCTCCTGAAAAGCATTTTTGGTAATTGGCTCACAGGCATAACCCTGCAGCGCATAACCATCACCGGACTGTTCTAACAGCACAGCTTTTATTTGACGCGTGCCTATGTCTACGCCCACAATGGGGGGCAATTTTTTCTTAAACAGCGATTTCATGTGCTGGTGTCCGAATTCATAGGTGACTTCTCTACCTTAGGATATTACGCAACTTTTTCGTTATTTATGGTTCTATTAACGACACATACGTATAAAAATATAAGTCATTTTGGCAAATTTGCCTTGGTATCATTATTTCGTGAAGTACATTAAACCCCTCTTTTTTATTGTAATCGTCCTCGGAGTACTAGGAACGGCTGCGCTCGTAGGTATTTATTTTTATATCAAACCTGACCTGCCCAGCGTCACTGTTCTGAAGGATGTTCGTCTGCAAACTCCCATGCGCATTTACACGCATGATGGAAAATTGATCTCTCAGTATGGTGTTAAACGGCGGATCCCGGTAGAACTTGAGGATGTGCCGCAGCAACTTATTGATGCTGTGATAGCCACCGAAGACAGTCGCTTCTATGAACATAAAGGTATCGATCCTATCGGTATCGTTCGGGCAGGCGTAAATTTGTTGATTACCGGTGAAAAGCAACAGGGTGCGAGTACGCTAACCATGCAGCTTGCCAGGGGCTTCTTTCTTACACGTGAGAAAACCTACATTCGTAAGATAAAAGAAATCTTTATCGCCCTGCATATGGAGCAGGAACTGACCAAAGATGAAATCCTCGCACTTTACCTGAATAAAATAGAGCTAGGACATCGCGCCTTTGGTTTCGGCGCGGCCGCCCAGGTCTATTACGGCAAGCCGCTGAAAGATCTTAATCTTGCGCAACTGGCGACCATCGCCGGACTTCCTCAGGCACCATCCGTACTAAATCCTATCAGCCGACCAGATCGTTCCGTTGAGCGTCGCCGCATTGTTTTGATGCGAATGCTGGATGAAGGTTTTATCACCAAACAAGAATTTGACGAGGCGGCCAACGCGCCTGTTTCTGCTCGCAAACATGGCGCCGAAATTGAAGTAGACGCCCCTTACCTCGCCGACCTCATTCACTCTGAAATGGTTGAGGTGTATGGCAAAGAAGAGGCAGAAACCGGTGGCTATCAGGTTTACGCCACAGCGCCTTCCGACCTGCAGATAGCAGCGCAAAACGCTGTAGTGCGGAACCTTCATGATTACGATGAACGTCACGGGTATCGCGGGCCACTGGACTATTTCTGGAATGCACCCGCAGACCCTGATGCCGGGTCTGAAAGTACCACAGAGAATGTCGACGAGGCCGACAAGCAAGATCAGCAACGGCCTGCATTGAGAGACCAATGGGACACCGAAGCCATGGTAAGCGCGTTGGCTGACTATGATGAGATTAAACCGCTGATGCCCGCCGTAGTGCTTAAGGTTAATGAGAAATCCATTGATACTCTGGATAAGTACGGCGAGCAACGGACGATTGAATGGGAAGGACTTGACTGGGCACGCGAATATATCACCGACAGCCGGCAAGGGAATGAGCCTGAGACCGCAAGCGACATTCTGGTTGATGGCGCAGTTATTTATATTCGTAAACAGGAAGGAGCCTGGCGACTGGCGCAGATGCCGGAAGTCAGTGGTGCATTTGTTGCGCTGAATCCACACAATGGTGCCGTACAGGCTGTTGTCGGCGGATACAGCTTCTATCAAAGCCAGTTCAACCGGGCGACACAGGCGAAGCGCCAGGTGGGCTCTAATATCAAACCTTTTGTGTATTCGGCGGCGATAGAAAATGGCTATACGCTGGCATCTATTATTAACGATGCCCCGATTAATCAATGGAATGCAGCAACCGGTGTAGCCTGGCGACCACAGAATTCGCCGGCGGAATACGATGGCCCAATTCGAATGCGCGTGGCGCTGGGTAAATCGAAAAACGTGGTCTCTGTTCGTTTGCTTCGCGGCGTGGGCTTACAACAAACTGCCGATCACCTCACGAAGTTTGGTTTTAATCGCGACGACATTCCACTTGATGAGACGGTTTCGCTCGGGTCTGGCTCTCACACCCCGCTGGAAGTGGTGCGTGGTATGTCTGTCATCGCCAATGGGGGCTTTCTGGTCCGCCCGCACTTCATCGACCGCGTGCTGGACGAGCAGGGGGAATTATTGTGGAAAACCCAGCCGGTTTGGGCATGCGACCCGTGTACCGATGACACCACGACAGAGGAAACAGAAATCCCGGTAGATGATATTGAGGCGCGCCTTGCTGCTGAGCTCAACCAAAACGGCGTGGTTACCAGCGAAAATGAAGACATGAAAGTGTCTGCTCCGCAGGTTATTTCTCCCCAAAATGCCTTTCTGGTGGGTGAAATGATGCGAACCGGCGTGCGTGCAAACGGCAACTGGAGTAAGAAAACCTACTGGCTGGGAACTGGCTGGCGGGCCCGCAACATTCTTCAAAGAACAGATATCGCCGGCAAAACCGGTACGACTAACGACTCCCGCGACACGTGGTTTAGTGGATTCCAAAAAGATCTTGTGGCCACAGCGTGGGTAGGTTTTGATGATATGAACCGCCAATTGGGACGGGCAACCCGAAACCAGAACCTGATTAACCGTGATCCAGAGAAGTTCAATTGGATAGGTAATGCGCTGATTGGCACCGAGGATGGTGCCAAAGCAGCAGGCCCGGCATGGATCCGGTTTATGGAAGTTGCTTTGGCAGATAAACCTGAAACCCCAATGCCGATCCCTGAAGATATTGTGCGTGTTCGTATTGATCGTACCAGTGGGAAGTTGACCAGAAGGACAGACCATACGACACTATTCGAATATTTTATTCAGGGTACCGAACCGAATGTCTACGTTCGTGACGATGACGTGGTAGACCCTGCCGATGAAGAAGAAACCGAAACACCTGAGCCAGAAGAGATTTTCTAACCTACGCAAAAGCTGGCTCAGGCACTACAATTGCCTGAAAATATATTCGGAAAATCAATGTCAGAAGAGTCAAAACGATATCTTTATATTCCTCATTCCGGGCCGTCTCTGCTGGAGACGCCACTACTAAATAAGGGCAGCGCCTTTACTGCCAGAGAGCGCACCGCTTTCAACCTGACCGGCTTGTTGCCGCCACGCTATGAGACCATTGAAGAACAGGTAGAACGTGCCTACATGCAATACAGCACGTTTGATGATGCGCTGAACAAACACATTTACTTGCGCGCCATACAGGATAACAACGAAACCCTGTTTTACCGCCTGGTGCAGAAATACATCGACGAAATGATGCCGATTATTTACACGCCAACGGTTGGCGACGCCTGCGAGCAGTTCTCAGACATTTATCGCAGTTCACGTGGCCTGTTTGTGTCCTGGGAAGAGCGCCATCAGCTCGACGATATCGTTCGCAACGCTACCAAGCGAAAAGTGAAAGTTATCGTTGTGACCGACGGCGAACGCATTCTCGGCCTGGGTGATCAAGGCATTGGTGGTATGGGGATCCCCATTGGGAAGCTATCGCTGTATACCGCCTGTGGCGGGATCAGTCCTGCTTACACGTTGCCGGTGATGCTGGATGTCGGTACCAATAACGAAAAGCTGCTGAACGACCCGATGTATATGGGCGCCCGTCACCCGCGTATCAGCCAGGAAGACTACGATGAATTTATCGATATGTTTATCAAGGCGGTAAAGCGTCGCTGGCCGGAAGTGATGATTCAATTTGAAGACTTCGCACAGCCTAATGCCATGCCAATTTTGGGGCGGTATCGCGATAAAATTTGTTGTTTTAACGACGATATTCAGGGTACTGCGGCCGTGACACTGGGCACGATCCTGGCCGCTTGTCGCACAACCGAGCGTAAGTTGTCAGACATGAAAGTGGTATTTGTTGGCGCAGGATCCGCAGGTTGCGGCATTGCCGAGATGTTGATACAGCAAATGGTTCACGAGGGTCTGACAGACGCACAAGCGAGAAAGCAGGTCTTTATGATCGACCGATTCGGTCTGCTAACCGAAGGCATGGAAGGACTTCGTGATTTCCAGCAAAAGCTTCAGCAGTCTGCCGCAGATATTGCGGACTGGACTTTCAGTGGCGATTACGCGTCATTGCTCGACGCCGTCCACTGTGCGAAGCCTGACATTCTTATTGGTGTCTCCGGGCAACCTGGCTTATTTACCGAGCAGGTAGTGCGGGCTATGAAGCAGCATAACTCACTGCCAATCATTTTTCCGTTAAGTAATCCTTCACGCCAGGTTGAGGCCAGACCAGAGCAGGTTATCGAGTGGACCGACGGTCAGGTGGTGATTGCCACAGGAAGTCCGTTCAAACCGGTTGAGTTCAATGAGGTGATTTACCCGATAGCGCAGTGCAACAACAGTTATATCTTTCCGGGCATTGGCCTTGGTGTTATAGCCACAAAAGCACGCCTTATCAGCGATGAGATGTTAATGGCGGCAAGTACAGCCCTGGCCAATGCCTCACCGCTTGCAAATACCGGGGTTGGAGCGCTATTACCTCCACTCACAGAAATCGCAGAGTTGAGTAAACAAATTGCGTTTGCCGTTGGCAAGGTGGCGATGCAACAAGAGCTGGCACTGGAAATGTCTGACGATGCACTACGAAACAGCATTGAGAAGAATTTCTGGAGTGCGGAATATCGTCCTTACAAACGAGTAAGTATTTAGCTGTAAGCCGGCGGCATTTTGCTATGCTGCCGGATCTCCTCCCTTAGCATCGAATTTCTTTCACAAAAACTTAAAAGACGTTACACTGGTTGCTCTTTGACCGGTCCCGGTTATTTCACCTCATTTTCTGTTGCTGAGCTTGTTGTTGAGGAATTAACAAGAGGAGCAAGCAGCTTGAAACGCCTAATCATGCTGGCGACAGTGTTGATACTTTCATCTCCTGTCGGTGCGCAACCGTTAGTCTGGGTATCCCCGGACTGGGAAGCAGATGAACCTGCGCGAAGCAGGAAAAGCCTCATGTTCGATATTCTCAACGCGATTTATGAACCTCTGGGATATGAGATCCTGTACCAACAATTTCCCCTGAAACGGGCGCAGAAAATGCTATTGGATGGCGAGGCACAATTGCTTGGCGCGACCCCGTCACTTCAGGACTTTGCTGTGCCTTACTATCCAATTATCAATCAGTCTGAGCTGGTCATGTATCGCGTAGCACGCATAGATCTGTCGGACGGGGTTGAGGGCCTGCAAGGATTATTTGGCGTCTGGCCGGCTCTGAAAAACGATGCGTTGACACGACGTTATCCCTTCCTCGAAGGGATGGCAGTGGACAGCTCCGCGGAAGCGTTTTCATTGCTTATCTCTGGCACCAGACCCATAGATTACTATATTGACACCAGCAGTCGGATGGCCGCTACGATGGAGAAAAGCCTCAATGTTTACGAACCGGGTGATTTCGCCATTGGACAGTTATCAGTAGAACCTCATTATATTTTGTTCGCAAGAACCACCGAGGGAGTATTACTTCGCAAATTATTTGAGAACGGCATTAAAACGCTGTATTGCTCCGGTGACCTCGTGGACATCTATGACGGCTGGGCTACGCCGATGCCTGATATCTCTCCTTCCTGTTAATCTGATTTTGCATCTTCTCTACCTATTGCTTTATTTCTAACAGCACAATGTTCAGCCTGTCCTCTGGGGCTATCTCCATAGCCTTTTTGGGCCTGGGTGTTGATGATTAGCGTCACCCACTTGCGGTGCAATCTCAGGCCAGAGCGTAGTAAAAAAGTGCGAAGATGTGTATAGCACTGCTTTCAATGGTCAGACAGTAAGTTGATAACTGTCGATTTCTCCGCTTCAGGTAACAATGATGTTGCGCTGTTTTTATTTTGTAAAAAAGTGTTGCCTGTTAGCAACATCTTCGCGCTCTTAGCTGCTAAGTTTATTCCATTAAATCAAGTAAGGTATTGAAAATTAAACATTATAAATGGTTGGCACGATACGTGTTACTGCAAAAGCAATGTAGTAAGGAGTAAAAGTATGAGCATTAGAAGTACCTCGAAGTTTAAAACTGCCTGTTCAACCTCGTTAATTATGGCCGCACTGGCAACACTGACCGCTTGTGACGGCAGTTCCGGCGGCGATGATGATACTACTCCTGAACCTACAACCAGCCAGTTTTCGCTTGCAGTTTCAGATGCGCCGGTAGATAACGCCTCTGAAGTTGTCGTGTATTTCGATGAAGTAGAACTTACCGGTAACGGCGAGCCTGTGACAATTAATGTTCAGGATGAAGACGGCAACCCTAAGATGATTGATTTGCTGCAACTGCAGGGTGAGGCCTTTGAGCCCATCGTTGACGACACTGAGATTGCCGCAGGGGAATACAGTCAGTTGAGACTGGTTGTAACAGAAGACTCATACATTGTAATGGATGACGGGACTTATCCATTACGCGTTCCGAGTAATGAGTTAAAACTGGACGGTTTTACAGCGTTGCCAGGTTTTGAGGCTGCATATACTGTCGAATTCGACTTGCGCAAGAGTCTGGTCGACCCGCAGGGTCAAGAAGCGGTATTTCTGAAGCCACGTGGGGTTCGCCTTGTTGAGAATGACACCGTCGGCACCTTATCTGGCACGGTCAGTGAGGCTTTGGTACTGGCTCCGGAGTGTGCTGCGAAAGCTGATCCTTACGCTGGTAATGCAGTTTATGTATACGAAGGAAATGGCCTGGATGCCACAATGCTCGGCGACGATGCTGATGCGTCGGAAAATGATGATGAAATTCGTCCGTTCACCATAGCTCCGGTTACCTTTGACGAAACGTCGCAGGAGTATGAGTTTGTGGTTGGATTTGTACCTGCCGGAGACTACACGGTGTCTTTCTCGTGCCTGGCCTCTTTCGATGAGCCAGAGACTGATGAAGACGAAGAAGACGGATTTATGCTGATGACTGCTGATGAAACAACGGTCACGGCACTTGAGACAACAACACTGACCATTGAGTAAGTGTAACAGTTTGCGGACAAAGGAATGCCCGCCTTTTATTACGGAAAGCCGACTCTGTTGAGTCGGCTTTTTTGTATCTGTATCTACCCACAATGAATTCATGCATCAGTAGTGCGAAATGACGTTGCCAGCAAATTTTTGACCATCTGTCTGTTTCTTGAATCCTCATCCAGCGTTTTACGTATAGGTATGTCACATAACGCGTATTCTGCGAAAACGTAAAGGAGCCTATCGATATGAGTAAGAGCAGTTACACCCCCCCTAAAGTCTGGACCTGGGAAAAAGACGACGGCAGTCAGTTTTCAAAGACAAACCGGCCAGTATCCGGTCCAACCCACGAGCAGGCTTTGCCAGTGGGGGAGCATGATTTACAGCTATATTCGATGGCTACACCGAATGGTCAAAAGGTAACGATTATGCTTGAAGAGTTGCTTGAGGCTGGTGAAAAAGCCGCAGACTATGATGCCTGGATGATACATATCGGTGATGGCGATCAATTTTCAAGTGGCTTTGTTGGTGCCAACCCGAACTCGAAGATCCCGGCGCTTATGGATCACAGCCAAAACCCGCCAATCAGGTTATTTGAGTCAGGGTCCATTCTGCAATATCTGGCTGACAAATTCAGTCGCTTTGTGCCAGACGACCTTATCGCTAAAACGGAGTGTCGTAACTGGTTATTCTGGCAGGTGGGCTCTGCCCCTTACCTGGGTGGCGGCTTCGGCCACTTTTACAACTACGCCCCATACCCCATGGAATATCCGATAAACCGCTTCACAATGGAAACCAAGCGTCAGCTGGACGTTCTGGATAAGCATTTGTCGTTTAACGAGTACATGGCTGGAGATGAGTACTCGATTGCCGATATGGCGATTTGGCCCTGGTATGGCGGCTTGGTATTGGGAAAGCTTTATGATGCCGCCACCTTTTTGCAGGTCGATGAATATAAGCATCTGCAGCGCTGGGCTAAGCAAATTGCCGAGCGACCGGCTGTGCAACGGGGCATTATCGTTAACAAAACCTGGGGCGACGATGCGCAGTTAAAAGAGCGTCACAGTAAAGCGGATGTGACCAAGGCGCTGAAAGGCTAACAGGTTCTTATGGGAAGAGTACGGACCAACTGTACTCTTCCTTTTTTAGTGTAACGGGTTGCTGCTACAGCTTTCTTCGCCGCTATCAACTGAAATCGATGTTTTGTGGTATTGCCGGGCCCGCCCGCAGTGGCTACCAGAGAGTGACCAGCCCCAGTACAATAAACAGCACAGAGGCAAACACCTGAACTGTGCGTACCGGCGTGATGTCCAGCAGCTTCTGGCCTAAATAGATAACCGGTAAGTTAGCCAGCATCATACCCAATGTAGTTCCTGCTGTGACCCACAACACTGACTGGTATTCCGCTGCCAGTAACACGGTAGCAACCTGGGTTTTATCGCCAATTTCTGCAAGAAAAAACAAAATGGTAGTAACCCAGAAAGCCCCCAGGTGGTCAAACCGGCTGGGGGCACCTTCTTCTTTATCTGGTATTAACAGCCAGCCCCCCATCAAAATAAAACTTATTCCAAGAATGAGATCGCCGGTCTGCGGAGACAAAAATGAGCCAATAACCTGACCCAGCCAGGCGGATAATGCGTGGTTTAAGAGTGTTGCGGTAAGTATGCCGAGGATCAGTGCAGCAGGCTTTCGAAACCGGGAGACGAGAAGCAGCGTAAGCAACTGGGTTTTGTCACCAATTTCTGCAAGTGTAACAGCCGCTGTAGAAGTAAGAAATGCGTCCATGAGTATTACCGGCGGGATGTTAACCAAAGACACAACACATCCTCCCGCCATATTGGGATGTCTTGTGCCTCAGGTCTTGCTCATACTTTCAAAAAAGTATAAACGCGCCATGTGCCGTTTTCGCACAACTATGTTGACGCGCTTTCCTGCTGACGCAGGCGAGCTACTCCCCCGAAGGACGCCGATATCATACCTTGGCGCAGTAATGCTGTCTGCAAGTTGCGGTAAACCGGCTATTTTCAACGACCGGCATTGTCATCTAACCCAGTGATCAGCCTGCTAAAATTGCAGGAGGTAATTGCTTTTCAAAAAATGCTGTGGCTTTTGGCCACAGTGACTGGCACTGACGGGAAAAAAACTTCATATGGCCAATGTCAGTCAGACCATGCTCTTCAGGTACGATGATCTCAAGCTCAGCTGGCATATTCGGGTAGACACTTAACATGTCGCGGGCGTTGCGCTCGCAGGCAATATCATCATCGCTGGCAAGCAGCCAGTGCGAGGCGAAGTCGATATCGTTATACCAGTGACGGCTGATTTCATTGCCAAACGCCGTTTTAACGTATCCCTGTCCATTGCACCAACGTTGCCACTGCCGGGCTACCTGCTTAGGAAGTGGCTCACCCATACCCACTAAATGAGATTTGGTATGCCCGAATATCAGGTTATTCAGCGGTATAAAGACGTTCATGAAAAAATGGGCTTTCACTTTGTATGGCATCGCCATGTTGCGCAAGCTGCCCGAGGAGCTTCCGAAGTTGAACATGCCTGACAGTTCAGTGGCATTATGCATTAAACCTGCAAGTTGTCCGCCGGCACTGTGTCCCATTAAAAAGTGTGGCACAGAAGGGAAGCGTTGCTGTAGTGCTGATAATACCGCAGGCATGTCCTGGGTTCCCCACAATACCAGGCTTGCAGAAGAGGCCTTAATGTCGCCCTGTAACGATTCTCCGATCCCCCGGTTATCAAAGCTGATTACTCCAAACCCCTGCTCGCACAGGTAACTGGCAAAATTATAGTAGAACTGCCGTTTGATGCCGGTTGCCGGGCCTATCATCACTGCGCCCTTAGGGGAGTCCGGAACGAACAATGTGGCTGCCAGAGGAACTTCATCCTGACAGACGAGCGTAATTTCTTGATGCATAACATTTCATAACATGTTCCTGGTCTTACCAGTTAATCGTACTTTGCACAGTAAGACAAGCCGCGCGCGATCAAGTGGTGGGTAATTGCGCTGGCCACCTGATGGCATGTGACCGGGCTTCGAGTGAATTGCTTCCCCGTAGGATACGGGTCCGTGCCTGATCATATTCTGGCTCATGATTTTTTGGTAACTCGTTGTCTCCAATATTTTTTTTACTTTTTTATAGAGGATTGAGAAATGACATTTGTCTATTTACTTGTCCGCTGCGCAAGTGTCTTTTATTAGCCTGGCTGTGAAGAGGTTTTAAGGCCTCTGATAACCACCGCTCTACCGCAGCAGGAGAGACTTGTGCAAGGGATAACACCAAGTAAGTAAAATACATAACAGGGAACATAATATGATAATGAAGCACACATTCCGCTTGGCCGTCCCGGCTCTGGCAGTGAGCATGGCGCTTAGCGCTCAGCCCGTAATTGCTCAGGAAGATGGCGAGAAAATCGAAAAAATTCAGGTTACCGGCTCGCACATTCGCCGGACTGACATGGAAGGCCCATCACCCATCACCTCAATCGACGCCGGCGATATCGCCGATACCGGCGTCACCGATCTTATCGGCCTGTTCGCCAAACTGCCTATCTCAGGGCAGGGCACTTTCTCTACTCAGGGGAACAGCTCTGATGATACCGCGAACGGTGGCTCAAGTGTTTCACTCCGCGGCCTGGGGGCAGATTCCACACTGATCCTGGTTAACGGACGCCGGGTTTCTGTTTCACCGTTTGCAAAGGGCATTGATACCGCGTTTGTCGACATTAACAACATTCCTCTTGCCGCTATCAAACGAGTAGATATTCTGAAAGACGGTGCTTCTGCTACTTATGGTTCTGACGCCATCGCCGGGGTTATCAACATTATACTGAAAGACGATTTTGAAGGTCTCGAGTTGTCCGCCAAAGTGGGTGATACCGCTGACGGAGGAGGCGAAGAGCAGAATATCAGTCTGGTATTCGGTAACACCTCAGAAAAAGCCAGTCATACGTTTATCCTTGATTACTTCGATCGTGAAGAAATCATGTACTCTGATCGCGCCTATTCTCGCTCTGCAAACCAGACAGCCCTGCGTCCGAACGATCCCGATGCGGTAGATTTCCGCAGCTCAGCGGGTATTCCCGGCACCATTGCTCTGCGCTCCGACCCCACTAACCGCATTATCGATGAGTTTGGTCAGGACACCTGCCCGGCAGATCAGATTAACCGCGACGCTGCACTGTGCCTGTATGACTATGCTCCGCATATGACCATGATCCCGGATGCGGAACGTTTCAGCTTCAACTACATGGGTCGTTACGAAATTAATCAGGACTTAAGTGCGTTTGTCGAATTAAACGGACAAAACTCCAAGTCGATCGTACGCGGTGCAGGTAGCCCTAGCTTCAACGAGCTGTTTATGTCAGGCGACAACGCTTTCCACCCATTTGCCGACGATCCTACCCATCCGTTCTTCGGTCAGGACCTGACCATGCGTCGCCGTACAGTGGATATCGGTAACCGTGAAAAACGTGTGGATTCAGACTACTATCGCACCATTTTAGGTTTTGAGGGACAGTGGGATCGCTGGACCTGGGAGCTGTCATACAATTACATCAAGAGTGAGTCTGTCGAACGCGGTGTAGACGGTTTCCCTAACTCACGACGCACTCAGGAAGCTATCGACAATGAACTGTGGAATCCGTTTGAACCTTCACAAAACTCTCAGGAAGCGCTGGACTACATTGAAACCACCACCACCCGTGTAGGTAAGTCAACTAACCGCGCACTGAATTTTGTGACTTCCGGCCCTGTGGCCAGCCTGGATGCTGGTGACGTAATGTTAGCGGTGGGAACCACCTATCGCGAAGAGAAGATTAGCGATAATCCGGATGAGCAGTTCCTACGTGGTGAAGTGTTCGGCACTGAGGCCACGCAGGCTAATGGCTCACGTGACAGCACGGCAGTGTTTGCCGAGTTAGGTGTGCCGGTGCTATCTGAGCTGGAAGTGCAACTGGCAGTTCGCTATGAAGATTACAGCGACTTCGGTACCACCACGGATCCCAAAGTGTCTTTCTTATGGACACCGACAGATACCTTGTCTATTCGTGGTTCTTACGGCACAGCGTTCCGTGCACCGTCACTCCACCAGATTGGCCTGGGTCGTACTGATGAGTCACCGAACCTGGTCGATACCGTTCGCTGTGAAGCGGTTGGACTGGCATGTGATCCTATGGAATACACCGCAGTATTTGAAGGTAACCCGGACCTGGAGCCTGAAGAATCCAGCAGTTACAACTTAGGTGTTATCTACGAATTCTCAGATAACCTCGACTTGTCTCTGGACTACTACAGCTACGATATCGACAACATCATTGATGCAGATACGCAGTTCGTATTCAGCAATTTCGGTGATGATCCTAACGTGGTTGAGCGTCTTCCTACCGGTATTGAAGGCGATCCGGGTGAGGTGGTACAGGTCTTCGATTCATTCCAGAATCTGGGCGACCTGGAAACCTCAGGCCTCGACCTGGATGTGAACTACAACCTGGAATCATCTTACGGACAATTCGGTTTCGGGTTTGTGATGAACTATGTACTGGAGTATGAAGAGTATCGCCCTGATGCAGATGGCGGCGTACGTCTGAATGCGGAAGCCGGTGATTTTGAGCAACCTGAAGTGCGCTGGACGGCTAGCATGGATTGGGCTCAGGATGATTTTGCTGCATCGCTGGCAGTGAATTACGTCGGTGAATTCTCTGGTGACGCTGACTCTGGATTCGGCAACAAAACCGTGGATGCCTGGACCACCGTTGATGCGACAGTAACCTACATGGGCCTGGAAAGCACAACGCTGACACTTGGCGCAACGAACCTGTTTAACGAAGAACCGCCATACAGTCATCATGACTTTTATGGTTTCGTAAATACGGTGCACAGTGGTCAGGGACGCTTTATGTATCTGCAGGCAACATACAGCTTCTGATAGTGCAGTAAGCTTATGAGCAGGCAATGTTTACCTGCTCTGATAATACGAATCCCCGCTATTAGCGTAGCGGGGATTTTTTGTATTCAGAAGGATAGATAACAAGGTAACCATGACATTTGAGGCTATATGAAGCCTCAGTCAGAAGTGTGAAGTAAACGCGCTAAGCATTACGGCAATTCACCCGCCCTTACAGCGTCAGCGTAAATACCTTCGAGTTTCGCTGAAAGTTATATAATTCTTTCTTTACCGCAGGTAACGCACTGATATCTGCTGGGGCGAAGCCCTGCTCTAAAAACCAGTGCGCAGTTACCGTGGTAAGCACAAATAAGCGGCTGATACCGGCATCCATTGCACGTTTACGAACTTCATCTAAAATACGCTCGCCGCGGTTTTTCCCGCGGTAATCCTGATGTGTAGCCACACAGGCAAGCTCTGCACAGCCGTCATCCGGGTAGAGGTACAGCGCTGCGCAGGCGATGATCATGCCGTCTCTGACAATCACAATAAACTGGTTTATCTCGCTTTCCAGACGCTCGCGGGAGCGCTTCACCAGCACGCCACTTTCTTCCAGTGGTTTGATGAGATTCAGAATACCACCCACATCCTCAATGGTGGCGCCGCGTAACTGTTCATAGTGGTGCTCCATCACCAGCGACCCTTCACCATCACGAGTGAACAGCTCCTGCAACAGCGCACCGTCTTTCTCATAGCTGATGCAATGTGCGCGAGGAATGCCGGCGGCGACGCTGGTGGTCAGCGCGCTTAACACTGTCGATTCGGTAGTAATATCACCCTGATAAATAAGCTGCTCTAACTGCGGGCGTTCAATGGTGCGCAGCAGTTTACCATCGCGATTAAAAATGCCATCAAAGTTGGAAAATACAATCAGCTTATCGGCTTTAAGTGCAATGGCAGCTTGTGTCGCTACATCCTCGTGAGACAAGTTAAACACTTCACCGGTAGAGGAATAGCCCATCGGCGATAACAGCACAATCGAGCCATCGTTTAAGTGATCGTTTATGCCAGTGGTGTCAATTCGACGAACCTGTCCGGTATTTTCGAAGTCGATACCGCCACGGACACCCATCGGCTTGGCAACCACTAAATTTCCAGAACACACGCGAATTTGAGAACCGTGCATGGGAGAGTTAGGCAGTCCCATGGTCATCAGCGCTTCAATTTGCGAGCGCACCGAACCGGCGGCATCTTTCACGCATTCGAGGGTTTGCTTATCGGTAACCCGCACCCCTTCTTCGAAACGCCCTTCAATACCGCGAAGTGCCACGCGCTGATCGATTTGCGGTCTGGCACCGTGCACTACCACCACACGTACCCCGAGGCTGTTAAGCAGGGCGATGTCATGAATGATGTTAGGAAAGTTGGGATGCTCAATCGCCTCTCCCCCGAACATCAACACAAAGGTTTTCCCCTGATGGGCGTTGATGTAGGGAAGCGAGCTTCTGAATAACTTAATTCCGTCGTGATGTGCCAGCACCATGTGCGCCTTATCCTAATTTATCCAGACTCTCGAGTTCCTTGTACAGTGCTTTGGTCACTGTTTCGGCGCTCGTGCCACCCAAAATATTCCGCTGATTTACCCCGTATTCCAGTTGCAGTACTGGGTAGACGTCATCGTCAATTTTGTCACACACAGACTGCAAGTCGTTAAGTGGTAACTCTTCAATGGCGCAGCCTTTGTCTATTGCCAGCAGCACAACTTTCCCGGCGATATCATGACCGGTGCGAAATGGAATGCCCTTACCCACCAGATAGTCTGCCAGCTCGGTAGCGTTGGCGAAGCCCTGCGTTGCGGCTTCCCGGCAACGATCTTCGTTTAAGCCGGTAGAGTCGAGCACTTCACTGGCAATGCATAAGCAGCAATGCCACTGGTTGACGGTGTCGATAGCACCTTCCTTGTCTTCCTGCATGTCCTTGTTATAGGCCAGAGGCAAACCTTTCATGGTTACCAGCAGAGCCTGTAATGATCCGAACACACGGCCACATTTGCCGCGCATCAATTCCAGTGCATCAGGGTTTTTCTTCTGCGGCATCAGGGATGAACCGGATGTAACCGTGTCCCCCAGCTGCAGAAAGCCGGCTTCGCCGGAATTGTAGAAAATCATGTCTTCGGCCATGCGCGACAAGTGCATCATGCTGGTAGAGGCAGTGAATAGCAGCTCCAGCACGAAATCCCTGTCTGATACGGCGTCCAGACTGTTCAGGCAAGGCGAAGTGAAACCCAGCTCTTTGGCAATCTCCTGACGGTCAACCGGATAGGTAGTACCGGCAAGTGCGCCAGAACCCAGGGGGCACTGATTCATGCGCTTTTTAAGATCGTTTAACCGGCTTAAATCGCGCTTGAACATTTCCACATAGGCCAGACACCAGTGCGCAAAATGAATAGGCTGTGCACGCTGCAGGTGGGTGTAGCCGGGGATAATCGCCTGCTGATGGCGTGAGGCAACGTTTAACAGCGCCCGAATAACACCAATCACATCTTTCTTCAGCGAGTCTACATGTTCACGAACCCACAAACGGAAGTCGGTAGCAACCTGATCATTGCGACTTCTGCCGGTGTGTAGCTTCCGGCCGATATCGCCAAGTTCTTCGATCAGCGCGGCTTCAACAAAACTATGAATATCCTCTTCACCACTGGCAGCAAAATCCAGCTCACCGGCTTCGGCTTTCTGCTTCATGGTTGTCAGTGCTTTTTCAAGTTGTTGCTGCTCATCTTCGGTCAATACGCCAGCTTTTTTCAGCGCGCGCGACCAGATGACAGAACCCTGCATGTCCTGCGCCGCCATTACCTGATCAAATGGCAAAGAGTCATTTACCTGTTTGAACATACTGCTGCTTTCGCCGGCAAACCGGCCACCCCACAATGCCATGTGTAGCTCCTTACCCTTGTTGCTTCAATGCATTGATCCGACTGGACAGGCTGAACAGACGGATAAAGCCTTCAGCATGTTTCTGGTCGTAAACGTCATCGGCACCAAAGGTGGCAAAATCTTCTGAATACAGGCTGTTTGGTGAGCGTCTTTGCGTGACGGTTGCCTGTCCTTTGTAAAGCTTCACAACAATGTCACCGGTGACCTTTTGAGCAAACGAGGCGGCACCCGCTAGCAGGGCGTCATTGAGCGCGGTGAACCAGCGTCCGTCGTACATGACATGTGAGAATTCCAGACCAATTTGCTCGCGGTATTTCAGCGCAGCTTTATCCAGTACCATGGTTTCCAGTGCTTTGTACGCTTTCAGAAGCACAGTGCCGCCCGGGGTTTCATAGCAACCACGAGATTTCATGCCTACAAGGCGGTTTTCCACGATATCTATCCGGCCAACACCGTGCGCACTGGCAAGGGTGTTCAGCTTAACCAGCGCCTGATAGGGCGACAGGGCTTCATCGTTGACGTGTGTCAACTTGCCTTCGTTGAAAGACAGCGTCACGCGCTCTGGCGTATCCGGTGCCTCTTCCGGGTCCACCGTCATGGTCCAGACCTGTTTTGACGGCTCTTGCCATGGGTCTTCTAATTCACCACCTTCATGGGAAATGTGCCAGGCGTTAGCGTCGCGGCTGTAAATTTTGGTGGCTGACGCCGTGGTTTTGATATTGCGCTCAGCCAGATACGCCAGCAAATCTTCACGTGAGACCATGTCCCACTCACGCCAGGGTGCAATCACTTTTAAGTCTGGCGCCAGTGCGGCGAAGGTGCTTTCAAATCGTACCTGGTCATTGCCCTTACCGGTGCAGCCGTGGCTCAGTGCATCGGCGCCAACTTTACGTGCCACTTCCACCTGTGCTTTCGCAATCACCGGACGCGCCATTGAGGTACCCAGCAGGTATTCGCCCTCGTAAACTGCACCGGTAGTGATCGTTGGGTAGATGTATTCGCTGACGAATTCTTCTTTTAAGTCGACGATATGGCATTCACTGGCACCTGACGCGATGGCTTTCTCGTGCAGGCCTTCCAGCTCTTCTTCACCCTGACCTACGTCCGCGGCGAAGGCGACGACTTCACAGCCGTAGTTCTCTTTTAGCCAGGGAATAATTGCCGAGGTATCTAAACCACCGGAATAGGCCAGTACAATCTTCTTCACGTTTTGCATAAAAATCTGTCCTCTCAGGAACTGAGTAATTTGGTTAAAATGGCGTTTTGGCCATGCATTCTGTTTTCCGCCTGCTGCATCAGCAGGGAGGCGTCGCTGTCAATCAGCGAGCCGGTAATCTCCAGGTCGCGGTGAGCGGGCTGGCAGTGCATCACATGTGTAGCACCTGTCGCTGCCATCAGCGCTTCGTTAACCTGATATGGCATGAACTTTTCTTTAATGGCAGACAATGGCGTGTCGTCACCCATTGATAACCAGGTGTCAGTGTAGATGACGTTGGCACCCTTTGCCGCGCTGACGTCATTGCTTACCGTAACGGTAGCACCGGTTTGCTCACCAATGGCTTTAGCGTGAGCGATGATATCTTTGTCTGGCTCATGTCCCTCAGGTGTCACAACTACCTGATGGCACCCCAGCAATGCACCGACTACCAGCAGGGAATGTGTCACATTATTGCCATCGCCAACGTAGGCCATGGTCACGCCTTCGGTTTTCCCGAACTGTTCAAATACGGTCAGGTAGTCTGCCAGTCCCTGACAGGGGTGGTATTTGTCGCACAACGCGTTAATTACCGGCACCCGCGATGCCTCACTGAACTGCAGTAATGTGTCGTGTGAATACACACGTGCCACAATCGCGTCGGCCCAGCACGCGAGATTTGCCGCCATGTCGACAGCGTCTTCTCGGCCTACCAGTTTACCCGCCTGGCTGTCCAGATAAACCATGTGTCCACCCAGCTTATTGATACCGATATCAAAACTCACGCGAGTACGCAGAGACGGCTTTTCAAATAACGCTACAATGGATTTTCCTGCCAGAATATTGGCAAAACTGGCGGGCGACTGCTTTATCTCTACTGCCAGTGACAGCAGGTTTTGCATGGCTTCAGGTGTCCAGTCGGAAAATGTGAGTAGATCCTGCTTCATGACGCTTCTCCTGACAGGTCAGAATCGGGCAACACACGGGTGCCCGTCGTATTTGTTAAAATTTCGGGGATCGGTGAGCCCCAGCTTGCGATGGTGACAGGGCGTGACAGCGAGTTAGCAGCCAGCAACGCGGCATCGACTTTCACTTTCATGCCATCGGTAATTACCCCGTTCTGGCTGTATTTTTCTATATCTTCTGTGCTTAGTTCGCTGAGTAACTGCTTATCGCCATCCAGCACACCGGCCACATTCGACAACAGGAGTAACTCGCCCTGTATAAGCTGCGCTATCACCGTCGCCGCCTGATCAGCATTAATATTCAACAGTCTGCCCTGTGGGCTGCTGCCTATAGAGCTGACAACGGGTAACAGGCCTTGCGCCAGAATCGATTTTAATAATGATGCGTTCTCGGCTTTAGGCGTGCCTACCGCACCGAATTTTTTTTCCATGGGCTGGCATGACACCATGTTGCCATCCAGAAGCGACAAGCCAACCGGCGTGCAGCCCGACTCAATAGCGATGGCGCAAAGTGACTTGTTCGCACTGCCAGCCAGCGCGCCACAAATAAATGGCATATGCTCGTCAGGCGTAACCCGTAGCCCGTCAATTTTCGCACTGGTCAGGCCCAGACTGGCCATCAGCGTTTCCACCAGAGGCCCGCCCCCGTGTACTAACACCACCGGGCGTTCTTCCATTACGGCTTTTATGCTGTCGAGCAGCGCCGCCGCTGCGGCTTTATCATCCAGTAGCGCTCCGCCAACTTTGATGACTATAGGCGTCCTTTTCACTGCGTTATCAATCCTTTTGTTATTTCAAAACCACACATCAGGTTGGCACATTGAATGGCTTGCGAGGCTGCGCCTTTCATCACATTGTCAATCGCTGCGCTTATCACAGCATAGCCAGAATTTTCATCCAGCTTCCAGTGCAAGTCGACAAACGGTGTATGAGCAACGTCGTCTACCTTCGGCATGCTGTCACGCAGCCTTACCAGTGGAGAATTGGCATAAGCGGTGTTAAAGGCGTCGCTGAGGGTGGCATTAGTCACACCTGCTTTCACTTTCACCGTGACCGTAGCCAGAATGCCGCGCTTAAAATTGCCCAGGTGAGGGGTAAAGATAACCGGAGTGCCAAGATAGGCTTCTATCTCTGGCGTATGTCGGTGGCCGAGTACCCCATAGGCTTGCAGACTGACTTCATAAAAGCTGGTAGTCAGGCTGGCTTTTCTGCCTGCGCCACTGACCCCGGAAACCGCATTGATAACGGGCCTTACTGCATTATCCAGCAGTTGTTGCGCAGCCAGTGGCTTTAACGCCGACAGGGACGCGGTGGGATAACATCCCGGTACCGCAATGATTTTGGCAACTTTTATATCGCTTTCGTACCACTCTGCGAGGCCATATACGGCATCTTCCAGACACGCCGCCGCAGTATGCTCGAAGCCATAAAATGTCTTAAACACCTCAGTATCTTTTATACGAAAAGCACCTGACAGGTCTAGTACCCGCGCTTTACCGCTGCTTAATGTCGCCATCCAGTCGTGGCTGGCTTCATGGGGGGTAGCCAGAAACACCAGATCCATTGTCTGACTTAGCGTTTCCAGCCAGGCGTCGGACAGTGGAGTAAGCGTATAGGGCATATGTGCCAGCGTGCCATGAATTGCGGATACGGGCTTATTAGCATCCTGACTGTTCTCGGAAACAAATGTGTTCGTCAGGTTCATGCCTGCATGCTGGTGAACTAATTGAATAAGTTGTGCGCCGGTGTAGCCACTGGCACCAATAATAGAAACATTGATCATAATTTTGACTGACTAAGAGGAAAGTGAAAAAAATCACTTTTTACCTTTGTATTTTGGCTAGGGCATACTCCATCAGCCTTAACCGCTACCACAAAACAAAGGTAAAAAGTGTGCTACCGCAACTGCAAATACGCGCCAGATCGTCGCGGGCAATGCAATGTGTAGCCAGCCAGGGGAGAGTAAACCTGTGTGTTGCTATCAGCTGTAGTTGAGCCGATTAACTGTGTCATTCCTGTGTCCTGTTTCTGTCTTCTGAAGTTCGCAAAAAGTGTCCTTAAAGTATGGTCGAATATCAGAAGAAATCTAAACCATGTGCAAGTTTACTGATATGGAATATTTATGCAATAAAAATAAATAATTATTTTATCTGATCGAGCCAGGTGATGCTGCAGGGTAATGTAATCAGACCTTTGTTACAGCGTGTTGACAAGGGGGTAAAGAAAACTGAAACTGCACTTGCATGCAAACATATAACTATTCCATATTGTCACGTAGCATTCGGGTTACTGCCTGAGGTTGGTGGATTCTGCCCTCCCGACTCTTAGCCCTGGTCTAAGCTGGTTGTCAGGTAACAGAGGCAGTCAATTGCTATGATAGTGGTACGTTGACGATGACCCTATTTTGCAAATAACGTGGTGAGTAACGCAACAATGCGTTTATCCAAGGTACGTAAAATAAAACAACTGTGGCGTTGCCTGACGCTTACAAATTAACAGGAACTCAAAAATAATGAAGAGCGCAACGGTGGCGTTGGTCGCCCACGACCATAAAAAGAGTGACTTACTGCAATGGGTGAAAAATCACATTACAGTGATGCAAAAGTGCAATATTGTTGCAACAGGGACAACCGGACACATGATTGCTGAAAACACCGGTCTGGCAGTGACCCGCTATAAAAGTGGTCCGCTTGGTGGTGATCAGCAAATTGGCGCACTGATTGCCGAGGGGAAACTGGACGCGCTGTTCTTTTTCTGGGATCCGTTAAATCCCGCTCCACACGATCCCGATGTTAAAGCGTTGCTTCGTTTGTGTTCTGTATGGAATGTACCGGTGGCGTGTACTCCTGCTACTGCCGATCTCATGGTAACTTCGCCGCTGTTTCTGTCAGAAGATTATCAGCCGTTGAAACCGGATTACGGCAAGTAAATCGCAGCGACAGCCGGTTAAATAACGCCGCCTCTGCGAACAGAAGCGGCTTTCGGTATGACAAAGCAGAACAGTGACGCATCGCCGCTAAAGCAAAGTCCTTAGCCGTTACCGGCGATGCGGCTTGTGATGATGCTGCTGTCGTTCTTCGCGCATAGCGATGAGAGTTTGTTTCTGCTCTTCATCCAGTACCGCCATCATGCTGGCTTTGTGTTTAGCATGCGCCACCATCGCATTGATGAAATCCTGCTGGTAACTTTCCGCCAGAGCATGCCAGGCTGACTCACTAAAGTTGTCGCTTCGAATTAACGCCTTTTCCTTTTCTATGAAGGTTTTCAGAAGGGCACGCTTTTGCTCAGACTCCGTGCTAAAGGACTTCTGAAGCGATAACAGCTCTGTTTCCTGTGCGTCTGTCAGTGATAATGCAGAGAATGATCTCGGTAGTCTGTTATCTGCCGTGCGCCCCCGTCTTTTTGCAAACCTTTCCTGGCGGGAAATATCCTGTTGCTCAAGCGTATTGCGCTGCGTGGTTGTCAGCAACTGATAAATATCGTGGCGAAGCGCTGCGCGCTCAAAGTGCTCCGCTTTTAACGCAGCAGCACGGGCTGTCAGTGTTTCCTTTAGTTCGGCTTCATCAAGGTTTGCGGTATCTGTCCCAAACTGACTTATTTCTGGGGCGGGAATGTCGCTGAGAATTGCATCCTCGCGATGCTCCTGCATCAAGTTACGAATATCCTGCTTTTGTTCGCGGGTAAGGTCTAATTCTCGCAGAACGTCCATCATGCCGCTTCCAGGCCCCTTTATCGGACCTGCTGTGGCAACACCGCTTACTGCCAGTACGCCAGCAATGATTGCAATAATAGGCTTTTTCATTGTTCGTCTCCTGTAATGGTGCTGAACAACTCAACACGGTGTACAGCTTATGCCAGGTCAACGCAAAGAAGGGTCAGCATAGTGTAAAGCTTGTGTAAAGGCGGCAAGTCGTGCGGCCGGGGGATTTATACTTCTCACTGTAGCGACCCGGCCAAAAAGCGGGAAGAACCTCTCAGGTCAGGATATACAGAACCCTGTTCCCAAATAAGTCCGGTTTTGTCGGCAATCGCCGAAACGGTATTAATTTGTAACTGGATGAACAATTTCACCTTTAAAGAGTCTTTCTTATGAAACACAGCGATATCCCTGCACAGGGAATAAACACGGAAAGGTAGTACAGGAAGTGAATCAGTCCATTCTTATTATTGATGATGATCAGGAACTTACCAGCATGCTTCAGGCTTACTTGCTGGGCATGGGGTTTGAGGTAGCGGTGACGAATGATGGCCCCAGTGGCCTGAACGAAGCGACCACCGGGATGCATTACGACTTAATTCTATTGGATGTCATGATGCCGGGGATGGATGGGTTTGACGTACTTAAGCAACTGCGAATAAGTCACAGCACACCCGTACTGATGTTGACGGCCAGAGGAGATGATTACGACCGCATACTGGGCCTTGAACTGGGCGCTGACGACTACTTACCGAAACCTTTCAACCACCGGGAGTTGGCGGCAAGGATAAAAGCCATATTCCGTCGTCAGGAACTGACAACGACAGCACAACATCAACAGGATATTTACGTAAATGGGATCATGTTGAGTAGCACACGCCAGCTTGTTGAAGTAAATGGTGAGGGCATTAGCTTAACTGGCACAGAGTTTTCTGTATTAAGACTGCTGATGATCCAGGCTGGCAACCTTGTGACCAAAGACGATATCAGTAAGAAAGCGCTGGGCAAAAAGCTGATGGCCTTCGACCGCAGTATCGACATGCATGTCAGCAATATCCGCAAAAAAATTGCTGCCAAAGTCAGTGATGAGAAAATCCGGACTGTACGCGGTTCCGGATACCTTATGAAGATTTCTGCATGAGGGCGTTTAGCATGATCAATCCGGCACGCCGTGTGGTTGGCCGGGTTTTTCTGTGGTTTTGGGCAACTTTCATCGTGGCTGCATTGCTTGCGGTTTGGGTGGGGAGAACCTTCGTTGATAATATCGAAATTGGCACTCCGCAAGACGCTGAAATTGCGTCACTGGAACGGGTGGCAGAAAAGCTGTCATCAACCCGACGGACGCCGCCATTGCGGCTGATACTGGAGCGGGTCAGCCGGTTTGAGAAAGCGTTGCTGGTGGCAGTTGAGCGCGAGACCGGAGACATTGTGCAGGGCAATGGTCCGCCACTGCGCCCGAAAGAGCGCATGGGCATCAAACGGTTGGTTGAACAGCGAGCACCCATTGCGCTTACCAGCAGGGGCTTGCGTATTGTAGGCCCACAGCGTTTGACTTACCGCAACAGCGATATCGCGTTATTTCTGGTCCGTCCGCAGGGACCGGGTGATAACAATGCTTTGCTGATCACAACTATTGTCGTAGCGGTGTTAATTACGATGCTGTTGTCCTATTTGTTCGCCCGTCATTTGGTGAAACCGGTTTTACAGGTTCAGCGCGCAGCTCGCGAATTGGCCGAGGGCGACTGGAAGACTCGGGTATCAGGCGCCATCGAGCGTCAGGACGAAATTGGCCAGCTGGGACGGGATTTTAACCAAATGGCGTTGCAACTGGAAAAAATGTGGATTGGCCAGCAACGACTGCTGGCTGATATTTCTCACGAATTGCGCTCTCCACTGGCACGCCTGCAAATGGCGTTGGGCCTTGCCTGGCAACAGGATATCGATAATGAAACGTTAACTCGCATTGAACGTGAAACTGAACGTATGGACACGTTGATTGGACAGTTGCTGCAGCTTACCCGCGCGGAAGGAAACAAAGCGGAGCGCCATCCGGTTGCCATTCACACGCTGCTACAGGATCTCTTCAGCGATGCAGAATTTGAAGCCAGCAATATGCACAAAAAGGTGGTTATTACGCCACTGCCAGAGGTCACCGTCTGTGTCGACAGTGAGATGGTTCGCAGGGCGGTGGAAAATGTACTCAGAAATGCACTGCACTATGCCAGCGTTGAAGTGACGGTAAGTGTTGAGATCACGGAAAAGTACTGGACTGTAGTTGTTTGTGATGACGGGCCTGGTTTACCAGTGGCGGAATGTGAGCATATCTTCACGCCGTTTTACCGTCCTTCTCAGGCGCGGGAACGCACATCCGGCGGCGTAGGGCTGGGGCTGGCAATTGCAAAAGCCGCCGTACAAATGCATGATGGCAGCGTACATGCCTTGCCGGGAGAATCTGGCGGCCTGTGCGTCACCTTGTGTTTTCCTGTAAACGGATAAGTAGTATGGACTGGATAGTAACCACAGAATCCGAGCTGGTAGAAAAGCTGGCAACAACCATCAATCCCTTTTGGCAATCCCAGGTAACGACGGGAGAGTTTATCGGCGCAGGAGGCGTAACGGTGCATTATGCCTGGTGTGTACCGGAGAACGCACACACCACAGTGGTCATCAGTTCCGGGCGTATTGAGTCGTTGCTGAAATACAAAGAGTTGATCTACGATTTGTGGCATAACGGCTTTGCGGTGTTTATTCCTGATCATCGCGGACAGGGGCTGTCGGGCAGAATGACCAACGACCCCCAACATGGTTTCGTGCACAGTTTTGACGATTACGTAGCTGATCTTCTGACCTTCGTTAAAGACATTGTCAGGCCGCAGGTCTCAGGGCCACTTACCTTGTTGTGTCACTCTATGGGGGGCGCAATTGGTGCGTTGACTTTACTAAAAGCGCCGGAGGTGTTTTCACGGGCCGTACTGGCATCACCTATGTTCGGCGTGAAGCCTGCGTTGCCTGACTGGTTGGCAAGTTCACTGATTTCAGCCGGCCTGACCTTAAACCGTTTGCGTAAAAAGGAGTCAGGCTACTTCTTCGGACAGACACCATACGTCGCGTATCCCTACGCAATTAATACCCTGACTCACAGCGAAGTGCGTTATCGTCTGTTCCGCGAACTCTACGACGAAGACAAGCGCATTCAGTTGGGGGGAGTGACAACTGAATGGCTGCGGGCAGCGCAGGAAGCGATGGATACGATTGAGCAACAGGCAGGGGAGTTAACGCTGCCGATTCTGCTGTTTAGCGCCGATGAAGATAAAATTATTGATAATAAACGACAGCGCCGGGTCGCAGCCAAAATGCCGAACGCGATTGTAGATATTGTGGATGGCGGCTATCACGAATTATTCACCGAATCAGATAGGTTACGCACCCCTGTGTTGCAACGGGCTATGTCATTCTTACAGGGTGACACCACTGGCGAGGTTAAGGCGCCCGCCTGAGTCTTTTCTAAGGCCCAGCGAATTCCCGGTAACTTATTGATTAATAAGTCTGCGTGAAAATTTAATCTGCACGCGCCATGGTTGGTGAAAAGCGGGTACAAGAACTGCATCTTAAACAATATCTATGTTTGTTTTGTTGAGCGCAGCCAGCGCCACAGAACAGCCGGAATGCTCGGGTTTCAAACCTCAGGTTTCCGGACGGCTTTTTCAGGTGTTGTATGAATGCATTATCACTATTAAAAATGCCATTACAAATGCGTAATGGCGATCAGTCTCTGTTCGATGCTTACGGTATGTTTTTATCGGCATCACCGTTACCCGACAATGTCACTCCAATGATTCTTAGAGTGAAGGCGACCGCTGCCGACTTACAGGCTGCATCACTTTCTTCAAAAGCCCAAGTCAGCCGCTAGCTTGCTGTTTAAAGCACGCCATGTCAGCATTGACCGGACACAGGCAGTGTTGTCTTAACTAGCGCAGTACAGGTTACTTGTACACAAGAGTTTGCGTGTGTCGTTACGCACCGCAATATCGGGTTGCTGAGTACAAATCCGCTGCAATGATAAACGTCGGTTGTATCCCGACTCTGTTGTATATGGCCTTCAAACAGGGCGTAAGTTAATCTGCTACCTTGTCAGTGCTGGCGCAACACACTATGCTTGGCGCCACCGAAATTACTTGAGCGTCGACCATGCTGGACATTGTGCTTTATCAGCCCGAAATCCCTCCCAATACCGGCAATATTATCCGTCTTTGTGCGAACACCGGATTCAAACTTCACCTGATTGAACCGCTGGGTTTTGAATGGGATGATAAGCGCGTACGACGTGCAGGCCTCGATTATCACGAGTTTACCGATGTAAAACGCCACGACTCATTGGATGCGTATCTTGCGTCTGAACAACCTGCCAGAGTGTTTGCCTGCACCACCAAAGGTAGAGCGTTTCATTCAGATGTGCAGTATCAGAAAGGTGACGCGCTGCTGTTTGGCCCGGAAACCCGCGGTCTTCCAGATGACGTAATAAACGCGTTACCCCCTGCGCAACGTGTTCGCATTCCTATGCTCCCCGACAGCCGTAGCATGAACCTGTCCAATGCCGTATCCGTGTTCGTATATGAAAGCTGGCGCCAGCTCGGGTATGACGGAGCCCGCTAAATATCACAACTTGTGACCATAAATCACATCAAACTCGCTTTCGTGGTTCTCATCAGGCGTGCTATCAAATAGGGCGTAATTGTAGTTACTATAAAAATATGGCGGATATTGTCTGATTGGTGTCATTCTGCCATCATGGCTTTTGCGTAAACTCAGCGTGTGAAATAAATTAAGGATGAAACAACAATGAAATCACACGTTAACGCCGCGCGACTCGGCTGGCTTGCTATCATATTTTTATTGATAGCGCCTGTACGTCATGCCTATGCCAAGCAACCCTTTACCGTCGCTATACTGATGTTTGATAAGGTGCAGATCATCGATTTTGCTGCACCATACGAAGTCTTTGGACAGGCCGATTACGAGGTATTCACGGTATCCGAAACCGGGGAAACCGTCACAACCGCAATGGGGCTGAGCGTGAACCCGGAATACTCATTCAAAACCATGCCGGAGGCGGATGCGATCCTGGTACCCGGCGGTGATACCCATGACGTTATGCATGACAAAGATGTTCAGCAGTGGTTACAGACCATGCAAGGGAAAGTCGCACATATCCTGTCGGTGTGCACGGGCTCCCACATCCTGGCCGAGTCCGGCTTGCTGGATAATCAGTCTGCCACCACGTTTCATGGCGCAATGAACAGCTTTGAAAAGGACTATCCAGACATTACCGTGCTCAGAGATAAACGGTTTGTTGATAACGGCAAGGTTATTACGTCGGCAGGCTTGTCATCAGGTATTGATGCGTCACTACACTTGGTGAGTGAGGTGTCGGGTGAGGAAAAAGCGCGTTCTGTGGCACTGCACATTGAGTACGACTGGGATCCTGAAGGGGGATTTGTTCGGGCAGTCATGGCAGATCGCTACTATCCGGATAACCACTATGACTGGCCGGAAGGAATACAGTTTGAACGCGAGTATTCCTTTGGGGATGAGACTGACTGGAATATCGCATTCACGGCAGTAACAACGGCCCCGGCATCTGAGCTACAGCAGCGATACCGTCAAGCCATGTCAGCACACGATGACTGGCAGGAGGTGGATGCAGACGTCCCCGGGCTTATGCGCTGGCGAGGACAAGCTGGTATGTCAGGCTGGGTACATGAGGTGTCCGTTACGCCGGCAAAACCTTCAGGCACTTATACCCTCTCTCTTGAAATGCATAAGGCGAAGGCTGAGTAATACGATGATAAAACGAAAAATTGGCTTCCTGTTGTTTGATCAAATGAATACCCAGGATTTGGTGGGGCCAATGGAAGCCTTTTTTTCGGTCAGTGAAATTAAGGCATCGCCATACGAGTTACAGTTTATCGGCGAAGCATCCGGTGCTTATCGCAGCGAATCCGGTCTGGCGCTGGTAGCGGACTATCAACTCGATGAGATTACCTCTCTGGATACACTGATTATTCCGGGCGGGGCTGGTTCGAGGTTGTCAGCCGTGCAAAAGGCAGTATGCCCATGGCTTGCGGGTATTAAACCTAAAGTAAGGCGCATGGCGAGTGTTTGTACCGGCGCATTTCTTCTGGCTGAGGCCGGCCTGCTTGAAGGGCGGCATGCGACAACGCACTGGGGGTTTGTTGGTGAACTTGCAAAAGCGTATCCCAACGTTGACGTGCATGCGGATGAGTTGTATATCGACAACGGCGACATTGCGACATCAGCCGGGATAACCTCGGGAATCGATCTGGCGTTGCGTTTAATTGAAAATGATTTGGGGGCGGATGTGGCCTCACAAGTTGCACGATTTCTGGTAGTGCACTATCGACGTGCTGGCGATCAGGCGCAGTTTTCAGCACCACTGCGCTTTCAGCAAA
Organism: Alteromonas sp. H39; assembly: GCF_047556435.1. Lineage (GTDB taxonomy): Bacteria > Pseudomonadota > Gammaproteobacteria > Enterobacterales > Alteromonadaceae > Alteromonas. The sequence goes on from NZ_CP180210.1 coordinate 537,591, forward strand.
AGGCCGACAACGGCTTCGCCTCATTAAGCAGTTTTGTGCTGGACAATTTGCAAAAAGAACTCAGTGTTGGTGAGCTTGCAGCTCATTGTGCCATGAGTGAACGGAACTTCTATCGTTTGTTTACGCGGAAAATGGGAGAAACTCCGGCGCGGTATATCGAAACGCTACGACTGGACTATGCCAGGCAATTGCTGGTAGAGAAATCGTGGTCGCTGGGGCGGGTATCTGATGCGTGCGGGTATCGCAGTGCAGATGCATTCAGGCGAGCTTTTCAAAGGCGATTTTCAATATCACCTTCAGACTACCGGGAGCGCTTCACAAGCAGATAAAAAAACGCAGAATAAACATTCTGCGTTTTTGTGCAATATTGCGTTATGCGGTTTCGCTTTTTAAGTCGCGTCCCAACAGCGCCAGCGCGGCTTCTTTGGGTGAACGGCCGTTATACAAGACTTCATAAATCTGTTCACAAATAGGCATCTCTACACCCATTTTGGAGGCCAGAATATGGACTTCGTCGGTATTGCGATAACCTTCTACCACCTGGCCGATATCGGCGATTGCCTCGTCGACACTTTTGCCCTGACCCAGAGCCAGTCCAAAGCGGCGATTGCGCGACTGGTTGTCGGTACAGGTGAGTACCAGATCGCCCAGGCCGGCCATCCCCATAAAGGTCTCCGGTTGCGCGCCAAGCTTAACGCCCAAACGGGTCAGTTCAGCCAGTCCGCGGGTAATAAGTGCGGTTCGGGCGTTTGCGCCAAAACCCAGCCCATCGGCAAGGCCAGCGCCAATGGCGATGACGTTCTTAACTGCTCCGCCCAACTGAACACCAATAATGTCTGGGTTGGTATATACGCGAAAAGATTTTGCACAATGCAATTTAGCGGCAAAGTCAACTACCAGCGAGTCATCAGCAGAGGATAGCGAAATAGCGGTAGGCAAGCCCGCGGCCATTTCTTTGGCAAACGTTGGCCCGGAAAGCACAGCCAGCGGAAAGGCGTCGCCAAGTACATCCACTGCGACTTCACGCAGCAATCGTCCAGTCCCCGGCTCCAGGCCTTTGGTCGCCCAGATAATTCGTTGCCCGGGTGTCAGCATGGGCTTGATGGTTTCGAGCATGCTTTTGAACGCATGGCTTGGTACCACCACCAGGATATCGCGACTGGCCGTAACCACTTTTTCCAGATCACTCTCTGGCATCAAGGCGTCCGGAAACTTCGCGCCCGGCAGGTAGCGAGCATTTTCGCGTTCTGCTGCCAGTGATGCGACATGATCAGGATCACGTCCCCACAACAAGGTGGGTACATTATTACGGGCCAGACAAAAAGCAAGGGCGGTGCCATAAGACCCCGCCCCTAATACCGAAACCGATTCCGATTTCACAGACACGTGATTACGCGTCCATTTTCGGTGCTTCACCGTTCTCTTTTGCTTGCTGTGCACGCTTTTGTACATAAGCCGCAAAGATCGCGTCGAAGTTAACCGGCGCCAGATTCAGCGGAGGGAATGTTCCGCGGTTAACCAGGCTGGAGATAGTTTCACGTGCATATGGGAACAGCATGTTGGGGCAGAAAGAGCCAAGCGTATGCGCTTTGTTTTGCTCTGGCATTTCGCCAACATGGAAAATACCGGCTTGCTGTACTTCACACAAAAAGCCTGTCTCTTCACCCATAGACGCAGTGACTGTCACAGACAGAACGACTTCGTATACGTTTTCATCAATTTTATTGGTGCTGGTATCCAGGTCCAGTTTGATTTCCGGCTTCCACTCTTTGGTGAAAATAGCAGGCGCATTTGGCGATTCAAAAGAGATGTCTTTTGTGTAGATACGCTGGATATTAAACTGTGGAGCCTGGGCTTGTTGGCCAGCAGCGGCGTCATTGTTGGTTTGATTTTCGTCAGCCATGTTACTTCCTAATCATGTTGTATTGATGCATTAAGGTCAGAGTGACCGCTTACCGGGTAAGCATTGCATCGAGTTCTTGTTGTTGTTCCAGCGCAACCAGATCGTCACATCCACCAACGTGTTGGTCGTCAATGAAAATCTGAGGAACGGTCCATCCGCCGTTGGCTCGCTGAATCATTTCGTCGCGTAATTCAGGCTGAACGTCAATTGCATACTCCTGAAATGATACGCCTTTTTGTGTCAGTAACGCTTTTGCGTGATGACAGTAAGGACAATGTCCTTTGGTGTAGATTTCAACTTTGCTCATTGACGTTACCCCTATTTAGAAACCGGCAGGCTGGCACTTTGCCATGCGTTCATGCCACCCTTCAGTACGCAGACTTCGCTGAATCCGGCTTTTGCCATTGATGATGCGATACCGCGGGCACTGTTGCCCATTGCACAGACAACAATAATGGGTTTGTCTTTACTTTTTTCAAGCTTCTTGAAATCTTTCTCCCGGATCTCTTCGGGCTTTAACTGGCGGGCACTTAAAATATGACCGGCTTTATAATCTTTCTGAGGGCGCGTATCCAGTACGATTGCATCCTGTTTATTAATAAGCAGGGTGGCCTCATGTGTGTTCACTTCCTTAACCGGCGATGTCCACGCTGAGATGTAGCTGAATATCAGCATTGCTACCAATGCTGCCCAGATCCCGGCAAGCAGCATATTGTTGCTTGCAAACTCGATAAGCTGATCCATTAACCTCTAACCTTTGCCTTACAGACCACAAAAAGAGTGCAAAGTATATAGAAAATTCTCGCAGAAACCAGCCTGCATTGCCCTGACTCAGGATCGGGTTGAGACTTAACAGGCAGGTTATTGATATCTGGAAGATAATTCACAGCCATTGGCTGGCTTGCAGATCACTGTATTATCCTGATGTCGCAACAGGCGCGAGGGTCTGATACGTGGCAACTGTCGGCTGATATTCACTGGCAACGACCTGAATTGGGTACCGTTAGGGCAGACTGACCTGCTGCTTAATTGCGCTGGGCAAGATGCGAGGGGTCCGATACACTGTAAGACAAGGAACGACGCTCACAGGAAATACACTATGGAACTGTCTTCGGAAGAGTTATCCGCCAAACAAAACGCGCAAATCGCTTATGTACTAATGCTTTTGGGAGTTTTTACCGGCATTTTATGGTTCATTGGTGCTATCTGGGCCATGCTCAAAATAGGGGATGCCCGCGGTACGCGATTCGAAGATCACTATTCCAACATTATCCGGGTATTTATCATCGGGCTGGTGCTGAGTGTGGTCGGCGGAATTCTTACCATTATTCTGATTGGCTGGCCTATTCTGCTGGCGGTATTTATCTGGTCTGTTTTTAAGATTGTTAAAGGGCTCGTCAGGCTATCAGACAATCAGCCTTACCGCGCCGTTGTCTTATAATTTGTATAACGACCACAAACCTGCTGAAATGCCTGTTGGCTTGCTGACTGTTGTTTATTTCTGATGAAGACGCCGTATCTGAATCATCGTATTTTTTGTTCATTGTTGCTGGGCATCACATTGCTGATGTCTGCAGGCACGGTCGCGCAGGAAAAAGAAAAAGCGCAGTTGGCAGAAATTCAGGCTGAGCTGAAGGCCAGACAACAGAAACTTGCTGAAAGCCAGGCCTCCGCAGAAGAGCTGGAAGCGGTTCTGAAAGAATCTGAAGTACAGATAGGCCGTGTAGCCAGCTCGCTGAACCAGACAGAAAATGCACTGCAGAACAATCGCGCTGAACAGAAAACGCTTGAGGCGGAACAGTCTGAACTCAAAACTGCCATCCTTCAGCAGCAATCGTTACTGGCAAGCCAGCTTCGCAGTGCGTTTATGGCTGGCCATTATGACTACGCCAAAATGCTGTTTTATCAGGATGATGCCCGCACCTTCGAGCGGGTCTTGACGTACTATCAATATGTCAGCAAAGCCCGCCAAAAAGAAATTACCAAATTTCGCGATAACGTTGAGCGATTAGAATCAGTCACGGCACAGCTGGAGCAAAAGGCAGCAGAGCTGGAGTCGTTGGTGGCAGAACAACAGCAGCAACGAGCCGTACTGGTGGCACGTCAGGACGATCGTAAGCAAACCCTTGGACGCCTTAATGCCACCATTCGCTCTGAGAGTGCGCAGGTGGAGAAGCTGCAGGCAAACGAATTGTCTTTAATGCGTGCCATCGAAGAGGCCCAGCGCCGTGCAGAGCAGGCGAATATTACGCTGGAGGGGCTGGCCGGAGGCAAGGGGCAGCTTCAACTGCCAGCAAAGGGACGTGTCAGAAAGCTGTTCGGCCAGCGCCGACAAGGTCAAGTAAGATGGAAAGGTATTGTAATAGAAGGTGATGAAGGCAGTGCTGTTCAGGCGGTGTCGAATGGCCGGATACTCTACGCCGACTGGCTAAAAGGCTTTGGACTGGTAACGATTGTCGATCACGGGCAAGGTTACATGAGTGTATACGGGCACAATCAGGCATTGCTTAAACAGGCTGGCGACACCGTAAGTCGTGGAGAAACTATCGCGCTGGTAGGGCAAAGTGGGGGACAAAGTTTTCCAAACCTTTATTTTGAAATACGGCACAAGGGTAAGGCCCTCAATCCAAGCAGTTGGCTGCGCTTTTAGCCGCAGGTGACACCTGGCCTGGCTTCGCCATGCTGAGCCCTATGGCTGTATTTTCGCACAGGTACAAAGAAGAGCAGGGGCACGCAGCATCGGTTAAAATAACGGCATTTATCAGATATCCCGCCGGGACAAAGGTAATAAAAGTAGGTTGTTGCGCTTACGTATAGCGATATCGTAGCGCCTTACAAACCACCCCTACCGCTATTGTATACACGCTGTTGAAGCTTTCTCATGCGAATTACGCCAGGGTGTCGCGATTGACAATAGTTTTAAGTACTGGCGCGGCGATATTACGGCCACAGATCACCACCGCTACATTCTTGCCTGCCAGGTGTGATTCACATTGCGACAGCGCCGCCAGTGGAACCGCGGCCGCACCCTCGATGATCATTCGCTCTTCAAAAATGGCATCATGTAGTGACTGCGCGATAGCATTTTCCGAGACAAAAACTTTCTTATCAATCACTGCCTGACACACATCAAACGTCACGGCACCAGGCTCAACGCCGCCTGCCGTCCCATCTGATAAGGTTTCTGATTCTTCTACTTCAATCACTTTTCCGGCTTCAAGGCACTTCGCCATGGCCGGTGCATTTTCAGGCCAGCAGCCAATCACTTCAACATGCGGATTGTGGGCTTTTAACCACGCGCCCGTGCCGCCGATAAGCCCGCCACCGCCTACCGCTATCAGAACAGCGTCAACCGCTGGCAACTGATTGAATATTTCCAGGCCAATAGTACCCTGGCCGGCCATAACGATATTATCGTTATAGGGTGAGATATAGGTCATTCCCTCGGTGTTGGCTTTATCCGAAGCCGCCAGCTCTGCAACCAGGCAGTCCCCCGGGGCATGAATAACTTCTGCGCCCATTGCCTGAATTTTCTTCACTTTCAGCGGTGACGCGTTTTCAGGGACAAAAACCGTTAACGGTACGCCGCTTTCTTGTGCCGCCATCGCGCAGGCCATGCCATGATTGCCTGAGCTGGCAGTAATAACCCCTTTCTTTTTGCTGGCGTCATCCAGCGATAAGATACGATTAAGTGCACCGCGATATTTGAATGAGCCGGTATGCTGCATATGTTCATGCTTTAGATACACGTTCATGCCGTGGCGTTGGGACAAGCCAAAATTATACTCCAGAGCCGTCTGGTAGGGCGGTGTGGCAGCTTTTTTCAATTGAGAGTGAGCGTGATCCACGCGTTGCGCAACAGTATGTATCAGTGATGTAGGCGTGGTTGTCATAAGTTCTCTATGCGTATGTCGTGATCAGGAAAAATAAAAGATAGCACCAAATACAAGAACGCCCATGGAAAGTGAGAAGGCCAGTCCCATCCAGTCATTTTTCGTCGGCCGCTCTGCGTTTCTGCCATTGATGATATTTACAAATACCGTTCGGTTGTTTTCATCTTTTCGTGTTGCTGCCAGAATCAGTAAAGCCAGCGGCGGAGCAATGCAGCCTAGGATAAAGAAACCCAAAGGACTTCGGTTATCAGCGTTGGCGATGGCAGCACTGGCCAGCGCACATACCAATGTTAACGTCGGAGTAAATTCAAAGGTTTCGATTATACTATTCACACATATCCTTAGTGTTGTGATATTCACGCCCGCCAAATACATGCCAGACGCGAATATAAGTATCACGCTGAGGTCTGCAATATTGCTTACTTAGAAGTATACATGGGTATACACGTTCTTATTTCGTAGCCTTTTCACGCTCTCGATGGACTGCTATTCTTAGCCTATCAAATCATGCTTGCCGTGACGAATACAACAACTATAAATCAGGTAATGGCCGTCTATAAAAGCTTACTTTCCCAATCTTTTTTCGCGCGCGTTCTTCCTCGCATAAGGGCAGCACTGTGGGTGTGCTTTTTACTGCCCTGGACAAGCTTTGCGCTGGCAAAGCCGCAGGTAATGATCATTATTGATGATGTCGGCTACCGTCATTCTGATATGGCAACATTGACGCTGCCCACCCAGGTGACCTTGTCTATTCTCCCTGATACGCCTTTGGGAGGAGCAATTGCAGACCGCGCCTCACGCCAGGGGCGTGACGTGATGCTTCACCTGCCCATGCAGTCGGAGCACGGCAATAAACTCGGACCACGTGCGCTGACAGTAGGCATGTATCCACACACTATCGCCGACACCTTAAGTGACGCACTGCGTACTGTGCCCAATGCAATGGGAATTAATAACCACATGGGTAGCCTTCTTACACGAGAGCGACTTCCTATGCAGGCATTAATGCAGGCAGTAAAAAAGGAAGGATTGTTCTTTATTGATAGCAAGACGACACCGGATTCAGTCGCTGCAGATATCGCCAGAAAAACGGGGATCCCGACTGCCGTGCGCGACGTGTTTCTGGATCATGTTCATACCCGTGACTTTCTTGAGCAGCAAATGACAGAGCTTATTGGTATTGCGAAAAGACGGGGCGTTGCGATTGGTATTGCCCACCCACACCCGTTGTCGGTGGCGTTTCTTGCAGAAGTGTTGCCCGAGCTTGAAAAACAGGGGGTTGCTCTGATATCCGCAAACGACTACTTTTCCTCCCCGACTTCTCCGTCTACTGTGAAACCGGCGAAGCGCAGGGTTGTACTCGCACCGCAGTAACATTTCAAACCCATCTTTGTATTGTGTGGGTACATTGTCTGTTGAATCAGCGCAGGGTGAGAAAATAGTTGTATTACGACAGACGGGTAAATTTGTCTGCTTGTCTGCTTGTCTGCTTGTCTGCTTGCCCGTCCTAACGCTTGTTTACCTGTAAACGTATGCTCGGAATACAGGCTACTTCGCCTTTCCCGACTTATCAGTCATCGTGTCCTGTCCTACATCACTTCACTTGAGAGACTCCGGAACGCCGTTCTGCCTGCCAGGAAATAAGACTATTTTTATTAAATTTTGACTTGAGGTTTTGAAATCAGGTCACAATGTTATAATATAACGTCTCTGGCATGGCACCTGGCCATTTGGAAAAAGAGTGGAATGAATAATATCGAAGACAATCCGGCAAAACTTGATCGTCTGGGGATTTGGGTCTCCGGGCTATGTGCGCTGCATTGTCTGGCGTTACCCGTGTTAATTCCCTTGTTGCCGCTTATTGGCTCAGCCTTTTTTGCGCAGGTGTGGTTTGAGCGTTTGATTTTGTCTGTGTCACTTCTCATCGGTGCCGTAGCGTTATTAGCAGGTGCTACCCGCTATCACGGTAGGTATTATCCAATGGGCTTGCTTGCAACCGGTGGCCTGATTTACTGGTTCAAAGATATTTTTGGTCATGAATTTGAGCCTTTCACCATTGCCGTTGGTGCACTGCTGATTATTGCCGGGCACTGGGTGAACATGCGTTTGTGTCGTCAGTGTAAGTGTTGCCGCAACACGGTGCTGTCAACGCATGCAGTAGCAGGTCAGAGCGAGTAATAGGTTGCTTGCAACCGCGACCTGATTACAGATAGTCACCTAACGTAGCGCGAGCGACAGTCGGTACGTTAGTAAAGATCCCATCGACCCCCCAACTTTTCAGCATCAGCATGTCATCCGGCATGTCCACGGTATACACCAACACTTTTAACCCTGCCTGATGGGCTTCACGAACGTAACTTTCTTCAATCATATCCAGCGTAACATGAATAGAGTAAGCGTCGAGTTCAGCCGCGAACGCCGGGCCGTTAACGGGGAAACTGGCGGTTAGCGCACCAATCTGAATCGCAGGCCTTTGTGCTTTAATTTCACGAAGCCAGCGATGGTTGAATGAAGAGATAATAATGTTGTCAGTGGTCAGGCGGCTGGAATGCAGCGCGTCATCGAAGCATTGCAGCCACGCCGGAACATCGTGGAGCTGCTTAATTTCTATGTTGCAGATGCTACTACCTGGGCATAGGGCAAGCACCTCATGTAAGAACGGGATCTGTTCACCGAAGCCCGCGTCCAGCGAACGTAACGTTGTGATGGTCTGGTCCAGAACACGTCCAGAACCGTTAGTGGTGCGGTGAAGCCAGCGATCATGGAAGACGATAATATCCTGATGTAACTGGTAAGTATCAAACTCCAGTCCATGAGCATGTTGCGAAAACGCTTCGTTGAAAGCACGAAGCGTGTTCTCGGGAGCGTCTCTACTTGCTCCGCGATGCGCCAGAATCAGCATTGTTGGCGTCCTTCTTATGCAGTTTGTGCGTGTTCATTGTTTCGTAAATGGAGGCTGATGTTACCAGAACTCCACCCAGCAGCGCTCGCCACCCTGGAGACTCACCAAGCAGGATAATCGCCAGAATAACGCCATAAAACGGTTGCATGCATGCAATTAACGAGAAGGTTTTAGCACGTAAATGTGTCAGGCATGCGGCAATCAGAGCGTGGGGCAGCGCAGTAAAGACACTACCAAGCAAAAGCAGCAGCCACCAGGCACTCATCGGCGCGTCAACCAGCGCTTCACTACCCAGCGGCAAAATACAAATACAGACAATCAGGATCTGCCATGCCATTGCTTTGGCACCGGAATAGTGTGAAAAATGCTGGCGGTGGATCAGGTTGCGAAAGGAATACAGTACGGCAGAGAAAATGCCAATGATTACACCCAGCGTCACATCGTTCTCAAGTGACACTTCAGGAACAATAAAATAAATGCCAACTAACACCGCGATGGCGGAAATAAAGTCCTGCCAGACCAACCTGATGCGTTCAAAGAAGGGTTCGATAAGCACGGTGATGACAGGAAACGTGAATAGGGCAATCATACCTACTGACACGCCAGCATATTGCATGGCGGCGAAGTAGGTAACCCAGTGGGCTGCCATCAACACGCCCAGCGTGATCGCCACGGTATAATCTTTGCGAGAACCAAGGCGAAACGATTCCCCGCTTACCCATAAATAAAGCATCAGTGCGATACAGGCAAAAACTGAACGCCCCAGCGTGATATCGGTCGCGTTTAAGGGAATAACCTGTGAGAACAGTGCTGTCCCGCCAAGCAGGACAACAGTGAAGTGAAGCGATATCAGGCTGCGTTTAACCGGATCCATCTAGACGTTATCTGACGCCGGCGACACGTGTGCCATTGGCTCACCCAGACGGGTAACCTGACCTGCAGTAAGTTCATCAAACTCAATAACGTCTTTCTCAAAACACACAACAATAGTGGAGCCCAGTTTAAAGCGGCCCATTTCTTCGCCTTTGGCCAGCTTAACACTGGACTCGGTGTCTTTTTCGTAGCTCCAGTGCTGCACATTTTTACCCGCAGGTGGTGTAACAGTGCCTGACCAGACCGTTTCTATACTGGCAACAATTGTCGCGCCCACCAGCACCATCGCCATGCGACCGACAGGCGTGTCGAAGAAAGTGACAACCCGCTCGTTACGGGCAAACAGACCCGGTACGTTGGCAGCCGTCAGAGGATTTACGGAAAACAGCTCACCAGGAACATAGATCATGTCGGTCAGGGTGCCTTCTACCGGCATATGGATGCGATGGTAGTCTTTAGGTGACAGATACACCGTAGCGAATTTTCCGTCTTTAAATGGTGAAGCCATCTCCGGCTTGCCGCCTAACAGCGTTGTCAGGCTGTAGTTGTGTCCTTTAGCCTGGAATATGCTGTCAGCATTAATATCACCAAACTGGCTCACTGCACCGTCTACGGCGTGAATAATGACATTCTCGTCTTCATCTATTGGCCTGGCGTCAGGCTGAAGCGGGCGGGTGAAGAAAGCATTAAATGTGCGGTAATGCTCTGGCTGAGGATACAATGCCTCATCCATATTTACCTTAAAGTGTTTGATAAATAACTTAATCAGCCCGGTTGTCAGGCTTCCCATCTCAGCTGAGGCCAGTTTACCAACCAGCCTGGACAGCAGGTGTTTTGGTAAAATGTATTGCAGATTTACCTTAAACCAATCCAGCACGAAAATATCTCCATTGTTCAGACACGGCGATTGTACCCTATCTGTGTGATTACGTTGCGACTTTCCAATTATGGCTCAAAAGAGAAAAGCATAAGTGAGTGTTGTATACGCTGTGAAGTGAAAAGTGATTGCTCTGGCTGTGATGAAAATGCCATACCCAATTTCACGATGCTAATAGGATACGGCCACGGCATTAGCTATGCCGACAACGAGACTTGTTGATTTACCTGCTACAGGACTTGCCCTGAAAAGCTTTCGGTCACGTCCCTTTCCACCGCCATTCTTATCAGGCTTAACCTGTGGCCTGCAAAAAGGCCACCCCGATTAGTCACTTGGCGATATGCCACAGCGACATGTCCTGTTCGCCCCAACTTTAAGGCGGGCTGGCGTGACTGGGGCGCTGCTCATCCATTGATGCAAGGATCTTGTGGTAACTGGCAAAGCGCTCAGCGCTGATCTCGCCATCTTCAACGGCCTGGCGCAGCAGACATCCGGGATCGTTCAGATGTTTGCAGTCACGGAATTTACAGCCGCCAAGGTAATCGCGAAACTCGATAAAGCCCCACGTCACACGCTCGGTTGGCAGATGCCATAAACCAAATTCACGGACCCCGGGGGAATCGATGAGATCGCCGCCAGCTGGCAGGTGAAGCAGTTTGGCTGCGGTAGTGGTGTGCTGGCCCAGACCGGAATTATCAGAAATGTCTCCTACCAGTTCATCAGCATCGGGCAAAACCTGATTGATCAGACTGGATTTACCCACACCGGACTGACCAACAAACACGCTGACACGGTCATTCAGCAGGTCGTTCAGCTGGTCCAGTCCTTCACCGGTTTTGCAACTGGTGAGCAATACCTGATAGCCGAGGGAACGATAGTTTTCCAGCTGTGATGCTGCCGTTTCCCGCTCTTCATCAGACATCAGCTCCACTTTGTTAAGCACTATAACAGGCTGGATGCCGGTATCTTCACACGCGACCAGATACCGGTCGATAATATTCAGCGAGAGGGATGGCAATACCGCACTGACAATAATAATTTGGTCGATGTTTGCCGCAATGGGCTTCACGCCATCGTAAAAGTCAGGGCGTGTGAGAACGGATTTGCGGTCTTTGACGACCTCGATGACGCCGCTGACGACACCACCATCAGACGCTTCCCCCCGACTGAACAACACATCATCACCGCAGACAACGGATTCGATAGTGCGACGAATATGACAACGAGAGATGGCGCCGGACGTATCCTCAATATCGGCGTGCTTCCCGAACCGACCAATGACTCTGCCGGTTTCAAGAGAAGACAGGTCAGCCTCGCTTTGCTTGCCTTTTTCTTTCAGGCGCTTACTGCGGTTGGCAGCAACCTGGCGTTTTTGTCGGTGCGTTAGTTTTGGTTTTTTGGCCACGATTCTCACAAACTTTCACGTATACTATACCAATGATACCGTTTGTCAGACATGCATGCCATGTCTCAATACAGAGGAAGCCTTATGACAAAGCATGATTCGAACCTGGTGTGGATAGATATGGAGATGACCGGGCTCGATCCAGAAACCTGCAAGGTACTGGAAATCGCCACCATTGTAACGGATGCCCAGCTTAATGTGCTGGCTGAAGGGCCGGTGATTGCCGTACATCAACCAGATAGTATTCTGGATACGATGGATGAATGGTGTACCCGTGTTCATGGCAATAGTGGATTGACCGCACGTTGCCGGGAAAGCAAGGTGGATGAAGCTGAAGCGGCAAAACAAACAATAGCGTTTCTGAGTAACTACGTGGATGCGGGTAAGTCACCACTATGTGGTAATACCATCGGGCAGGATCGCCGTTTCATGGTCAAATACATGCCGGAATTGGAGAACTATTTTCACTACCGCAGCATTGATGTGAGTACGATTAAAGAACTGGCGAAGCGCTGGCAGCCAGAAGTTCTGGACGGCTTTGAGAAAAAAGGCGTGCACCTGGCGCTGGATGATATCCGTGAGTCAATAGAGGAGCTTCGCTACTATCGCGAAAAAGTGTTCAGCATTTAAGCGTTTGGTAGAAGCGCAGTAAAAAAAGCGTAATAAGTGGTTGCGTTAATCCAAGATTTTTGTAAAATGCGCACCACTTCAAACGAAGTGCTTTTTTTTTGCGGGAATAGCTCAGCTGGTAGAGTATGTATCTCGTCACGAAGTGATTGCCAATTTGGCAAGGTGACGGAAACAACAACTACCCTGATGGCTCGCAACCAGAAATACGCGGGAATAGCTCAGCTGGTAGAGCACGACCTTGCCAAGGTCGGGGTCGCGAGTTCGAATCTCGTTTCCCGCTCCAAATTTTTATTAAGTGTTAGTAAACAACGTAACGCTTAATGTGCGAAAGCACAGTCCTCTTATGCGGGAATAGCTCAGCTGGTAGAGCACGTATCTCGTCACGAAGTGATTGCCAATTTGGCAAGGTGACGAAAACGAAAACTACCCTGACAGCCTGGATAAGCACCGATACGCGGGAATAGCTCAGCTGGTAGAGTACGTATCTCGTCACGAAGTGATTGCCAATTTGGCAAGGTGACGGAGACAACAACTACCCTGGCGGCTCGCAACCAGAAATACGCGGGAATAGCTCAGCTGGTAGAGCACGACCTTGCCAAGGTCGGGGTCGCGAGTTCGAATCTCGTTTCCCGCTCCAATTTTTTACACATTCATCTTGGTATGTCAGCACTTCACGTGCCTTTCGCGACGAGTCGCGACAGCGTGGCTGCCAGTTACGAATCTGTTTCTGCTTCTTCTTTTTTTTCAGCAAGCACTATTCAGCATAAAATGCGTGCTCGTTACAACTGGTCACCTTTTATTCAGCTTCTATGCGAAGAGTGAATAAATAGTCGTGCTTCATCGTGCTGCATTGGTGCGTTAATAGCGATATCCTGCACGTTTTTCGTGCTGAGTGGTCGGTATTCTGGTTTTTTTGCTCATAAACGGTGCAAATGAAAACGGTAAGATCCCAGAAAACGCATGAATGCTTTATTTTTGTGAATAAATATGCGCATTAGTGCAAGTGATCGCTCTTATTCTTATCAAAATCCTTTTCAAAGTAGGCACAAAAAGTGCTCTGGTCTGGTTAACAAAAATACGGTTGCAGCCGTTTACGCACACCAGGAGAAACACATGACCATCCACAAAGGCAAGCCATTTGCTATATCTGTCGTTGCCGGCGCTGTATTTACAGCATTAACCGGGACGGCGGCCGTTGCACAGGAAGCGACTGTCAGTGAAAAGCAAATCGAGAAGATAGAAGTTACGGCAACCCGCCGTAGCGGCACACTACAGGAAGTGCCTATCAATATTTCGGCAATTACGTCCGAAACACTGGCGCAACAAAATATAGAAGATCTTGATGGTGTTGCCCGCTGGGTGCCCGGACTGACAGTAACAGACCAGGGCGGACGCTCTGACTCTCCGATTATTGTTCGCGGCCTCAACACGAACTCCTCTGGCCCAGGAGCCGACGGCGGTACGGTTGCAACTTACTTTGGTGAAATTCCGTTATTTCTAAACCTGCGACTGGTTGATGTTGACCGGGTGGAAGTCCTTATAGGCCCACAAGGAACCTTATATGGAGCCGGAACGTTAGGTGGCGCAATTCGCTATTTGCCTAAAAAAGTCGACCTCGACTTTACGTCTGGTGAAGTGTTTGGAGATATTTTCAGTCTGTCTGAAGCTGATTCGATGGGCGGCGAAGGTGGCTTTGTCTTCAACGCCCCCATTATTGAAGGGGAGCTGGGCGTTAGGGCGTCTCTGAACTACTTTAGCAACCCTGGCTTTATAGATTATAACTATGTCGTTCGCGAAGGCGGTGTGTCGCTACCCGACCCTGACTGGGATGATCCGTCAGCAGTAAGCGAAAACCTTCGCCAGGTGGAAGATGCCAATGGTGAAGATACGCTTACCGGTCGCATTGCGGTGCGTTGGCTACCAAATGACTGGTTAGACAGCACGCTTACTTACTTCTATCAGAAGCAGGATACCGAAGGGCGTTCAATTACACATCATAATGCGTTGGCTCCGGAAAATCCGCTTAGCGATATTATCGGCCCCTATGAATCCGCGTATCGTTATGAAGAGCCTCGCGAGAAAGAAGACCAGCTACTGAGCCTGGAAGTAACGGCAGACCTAGGATTTGCCGAGTTAACCAGTGCTACGGGGTTCTCTCAGTTTGATGCCGTGGGACAGCGTGACCAGACCGATCTGTTGATTCGCCTTGATTACAGTTATGAAGAGTTCCCGGCATTTTCTTCTTACACCGAAGAACTGGATGATCAGGATACTTTCACGCAAGAGGTTCGCTTAGTCTCGCAGGGCGACGGCCCGCTATCCTGGATTGTTGGTGGCTTTTATTACAACTCTGAATATAACGGCAGCAGTAAAGAGTTCACGCCTAATTTCGACGTTTATGCGATTGAGGTTTGGGGCGTAGACGGAAATTACCGTCCGGATGCACTGGAATATTACTCGGTAGATAATACTGAAATCACCGAAAAAGCCATTTTCGGTGAAGTGACGTATGAGTTGACTGACGCCTGGGATGTCACTGTTGGCCTGCGTGCTTATGAGTATGATGTCGAGTCGGAATCGGCAGTCGATTTGCCGTTGTATTATACGGTGTTTGATGGTCGTGCGTCTGATTCGATTGAGCTGGACTATGGCAACGAGCAGGCTGATGACAGCGGTACACTATTCAAATTTAATACCAGCTACCAGTTTAATCCTGACATGATGGGTTATCTGACTATCAGTGAGGGCTTCCGCATTGGTGGAGCAAATGGTGTAGCAGCATGTCCTGACAACATTGACGAAATTGAAAACCAGATTGTTTGTGCGCTTCCCCGGGAGCAGGTATTTGTGGCGGACACCACAACGAACTATGAGATTGGCTTAAAAACCAGCTACTTCAACAACCGCTTGCAAGTAAATACCGCATTATTCTATGTAGACTGGAACGATCCGCAGGTTGGCGGTGCTACCATCAATGGTCAACAGCCGATTACCGTTAATGCTCAGGGCGCATCAGCGCAAGGGGTTGAATTGTCGGTTCGCGGCATCGTCACTGACTATCTGACTATGTATGCCACCTATTCAAACACGAATGCAGAGTTAACCGCCGATGCACCATTTCTGTTTGGTGTATTCGACGACCAGGGGACGCCGCTGCAGGATTTTTATGACGGCAAAGATGGCGATCGCTTGCCGGGCTCACCACAGCATCAGTTTTCTTTTGGTGTGACTTACTCTACAGAAGTATTCGATGACAAGCTTCTGGATGTCAATTACGGTCTGACAGCGCAAAGCGACGTATTCTCTACAGTCGGACTTCGTCAGAATGCCGAGGCAATTCCCGGGTACGCCGTTTCCAACTTCAATGCCCGACTATCTGATGATGACTGGTCTGTTACTTTCTACATTGACAACCTGTTCGACAAGTACGCCTATACCTCAGTGCGTCGTGATAAAGGTGACATGAACATGGCAGTATTCGACGAGATGACACCAAATGGTACTGAAATACTGCGTAATTACGGTCATTACCTGCTAATGCCTCGTACCATAGGCTTAAAATTCAATTATCGGTTTGAGTTATAATGGCGTTTTAATTCAGGTCGTTTAGACTTACTCTTACACATTACCTTGCCATCCAGTACAGGCCATTGTGTGGTAAGAGTGAATCACAAAGGCACTCACTGAGTGCCTTTTTCGTTTTCGACACAGAAGTAAGACGGACGCGAATGGATAATCGAGCACAGTTGTTAGAGGCCGCTGGTAAGGCGATAAATCAACGAGATTTCGTTTCGGCGCATAAAGCGTGCGTTACCCTGATCAAACAGTGGGGTGACGATGCACATGCCTATTTTTTACTTGGCATTATTCACATCGAAATGGGGCAGATCAATAAAGCTATTAGTTTGCTGGAAAAGTCCAATGCGCTGACAGTCCGTCCGTTAACCTTTGCCTACCTTGCAAAGTGCCATGCCTTGAAAGGTGATATGTCTGCGGCTCTTGCTGCTGTGGATAATGCCCCTGTCAATGCATTGGAAAGGGCACTAGAGTTAGATACTGTTGGCGTTTCGCTCAGCCGCGTCGGTGCTCATGACAGAGCCTTACCCTATTTCGAAAAGGCGATATCACTGTCGCCCGATAACCCGTTTTTTTATTACAACCACGCGGTGTCGTGTAAATTCGCGGGAAACTTTAACGCTGCGCGAGAAGGTTTTGAAAAGGCCATTACTCTGAAACCAGATTATTATCAGGCTCACTTCGCGCTGTCCGATCTCGGGGGGATGACTGCTGACGATAACCACATCGCGCGCCTGTCAGTGCTGAAGGAACAACTAAAAGATAATGCTGACGGTGGGCTGCACGTGGGTCATGCGTTGGCAAAAGAATACGAAGCTATCGGCGACTACAGCCGGGCCTTTGAGGTGCTGAACAAAGCGAAAGCACCTAAGCGAAAACAGTTTTCGGATATCGATTCACGTTTTCAGGCGTTGTTTGATTTTCTGGAACAAACCGCTGCAGACTCTGCGAAAATTACCGGCGGCAGTGACAGTGACAGTCCTATTTTTGTGATTGGAATGCCTCGCTCCGGAACGACGTTGGTGGAAAGAATTATCAGTAACCATAGCCAGGTTACCTCGGGAGGAGAGCTGCAGGATTTTGGCGTTGCCGTAAAAGAGCTTACCGCCACTTCATCTAATCAGGTGTTGGATTTGCCTACGCTGGCGGCGGCAGAAGCGTTGAACTTCACCACACTTGGCGAACGCTATCTGGAGCGTACCGCGTTTTTACGCCAACACCATCATTATGTAGTGGATAAGCTGCCTTTTAATTTCTTTTACGTCGGGTTGATTCGCCGGGCGCTGCCAAAAGCCAAAATTGTATGTCTGGTTCGCGATCCGATGGATACCTGCGTAGGTAATTTTCGCCAGCTATTTTCTATCAACAGCCCCTACTATGCATACGCTTATGATCTGATGAATATCGGCCGCTTTTATCAGCGATTTGAAGAGTTAATGGCACTGTGGTCGGCACATCATCCGGAAGCAATTCGTTTGCAGTCTTATGAAGCCCTCGTCGCTAATCCTGAAGCGGAAGTCAAACAGCTCATTCAATTTTGTGGGCTGGACTGGGAGCCACAGTGCGTGCAGGTTGAGACCAATAAATCACCGGTGTCTACTGCCAGCAAGGTCCAGGTGAGAGAAGCGATTAACGCGCGCTCGGTTGGTCGCTGGAAACACTATAAAGCGCACACTGAAGCGCTTCAGCAATTATTAGGTGTGAGGTCCTGATAACACAGACTGTATTTTCAAAGTAGAAAAGCTTGCCTTTCCCAGCGCCTCGCCTTAGGCTAACTGGTCAAACCAGATGGCGAGAGCAAATTATGGCAGCATCAAATCCGTTACGTCAGTTTGCGATGAAAGCAAACACCTACCCAGCGTGGCTTCGCAGTAAGCTACTTACCTGGATGTTTCGTTTTAAGGTAAAGCTTACCGGCACGGTGAGTGTGGATATCCTTGAAACCGACCTGAAATCGGTGACATTTCGACAAAAAAACTACAAGAAAGTACAAAATCATATTGGGAGTGTCCATGCGGCAGGTATGGCGCTGTTAGCTGAGTCAGCAACAGGATTTGTGGTTGGCGTTAATCTTCCGGGAGATAAATTACCGCTTATCAAAAATATGAACTTGCAGTATGTAAAGCGAGCGCAGGGTGATATGCAGGCCATTGCCTGGCTGACCGACGAACAAATCCAGCAGATGCAGACACAGGATAAAGGCGAAGTTACTGTACAGGTTAAGGTAACGGATGCGCAGGGCATTGAACCTGTGCTTTGCGAAATGGTGTGGGCGTGGGTCCCGAAATCACGAAAAAGCTAAGTAGGACTTCTAGCGTAACCTCATATGTGACACTTTGGTGATCATTTTAAAGAAGGCGACCATTTGGTCGCCTTTTTGTTTGACAGCATTTTTACTAGCAGCTAATACCTAGGGTATAGCACTCTACTATGGTGGCGCTGCGAGTATCCATAAAGCCTTTCCTGGCGTTGCCGACCACATACAGAAGCAAGCAATTCGTTGCTTTCAGAGCGATGGCGACGTAGTTCGAGCACGAGGGGAAACAGACATGAGCAAACTTACCCGCGAAATACTGGCAACACGACTGTTCAGTGATCCCAAGCACTACCCATACGGTTTTGGCCGATCCGGCGATTTTTCCATATCGGAAAGTAAAATACTGCAGCAACGTGGTAGTCTGATTGCAGCGTTGGTCGATGGCAAAATATCACCAGAGAACGAGGAAGAGCATGGCTACCTTGAGGCTGCATTCGGACATAGGGAGCCGGTTACACCTGCTGAGAAGGCGTGGGTAAAATATCAACAGCGTATTCATCGCCCGAGAGCCGCCAGTATATATGGCTCTAAAAAGGCTGCGGTTATGGATGCAGAAGATGACGTAAATGATGATGACAGTCCTCTCGACATTGATGTAGATGACGATTAGAAAGGCGCATCATCAGCGTAACTGAAAAATGTTAAATGAATGTAAAGTTTAGCCTCATTTAGTTGTGTTTACGCTGCGTAAATGAAATATTCATCCTAATATTTTCTTATATTGGGATATATATCTCACTTTTCTGTATTTTAGTGTTTTATCTTCCTATTCTCTTAGATATAGTCCGCCTACGGTCAATAAACCGCGGAAAACACCCTTAATACAGGAGATTTCACTGTGAAGATGATGTCAGGCGCTGCCATGGTGGTTGAAGCGCTAAAAGATGTAGGAGTGACACATGTGTTCGGCTACCCAGGTGGTGCCGTGCTCGACATTTATGATGCGTTATTTGCGCAGGATGATGTCAAACATGTCCTCGTGCGTCATGAACAGGCAGCCGCTCATATGGCGGACGGGTATGCACGTTCAACTGGCAAAACCGGCACAGTGCTCGTCACCTCGGGACCAGGCGCAACCAATACTATAACGGGTATTGCTACAGCGTACATGGACTCCATTCCCATGGTGATTTTGTCAGGGCAGGTGCCGTCTATGCACATAGGCGAAGATGCATTCCAGGAAACCGACATGGTGGGCTGTTCACGTCCTATCGTGAAGCACAGCTTTTTAGTAAAGCGTGCCGTTGATATTCCCGAGGCTATTGCGAAAGCCTATTACATTGCCAATACCGGCCGTCCTGGACCGGTGGTAGTCGACCTGCCCAAAGATATTGTTAACGTCGCCGAAGAGCACCCCTATGTGTTTCCGACCGATGTGACCATGCGTTCATACAATCCGACGGAGCGTGGTCACCCGAAACAAATCAAAAAAGCAGTCGATTCGTTAATGAAAGCTGAACGCCCCGTGCTTTATGTTGGGGGCGGTGCGATTGCGTCGGACGCCTCTGCGAAAGTGATCGAGCTGGCTGAAAAGCTTCAGGCGCCGGTGACGTGCACCCTGATGGGACTAGGGGCAATGCCAGGAACCCATGAGCAATTTATCGGTATGCTGGGAATGCACGGTACGCTGGAAGCGAACAAAACCATGCACAATTCCGACTGCATCCTGGCACTCGGTGCACGATTTGATGATCGCGTGACCAATAATGTGGATAAATTTTGCCCACATGCCGACATTATTCATGTTGATATCGATCCGGCGTCTATCTCGAAAACCGTGAACGCGCACATTCCGGTAGTGGGCTCGGTTGACAAAGTGCTTGAGCAGTTGCTGGAGCAGGTAGATAAAAAAGATTTGTCTGGGCAGAAAGAAAAGCTTGCAGACTGGTGGCAGCAAATTGGTCAGTGGCGCGGCCGTAAGTGCCTGAATTATGAGCAGGGCGATACGGTAATTAAGCCGCAGCGCGTTATTGAGTCGCTATATAAGCATACTAATGGCGAAGCGTATGTGAGTTCTGACGTAGGTCAGCACCAGATGTTCGCAGCGCTTTACTATCCTTATGATAAGCCTCGTCAGTGGATAAACTCAGGTGGTCTGGGCACCATGGGATTCGGTTTGCCTGCTGCCATGGGCGTGCAGTTTGCACATCCGGAAGCAACCTCCGTGGTCGTCACCGGTGACGGGAGTATTCAGATGAATATTCAGGAACTGTCCACCTGCCTGCAATACAACTTACCGGTAAAGATTATCTCGCTGAACAACCGCGCGCTGGGTATGGTGCGACAGTGGCAGGACATGATTTATAAAGGCCGTCACTCCCATTCCTATATGGATTCGATGCCGGATTTTGTGAAGCTTGCCGAGGCATACGGTCATGTGGGCATAAAGGTGGATACGCTGGATCAGCTCGATGCCGCTATGGAGGAATGTTTCAGCCATAAAGACCGTCTGGTATTTATGGATATTTCGGTCGATCAGAACGAACACGTGTATCCCATGCAGATTAAGTATGGCGCAATGGACGACATGCGTTTAAGCAAGACGGAGCGAACCTGATGAAACGTATTATTTCAGTATTGATGGAAAACGCCCCGGGTGCCTTGTCACGAATAATAGGCGTATTTTCCCAGCGCGGTTACAACGTAGACTCGTTATGTGTGGCACCAACGGATGACCCCAGTTTGTCACGACTCACTATCATCACCCATGGCGATGATAAGGTCATTGAGCAGATCACTAAGCAAGTAAATAAGCTTATTGATGTCCTTAAAGTCGTCGACCTGACAGAGGGTGCGCATATTGAGCGGGAGCTTATGCTGGTAAAAGTGGCAACCCGCAGCGAGGCTATTCGCGCCGAGGTGAAACGCAACACGGACATCTTCCGGGCCCGCATTGTCGATGTAAACGCCGCGAACTACACCATTGAAATCACCGGTACCAGTGACAAGCTGGATGCTTTCGCGACGACGATGGGACAGTGTGCGGAAATTATTGAGTCTTCACGCACGGGCGTGTGTGGACTGGCAAGAGGTGAAAGGGCACTGCGTCCTTAACTTTTTTAACTCATTAATCCGTTAACGACATGAAGAGAGAGTAAAAAAGGCGAGCTTTTGCTCGCCTTTTTCTATGTACTAAATAAAGCAATGCGTAATTGCTTACAATCACATATAGGCCAAGAAAGTAGGTTGTGTTTTAAGACTTTCCTGCGCGTATTGGTGCTGTCGATTTGTTTGTAAGCGCATGGATAGTCATGCTTCAAACGTGCCTTTAATCAGGGCCTCTTTGTTGCTCACCATGCGTTTACCACGGGCTAAAACGTCTTGGATGTTCAGGCTTTTTGCGTCGCACAACACAATGTCGGCATCGCAACCGGCCGCCAGCTTACCTTTATTCTTGAGTTTAAGCACTGACGCCGGGCTGGATGTTACCACTGCGATGGCATCTTGTAACAACACATCTTCTGTCCTCGCAAGAGTTTGCCAAGCATCAAATAAGCTGCGCACTTTACCCACTTCCAGCCCGATGAGTTCGCCGTCTGCATCAAACACTGGCAGGCTGGCATTACCGTCTGAACTCATTGTTAGCTGACTGGCATTAATTCCTTGTTGAAGGCACCAGGCTATAGCCTGAGCAGCAGGAATTTCTCCTTCCTCGATAAACTGTTTGTTAGTGCTGGTGGTCATATCAATAATACCACCGGCTTCACACCAGCGTTGTCCGGCCTCCAGCAATGACTGGCTGCGATTAATGTGGGTTGGATAAAACTGACTGGCAGGTATGCTGGTCGTATTAATGACGTCATGCAGCAAGGTCAGCTGATCAGAAGCGTCACCTGTGTGAATGCTTACTATCCCGCCTTTGCCAGAAAGCATGCCGCCCACTCTGGCATCAGCAGCCACTTTCGCAAGCTCCTGAGTGGTAGGTTGTGAGCCTCTGTGATCGGCAATCGCCACCTCGCCAATGCCTATCATATTATCTATCAGGATAATGTCATCGGTGATACTGCCGGTAATAGTTCGCGCGGGTAATTGGTACGAGCCGGTGTAGCAGTAGGCCGATATCCCTTCTTCACATAACGCGCGCGCCTTGGCAATAAGGTCGGGGAGGGTGCGGGTGGTAGCGTCAGTTCCCAGTGCACCTACCACCGTCGTTACACCCGCAGTGGTTGCCTCGGTTAGCTGCATCTGTGGAGTGCGGGTATGAAAGCCGCCTTCGCCACCGCCACCAGTGATATGTACCAGCGAGTCCACCAGTCCCGGCATGGCAATGCACCCCGTGCCATCCATTACCGACACTGCATCTCCCTGAATAGAGATAGATGGTGAAATTTGTACAATTTTGTCGTGAGCTATCAATATGTCATTGATGCCCATCGGCGTGGGCGCATAAACATCTGCGCCCTTAATCAACGTGATCATTTAAGAAAATCCTGTCATTACTGCCAGCACCACTGTGCCAGCGGCAAGTAGAAGTAGCATCAGCACAAAACGCCAGACAAACCGTATCCAGACCGACCAGTCCAGACGCGCTACCCCAAGACAACCTATCAGCGACGCTGAGGTAGGAATAATCAGATTTGTCAGCCCGTCACCTAACTGGAAGGCCAGCACCGCAACCTGTCGGCTTACCCCGACCAGGTCAGACAACGGCGCCATAAGCGGCATGGTAATGGCCGCCTGCCCCGAGCCTGATGCAATAAAGAAGTTAAATATGCCCTGAAATACCAACATAGCAACCGCAGAGACGGCAGAACTGGTATCAGCCATAAGCTCGCTGGTATGGTGTAGTAGGGTATTTAATACTGATGGGGAAGTGACATCATCACCGCCCAGCACTAGCACGATACCTTTTGCCATACCCACAATCAGAGCCGCAGGCAGCAGATCGCGAGCCCCTTCAACAAACGCCTGACTGATATCATTGGCGCGCATGCGTCCCGCGAAACAGGCAATGATACCAATACCCACCCCCATCGCGAAAAACTGCGAAGCAATTTGCGGGATGTAGTAGGCTTTCGCTGTGACTCCCCATATTACCCATAAGATAGCAGCAAGAAAGACCAGCAGTATGATGCCATCGGTGCGACTGAATGTGCTTTCCACTGCTTCTTCCTTGTCGCGGAAAAAGGCATCGGATTCATAGCTTAGCGAGGTGGCGGGTTGCTGTTTTATTTTGCTGGCATAACGCAGGGTAAAAATGAGTCCGGCAAGCGTGAATACGGCCCACATTGTGATGCGAAACGTTTGCCCCGACATCAGCGGCACATCTGCTATTCCCTGCGCAATAGCAACGGAGAACGGGTTCATCCAGCTGGTGGCAAAGCCTATCTGGGTGGCAACGTAAGTAATCAATACCGCAGTAATGCTGTCATAACCAAGAGCAATCACCAGTGGCACCAGAACGATACAAAAGGCGATAGCTTCCTCGCCCATACCAAATACAGCGCCGCCTAATGAAAACAGCAGAAACATTAACGGAATAATCAGTTTATCCGCTTTTTGCGTGCGGGCAATTAACGCCAGAATGCCGTTGTGGATGGCACCACTTTTCATCACGATCCCAAAGGCGCCGCCCACAATCAGAATAAAGGCAACGACTCCCACCGCCGACCCCCAGCGATCACCGGATACCAGTCCGTCAAAGGCATAGTTCAACAATCCGGTTTGACTACCGGAACCATCGAACAGCGCCACACCTGCCGGGCTGTCTGCGGTATATCGAAACGAGTTGGCGTCGATTACTGTTCGTTCGTCACCGGCTTCCCCTACCGCAACCGTCTCGGTAGAAAACGCGCCGGGGCGAACCACAAAGGTCATGGCACCGGCAATCAGGATGACAAAAAACAGAATAACAAACGCATCAGGCATGCGCTGAACAGCGCGCAATTCAGATTTCACATTGCTCTCCGGCTGGAAATGAACGGGCAAAACATTGCCCGTTCCACATCGGTAAGGTTACTGGAAATAATAGCTAAGCGAAACGCGATAGCTGGTGCCGTACGGGTCGTGGTTATAGGCATCGAACCCTCTGGCTGAACCATAGGCAGTTGGTGCATCGCGGTCAAACAGATTATCTACCGTAAAGCGGATATCTGCGTTTTCCAGATAGTAACCGGCGCTGAAAGTGACCGTGGTCCAACTGCTGATATCGCGCTCACCGTTGGCATCCAGCGCGCCGATAGCCTCAAGCTCATCGATTTCGCGGCCACGCAGACGCTCTGTCTCATCCATGTAGCTGTCGGTGAAATACACATACATACCGGCGTACCAGTCATCGGTCACCCAAAAAAGTTCGGCCGTGGCTACAGTTTCAGGATACCGGAAGGTGCCAGCGAGAGACTCGATTTCGTCAGAACCCGGTTTGTTGCGCTCATAGGTTAGATAATGCGTACCGGATAATCCCATTTCCAGCGTGCCGCCGGAAAGGGTAATGTCGTGCGCGACATTGAAGTCGACCCCTTCCAGCGTTTGCGTACCGGTGTTATCCAGCAGCAGTACATGGTCGCGATACAGCGGCAGTTCAGCATAACGGGGGTCGTCGAATGCTACCCAGGCATCGAGTATTTCAGAGAGGTTTGCACCGTCATCTTCAATGGCCAGCCCGTTGGTATCAGTCACCAGACACAAGTCTTCCTCATAAGAAATCCCCTGCTCACCGTCCGGGATTACGCCACAATGACGCAGCGAGGCGTTTCCGATGGCATTAGCCAGCACGCCAGTCATGTTGGTATCAACAATGTCTTCGTGATCAAACTGCCAGTAATCCAGAGTGACGTGAGTTTGTTCTGCCGGACTCCATGCCATACCCACACTGAAGGACTCTGATTCTTCCGCGCGCAATTGCGGGTTACCCAACTCCAACACGTTATTGCCGCGAATAGCGCCTTCCCCTTCGCAGTAAAGGTCGGCAACCTCGTCATTTGCCGAGCAGTCGAATGACGCGCGGGTGGTACGTAATTTTACCCCGGCTTGCGTCAGTGACGGTGCGCGGAACGCGGTTGACCATGAACCACGTAAAATGAGTGATTCCAGTGGACGGAAAGTCAAACCTACTTTGGGGTTAAAGGTACTGCCAAAGTCATCGTATTCATCAAAACGGCCAGCCAGGCTCAGGTCCAGTTTATCGGACACCGGTACCAGCAATTCCGCAAATACGCCCCACTGAGTGCGGTCTGCAGCAGACAAGCTTGAGCCAAACCCAAATACATCAACTAAATAGTTGTTTTCCGCACGGGCACGGGCATCAACCGATGGGGTATCGGTGATTTCCTCGCGACGGATTTCCGCGCCGGCGGCCAGATAGATATAATCGTTGCCCCATTCCATCAGCTCGCCATCGAATTTAAAGTCCCAGCCGTACACGGTACTTTCACCGTCACGGGTTGGCATCGCCTGTGTTCGGGCGAGGATATCCTGATTCGCCGCATCACCGGTAGCAAACGGGTTGTACATCGGTAGCAGATCGCCACTGGCGCAAGACAGGGAGTCAGCATCCGCGTCATAGCTGGCAATACTGCCATTACTACACAGTTCACCATGCACCGCTGCGGTGTACAGGTAGCGGTTGTATACACCGGCGCTGGCTACCTGCTCAGACTCAGAGCGGGACAGCGTGATACCGCTGGCCCAGTTCCATTGCTCCCAGGTGCCGCTGATTTCAGAAACCAGGCGCCAGGCTGTGGTATCAATGTCGATAGTGCGCGGATCGCTGAATCGTGCGTCGTAGCGGAATCCATCCAGTTCCTGTCCGGCCTGGGTATCAAACGGGTCGATGTACATTCTGTCTAGCAGAGCGTTGCGCACATCGTCACTAAATACATTGAGCGCGGACACTGGTGCCCAGGGGCCCTCGGTGTCATCCACCTGATTAATTGGCGCCGGGGTGGAGTAGGAGGTAGACGACGAGTGCGATACCAGCAGGTTCGTCTTCCAGGTCACATCGTCGAATTCGCGGGTAAAGGTCAGGCCACCGGAAAAGGTTTCCAGCGGTGTTTCCAGCCAGTCATCGCCATTGCCATAGTAAGCACAGATTTCTTCACCAAATTCGGTGGTGACGTAAGGTGTGGCACAGTTGGGTGCGCCAATTTCCAGGCCGTCAACTTCAGAGAAGTAATAGATATTCGGCGTATTCTTAGGCAAGTACGAATAGCTGCTGGTAAGAATAGGGTCGCGGGTCTGACTGAAGTCGGTGGCTTTTGCTTCTTTGCGATCGTAGTAGTCGGCAAAAATTGTCAGGTTGCCCTCTGCGACTTTCGTGCCCCACAATGCCTGCAGGTTAATCGCACCATGATCGTTACTGTTGGTTGTGTTCTCGTAACTGCCGTTTAATTCAAGGCCGTCAAAGTTATCTTTTAAAATGTAATTGATAACTCCCGCTACCGCATCGGCGCCGTAAATGGCTGACGCCCCGGTCGCAAGAATTTCTACGCGCTCAATAGCGGATGCCGGAATACTGTTGATGTCGACAAAATTTTCGGTACCGGCTGCAAACGAACTGGCTGCAATGCGCCGTCCATTTACCAGCGTGAGGGTGGCAGACGGGCCAATTCCACGCAATGACGCGGCAGCCTGACCGGCAGGCGTTGCCGTTGAGGTAGCGCCACTTTGGGTAGTGTCGAAGGTGCCCACCCCACCACGTGCCTGGCTAACCGTTTTCATCAGGTCAGACAGTGATGTTGCACCGCTTTTGGCGATATCCTCGGCACTGAGGATGGTAAGCGGCTGGGCTCCTTCCATATCAACACCGCGGATATTTGTGCCTGTCACCTGGATGCGTTCAACCACCTCTTCGGTGGATGAGTCAGTTGCCTCCTGAGCGAGCACAGAAGTAGAAAGCGTAGCTAGACTGCCTACAACGGCAGCGGTAAGTCTGGATAGTTTCATAATGATTCCCTCAACACGATGCCGGTCTTAACGCCGACGTGATCGCGAGACGGCCCTTGGGCCGGGTTAACAAAATTTTATTGGATTGGTGCTGCAGAGCGCGCAGCAAAAAACGTCCCGAAGAAAACGGGAGGTTCCGGGGCTATTCGTCGAACCACTCCGACAAATAGTAATTTTGGTAACGGTAGTTGCCGAGATTGGCAGCTTTTTTAATCATGAAACTGACTTTGCCTCTAAATGCAAAAATATGCATTTATTCAAATTTCAGACGCTCGCGAAAATGTGATCCCGCGTTGACTTAAATAATTTGTTAACACTAGTGTAACGGAAAGTCAATTCAATCTTGCTACAGGATCTCATGGTGCTTTCTCAGATATTCTCTCGTGCTAAAAAAGTAAACCAGACTAGACAGTCAACAAATGGAATATGCATAAAGTTCTTATTTATCATTGCTTTGTTTCCATTTTTTGCTGATGCTGAAGAAAAATATAATCTGGTACTAGCCGGTGGAGCGTTAAAAACCTGTTCCAGTTTCCTGCCTCATAACTGCAATAAAGACGTCTTTTTTTCTTCTGCCAAAAATCAGGATCTGTACGAAATAACGGCAGAAAGCCACGCCAGATTTCACAACGCGTTATCAGAATGGAAAAAAAATAGCGTAGTCATTTCGCGGCTTCATTCAGCTCTGGAACATATTTATGCAGAAGGTAAAGTGGCGGCAGTGTCAAAAAATGCCTTTTTTGATGCATTAAATGCGCAGGGGATCACTAACGATGAATTACGTCACCTGCCTGACTATGTTTACTTCGCGTTGCTGGATACACACGAAGTTAACCAGACCGATGAAAAGGGTGCGAGACTGACAGAAAAAGTCAGTATCGAAGGGACCACTAATCCTCATAGCCGGCGCATTTATGCGGCTTTTGTTGAGCAGGCTCGCTTGCGTGCCGATAGTGGCGTACCTACCATTTTGGTAGTAACCGCTTCAGCAAGAGATCCCTTCAGCGTTGCGGATTTTTATACCGGCATTTTTACCGATCTCGGGGCGGACACGCACTGGTTGCCGGTAAGCGCTGCCTTTCAGCATGCAGCATTTACGCTACCTCAGTCTGGTAATGGGTGCGACGCATTAGCAACTATCCGGAAGCGTTTTAATGTATTTGATCGCGAGCGACTATATCCGCAGCGTGCAAAGCAGCAGCAAACGTTATGTAAAAACCCGGATAGGCTGCTTGCTCTGTTAGATAAGGCGCACGGCATATTCTTTAACGGCGGCGATCAAAGCAAAACCCTGGCAGCGTTACTACGCCCGGATGGTTCATCATCTGTTTTGCTGGACCGCATATGTTCGCGGGTAGCAGAGGGAACGCTGGTTGTTGGGGGAACCAGTGCTGGAACAGCTTTTCAGGGAGGCGGAGTGAACGAGCATAAGCCTGTTCCGATGTTGACCAGTGGCGATCCGGAAAACGCGATGTCCAGAGGGATCTTTTACTTGGATGCTCCGTCCCAGCGATGTGAAGGGAAACGCTGTGAAAATGGTCTGAAACCCGGAGATATTACACTGAAATCTACAGGCGGGACGGGGCTGTTTTCCCACGGGATCATTGACACACATTTTTCTGAACGTGACCGCGAAACCCGGCTGGTTATGACCACGCTGCTTTCCGGGCAGTCTCTGGGCTTTGGCGTCGATGAAACTACAGCGCTGATGGTCGGCAAAAAAGACAGCGATACTGCGTTGTTTCGTGTGGTCGGAGAGCGCGGCGTATTTGTCGCCGACCTTACTGAACATGAATGGCTGGATCAGCAAACCAGAAAGGCATTCGTGAGACAGGTAGCCGGGCACGCCCACTATTGGGCAAGTGGCACGGTTGCGACGCTGCGAAACGGAGAGTGGCAGATAGCCCTGAGGGGCGAATCTTTGACAAAAGCGATACCAATAAAAAGTGATTATGAGGGTAAGTGGCGAAGTGAAGTAAGCTACAAATGCGGTAGCGATAATGTCATTAGCTGGACACAGTTTGGCAATCAGTATGTGTTGAAAGCCAGTGATCAAACACGGTTCAGTGCATCAGAAATGCATTGCAGTTACCAGCAGCTACCCTTTGTTATTCGCTACGAAGTGAATCGCAACTAGCATAGAAGCCTCAGAGGAGATAAAGGTTTTCTTGCTGCGCAGCTTATTGCTGTTCCGCGTAACCGGCGTGCAATCAGGCCCACATATGTCATCCCGGTGTGGGCTGCCGGTTAGCCTGACAACCGCTTAAAACCGTTACGGCCGTTGGTAGGAAACGAACCGCTGAGGCCGTTACGGGACACAGCAGAGAGCGTGCAACCGGATAACGCGCAACCAGAATTTGCGATGTCAATTCAGCTCGACCTGCACAAATCAACTTAGGCTAGTGTTCTTTCCCATAGAAAGCCTCTACTCGTAGGGCCAGGCCATAGGAAGGTTTGAAGTCTTCTTCGCGAAGCCACAATACAAACGGCTCGACTTCAAAATAAAGCCAGTCGCGTAACGGATTCGTGCGCCAGCGTACGCTGGTGTAAACTTCTTCTACCTGATAAGTGGGCTGACTCAGCCCCTCAACTAACACGCTGTAAACCAGCGCGTTATTCGTATTTATTGGCTGCAGCTGTTGCAACTCATGTCGCCACAACCAATCATTAGAGTCATCGCGAAAGTAGAATCGGTGATTGAAGCGCATTACATGATCGTGCGGGCTGATGTATTGAAATGACGTGCCTATCTCAGCACCTAGCCGGTCGCGGGTATAATAGTAAAGTTCCGCATCATAGCGCATCGCCCAGGCTTCATTAAATGCCACGACGTCTTCATACTGACTTTTTACATACAACTGATCGCGGCGTCCGGCACCGATGCGATGCGAGAAATGCGAGTCAACGTCTCGTTTAAAGCGCAACGAGAGGGTGGTGGAATCGCCCCCTCTGAATGCCGGCTCCCTGGCTGCCTTGATAGTATCTTCCTGCTGAAAGTCTTCGTTGTCGCTGAGTAGTAAATCTACCCGGTTTTCCAGCGAGGGAAGGGTAACCCGAATACGAAAGCGAAGATCGGTTTCTGCAAGATCACGGCTTCGCGGTTCCCAGCCAAAACGAATGCGTCCCTCGGCCTTGGCATCTTCGTACATCGTGCTGTCTTCCATGGCAAAGAAGCTGTCTAACTGTTTTACCGAGTAATCCATTGAGTCGGTGAGGTTATCCTGCCAGCGGTCCAGCCAGTGCTCACTAGTTACCGATGACGATGTGGGCGAGCGGTCAATAGCGGTTAACACAGGTGAACCGGCCTCTTCAGGAGAAGAGGTTGCAAGCCCAGCACAAAATACCAAATACAGACAGGACATCGTATTTCTTTACCATCCTTTTTAACGCGCTACAAAAGCGTTTTCCCTAACATATCACGTCGGCGAAAACCGTGATGTCATTAACAATATCATGCGTACCCGCGGTTGCCATCAAGAAAAATATGATGGCAAAACATCAACCAAGTGAATGTCTTCGCAATGAAACTGGGAGAATAAAAGTCTGATATATCAACGGTTACGTAAGTACTGCATCTGGTAACGGCGGAACAATTGGGTTGTATTCGAAATCAGATAGATAAAATGCCGAATCTTTTAAATATTGTCGTGAAAGCTGAGTCTGGCAGTGGCATACTGTTGCGACTGAAGTTAGGGAGGTTTTTTTATGGGCGGTATCAGCATTTGGCAGTTGCTCATTGTACTGGTTATCGTGGTATTGCTTTTTGGTACAAAGCGGCTGAAAGGCATTGGCTCGGATCTGGGTGGTGCGATAAAAGGATTTAAAAAAGCAGTAACGGAAGAAGAAAAAGACGCGGACTTTGATGAAAAAAAACAAGTCGAAGAAAAGCGGACTTCTGAAACCGTACACACTGATACCAAGAGCGAAGCAAAAGATAAGTCCTGATGTTTGACATTGGCTTTTGGGAACTGTTGGTCATTGGCGTATTAGCTTTGCTCATTCTTGGGCCAGAGCGGTTGCCCGGTGCCATGCGTTCTACCATTAAAATGGTGCGTAGTGTGCGCAATACTGCTTCTGGATTTAAGCAGGAAGTAGAGCACCAACTGCGGGTGCATGAATTGCACGAAAACCTGAAAAAGGCCGAACAGCAAGGATTGAAAGATCTTACCCCTGAACTGAAACAGAGCGTGGACGAGCTAAAAGACGCTGCGAAATCTGTTCAGCAACCTTACAAAAAAGAATAAATGTCTGATCCCAACAGTCTGATTTCTCATCTAATTGAGCTACGTTCACGCATTCTCAAAGCATTGATGAGCGTGCTGGTGGTGTTTTTGTGTCTGGCATATTTTGCTAATGACCTTTACCAGCTTCTTGCCATGCCGCTGCTGAAGTCGCTACCGGAAAACTCATCAATGATTGCCACCGATGTGGCGTCACCGTTTTTTGCACCGTTTAAATTAACCTTGGTGCTATCATTTTTTATCGCTATCCCGTTTGTCCTATACCAAATATGGGGGTTCATTGCGCCTGGCCTTTATCGTAACGAAAAAAAGCTGGTAGCACCGTTGCTGCTTTCCAGTACGTTGCTGTTTTATGCCGGCATGGCGTTCGCTTATTTCGTAGTGTTTCCTATAGCGTTTGCGTTTTTCAATAGCGTGGCACCGGAGGGCGTTACTGTCAGTACGGATATTTCCAGTTATTTGAATTTCGTATTGAAACTGTTTTTTGCTTTTGGGGTCTCATTTGAAATTCCCATTGCCATCATTTTGATGTGCTGGACGGGAGTAACGGATGCTAAGTCGTTACGGGAAAAGCGGCCCTATGTAGTAGTTGGTGCATTTGTAGTGGGGATGTTACTGACCCCGCCTGACGTTATTTCACAGACACTGTTGGCAATTCCAATGTGGCTGTTATTTGAAATCGGCATCATCGTCGGCAGCCTCTACGCGGGTAAGCGATGCCCGGACGACGATGAAGATGAAAGCGAAACACCCGGCTCTTCATCAGCCGAATAAAGATCAAGAAAGGATAATAAATGAAGTATAACGCCTTACTTTTTATCGCCGGAACGCTGTCACTGACAGCAAATTTAGCACAGGCAGAATCGATAGAAGATGCGCTGAACAAATGTAAGTCGGTAGATAACAGTCTTCAGCGCCTGGTGTGCTATGACCGTGTTGTAAAAGACATGGGGCAGTACAGCGGCTTAGAAGAGGCTATCAAGCGAGGGTACCCTGTGCCACCGGCCAACTCGCGTCCGCAAGCCGGAAACAACCCTCGTCCTGCGTTGCCGGAAGTCGCGCAGCAAAATGCCGCGCCAGAGCAGTCTGGCACTCGCTTTGGTCTGGAGCATACTGAGGCAAACGACTCTGGTGGCGATATGATGTATGCGTCGATTGTCAAAATTGACAGGTCACTTCGCGACAAGTATGTAGTTACGCTGGATAACGGCACAGTCTGGCGTCAGACAGACAGTGACACGCTGAAGTTGGAAGAGGGGCAGTCTATCAGTATTGAGCGGGGTTTGCTCGGGGCTTTCTATCTGTCGCGCAGCGATGTAAACCGCCAAATGAAGGTCAAACGAATCAAGTAGTATGAAATGGTTCGATGCGGGAGTAAATCTGTTAGATGACCGGCTTGATCCCGAAGCCGTTATTGCAGAAGCCGCCAGCGTCGGCGTCGATAAAATTTGCCTGATTACTACCCATCCTGATGAGTGGGAAAAAGCCGCATCGCTATATGCGGCTTTTCCCGAATCGCTCTGTTATACCGTCGGTGTCCATCCACATAATGCAAAAGTCGTTGAAGAAGCCCATTACGACCTGTTAAAAGCTCATGCCAGAGCACCTGGTGTGGTCGCTATCGGAGAATGCGGTCTCGATTTTAACCGTAACTTTTCACCCCAAGATACTCAAAAAACGGTCTTTATCCGCCAACTGGAAATCGCAGTAGAAATGGGTCTGCCGGTATACCTGCATGAACGCGATGCGTTTGATACGCAACAGGCATGCCTGACGCCGTTTCTACCCAGGCTCAAAGGTGGCATTGCGCATTGTTTTACCGGTGATCGCGCGACCATGCAGGCCTATGTGGAAATGGGCTTGTATATTGGCATCACAGGCTGGGTTTGTGACCCAAAACGTGGCGACGCGCTGCGTGAAGCTGTGCCTTCGCTGCCACTGGATCGTCTTGTGCTGGAAACCGACGCGCCTTATCTTTTCCCAAAAAACCTGCGTCCGCGAAAGCGACATAATTCGCCAGCCAGTATTCCGCACATTGGGCAGGTGGTAGCAGAATTACTCGAAAGTACACCTGCACAAATCAGTGTGAACAGTTATGCTAATAGCTGTCGTCTGTTTGGCCTTGGGTAACAGAATATAAATGCAGTTACGTACACACACGGTTCGTCGTTATGACCTCTGGTTGGTTGCTTCAACCTGTCTGGCGATCGCGTTTTTTCTCGTGGTGGCGTTTCGTCTGGTGCCAGTGTCAACGAGTGTCGAAAGAATAGGTAATCTGCAGTATGTGCAGGATACAGAACAGACACTCACATTTGAAAGCATCTTTGATGTGCCGCAAGGGCAGTGGCAAGCGGTGTCTAACCCGGTGAACCTGGGTATGAATCATGTACCATTCTGGTTTTCATTTACACTACCTCCTACTCCCGACAATCTTGGTGCTTTTCTTGTCGAGGTTCGCTACCCCTTGCTGGATAGCATAGAGGTGGCATTTTATACGCCAGAATCGACCGAGCCTTTAATGACCTATTCTGGCGGCGATGCGCAAAGTTTTTCATCGCGGCCGATCTCACATGAGTCCCTGCTTTTCCCTGTTCCGTCCAGTAATGAAGGGCTACTGGCAATAGTCAGAGTGAAAACGGGAGGGACCATACGTCTTCCCATCCGGTTATGGGAAGAAAAGGAGTTTGTCGAGCATACGTCGAAGCAGAACCTGTTTATGGGAATATTTTTCGGCTTTTTGCTGGCAATGGGGATAAGTAATCTCTTTTTGTTTCTGACAACCCGAAACCGCACTTTTTTAATGTACTCAGGCTATGTGTTCTCACTAACGCTGACGTTAGGCGCAATTCATGGCTTTGCTTACGCGCACATCTGGCCAAATCAGGTGTGGTTTCAGGGCCGGGCAGTCGCAATTTTTGCAAATGCTGCAATTATGTTTGCACTGATTTTTTCTCGCATGCTGCTGCAGGTATCAGAGCACAGTCGACGCGCAGACTATTTATTGAAAATCCTCAGCGCGTTATTTGCGATAAATATTCTGATAAGCCTGATACTGCCTTACGCTTACCTGATCCGGATTTTCCTGCTGCTTCTGAGTGCGGTGGTGCTTATTACGCTGGCGCTGGGAATATGGCTGGCACTCAAAGGCGTGGTTGTTGCGCGCTATTACTCGTTCGCCTGGGCATTTCTGCTGTTCAGTGGCTTTACTGCCAGTCTGGACAACCTCAACCTGCTGCCATTCGACATCCCGTCCAATTACCTGCTGATGCTGGGGGCCGCTGTGGAAACGCTTATCCTGGCGCTGGTACTGGCTATAAGTTACAGCCACAATCGCGAAGAAATGTTCGACGCGCAGGAAAAGGCGCTAGCGCAGGAGAAGTCTGCCCTTGCCGCGAAAGAAGATCTGATTGCAGTACAAGCCCGTTATCAGGAAGAGCTGGAATACAAAGTTGAAGAGCGAACGCTGGAGCTGGAGGTAGCGTTAAGAGAGTTATCAGACGCGAACCGTGAGCTTGAGACGCTCAATTCTATCGACTCGATGACGGGGATCCGTAATCGCCGCCACTTTGATAAGCGACTGATGGCGGAAGGGCGACGAAGTCGCCGTGAGCAAACGCCGTTAAGTCTGGCTATGCTTGACATTGACCACTTCAAACGTATCAATGATGAGTACGGGCACACTGCGGGTGACAGCTGTATCTGCCATGTTGCGAAGCAATTGCAGTCGTTGTTACGTCGACCCACCGACGATGTATGCCGTTATGGGGGGGAAGAATTTGCTATTATTTTGCCAAACACTGATCTTAGCGGTGCTGAACAAGTGGTAGAAAGCATGCGAAAGGCAATTGAATCTACGCCGGTGGAGGTTGACGGCGAGTCAATTTCTATGACGATAAGTGCCGGAGTTGCGACCACTGTGGTTGCGTACGAAGAGCACGAACTGGCATTATTAAAACACGCAGATAAACAGCTTTACGCCGCCAAAGAGGCTGGCAGAAACCAGATTAAAGCAGATAACCTCCCAGGATAGTTCATGACTGATTCACGATTCCCTGCCCGCCGGATGCGCCGGTTACGGGCACAGGATGCACTTCGCGATATGGTGCGCGAAAACCAGCTTACCGTAAAAGATCTTATTTACCCGGTGTTTGTTTTACCTGGCAGTGGCCAACGGGAGAGCGTGCCCTCTATGCCCGGTGTAGAGAGACTCTCTGTGGATGAGTTATTAAAAGACGCCGCTCATTGGGTCGGGTTGGGGATCCCTGCTTTAGCTTTGTTCCCGGTGACGCCAATGGATTTAAAAACAGAATGTGCTAAAGAAGCTTATAATCCTGATGGGCTGGCGCAAACCGCCATGCGCGAAATTAAAAAAGCTTTCCCGCAGTTGTTATTGATGTCTGATGTGGCGCTGGACCCCTTCACATCCCACGGTCAGGACGGCCTGGTGAACGACGACGGTTACGTAATGAATGATGAAACCGTTGAGGTTCTGGTCAAGCAGGCGCTGTCACATGCTGACGCGGGTGCCGATATTATCGCGCCGTCTGACATGATGGATGGTCGCATTGGCGCAATCCGCAATGCGCTTGAAGAGGCCGGACATATCAATACCACAATCATGGCGTATTCTGCAAAATACGCGTCGAGCTACTATGGCCCGTTCCGTGACGCCGTTGGCTCTGCTGCCAATATCAAAGGCGGCAACAAGAAAACCTACCAGATGGATCCGGCAAACAGCGATGAAGCCATTCATGAAATCAGACTGGATCTGGAAGAGGGCGCTGACATGGTGATGGTGAAGCCGGGTATGCCGTATCTGGATATCGTCCGGCGTTGCAAACAAGAACTGGAAGTGCCGACTTTCGCTTATCAGGTGAGCGGTGAGTACGCAATGCATCAGGCGGCATTCGCTAACGGTTGGCTTAACGAAGATGAGGTAGTGTTGGAATCATTACTGGCATTCAAGCGCGCCGGTGCTGATGGCATCCTGACGTACTTTGCTCCGAAAGCGGCTGAGTTGCTGACAAAATCATAGGCTACGAAAAAGCTGCAAGCGCCACTGACAATATTATATCTTCGTGATTGGCAGGCCCGCTAGCATGGTGCTTGCGGGCCTCAAAGCAGCCAGAGGTTAGTAAGCGCCGTCGCTGTATGTCAGTTCATAACTGTGGCTGTAAATCTCCAGAATGTTGCCAAATGGGTCTTCCATATAAATCATTCTGTAAGGCTTTTCTCCCGGATAGTAATACCTCGGCTTTGGCATTCGCTTCTTCCCACCAGCGGCAACGATTTTCTCAGCCAGCCCCTCTACATCCGGATCCTGAACACAAAAATGGAAAATACCGGTTTTCCAGTATTCAAAGTTGTTGTCAGGGTTTTCCTGGTTTTCAAATTCAAAAATCTCAACACCAATGCGGTCTCCTGTCGATAGGTGTGCAATTTTAAATGTGTTCCAACCGGCTCCGAAAACATCTGTACACATTTCGCCAATTGCACTGTCATCTTCTTCAATAACTGTGGGTTTCATAATGAGGTACCAACCCAGTACCTCGGTGTAGAATTTCACCGCTTTTTCAAGGTCGGGTACTGAAATTCCAATGTGTGAAAACGTACGTGGATACGGTGTGTTCATTGATTTGCTCCTGTTTACTGAATACCGCAACAGGGTAATAAATCATCTGTTATAATGTGAAATTATCAATTTTAATAACTGTGATGACAAAGTGTTATGGTTAACCTCAACTGGTTACGTACGTTCTGCTGTGTGGTTGAAACCCGCAACTTTACCCGCGCCTCGGAACGTCTTTTCATGACACAGTCGGGTGTCAGCCAGCATATTCGCAAACTGGAAGACGCCGTTAACATGACGCTAATTGATCGCAGCGATAATCAAATTACACTGACGCCAGCAGGTGAGCGAATGTTTCATGAGGCGCAGCCGATACTGGCTGCGATGGAACGGCTCAGCGATAGCGTTGCAGCGGAATCAGAATATGCAGGCACAGTGCGCATTATGTCTCCGGGCAGTGCAGGGCTGGTGCTGCATGACAGACTACTCAGTTTGCAGCAACAGCATTCCGGACTCATAATAAATTTACGATTTGCGCCCAACAGCGATATTGAGCATGCGATAACTGGGCGCGATACTGACATTGGGTTGATGACCCGCTTACCAGAAGACCCGCGATGTGCCTTTCGTCAAATTTCTCAAGAGGCGCTATTGTTAGTCACACCTGTAAACGCCAAAGTGGATGACATCAACAGCTTGAATGCGCTGGGCTTTATCGATCATCCGGATGGTGCACATCATGCGAACTTGCTTCTCAGCTCGAACTTTACCGATTATCACCAACACAGCCAGCTAACCCGCAGCGGCTATTGCAATCAGATCAGCCTTATTCTGGAGCCGGTAAGTCGAGGGCTAGGGTATACTATTCTTCCGGAGAATGCCGTTTATGCATTCCAGTGGCAGGATAAAATCGAGGTGCAGCCGTTAACCTACCCTGTGTCTGAACCACTTTATCTGGTATGGAGACAACATCAATATCATGCCCGGGCCGTGGCTAACGTAATGGAAAAAATCGAGAATTGGCTGAGGCTATGACGACGGGACAAGTAGCTACTTGCAGCTAAGCTCCCAACCCGCGCGGTGCTGTAGCCAGACTTCATTTGCCATTTCCGCGTTAATTAACGGGTGCGATTTAAGCCATCCATCCGGAAACTCCAATGTCCAGTGAGAACCTGACACAGTTAACCTGACTTCCGGGATATGCTTGTTCTGGCGTCGTAAGCACAGTACAACGGCGATGCGCAGAATGCGTAGCAGGCCTTCTAGCATGGGTTTTACGTCGTCGTGGTAGTGAACAAACACGTCGCCTGCAAATTTCGTTCGATGGTGAGCTACCAGGTCACGAATTGCCGCACGCTGTAGCCGTGTAAAACCCGGCAGGTCGATATGAGTGAGAATATATGTACCATGTTCATGGTACTTCTTATATTCAATATGCAGGCCGATTTCGTGCAGCGTGGCTGCAGCGCCAAGCACCGCCTCAGTATCCAGGTGGCAAATATTCTGTTGTGAACATAACTGATGGCATAAATTTACGGCCAGACCCCTTACGGCGTCGGCATGAGATTTATCGATATGATACCGGGCGATGGCCTGATTCAGTGTTTGTGCCCGGCGATCGTTTTCCTGA
This sequence comes from Alteromonas sp. H39, assembly GCF_047556435.1. Classification (GTDB taxonomy): domain Bacteria; phylum Pseudomonadota; class Gammaproteobacteria; order Enterobacterales; family Alteromonadaceae; genus Alteromonas. The sequence continues at coordinate 576,290 of NZ_CP180210.1, forward strand.
ATATTATCCAGCATGCCGTATATCAGGCCTTCCCGCAGGGCACCGCCAGAGATATTCATCTCTTTGATGTTCAGCTTTTCAAATAAGCTAATGAGAATGGCCAAACCGCTCGGAAATATCGCTTTGCGGTTGTCTTCCAGCCCGATGATATTCAGTGCATCAATATTGCCACATTCAACACATTGCTTCTCCAGATTACTAAGATAATCCAGACGGATAGCATCGCTGATCCCCTGTGCTACCAGAATTTCTGTGATGGCCTGAGGGGTTCCCGATGCACCAAGGCAATTGTGCCAGTCGAAGCACAGGAAGGTATCGGCGACATCATCTAACAACGCATGCGCGGCGAGCTTTGCGGCATTAAAGTTTTCTAGTGTAATGATGCCGCCCGGGAAATACCTTTCCATAAAGGTTACGCAGCCCATATCCAGACTTTTCAGGTGGATGGGCTGCATGTCGTTACCAATGATGATTTCGGTACTGGCGCCGCCAATATCTATAACCAGCGTGTTGCCCTGATTGGCAGAAGTGTACGCCACGCCTAAGTAGATTTGCCTGGCTTCTTCCTCACCACTAATCACATCCAGCTTGTGCTTGAGGATTTCTTCCGCCCGTTTAATGAACACATGGGCGTTGGTTGCAAGACGCAGGGTAGCCGTGGCAACCACTTTGATATTAGAAGGAGGAATATCTTGAAGGCGTTCAGAGAAGGTTTGTAGGCATTGCCAGCCGCGTTCCATGCTGACTTCGTCCAGGGCCATGTCTTCATCAAGGCCAGCGGCAAGCCGAACTTTTTGTTTTACCTTGCCGATGATTTGCACGCTGCCATTTACAACATGCACCACGACCATATGAAAACTGTTAGAGCCTAAGTCTACTGCGGCGTAGTACTCGCCGTAGGTCTGGGTGTCATGTTGTAATTCTGGCTGCATAGACGTACTAGCTGTTACGGTTATTGGGCTTGCCTCTGCCACGACCACGGCGTTGCGTGTTGCGATTGTTCGGTGTACGGCGACGACGCTGTCTTGGCGGTTTCACATCATCCAGTAATGCCGATTTATCATAATCGGTTACCGGAATAGGGTGTTGAATATATTTTTCGATGTCCGGCAGATTCAGTGCATACTTCTCGCAGGCAAAGCTGATGGCATGTCCGCTTTGTCCGGCACGGCCAGTCCGGCCAATGCGGTGAACGTAGTCTTCCGCGTCATCCGGCAGGTCGAAGTTGAACACATGGGTAACCAAATCGATATGCAGTCCGCGGGCTGCAACGTCAGTGGCAACCAGCACATCCAGATTCCCTTTGGTGAAATCTTCTAATATACCCAGACGTTTTTTCTGTGGTACATCACCGCTAAGCATACCTACACGGTGGCCATCCGCGGCCAGCCAGTCGGTAACGCGCTCGCAGCCCGACTTGGTATTAGCAAAAACAATGGCTTTATCTGGCCATTCTTCTTCCAGCAACGTCAGCAACAGTAACATTTTGTCGTCATCTGACGGATAGAACAGTTCTTCTTTTACGCGGCTGGCGGTTTTTTGCTGAGGTTCTACCTGCACATGGGTCGGATTGTTCATGTGCTCATAGGCCAGTTCCTGTACGCGGTAACTAAGCGTAGCAGAAAACAGCATACTCAGACGCTGCTCAGCAGGCGGCATACGGCGGAAAAGGTAACGAATATCTTTAATGAAGCCCAGGTCAAACATACGGTCGGCTTCATCTAACACAGCTACCTGAATGTTATTGAGCGTGAATACGTTCTGTTTGTAGTAGTCCAGGATGCGGCCTGTCGTACCGATAATAATATCCACCCCTTGTTCGAGCACTTCCCGTTGACTTTGGTAGCCTTCGCCCCCATAAATCAACCCAAGCGATATGCCGGTGTGCTTACTAAGTAGCTCTGCGTCATTGTAAATCTGCACCGCAAGTTCGCGGGTAGGTGCCATAATAATGGCACGTGGTCCTTTCGATTTGCTGGTTTCGTCATTATCTGCTTTGCTAAGCAGGTAATGAAATGTAGCAACCAGGAATGCGATGGTTTTGCCGGTCCCGGTTTGTGCCTGGCCCGCAATATCAAGGCCATCCAGCAACGGGGGCAGAGACAACGCCTGAATAGGTGTACAATGAGAGAAATTCGCCGCCTTCAGGGCATCAATGACCTTAGGGTTAATCGGCAAATCAGAAAAGTGAGTATCAGTTAAATGAGTTGTTTGCATAGCTTATAGCTTATCAGTGCTTGCATTAAAAAACAGTTTCTATATAACACTTATGGTAGAGCTGAGACAAATCAGCGACAGACCAATCATGGAGAAAAGAATGAGCGACAAAATTATCCAGTTAACTGACGATAAGTTCGAAGCAGATGTTATCAATGCCGACGGTCCTGTGCTGGTTGACTTCTGGGCTGAGTGGTGCGGCCCATGTAAAATGATCGCACCAATTCTGGAAGAAATTGCGAGCGAATTCGATGGCAAGTTAACAGTTGGTAAGTTGAATGTCGATGAAAATAACGAAACGCCGCCAAAATACGGTATTCGTGGCATTCCTACTCTGCTGCTTTTCAAAGGCGGTAATGTTGCAGCGACCAAAGTTGGCGCCTTATCGAAAACGCAACTAACAGAATTTCTGAACGAAAACCTGTAAGGTTTCGATTCAGAGGAAAAGCCCGGCAGCGGAAACGTTTGCCGGGCTTTTTTGTGCTTGCATCAATTAACTGCAATTCTCATCCCGCATTCGCGCTCTATACTGCTTATTTCCCGCAAGCGACGTTTATGCGATTGCAGCAGTCAGGCCTGACTCACTTAACATGTCTGAGCTTAATGGCTGACCCGTTACCACATCTGGCGAATTGCAGCTATACTCCGGTTGTCATTTCGCGCCATTCCAACATGCGTATACCCATTAAGGACATGGTGAGTCAAAAAGCGACGCGTATTATGTGGCGGGAGAGGTTGCCAGGGCTAATGAAAACGGTCACCGTAGGCAGATATGGAAGGATGCTTTGCGTTGCTTAGGCACACTGATGATAACACCTGCTTCGAATGTTTTGCTCACACTTACGATTACCGTACCCTGAGCACAGCCCGCCCGGCTTCAGAGGCCGTGGCAATCAAATCAGAGGGTGGCTGCCAAAGGGCAATATGTTCTGCGCGCCGGGGGGCGGAATGTGCGATACTGGCAAGGTGTATTATCGCGTAGATATCTGATATTGCATTAACACGCCGCTTTATACGGTGTTGTTTAACTTTTTTTAACATCTTGGGTTAAAAGGCTGGACGTACTCGGGTTATGGTGCTAACGTTCTAAAAGCTCTCATCTGAGCAGCGTTCTGCTTAGCCCACATCCGGGCATAATTTAACTCTATTCTAAAGAAAACGTAGTGACCAAAAGTCCTGTAAGCGAAGTTCAAGCACAAAGACCCACCAGTATGAATTTAACTGAACTAAAGAACAAACCAATCAGCGAGCTGGTTGGCCTGGCCGAGGAAATGGGCCTGGAAAATATGGCGCGAGCCAGAAAACAAGACATCATTTTCTCTATCCTGAAAGCTCACGCAAAAAGCGGTGAAGATATTTTCGGCGACGGCGTCCTGGAAATTCTTCAGGATGGTTTTGGCTTCCTTCGTTCGGCGGATTCGTCTTACTTGGCAGGCCCGGATGATATCTACGTCTCACCCAGCCAGATTCGTCGATTCAATCTGCGCACCGGTGATACGATAAGCGGCAAGATACGACCACCAAAAGACAGTGAACGTTATTTTGCCCTTCTGAAAATCCGCGAAGTCAACTTCGACAAACCAGAAAACTCCCGCACCAAAATCCTTTTCGAAAACCTTACCCCACTGCACGCAGAGTCACGTTTGCGTATGGAACGTGGGAATGGATCTTCTGAGGATATTACCGCACGGGTTCTGGATCTGGCGTCACCCATTGGCCGCGGACAACGTGGTTTGATAGTGGCACCGCCGAAGGCCGGTAAAACGCTGTTGCTGCAAAACATCGCGCAATCGATCGCTGCCAACCACCCTGAATGTGAGTTGATGGTATTGCTGATTGACGAACGTCCGGAAGAGGTGACTGAAATGCACCGTCTGGTGCGTGGAGAAGTGGTAGCCTCAACCTTTGATGAGCCTGCCAGCCGCCACGTTCAGGTAGCCGAAATGGTTATCGAGAAGGCCAAGCGTCTGGTAGAGCACAAGAAAGATGTAGTGATCCTACTGGATTCTATTACGCGTCTGGCACGTGCTTATAACACAGTCATTCCTTCATCAGGTAAGGTACTGACAGGTGGTGTAGACGCTAACGCCCTGCACAAACCGAAGCGTTTTTTCGGTGCGGCGCGTAACGTGGAAGAAGGCGGCAGCCTGACCATCATCGCCACCGCGCTTATCGATACCGGCTCTAAAATGGATGAAGTTATCTATGAAGAGTTTAAAGGTACCGGTAACATGGAGTTGCATCTGAACCGCAAGATTGCTGAGAAGCGTGTTTTCCCTGCGATTGACTTCAACCGTTCCGGCACACGTCGTGAAGAGTTGCTGACATCTGAGGGTGAACTGCAGAAGATGTGGATCCTGCGCAAGATTGTGCATGAAATGTCAGAAATTGACGCCATGGAATTCCTGATCAACAAGTTGTCTATGACGAAAACTAACGACGAGTTTTTCGACGCGATGAAACGCCAGAAAAGCTGATCAACGTGTTTCTAAGACACCTAAAACGCGCCCAAGCCGGCGCGTTTTTTTATGTCTGAAAGCTGGATACAGAGGGTAACCGCCAGCTTTTTTACAAACCTGTATCCCTTCGATGCAGCAACGCGCAGGCAGAAACGAGCCACGTCCCTGTTAAAGCTGCTCATGCTATCTTCCAGATACACGCAGACGACCTCACCTGTAACTGCAACACCCCACTAATTTCCGGGGCCATGCTGTTTTAAGTTCAAACTTCTGTCTAATTCTCAGCGATACCCTTTTGTTTTACTGTATGAGCAGGTGTTTATGCGAACAACATCTTGCAGGACCGAATAACCGTAATTCAGTTTTGGACTGGTTGCTAGTATGCTGGGGTGTTGACCACTACCAAAAATGACAAGAAAGGATGTAACTATGTATAGAAAGCTTGCTGCTGCAGGATTCGGTGTGTTCGCTGCTGTCTGTGTTGCACAAACCGACGTTGAGAAAAAAGTCGAAGCAGTTGAGGCCGACGTTATTAAATGGCGCCATCATTTTCACGAGTTCCCTGAACTTTCTAATCGTGAATTCAACACCGCAAAATATATTGAGAAATTTTTGCGTTCACTGGATTTAGAGGTCACAACCGGCGTTGCCCGCACTGGCGTAGTGGCGGTGCTCGACAGCGGCAAGCCAGGCCCGGTTGTGGCCCTGCGGGCGGATATGGATGGCTTACCGGTAAAAGAAGAGAACGATTTGCCATATCGCTCAACGCAGATGGGCGAGTATAACGGTCAGGAAGTTCCGGTAATGCATGCTTGTGGTCATGATACGCATATGGCCATGTTAATGGGCGCAGCAAAAATTCTGACCGAAATGAAATCTGAGCTGCGCGGCAAAGTGAAGTTTATCTTCCAGCCAGCGGAAGAAGGGGCACCTGCCGGTGAAAAAGGTGGGGCGGAAATCATGGTGAAAGAAGGTGTGCTGAAAAACCCTGATGTCGATGTGATTTTTGGTCTGCACATTAGCGCCAATTCAGACGTGGGAACTGTCAGTTATAACGCGGGTGGCACCATGGCGGCCGTTGACCCGTTTAAAATTGTTATCCACGGTAAGCAGGCACATGGCGCTTATCCGTGGAAAAGTGTCGACCCTGTGGTAACTGCCGCGCAAATGATTATGAGCTTACAAACTATTGTTAGTCGTGAGCTCAAACTGATTGATGACGCTGCGGTAGTGTCGGTGGGCTCTATCCACGGTGGCAACCGCTCCAATATTATTCCTGAAAAGGTCGAAATGGTGGGCACTATTCGCACCCTGAATAAGGCGGCCCGCGATCACATCTATGAAACGTTGCCACGTAAAGTGAAAGGTATCGCTGACAGTATGGGGGCGGAAGCTGAGCTGACTTTGCCGCTGGATTACTATTATCCGATTACCTATAACGATCCCGAGCTGACCGCGCAGATGCTGCCTACTGTTAAACGTACGGCCGGCGAAGAAAATACCATTCTGACAAAGCCGGTAACCGGCGCAGAAGACTTTTCTTTCTTCCAGGAAAAAATTCCGGGCCTTTATATGTGGGTTGGCGGAAAACCTTTGGATGTGCCAGAGGAAGAGTCTCCCGCCCATCACACACCTGAGTTCTACGTAGATGACTCGGGTATGAAGCTAGGGGTCGAGCTTTTAACCAACCTGACACTAGACTACATGAAGAACAACTAGTGTCGTTATGAAGAGAGCATCGTGAAACGTCAGCTAATCAGCGGAAAAAACGCGTTCTCTCTTCTGTTGTTATGTCTTGTTGGTGCCGGCCTGAATATGCTGCCGGCACCATTTCAGACTGAAGGCACAATTGCCTTTGGTTTTGCGCCTGCGGTGTTTATCGCTCTGGCCTATCCACTTCGCATTGTCATTCCTTCACTTGCGATCATCAGTCTACCCGTCTTTCTGACTCAGTCCGCAGTCGTGGACGAAGTGGGTCTGGCGCTGTTACCACTGATGATTGCCCTGCTCAGCAACCGGGGCGATACTTTCAGAGTATTAAAGACAGGGATGTATTACTGGTCTGCGATCCTTATCCCTCCGCTGCTGGTGGAATACTATCTTCGCTTTCCCGCAGAGCCGGTGATTATCGTTACCGCCGCCATGGTTACCTGGTTAAGTGGCATGTTCTCTCTCTTGGCCGGCCATTTTGTGTATGTCGGGTTCAGCCTTTACGGCAGAGCAAAAAGTGACGAGGTGATGCGCATCGAATCGCTGTTTAGTTACTTTTTTGCCAGTACGTTTTTTATGTTGTTGCTGCTGGTGATTTATTTTTATGTTGGCGTGTTTCAGTCGCAAACTTCTGACCGTATAACCAATTACATGACGCAGCGAACTATGGTGCTTTCAGAGCAACTGAATAGTTTTCTTACCGTTCATCACAACGCCATCATTAACAGCGCGGCGAACCTGTCCAGCCTGGACGCGCTAAGCGAGGAGCAGCGAGATCGTTTGTCGCAACGTCACCTCGATAACCTCGCGATAACAAATCCACAGTTTTTAACTTTTCTGATTACCGACAGCCGCGGAGAAATCACACACGCACATCCCGAAAACCTGCTGGAAAAGGCTCGCGAGAACGGGTTTACCAATGTTGCTGAGCGAAGCTATTTTATTGTGCCAATGAACGCTGGCGTGGCGTACAAGTCAGATGCGTTTCGTGGCCGAGGCTTTGGTAATGATCCTATCGTGGCGTTGTCGGCACCAATAACCACGGATAAAGGCGAACATACAGGCATTGTTGAAGGGTCTCTATCGCTGGATACGTTTGCCTCCTTTGATAAACAAAACATGGAAGGTTTTTCGCTGCTAATTACCGACACCGCATCACGTGCCGTGTATGCATCGCCTTCATTAGGCATTGAGACTTTGTCTCTGGTGAATCACAGGACATGCGTGGACTGTGAGGATACGGTTTCGCTGAACGATATCTCCTGGCTTTCTGAAGTCTCTCCCATTACGGATATCGGGTGGCGCGTACACCTTTACTATGACGTTAAACGTTTTATCAACGTTACCAGTGAATATCTGCTACTGGCATTAGTGGTATTGCTATTGCTCGCTTTATTTGGCGTGCTGGTAGGGCAACTGGTAGCCCGGCTGGTTGAGAAGCCGATAATACGGCTTATCCGGCATTTTACAGAATTTGATCCTTCCGCAAGCATGAAGAAAATGACCCGGGATGCCGGGTTACAGCTTCAGGAAATTACAGCACTGAATGAAGAGTTTGAGTCTCTGCAGCAACGTCTGGTGCAGGCATTTCAGGCCCTGGATGCCTCACGGGAAGAGCAGCATCGTCTGAATATCGAGTTGGGACTGTTGAATACCTCATTAGAAGAGCGTATTGAAGACAAAACGCGCTCACTCACCATTGCCCTGGATAAAGCCGAAGCGGCCAATGTCGCCAAGACACAGTTTTTGGCCAATATGTCTCATGAAATCAGGACGCCAATGAATGGCATTATTGGTACCTGCGAAAACTTATTGGATAAGCCACTGAATTCAGAGATTGCGCGGCAAGTTGGTGTCATTGCGGCCTCTGCGAATAACCTGCTTCATATATTAAACAGCATTCTGGACTGGTCTAAAATTGAAGCAGGAAAAATGACGATGGATCATCATCCCATGTCATTGTCCTCGGTGATTGAGGCATGTTGTCACCTGCATTATCAGACGGCAAAGCAAAAAGGCGTCGACCTCAGGTTGCACTTGCAAGGCAGTCTTCCCGAAGCTGTCTACGGGGATGCCGCCAAACTAAGCCAGATTCTGAATAACTTGTTGAGTAACGCGGTGAAGTTTACCGATAACGGGGACGTGGATGTTGAGGCGTCATTTGAAAATGATGAGCTGCACCTATCGGTAACCGACTCTGGCGTGGGGATCGCGCCCGAAAAACATGAGAGCATATTCGATCAGTTTGAGCAGACCGATGCTTCTACCACGCGAATATATGGCGGAACCGGGTTGGGCCTGGCAATCACAAAAAGGCTGGTTGAGCTTATGCGTGGCGATATTCAGGTTACCAGCTCCGTAGGATCGGGGACGACATTTACCGTCACTATCCCATTTGAAAAGAGCCATAATGGCATAGTATCCGACGAGGAGCATTTATCGCCGTTGCCAGCGGATTCCCGCATTCTGCTGGTAGAAGACAATGATATTAATGCAGAAATTGTAATGGAGATGCTGGCTTCTGAACAGGTAAAGTGTTTGCGCGCGCGCAACGGTGAGCAGGCGTTAGAAGCGCTGTCCCGCATGCATTTTGATCTTGTGTTGATGGATTGTCAGATGCCGGTTATGGATGGATTTGCCGCCACCAGAGAAATACGCAGGCGAGAGGATGGTGTTAAAACCATTCCGGTAATCGCACTAACCGCTAACGCGTTTTATGACGATCAACAGGCATGTTTGTCTGCTGGCATGAACGCGCACCTCAGCAAACCTATCCGTAAAACCCGCCTTTTTGCGGTGATTTCACAATACCTTGATGCTAACTGAATAATGCCGTCACCCCTTCCCCCGAAATCTGACCATACGCCTATTACGCATCAGGCTGCGTGAGTGATTCCAGAAAGGCTTTCGACGCCAGGCTTAGTGGACGCGACGTTATCGTGACCGCCTGCCAATGGGTTATCAGCGGAAAACCCTCTACCTTCAGCACCCTGACAGTCTCTTTTGGCACCTGCGCCAGCGTATGTTCAGAAACAATTGCCAGGCCAAGACCGGAAGATACCGCCAGGCGTATGGCTTCGTTGCTTTCAATTACCATGACATTATCAAAATGAAAATCGTGCTTATGACAAAAGTCATCAACGGCGCGCCGGGTGCCGCTTCCGGTTTCCCGTAGCAGGAATTTCTTACTTTGTAAGGCTTTGAGATCGCAATCATCAGGGCCGTCATAGTCTGGTGGAGCAATGACTTGCAACCGGTTTTCTTTGAACGGCGTACAGGCCAGCTCCGGATTGCTTGGTGGCAGACTGAATATATACAGGTCGTCCTGATTACGCGCCAGACGGTCGACAATTTTTTCGCGGTTTCCCACGGTGAAGCGCACATCAATATTGGGGTGAGCTTTACAGAACGGGCTGAGAAGGGGAGGAATAATGTACTTCGCTGTAGTAACCACCGCCAGCTTCAGCGAGCCAACTTCAAGACCCTGCAGTGCCTGAATCTGGCTATTGAGTTTTTGTTGCGAGGTCAGCACTTCCTGCGCACAACGATAAACTGCGATGCCTGCGTCGGTCATTGTAGCCTTACCTTGCCGATATTCCAGAAGTGGCATACCTACTATCGAACTCAATTTCTTCAACTGCAAAGAAACAGTGGGTTGAGACAGGCCGAGTTCAACAGATGCTGCGGTGACCGAACCGGTATCTACCACATGCTGAAATACTTCTAACAGGCGAAAAGTGATGGCGTTCATACAGCGTCTTTTTTTATTTATTTTAGTAAATAGGTATAGATACTATTTTATATTATCGCAACGTCAAGTTTATCACAGGGGGACTGTAAACGCTGCGAAGCTATGGGATTTGATGGGAAATTGCGCTACAATCGCCGGCTTTTCCAGAAGGCAGGGCCTGACGCCAGAGCCCCATCAGGGGCGGGCCAGCCGGGTGAGTCAAACATCTAACCGTTGAGGATTTGTAGATGGCAAAAGTTGCGATTGTTATGGGGTCTACATCAGATTGGCCTACCATGCAGGAAGCGGCCAAAATGCTTAAGGCATTTGGCGTAGAATTTGAAGCCAAAGTTGTGTCTGCACACCGTACCCCGAATTTACTTGTCGAGTTCGCCGAGAGCGCAGCAGAAAACGGTTTCAGCGCCATTATTGCAGGCGCAGGTGGCGCCGCGCATTTGCCTGGAATGGTCGCCGCACATACCCATCTGCCCGTATTTGGTTGTCCGGTAAAATCTCGTGCGCTGAGTGGCCTGGATTCGTTGTTGTCCATTGTGCAAATGCCTAAAGGCGTTGCCGTTGGCACACTGGCAATCGGCGAAGCCGGTGCTGCCAATGCGGGCTTGCTTGCCGCTCAGGTAGTGGCACTGAGTGATGAAAAAGTGCGTGACGCGGTGATCGCATTTCGTCAGTCGCAGACCGATAAGGTGCTTGCCAGCAGCAAGCTGGAGCTCGACTGATGCAGGTACTCGTTTATGGTGCCGGCCAGCTGGCGCAAATGATGTATTTGGCAGGCTGTCCGCTTGGCATTGATGTTCAGGCCGTAGATGTGACCAATGATTCGGTGGTAAACCCGGTTACCAAGCAGCCATTAGACATCACACTGGCACACGCCATAGATGCCGCAGACGCGCTTACCGTAGAGTTTGAGCACGTCCCAGAGCGTTTACTGGAAGAGGCTGCGCGCTCAGGAAAGTTAATGCCCGGCATTGAATCTGTGTTAGTAGGCGCAGACCGGGTACGCGAAAAGCGCCTGCTGGAATCTGTCAGCGTGCCTAATTGCGCACACCGTGTTGTGACCCAACTGGACCAGCTTGACGAGTGCGTATCGGCGCTGGGAGAAAGGCTAATCCTTAAGGCCAGTCGCGATGGCTACGATGGCTATGGTCAATGGCGTCTGACCGATGCCTCTAAGCTTGATGAGCTGAAACGTAACTTGTCTGCACTTGATTTAGAGACGGTGCCGCTGGTAGTAGAGCAAATGCTTAACTTCGACCGGGAACTCTCTGTTATTGGTATTCGCAGTAAGTCGGGTGAAATCAAAGTGTATCCGCTGGCAGAAAACCTGCACCATCAGGGGCAGTTGCATGTGTCTGTGGCGCCAGCAACAAACGTGAGTGAGCAACTTCAGGCCGACGCAGAAAAGATTTTCACGACCCTTGCTGAAGGCATGAAATACGTAGGCGTGCTTGCCGTCGAGTTGTTTCAGTGCGGTGATACGTTGCTGGTCAACGAACTGGCACCGCGAGTACACAACTCCGGTCACTGGACCTTAACCGGCAGTGACACCAGTCAGTTTGAAAATCATTTGCGTGCTGTGTGCGGCTTGCCTTTGGGGGATACCCGAGCACGGGGACCGGCGGCGATGGTTAATATCATAGGCTGCAGTAGTTTCTCTCGCGACCTGCTGAGTATTGCCGGTTGCCATTTGCATTGGTACGGCAAGTCGGTAAGAGAGAAGCGTAAAATGGGTCATATCAACGTTACAGCTCAGTCTTACGCAGAGCTCGGCGATAAGTTACAGACCTTGTCATCGTACGTGCCGGTTGAGTTTTTCCCTAAACTGGGTAACGAAGCGCAGCGCCTCAAACACGTTTAATTCGCTTGACAACATGCAGCGGATGACTAAAATACGCATCCGCTGTCACGCAGTGCCCTTGCGGCAATGTCGTTTCAGTGAGTCACCTTAGTGTGCCGACTTAGCTCAGTTGGTAGAGCAACTGACTTGTAATCAGTAGGTCGCCAGTTCGATTCCGGCAGTCGGCACCATTTCTATTTCTTCTTTTATCCCGTCATAGACTACCGTAAGATAATCGTGAGTTTCTTTCGGAGTAACAGTATGTCTTTCAGACAGTTATTATTTGCCGTTCTGGGCTTTTCGGTGTCTTCGCTTGCGTATGCTCAGGCTGACCTGGTGATATCCGATCCGTTCGCCCGAGCGACGTTCCCCATGGCCCAATCGGGCGCTGTTTACCTTACCATTGAAAATAATGGGGAGACGACACGTACCCTGAGTGCGGTATCGGTAGTCGATGAGATTGCAGATGAAGCCCAGATTCACACCACGGAAATGCGCGGTGAGATGATGCAAATGCGTCAAGTCACAGAGGGCGTTCCGATTGCTGCAGGGCAGTCGGTCAGCTTTGAGCCAGGCAGTTACCATATCATGCTGATGGGACTACGACATGGTTTATCAGAGGGCGATAGCGTCGCTTTAACCCTGAAGATGGCAAATGGCGAGACTATTGCGGTGAATGCCGCGGTAAAACCCATTGATAAAGAATCAAATCACCACCATCATCATTAATGCGGCGAGAATGCGCAAAAAGCATTTTCATCTGACGTGACTGTTAACAATAAGGAAGTTCGGCGCTGAATGTGCTTTTTGCAGCGAGTGCCCGGACGTTTCCGTTTTCACTGATTAATGCTGAGTTTTTATCAGCATGGCTGTGGCTCAGGGAAGGAATTTTGCAGTGAACTAATCCAAATCCCTGAGGATTTAGTATCAAAAATATAGATTACATATTTAATTTCTAATCTGTTCGCGACAACTTAATAAAGGAGTAAGCGATGACGAAGATTGATATTGGTATTTCCGAAGGGGACCGTTCTGAGATTGCAGAAGGTCTGAAAAAGTTACTGGCTGACTCTTACACCCTGTATCTGCAAACCCACAATTTTCACTGGAACGTGACAGGGCCGCAGTTTCGGGATCTGCACTTGATGTTTGAAGAGCACTACACCGAGCTGGCTGAGGCGGTGGATGAAATTGCGGAGCGGATCCGAACGCTCGGAATTGCAGCTCCCGGCACCTACAAATCGTTTTCAGAACTGAGTTCCATTGAAGAAGTGGAAGGTGTACCGGAAGCAACCGAAATGGTCCGTCTGTTAACCCATGGCCATGAGCAGGTAGTGAAAACCAGCCGCGAAGCGCTGAAACTGGCGCAGGACGCTGATGATGAGTCTACCGCTGCACTGGTTTCTGATCGTATGCGTGTGCATGAGAAAACCGCGTGGATGCTTCGTGCGATGTTGCCCAACTAAGTGAGATAACAATGGCTAATAAGTTAAAGGCTGCGGCAATTGCCGCGGCCTCTTTATTTGTAGCAACCGCAGCGTCTGCTGAGGATGTTGAACTGAATGTTGAAACCTTGGCAGAGGGGTTAACCCACCCGTGGGGGATGGCGTTTATGCCAAATGGTAACATTCTGGTAAGTGAGCGAGCCGGTGGACTTCGTGTGTTCACGCCGGGCGAAGGTCTGAGTGAACGACTGAAAAACGTACCTGATGTGGCTGCGGTAAATCAGGGCGGCATGCTGGATGTTGCTGTAGATCCCGACTTCGCCTCCAATAGCACTATCTATTTCTGCTACAGCAAACCCGGCGAAGGCGGCAGCAGTAGCAGCGTAACCAAAGCGACGCTGAAAGACGGCGAAATAGCCGATGCGAAAACGATTTTCACAGCGGCACCGCTGGTAAATAACGGATTCCATTTCGGTTGTCGTCTGGCTTTCGATAGCGAAGGGTATTTGTTTATCACGCTCGGCGATCGGTACAAGTACATGGATGAGGCGCAAAACACTGATAACCACTTCGGTAAAATAGTAAGAATTCATGCCGATGGCAGTGTGCCCGAATCCAACCCGTTTACTGACGGCGGCGCACCGGAAGTTTATTCTTACGGACATCGTAATGTTCAGGGCATCACCGTGCACCCGCAAACGAAGGCGGTGTGGGCAATGGAACACGGACCAAAAGGCGGGGACGAAGTTAACTTACTGGAAGCCGGCGCCAACTATGGCTGGCCTGAAATCACCTATGGTATCGATTACAGCGGCGAGATTATTTCTGACAAAACAGAGATGGAAGGGATGGTGCAGCCGGTGCTTTACTGGGACCCTTCGATCGCGCCAAGCGGTATGACGTTTTATTACGGTGAGCCTTTCAAAGCGTGGGAGGGAGACTTGCTGGTTGGATCACTGAAGTTTACACACCTGCGTCGCGTCGACATGGAGGGTGATACGCCCAAAACACAGCATGAATACCTGCGTAATCGTAGCGAGCGGATCCGTGACGTGGAAGTCGGTCCAGATGGGTTTATCTACCTGCTGACAGATGCCCCGAACGGCAAGCTGTTAAAGGTGTCTCCGGCAAACTAATCTGGTTAACTGCAGAGATACGTAAACTAGAAAACGCGGCCAGAGTGCCGCGTTTTCGTTTGCTGACACACAAGATTGTAGTCTCTATCCCCGGTGCAAACCTGACTTGCGTTCGCGCCAGTTCCGGCATCGTTGAAGCCAGCCCCCTTGCAGATAGACAACATTAAACCTGCATTTTCAGTGATCCCGTCGCGCTCAGTAAAACTACCAAATTGTAAGCGATTAACCATAGGGATTGATTATGAAAAAGCAATTAGCTTCATTACTTCTTGGCATTTGCAGTGCATCGGCACTGGCCACTACGATTGATATGACAGATGCCAATACCGGTGAGCCGATGGGCACCGTCGTTGTCAGTGAGTCTGATTATGGTCTGGTATTTACGCCCGCGCTGACCGGGCTTAAACCGGGTGGTCATGGCTTTCATGTGCATGAAAATCCATCTTGTGAGAGCAGTGTGAAAGACGGAGAAAGCGTTCCGGCAGGTGCTGCTGGCAGCCATTATGATCCTAAGAAAACGGGGAATCACGGATATCCATGGGATGCTGATGCACATATGGGCGATCTGCCGTTGCTGTATGTTGGAAAGCAAGGTGATGCAACACATCCTGTGCTGGCCCCCCGATTGAGCATGAGTGATATTCAGGGGCGAGCGTTAATGGTGCATGAAGGCGGGGATAATTACTCAGATAATCCCAAAAAGCTGGGTGGCGGCGGACCGCGAGTATTGTGCGGTATTATCCGCTGAAATTATTAGAGAAAAACGCTACACCTCAGACAGCTCGAAATCAGGTACTGTCATGTGAGTAAATAGCGGATTCCAGCCTGATAGCAAAAGTCTGCGCGACGTTCATAAAAAAAGCCGGGTAAACACCCGGCATTTTTATGCGCTACACACTTGCACTATTACGCCCGAGTCGGCTACTTCTCAGCCGTCGTTTTGTATCGCTCAAACCAGGCCAGAATATTACCTACTTTCTGGATCAGTCGTGAAGGTCTGGACGCAATACCGTGAGGTGCTCCTGGAATGCGAACCATGGCGGCATCAACGCCCTGTAATCGCAGCGCCTGATAAAATTGCTCTGATTCGCTTATAGGAGTGCGGTAATCCGACTCACCGGTTAATAGCATAGTAGGGGTCTTTACATTGCCAACCAGTGACAGCGGGCTGCGATCCCACAGCTTGTCGGCCACTTCCCACGGCATAGCTTCCATCCAGTACTGACTGAAGTAAGGATACGCATCTGCCGTCAGTGCGAAACTCACCCAGTTAATAACGGGCTTGGCAACTACCGCCGCAGCAAACCGGTCTGTTTTGCCCACTGACCATGCCGTCAGCACGCCGCCCCCGGAACCACCGGTGATGAACAGGTTTTTGGTATCAACGTAGCCTTTGGCAATGACTGCATCCACCACGTCCATCAGGTCGTTATAATCTTCAGACGGATAGTTGTGGTGGATCAGGTTACCGAAGTCTTCACCGTACGAGGAACTGCCGCGAGGATTTGACCAGACAACCACATAACCTTTGGCGGCCATGAGCTGCACTTCCATAGAGAAGTGTGGGCCATAGGCAGCGTGTGGACCACCGTGGATCTCAAGGATCATCGGGTAACGCTTGCTGCTGTCAAAATCAGGCGGCAAGGCAACCCAGGCATCAATGTTACGCTCATCCACACTCGACGTTACCTTGATCGCTTCAACCTGTGCCAGCTTCAGGTGACCCAGCGCGTCGGAATTCAGGTCTGTTAATGTGGTGGTTTTGCCACGACGAGTATATAGCGCCAGATCAGCGGGGGTTGTCATCGTCGCTGTGGTAAACGCGATATCACCCTTTTTACTTAGTGCGAACTCTCCGGATGTGTAAGGGCGACCCATAGACTGACCACCAATAGCGATATCCAGTTTATCGATGTCGCCGTCAAGGTCGACGCGGGCAAGTCGATTGTTGCCTTCGTCCAGGTACGAGAAAACCAGGCTGTCGCTATCATCTGCCCAGACAAAGCCACCGATATTGCGATCCAGTGACGAGGTTAATCGCCGGGTTTTACCGGATTCGGTATGCATGATCATGATATCGCCGGTCTGGTAAGACAATTTGCGGTCGTTAAGCTGCACAAATGCCAGCCACTTGCCATCAGGGCTAAGCGAAGGGGCATACTCAGGACCAGCAATATCGGTGATCTGCTCAATGGCTGCTGACTGAGTATTAACACGGAAAATATCACCTCCCAATGGACGTAACGCGTAATCCTCAGCGCGATCTGCAGCGAAGTAAATCCATTGATCATCTTTACTGAAGGAAAGGCTTCCACCATTGGGAAAGTTGCCGGTGGTTAATTGTCGCGGCGTCCCGCCACTGACTGGCAATATATAGATTTGCTGATAACCATCCGGTAGATAACCCGCACCATCTGAACGATACCGTGTCTTTTCAATGAAAGTCGCAGGCTCAGCCCAGTTAGCACCACTTGGCTTTTTCGGCATGTCTTTAAACAACGGCGGCTGACTGGCTGGTGTAAACAGGGTAAACGCAATATGGCGTCCATCGTGAGACCAGGTCAGACTGCCAGGAGAATGAGACAGATTGGTGAGTCTGGCTGACTGGCCAGAGTCCATGTAACGCACATACAGCTGCGCCGAGCCGCCTTGGTCTGAGATGTACGCGAGTTTACTGCCATCGTCGGAAAGCACAGCCTGGCGGACATTGGCATTATTTGCCAGTAACGGGCGGTGAGACTGGCTTTTCAGGTCTACCTGCCACAGAGATGAGTGAGTACGGTCCTGCATAACGTCCATGCTTCGACGCTCGTAAACTACGGTGCTGCCATCCGACAGAAAGAACGGAGAGGCAGGGTATTCAAGATTAAATGTGTCCTGATAGGACAGCGTATCCGGTAGTGATGATACGTCCGCATGGGCTGCGGTTGCACCAGTCAACAGCGCAAGCGCCAGAGAGACTTTTCTTATTGCTAGCATGTGCTTCCCTTTATGATTGTTTATTTTTTTGCTAACCCTTCGCACTGGAATTTCGCATGCTCACCATAACTGCGACGCAGTCTGATGTGCGCTGTGCGCACACCTCCAAAGCATTGGCCAGCCGGCCTTGCCGACAAGGTAGCTAACTGACTAACCGCGAACATTCATATGCAAATTGATATTCGGCTACCTACGACAACGGGAGCCGCAACGATCAGGTCTAAGGCCCGGTTATTATGCAGGCGCGAAAGCCTGATAAGCCAGTAACGCCGTTATCGCAGCGAGACTTTTCCGGTAAGGATATCTTTAAACATAACCCAGTCGCCCATCAGACTATAAAGCGGATAGCTGAAGGTAGCGGGCCTATTCTTTTCAAAGAAAAAATGGCCTACCCAGGCAAAACCGTAACCAATAACCGGTAGCAGCCATAACAGCATCCACATTTGTGTGACGATGGCAATCCCGATTACGGCAAGTACCAGCCAGGAGCCGATAAAATGAAGCAGGCGACAGGTAGGGTGCGAGTGCTCCTGCAGGTAATACGGATAAAAATCAGCAAAACGGGTAAAGGGTTCCTGGTGCTTGTGAACCTGATTGTCGGGTGTGCTCATTATCCTCTCCGCGTAAATATCGGTGGTAACTGGTCCCGTGTGCGTCAATGTTATACCCACAGACAACAGTTGCGCATCACATTAACACTATTTTAACGTCGCGCCAATTTGCTACAGTTTACGGCAGACGTGAACCTGTGATACTCATAGCGTCACCTTGTAATATTTGCTAACCGCCCCATATAACCCACAACGCAGTTTAACAGGCAAAAACGATGGATAACTTAGTCGCAACTAACACCGCAACGGTGGTGGATATCACCGTCGAAAATTTCCAGCAAGTGATCTTGCAGGATTCTCAGGAAAAGCTGGTGATGATCGATTTCTGGGCTGACTGGTGTGAGCCCTGTAAAGACTTGATGCCAATTCTGGAAAAACTGGCGGGCGAGTACAGTGAACATATGATCTTGGCGAAAGTTGATTGTGATGCGCAACAGGAAGTCGCCGGGCAATTTGGCATAAGAAGCCTGCCCACCGTCATGCTGGTGAAAGATGGTCAGCCTGTCGATGGTTTTGCCGGAGTGCAGCCGGAAGCACAAATCCGCGAAATGTTGGCAAAATATCTGCCAAATCCGGAAGACGATGCGCTCCAGGAAGCCGCACAGCTGGCTGCCGCAGGAGACTATCAGGCGGCGTTTCCGATTGTAAAACAAGCGGTGGATATTAACCCGGACAATATTGATGCGAAATATCTGTACATCGACTGCTTAATCGAGACCGGTTCAGTGTCTCAGGCTAAAGAGCAATTGGCGACGATTAAACTGGTCGATCAGGACAGCCGCTATCAGGCACTTAACGGTAAGATTGAGTTGGCTGAACAGGCGGCAGAAACGCCGGAAATCAAGCAACTGCAAGAGGCCGTTGCTAATGAGCCGGATAACCTGCAGTATAAAATTGACCTTGCCGTACAGTTACAACAGGCACATAAGGCGGATGAGGCGCTGGAGTTACTCTACACCGTGTTGAAAAAAGATCTGAACTTCGGTGACGCGCGAAAGCTGATGCTGGATATGGTGAATGCCCTTGCCGATGGCGATCCGCTGAAATCCGAATATCGCAGAAAGGTCTACGGTTTACTGTACTAATATCAGGTGATGGCCGCGAACTGCAGGCCAGCCTGTTTCCCGGAAGCCGCGTCCGCGCGCCCAGACTACCATTCGCCTTTGTCGCGGTGTGTAAACACACCGCTGGTATTTAGAGCTACCTATGGCAATAAAATGTGAGTTTCTGGCCAGTCTCACCTGTGCTTATGTATTTGGAAAGGGAGAGTAGCCCTCCTGATGCAGCCAGTTCAGCGCGTCAAAGTATGTGGTGAAATATTCCCGGCGGTAATCGAACTTTGCCAGCTCATTGTCTTCTGCCGGGTGGGTGCGCTCCAGTTGTGCTTTTTTGACCATGCCGGCGTCTAACACATAGGCGGAGCGTTTCAGTCCGTTTTTAATATTGTTTTTGATGGTTTCAGACAGGCATTTCTGGCAGTCGGGTGTGGACAGCACCCATCTCCGGCCATCCATCAGGGCTGCCCAGGGGTTGTTGTCAATGCGCCGCACCAGCTCTTTCATATCAAGCGCCATCGCCTCGGCAGTATTCAGATTCCAGGCACCCGTCGCGAATACTTCCATGACATTACCGGAAAAATCCAGCGCATAATGCCCGTATTTTGGGAATTTCACCTGCATCTCCTTGATACCTATTTGACTGGTATTTGCGCATGCCAGCATAACCGCTAACAGGATCACGACAACGGCATCAACCGGTAACGTTATCCCCAGGGCTGGCAACGTATAAAGGTCTTTTCATCCACTCTCTGTTACGTGAGTAAACATCAGTCAAAGAAGTATTTTTGTCAGGTGTCTTATTGTATATAGCAAATATATTGGCACCAGATCAGGTTAATTCCACTGGTCGTAGTTGTTTTACTGTGTTACTCAGTAGCGGGGATGACCTGATTACGAATGCGTCACGGTGAGCCTCCCGTTCAAAGATCGGCAACGAGCGATGATCTGCAATATCGCACCTCTGGTGTAAACTCTGCTGACCAGTTCCTGAAGCGATATAATCTGTCACAGGAAACTACAGAGCCGGGCATTTTTTGCTACAGTCCTCCTGTCTTGCCGTCATAGGAATCATCGTACATGTTCAAGCAGTACTATCAGCGCTTTTTAAAAGAAAATGGCGCGAAACAGCATTTTTCGCCACACAGTCATTATTTCTGGCCAGATGTTACCCGCGATGCCATGTTGCAATACTGGGATGACAGCGCACGATGGGTCGATGATAAATGGGGGCACTTTTTTGAAACCTGTGTGCCTCAGTTACAGCAACACATCAGTGGCTTGTTGAATACCACATGCCCAGAGCAAATTGTGTTCGCTTCCAACACCCACGAACTGCTCTTTCGTATTCTCAGTTGCAAGGACTGGCGTCGTACGCTGCGGATACTTTCCACAGACAGTGAATTTCATAGTTTTTTCCGTCAGGCAAATCGTCTGGCTGAGCTGGATAATGTGACTGTGAATACTGTAGCTGCGCAGCCTTTCGCTTCTTTTACCGATCGCTTCGTTGCAGCCATTGACGACGGACAGTATGACGTGGTTTTTCTCAGCCATGTCTTTTTTAATTCCGGGTTTGTCGTCAAGGACATCAACCGCATTGTCGACGCCGTTGCCGACAGCGACACCATTGTGATTATTGACGGCTACCATCACTTTATGGCGAAACCACTGGATATTCGTGAGTTAGAGTCACGGATTTTCTATCTCGCTGGTGGCTATAAGTACGCCCAGGGCGGAGAAGGTGTGTGTTTTGCCCATGTGCCGCGCGGCTGCAGGTTAAGGCCACTGTATACCGGCTGGTTTGCAGAATTCGGTGCGCTGGATAAGCCCCGTGCCGGAGAAGTACAGTACAGCGAGGATGGGATGCGCTTTGCCGGCGCGACCATGGATTTTTCTGCACTGTATCGGTTGCGGGCGGTTATGGACTTATTCGCAGACGAGGGTATAACCGTCGACAGAATAGATGCGCATGTTATGGCCGTGCAGGACGCTTTTCTGAATCAACTGGATAAACTTGGGCACCCTCTACTTAACCGACAACAATTACTGGTGAAAGACGCGGCATCGCGGGGGCATTTTCTTACGTTTGAGCTGCCTGATGCAGACACCACTTCCCGCATTGCCTCACAGCTGAAAACACACAATATGCTTACCGACTATCGGGATAACCGCCTGCGGTTTGGGTTTGCGATGTACCACGATCCACAGGATATTGATATCAGTGCGCTGGCGCAGTGCAAATAAATCAGCGAAAAGCCGCCGGACTACCGTCAAAGCACAGTACCGGCTGTAAAGAAGGCAAAACCATGAAACAGGGTAAGGAGTAAATATGGAGTGGCTTTGGCAGGCACTGGCGATGGTGTTAATAATCGAGGGAATCGGACCATTGTTGTTTCCGGAGCGCTGGCGCCTGTACCTGCTGCAAATCAGTCAGCAGCCAACCAACCACCTTCGGCAGATTGGCGGTGTCCTGGTGATTGTGGGTGTCGTGAGCCTGTTTTACCTGGTGCGCTGACCGCGAAGTGGTGGTGCGGCGGCGATAACCGGGTACCATCCGCCGTATAATTAATACACCGGCTTTGCTGCCCTCGCTTTGACTCACGCGGCGAGTAAACCGGCAGTGCATTTGACTGGCACTTGGCTCATAAGGTCTCACCTGGGGTTTCTGGCAAGCTATGCCAATACGCACTCATCGAGTGGGCAAACATACAGCAGGTAATCCGGCACTAAACAAACAGTGTATCAGTGGTATCTGGTTGATCAGTGAAACTGTCGAGCAAAGCAGCGCTGCCAGCTAACACGCTGAAATTCATTGAAATGCGGGAAAAATGTTCTGAGTGCTGCCTTTTTGCGCATAAAAGAGATGATCACCACAGGTGATTTTTGATAGAATCCACGCCTAATTTTTTTACGCATTTGATTCATGGCAAAGAACGTTGTGGTACTCGGCACTCAATGGGGTGACGAGGGTAAAGGTAAGGTTGTTGATCTTCTCACTGATCGCGCTAAATATGTGGTCCGTTATCAGGGCGGCCATAATGCCGGTCACACGCTGGTAATTGACGGCGAAAAGACCGTCCTTCATTTAATCCCATCGGGTATTCTTCGGAACAATGTCACCTGCATCATCGGTAATGGTGTAGTGTTGAGCCCGGACGCCTTAATGACCGAAATCAACATGCTGGAAGAGCGTGGCGTGCCGGTGAGAGAACGCCTGAAAATCAGCGAAGCCTGTCCACTTATTCTGCCTTATCACATCGCACTTGACGTCGCTCGCGAAAAAGCCCGCGGCAAGAAAGCGATTGGTACGACTGGACGTGGTATCGGCCCGGCATATGAAGATAAAGTATCGCGCCGAGGCCTTCGCGTAGGCGACTTGTTTAATGCTGACGATTTCGCAGTGAAGCTCAAAGAAGTTCTGGATATCCACAATTTCACGCTGACGCAGTACTACAAAGAAGAGCCGGTCGATTTCGACGAGACATTGAAAAAAGCGCTGGCTGTAGCAGACATTCTTAAAGCCATGGTTGTGGACGTGACTGACGAGCTGGATAAAGCGCATAAAGCAGGCTTGCCAATCATGTTTGAAGGCGCGCAGGGTACGCTGCTTGATATTGACCACGGTACTTACCCGTATGTAACCTCTTCAAATACCACTGTCGGTGGGGTGGCAACGGGCGCCGGTTTCGGCCCGCTGAAACTGGACTACGTGTTGGGCATTGTGAAAGCGTACACCACGCGCGTGGGCTCAGGGCCATTCCCTACCGAGCTGGATTGTGATGTGGGCGAGCATTTGGGCGTGAAAGGGCACGAGTTTGGCGCCACTACGGGGCGTAAGCGTCGTACTGGCTGGTTTGATGCGGTAGCGATGAAGCGTGCTGTTCAGATTAACTCAATTACAGGGTTCTGCCTGACTAAGCTGGATGTGCTGGATGGCCTGGACACGTTGCAGATTTGTACAGGGTACAAAGACGCACAGGGCAATGTGAAAGACGTACCGCCAATGGCGGCTGACGGTTATGACCTGGTAACGCCGGTTTATGAAGAAATGCCCGGCTGGTCTGATAACACCTTCGGCATCACTCGTTACGAGGATTTGCCACAAGCCGCAAAGAACTACATCATGCGTTTGGAGCATATTACCGGAGTTCCTGTGGATATCATTTCTACCGGCCCGGATCGCAACGAAACCATTGTATTACGTCATCCTTACGACGCATAACACACAATTTATTCAAAGATTATCCACAGCCTGCTTTTGCAGGCTGTGTTGTTTCTGAATCTGGCGTTTATTTTCCGCTGCGCACACTGCAACCTGGAATACCTGTTGTGAAAGACTGGCCGGCTGCGTTAGCGGTTGGGGAATGAACGATGTTGGTTTGCGTATGCTCCCTGTTGCCCAAATCACTACACGACTTTACACAGGGACAGAGAAAGCGCCAGAGCCGCCACTGGCATGGCAGAATAGTGTGGCTTTTCAGGAAGAAAATGTTTTAGTATGAAAGCATGCAGTTCAATAATAAGCTGGCGCTAAACAATTCGTGTTCAGGCAAATGCTGACAGGAGCGTTTCTGTCCAGACGCACTACAAGTGGAATACGGTGGTCTGTTGATAATTCTCTAACGAAGCAACATCGCAGGACGCCACGGTTTGCTTCTTCAGACGCTGATATCGCCCAACCCCTGCGGCGAGGCCACACCGACCGCGCTGACAGTGTTTCCGTCATCACAATAGCGGGGTGTATATCTGCCTTTGCACTGTGTTCGGTCAGCAACCTTAATGCAGTACCGCTATGACTATCACCAAGCACGCTCGAATTCTGTTTCTGACTGCCGCGCTTTATTTTGTACTGGGTATTGTAGGTCAGAAAGTTGCTATGCCTCCGGGGTTCGCCGCTATCATCTGGCCAGCGGCCGGTATAGCGCTTGCGGCTGCATTATTGTTTGGGCGCACTGGACTTGCAGGGATATTACTGGGCGCTTTTGCACTCAACGTTAATACTCTGGAAGGCGCTGGTGACTGGCGCGTCGAGTATCTTCTTCCATTCCTGATGAGTGCCGGAGCCTGCTTGCAGGCCTTCGTAGGCAGCGCACTGATAAAGAAAACCATAGGATTCCCGTTTGCTTATCACCGCTCTTCAAATGTGGTTACTTTCGTTTTGCTGGGAGCGTTACTCAGCACGATAATTTGTGCTTCCGTCAGCTGCCTGTTGTTGTGGCATTACGGTTTAATTAGCCTCAGCGAGCTATTCATTAGCTGGGTAAACTGGTGGGCGGGAGATGCCATTGGGGTCATCTTTCTGTTTCCCTGGTTGCTGGTATTGTTTCCAAAAACGATGTCGGTGTCACATCAAAAGCCAAAACTGGTATTACTGTCACTCATTGGGATCACACTGGGTGTTCTGAGCCTGTCGTGGCTGGCTACACAAATGGAGAAAAACAAACAGCATAAAGCGTTCTCTGACAATGCCGTAATGATGGCACAATCGCTTAAAAGCGAGATAAGTAACGTTATCAATATCCTTCACAGTACCGCAGGTTTTGTAGGTTCGCATAAAGAATTACAGCCTGACGAGTTTGATGTGTTTAGCGAAGAACTGGTGCAACGCAATCCAATTTTGCATGGATTGTCTTGGAACGCCAGGATCCTTGACGAAGAACTTGATGGGTTCCAGTCGCATATGCAGGAGCGATATCGCGATAGTAAGCTTGTCAGCGACTTTGTCGTAAATGAACGGGATGAAGAAGGCAGAGTTAAACCGGTACAACCCCGGCCTGTGCACGTAGTGGTCAGCTACATCGCGCCATTTGAACGTAATCGTGAGGCCCTGGGGTTCGTTGCAAACTCCCAGTCAACCCGCGGCATGGCCCTGCAAACGGCAAGGGTTTCGCAGAATGTTTTCCCTACGCTGCCTATCCGGTTGATTCAGGGCGAAAATGAGCAAGCCGGCGTGCTTCTGTTTCTGCCTGCTCAGTCAGCCAGATCGAACACCGACAGCTATATGTCCGAGGGGTATGCAACGGCGATATTGCGGGTAAGTGATATGGCGGAGATGACGTTATCCGGAAATATTCTGGATAACACCGGTATCGCGCTGGTGGATCCGGATGCGCCGGAAGATCAAGCCATTCTGTATCATTCCAACATGTCAGCGCCCGCCTTACAGGCACTGAAAAAGATGTTGGCTCCTGACCGCTACAATACGTCGTCGGACTATTTCCCCTTATTCGAGCGCCATGTTGTGCCGGTTGGTGGCCGCGCCTGGGAGTTGATCCAATTTAGCGCGAGTGACTACATTTTTCAGCCATGGGGTGTCCAGTTGCTGCTGGCAGCCGGTTTGCTTTTCACCGGATTGTTGGGATGGTTTATCGTGATTCTCGCCGGCCATGCCAATGAAGTAGAGTATCAGGTTGAGACCCGCACCCGGGATCTGAAACTAAGCAACGATCGCTTAATGGAGTCAGAAAAGCAGTTACAGGAAGCGCGCGACAATGCGGTAAAATCAAATAAAGCAAAAAGTGAATTTCTGGCGAACATGAGCCATGAAATTCGCACGCCGATGAACGCGATTATTGGGCTAAGCAGTTTGGGAAGTCGTCAGGC
This sequence comes from Alteromonas sp. H39, assembly GCF_047556435.1. Taxonomy (GTDB): domain Bacteria; phylum Pseudomonadota; class Gammaproteobacteria; order Enterobacterales; family Alteromonadaceae; genus Alteromonas. The sequence continues at coordinate 602,090 of NZ_CP180210.1, forward strand.
GGTGAGCCCACAGGCACATGAGAAGTTTACGCGTATCAACCAATCCGGTGAAATGTTACTGCAAATCATTAACGACATTCTGGATTTCTCCAAAATCGAGGCGAATAAGCTGGAACTGGAAACGGAAGTCTTTGCACTGACAGACATTATCCGTCAGCTCGATAGCATGTTCCGGTCGCAGGTACAGGAGAAGCAGCTAACACTGACATTTCGTTTTGGCGGCAAATGCGAAAAGTACTATGTGGGCGATGCCTTACGCCTGAATCAGGTATTGGTGAATCTGGTGAGTAATGCGGTGAAGTTTACGCACACCGGAGGAATCGAAGTTGTTGTCACGCCGGGCCAGACAGAGGCCAGTGATGCCGCGATGACCTGGACAGTCAAGGATTCCGGAATCGGTATGACTGACAAGCAGATTGAGAGTTTGTTTGATGCATTTACACAGGCCGATACCTCTACCAGCCGCAAATACGGCGGTACGGGGCTGGGCATGGCAATCAGCTCGCGGTTGGTAGCCGCAATGGGGGGCACGTTTGAGGTTGAGAGTACGCCGGGTGAAGGCACAACGATGACGTTTACCGTACCTATCCGTCCTGCGACGAAAGCGGAACGTCATCAGGCGGAAAACCAGAAGAAAAATGTGTCAACGCCGGTATCCAGTCAAATGGAGCTTTCAGGCCGCGTTCTGCTGGTAGAGGATAACGCTATTAATCAGGCTGTCATCAGTGAGCAGCTGCAGCATATCGGTATCCATCCTGATATTGCCGAAAACGGCAAGCAAGCGGTTGATAAGGTAAAAGACAATACCTATGCATTGGTATTAATGGATATTCAGATGCCGGTAATGGATGGGTATGAAGCCACGCGACAAATCCGTAAAGCGGGAATCACCGTGCCTATCGTTGCACTGACCGCCGCCGCCATGGTTGAAGACAAACAAAAAGCCATTGCCAGCGGCATGAATGATCATCTTGGCAAACCCTTCCGCGAGCGCGAAATGCGCGACATTATTATGAAGTGGTGTGGATAAGCTTAGGACCTCCTGCAGCAATCCTTTTACTTCTTTAGCTAAATAAGCGGTGTTGCACTGGAAAGCCTGTTGGGCTGGCTCTTGTCGTAGCTGTTACCAACTTACTTAAATACCATGCAGTGATGGGGCCTGCTGAGCTGGCTAAATCACCAGGCCATTGAGTTACGAATTTCAGGGTAGATAGCAGAGGTGGCATAGCAAGAGAGGTTGGTAAACACCTGCCTAACTGGTATATCCTGATGACAGTATCAACGGGGAATCAAATGAGTATGCAAGAGCACTATTCAGCGCTGCTTGAATCGCTGAACACAACATTTCGAAGTGGTAAAACCCGCGCGCTGTCCTGGAGAAAGGCGCAGCTCAATGCATTGTCCGCGCTGGTAGAAGAAAACCAGCAACAGATAGCAGAAGCGTTGGAAAAGGACTTAGGAAAGTGCCAGGCGGAAAGTTATACCTCTGAGATTGGTTTTTTACTTGGCGATATCAGGCATACCCTGAAGCACCTGAGCGGCTGGAACAAACCCCGTAAAGTCAGTACGCCTCTGGTAGCCTGGCCTGGAAAAAGCTTCCGGTATCCGGAGCCGCTGGGTACGGTGCTGATCATAGGCGCATGGAACTATCCTTTTCAATTGGTACTGGCTCCCTATATTGCAGCGCTGGCGGCGGGAAACTGCGCGGTGCTGAAACCGTCTGAGCTGGCAGAAAATACCTCTGCATTACTCGCAGAACTGATCCCTAAGTACCTTGATGGCGACGCTGTAAAGGTTATTGAGGGAGCCAAAGAAGAAACCACAGCACTGCTGGCACTGAAATGGGACCACATCTTCTATACCGGCGGTGAAGCGGTAGGAAAAGTGGTGATGAGCGCCGCAGCAAAGCATTTAACGCCAGTTACCCTTGAGCTGGGAGGAAAGAGCCCCTGTCTGGTCGATTCCCGCACGCACCTTGCAGTAAGCGCAAGACGTATTGTCTGGGGCAAATGGATGAATGCCGGGCAAACCTGTATTGCACCGGATTATGTGTTGGTGGAAAAAGGGTTACTGCCGGCCTTTATGGAGGCGATTAGCGAAGAGCTTAACAAGCAATATGGTGACAACCCGCTGCAAAGTGATGACTACGGAAACATCATAAACCCGCGGCATCTGGCGCGACTGAAAAGCTACCTGGAAGGGCAGGACATTGCGCTGGGAGGCGAGGTGGATGACATTACCAACGCCATGGCGCCCTCCATTGTGGTGGATCCAGCAATGGACAGCGCCTTAATGCAGGAAGAGATATTTGGGCCCATACTCCCGGTTGTCACCGTTGACAGCATGGAGGATGCTATCGCATTTATTAACGACAGGCCCAAGCCTCTGGCGCTGTATCTGTTTACTGATGATAAGCATCTGGAAGACAGAGTGTTATCGTCAACCAGTGCCGGTAATGTGTGTATCAACGATACCATGATGTTTATGGCAAACCCGGAATTGCCGTTCGGTGGGGTAGGCAACTCCGGTATGGGTAGCTATCACGGTCGCGCTGGATTTGATACGTTCAGTCATTTAAAAACCGTAATGCGGCGCTCATTTTTGTTTGATGCCGCTTTTCGTTACGCGCCGTTTTCGGATTTAAAACTGAAAATACTGAAGAAATTTTTGTAATCTTATCGCGAGCCGCCCCCGGGGCATACTTGAAAAAATCCATGCTCACTCAGCGAGTCCTGAAGTATGCAATGGCAAGGCAGAACTCGCAGAGAATGGCAGATGTTCTTGCTGATAAGCAAGCCGAAAGCCTGTCTATTTTACGAAATACAGAACCCTGCAAACCAAGCGTAGGGCTGATATAAGGAGTGTTGTTACATGCCGAATCCGTTTCACCTGGCTATTCCGGTTACCAACCTTGAAGATGCACGTACGTTTTACGGCGAGCTGTTAGGCTGCGAAGAGGGCAGAAGTGATAGCCAATGGATAGACTGGAATTTTTTCGGCCATCAGGTTGTCACTCACTGTGTTGCGAGTATGCCAGCGCCGCCCTCACATAACGCCGTTGACGACCATGCTGTGCCGGTACCGCATTTTGGTGTTGTGCTGGACATGGACGACTGGCAGGCGTTGTCTGAACGACTCAAACAGGCAGGGACAGCGTTTATTATTGCGCCTTACGTTCGCTTTAAAGGGCAACCCGGCGAGCAGGCAACGATGTTCTTTAACGATCCGTTCGGAAACGCGCTGGAATTTAAAGCGTTTGCGTCAATGTCACAGCTGTTTGCGAAATAGGAAATGCGATTGGCTGTTCGGTCAGATGATGAACATCACTGTGGCATCCGCGCAGCCTGGCGCTGCGCCGCCAGTCTGCGTAGTGACAAGCGGGCTGGTTAACCGGCCACCTGATTATCTGGCTTGGTACGCGCTCCCCTGGGCAGGCCTTAACAACGGGTAATCAACCCTCTAAAGCAATAAGCTGCGTTACCTGTTGTTGCCAGCGCATTGTCCGCTAATAAGACAACTGGCTATTCCACAACCCCGCCATCCTGGCGCATTATCAGCAAGGCCGCTGGCAGGGTCTCAGAGTCAGCCAATCATTACGATACTTGCCACCAGATAAGCAATCAGCGTAGCCCCACCTGCCACCAGCGCATAAGGGAACTGGGTTTTCACATGCGTTAACACATCACAACCTGCCGCCAGCGAAGACACCGCTGTAGTATCAGAAATCGGGGAGCAATGATCGCCGAAAATACCGCCCCCCAGAATTGCAGCCACCACCAGTGACGGCGGAAGGCCAAGAGACTGAATAAGCGGAACGCCAATAGGAATAAGGATTGCAAAGGTGCCCCAAGACGTGCCGGTAGTGAACGACATCACGGCTCCAGCCAGAAACAGCATGGGTACAATTAACACCAGAGGCAGAAACTCGCCCACCACACCGGCAACAAATACACCGGTGCCCAGTATTTTCAGGCTGCTTCCCAGTGTCAGTGAAAGTAATACGATAGTGACCAGAGGTAACAGTTCCCCCATACCTTTAAAGCCAATTTCTACCGCCTCTTTATGGGTGAAGCGCTTGTGAGTAATAAGCAGCAGATATGCCAGCGCGGTTGCCAGCGCAGTTGCGTACAATACCGACTTGCTGCCGCTGCCCTCTGCCAGATTGCCGCCGCCGGTCCAGAGCATAAAACCTACCATGCTCACTACCATGGTTATCAGAGGAAGCAGCATGTAGCGGGCGCGGGTTGCCGGCTCAGTTTTAATTACAGTGTCGGTTTTACGACTGCGCTTATCCTCTTCAGCCATCGGCCCGTGAACCTTATCGGTAATGATGGTGTAAAGCACAATGGCTAACGTAAACAGCGCATAAAAGTTTAGCGGTACGCTGCCCCACAGGATAGCGGCAGAGGTGGACTCCAGCTCGTAACTGTCCAGCAGACTGAGCACAAACGCGCCCCATCCATTGAGTAGGATAAGAATGCAGACCGGGGCACTGGTACTGTCGATAATGTATGCCAGTCGCGCGCGGCTCATACCAAACTTATCAAACAACCCCCGCGCAAAAATACCGGAGGTCAGTACGCTTAAATTTGATTCTATAAAAACGGCGACACCGGTAAACATGGTCAGCCCGCCAACCTGCTTTTTACCACGGGCAACCCCTTTACTGACAAGCCAGTTGACTGTGGCGGTGACCCCCCCCGAATCGCGGATAAATGCCAGTAACGCACCAACCAAAACCGAAAAAATCAGTACACGGGTATTGCCGGGACTGGATGCGGTATCGATAACGCGTTCAATGGCAGTGATGGGCGTAAGCAGCACGCTCTCACCCGGCTGCTGAAGTAGCAGCAACCCCTCGGCGCAAAGCACCGCCAGCACCAGCGCAAGAATGACTTCTTTTTTCCAGAAGACGACAACAATCGCCACCAGCGGCGGGACAATGGACAGCCAATCCATACTTTTTCCTGTGTAATTATTGTTAGTTTCAGCCCCTGCTTTCCCGTTGATTTCAGGTCTTGAGAAAAGCGGGATAACGCTGCCATGCAGCAGTGGGCGTCAGGGCCTTAAGCGAATGCGTAAGCGTACCGCAATCAGGTTACCGATAGCCAGTCTGATTATGGTTACCGGCAGGGAAACCGGCTGAAAATACAAAAGGGAAGTCGAAAGCGTGCTGCTTTTCAAACATACACTCATAGAATACCAACCCAGCCGTTAGCTGATCACACAACATTGCAATGAACCAGGCCGGTAGCCGATGTGCATTGTCGGGAAAGTTAAGGCCGTGTCTGACGCGTTATTTACTCTGATGATGTAGCACCGCCTCATAAACCAACGTGACTATCTGTCCGTACCTGCCGGTATCAAATTGCGTACCGGAAAAGACCGGGGGGCCGGCGTTATCCTGTCTGATGGGTGAGTGGCGGGCGTTGGTCAGTAAAATGATCCCCATATCCAGCTCTGGATCGATTACCGTCACCGTGCCGGTCCATCCGGTATGGCCAAAAGCGCTGTCACTGGCGTAGGGGCCAAAATGCCACACGCTTTCGCCATTACCGGCGCGCTTCCAGCCCAGCCCATACGCATAGGAATCGGGCCCGGGACTGATAAATGACTGCATGATATCGCCGTCAAAAAGATGTACGTCGCCGTAGCCACCCCTGTTGATCAGTGCCTGCACCAGCACTGCCAGCTCACCCGCGGTAGAAAACAGGCCAGCATGACCGGATACGCCATCCATTGCGTAATAGGCTTTTTCATCGTGTACCTCTCCCTGCAGTGTGGTTGTTCGAATACCAGGAAAGTCGATAGTGCCGTTGCGGGTATTCCCGTTTATCTCGGTGGCGGCAAAAGCACTTTTCTCTGCCCCCTTCAACAGCGGAGTGAACCGGGTGTGTGTAAGTCCAAGCGGCCCATATATCTGTGATTCACAGTAGGCATCCAGCGTCATCCCGGTTATACGCTCGACCAGTAAGCCCAGCAGCATGAAGTTGGTATCGCTGTATAGCGTCTGTGCGGCGCGGCTACTCATAAAGGGCACATGTTGCAACAGTAATTCGGTAGTGCGCGTTTTATCCAGCGAATAAAAGTCAGCACCAAGTTCGTTATCTGGTGTAAAAAATTTCACCTCCGGGGCGTAACCAGACTGATGACTAAGTAAGTCGATAACCCGCCGGGTTTCCCTTCCGCCGCCACGATATTCCGGAATATAGGTGTGTAACGGTTCAGAGACATCCAGCTTGCCGTCAGCGACCAGTGTCATCAGTGCCAGCGTGGTGGCGAACATTTTGGTATTCGAGGCCAGATCGAATTCGGTAGTTGTTGTCATGGGCAGCGGGTGTTCAAGGGGCTGCTGGTTTTCATCATACCTTAGGGCGTATCCGTAGGCATCGTGCTTGATGATCTCTCCGTCTTTGATGACCAGCAGCACGGCACCCGGAAAGCCATTATCGACATCGTGCTGAATCTGCTTATCCACCTCGCGGAAGGTATGGGTATAGGCGGCGCTGTTGTCGGTAAGGACAGGGTAAGGCACGGTCACGTGCACTGAACCGTTGTCAGGGTAAACATCACTGACTGAAAGGGTATTTATGCCGTCGTGTGTGCGCCTTGCCAGTGAATAAGCATAGGGAGTGTGGGCGAAAAGCACGTCTGCGATATTCAACGCTTCACCGTTAACGTGCACTGTGGCGCTGACATCCTCGCTTGCTTCAATCACGATGTCACCGCGGCCCCGGTAAGCCTTGAAACGGGCTTTATTATTCAGGGCATGAAGGTCTGAATGGCTGACGCCGGGAAAGTGTCTGTCTATCTGCCCCTGTTTACGCGTTATCTGTGCAGGGCGCCCAGCATCAGCCTCACGCTGATAGCGAGACAGCATGATTTCAGCCTGTTGGGGAAAATACTTGTCGAGCAACGCAAATAAAGCGGCCGATGTCTGCGCGTCGGGGCGACCGCTTACCTGCCAGGGGAGAAAGTGCATCTGAAATGCACTGATCGCATTGATGGTTTGTTCATCCAGCTGTCCGGTTTCCAGTACACCATAGCCGTAGCGGGCCAGGGCCTGCTGAAACAGCGAGACTGAAACCGGCCGGGCCGCAAATGTCTGCCAGTAGGTGTCCAGCGTGTCCTTATCGTACCAGGCACCAATACCGGCCTGATACAGCTGATACCAGGGAAAACGCGGACCCGGATCGCTTTTGCGGTTAAACGCAATGTCAGCATGACCAACAATGGCCGTCGGGTGAATATCGGGGTTTCGCGCCAGAATGTTACGGATAAGTGTCGTGAGTAGCGTAATTTGCTCGCTGTCATAATCGGGAAAAAGACAGGGGCGGCTGGCACCATGCACGCTATGCTGACCGGGCACATCCGTTTCCCAGTGACAATCCGGCACATTAACCACTTCAATGCCAATTGACTGATCATTAAGACCTGAACGTCCCTGCCAGCTACTGATACCGGCATGCCATGCGCGCCGGGACTCATCCACCAGCTGCATCACCTTCAGACGGTCGTGCGGGTAGGTAGGATCGCCGGATTCTGGCACCAGATAATGGGCGCTCAGCCCACCCTCATCCACCAGGGCTTTAACGCTATCAGCATAATTCAGGGCAGTGTAATGAATGACCAGGGTTTTAATACGCTCGCCCTGGTTCTTTGACGGCAGCTGCACAATATTTGACGTACTGCAGCTCACCATGCCTGCAACAATCAATATCAGCACAGTATGGCGGAAGAGGCCGCGAAACAGAGGCGATGACACAGTCCGGTCTCCTGATAGTCTGAAATGTCACCATACCGGTATTCGCCAATAATGACTACTGCAGAATAATAAAATATTCCTGATAAAATGAACGTACCACAGGCGCAACCTGACGAATGCTTGCGAGGCTCTTGGATGATAACAAACCCGGGCAACGTCATGAGGAATAATTTATTTTATCAGCCGGGTGGGGTAGGATGCTTTCACCCTGTAGTTAGTCTGAGTGTCCCATGCTTGTCCGAACTCTGTGCCTGCTGTTTTTTGTGCTTTCTTTTCCCAATGCCAAAGCGCTTTCCGCTTCAGGTGATAGCGCGCTGACAGCGCAAATCGGGCAAAAAATGATGCTCGACTTTCGCTATTTCTGCGACGACGGAACCGCCTCCAACAGATGTCGTAAGCCAGTGCTTTCGCTGACACCAGAGATGGAGCAACTGCTGGTGAGCAAACACATTGGCGGTGTTCTTCTATTTTCGGAAAACTTAGAGGATATCCCACAGATCATTCGGCTGAACTATCAGCTTCAGGCGCTGATGAAAAAGCATAATCTGCCGCCGCTGTTTATTGCCATCGATCAGGAAGGCGGGCGCGTCGCGCGGCTACATGATCATATTGCCACGCGCTTTGTCGGCAACATGGCGATAGGCGCGACTTACCCTGTACATGGCACCGCCTTTGCCACCGACGTGGCCAAGGGCATCGCACGTGAAATCAAAATGCTGGGATTTAACGTTAACTTTGCGCCAACGGTGGATGTGAACAGCAACCCGGATAACCCTGTTATTAATGTTCGCAGTTACGGAGAAGATCCCAGAGTCGTGGCAGCGCTGGGGCAGGCTACCGTCATCGGTATGCAGGAAGAAGGTGTACTGAGTGCTATTAAACATTTCCCCGGCCATGGCGATACCCATGTCGACAGCCACACCGGCCTTCCGGTTGTAAGCCATGATCGCGCCACGATTAATCGTACCGACGTTTACCCGTTTGCCCGGATCATTGCCGGACCAACGCCGCCATCAATGGTGATGACCGCGCACATACAATATCCGCAACTGGACGATACCCGCTTTCAGGCCAAAGATGGCAAGCCAACCATTGTGCCGGCAACCATGTCGAAAAAAATCTTAACCGGTGTCCTTAGGCAGGAACTGGCATATGACGGTTTGATCGTTACCGACGCACTGGATATGGCCGGTATTGCTCACTATTTTTCACAGTCAGAGGCTGTGATCCGCACTTTCGGCGCCGGCGCTGATATTGCGCTGATGCCGGTATCGGTTCGAACCCCGGGCGATATATCAACATTCAAAAAGGTGTTTGATGATGTGGCGAATGCGGTGAAAACCGGCCGGCTCGACACCGCAGATATAGCGCGGTCTGCCAGACGTATTGCCAAAACAAAAGCCAGTTTTGGCATTGGCGGGTTTACCTCCGTGCCGCTGGATGCGCGGATCCAGGAAGCGCGCGCTAAACTGCCTTTAAAGCAAAACAAAAAAACAGAGCAGGCGCTGGCAAAAGCCGCGCTTACACTCATCAAAGGGAAAGCCCGGTTGCCTCTTTCACAAGCCGGGAACTGGCATTTTGTGATGCCGGATGAAGCGCGATGTAAAGCCATGCTGAGGGCGGTTGAAAAACAGCAAAACATACCTGTGTCCTGCCAGTCGCTGGCCAGTTTACCGCCGTCGCCGCCTGGTGCGTTGCTGCGCTCCCTGAATGCACTGGTGGTAGCCGATATCACGCCACAATACAGCGTGGCGGAAATGGGAGGCATGGACGACCTGGCATCCTGGCGTGACCGTGCCGATAAACCTGCGCAGTACCGCTGGATGCGAAAGACAATGCAGGCGGCTAAAGACGCGGGCGTGCCGGTAGTGATGGTGGCGCTACGCGCGCCTTATGTGCTGGCTGAGTTTTCTGATGAGACCGATATCGCGCTGACTACTTACGGTTACAACGTCACGGTGTTTGATGACGGGCGCGCAGAGGGTGCGGTATTCGATGCCATCTATCAGGCGCTTAGTGGCAGGTTCAAACCTTCCGGCACCTTGCCGGTGACCGTACGTCATTCGGGAAACAGCAAGTAACATGACTACCCACTCCCGTATTGCCGCGGTTGATGCCCTGCGCGGACTGGCCATTGCCGCCATGATCCTGGTGAACAATCCGGGCAGCTGGTCGCATGTTTATGCGCCCATGTTACATGCCAAATGGCACGGTATGACGCCAACCGATCTGATTTTTCCGCTGTTTATCTTTATAGTCGGCATTGCCGCTGCCTATTCATTGCCCCGCCAACTGGCAAAAGGGGGGGCGCGACATCAGGTGATGCGTCAGGCGCTGGCAAGGGCGGCGAAGCTGGTAATGTTGGGTGGATTTCTGGCCGTGTTTTATTACAACTTCGCGCAACCTGACTACGACTGGTGGCAGTCACGGGTGCTGGAAATCCGGATCCCTGGCGTGCTACAACGAATCGGTGTGGTGTTTGCGCTGACCGCCGCGCTGCTGTTGTGGCTTGAACGCCGGGGGATCGCGGCTGCCTTCGTCATTACGCTGGCGACCTACTGGCTGTTGATGGCCTTTGTACCGTATTCCGACAGCTCGGGAACGACGTACGCGGGACAGTGGCAGTTTGGGAATAGCCTGAGCGCCTGGCTGGATCATCATATTCTCGGACCCACTCATGTTTATTACGCTGACGCCACCCCTTTTAGTTTTGACCCCGAAGGCATTCTGAGTACCTTACCGGCACTGTCCACAAGCTTAAGCGGTGTGCTGACAGGCATGTACCTGCAAAGTAGGGATAGTCACGCCAGAAAGGCACTGATGACGATGTTATACGGTGTTGCCTGCGTCGCGCTGGGATACGCGCTTTCGCCTCTTGTGCCAGTTAACAAAGCATTGTGGACGCCATCCTATGTCTTTCTGAGTAGCGGATGGTCGCTGGTGGCACTCAGCGTGTTGCTATATGTTATGGATGTAAGACGCTGGCAGGGCTGGGCAAAACCGTTGATTGTATGCGGGGCCAACAGCATCGCGTTTTACATGCTGGCAGGCGTACTTGCCCGTTGCCTGATGATGGCCCGTGTTGAAGACACCAGTCTGCACGGTTATCTGTATCGCGACTGGTTTGCCCCGGCACTAGGTCCGCTTAACGGCTCGCTGGCGTTTGCGGTTTGCTTCTTAATTGTATGCTTTCTGCCGATAGCCTGGATGTACCGCAAGCAGATTTTCTGGAAGGTGTAACCGGGTTCGCTGAGATAAAACCCGCAGTGATACGCTTTTTTATCTCATCTACACCAGGCTCGATACGCAAAGGCTGACCCCACAATTCAGATTTCAGCCTTCGGCGTCAGTTACCACGGTCAGGACTTCAGCTGTCTCACTCTTTTCACCCGGTGTGCATGCCTTAATCGGTTCTTCACGTAGCACTTTCGGCTCCCACTCATCTCTGACTGAATTTTTGTGCTGAGCCGTCACCAGATAGCGGGTACATTCTTTTACATCAATCGCCAGCATTTTGTAGTCAGCATCTTTGGCACGGGTGTTCAGTCGCTTAGTGGTCACCAGATTAATGTAATGAAAACCGGGAGAAACGTTCTCAATGTCCTCTTTCGGTAAGCGTTTGCCATCAACGGACAGAATTTTTACATCGTAATTGTCGGGATCGGAAACCTGACTTTGGGTGCCATCGATGATGGCGTATGGCGATGTTGCACAACCAGCGAGCATCATAGCGGCAAGTAAAGCGAATGTGGTTTTCATTAGTGACTCCTGTCCTTTGGTTTGTTCATTGGCTTGTTCATCACGTCCGAGAGTGATTAGTAATCAATATGGCAAGTGGACTCAGGTAAATCAACAGTAAACTGGCCTCGGACAGCGGGGTTCAGCTGGCGTTCATTTTCAGACAAAAGCGTCGTAAAACGGCATGGCTCGTCAAGTCAAATCCAGGAAAACACGATGATATCGTTTGCGTAAAAATCCCGTATAGTCGCGACATCTCATGTTCTGCGGTATGCTGAAAATATCGTTATTCAAATACTCATGTAACTATGGCAGAAACGGTACTTACCGCCCTCACGTCTTTTTATCCGCTGGTAGTCAGTTTACTTGGCGTGGTGCTGATATTAGGCATCACCCATCATTTTCTGATTGGTCGTCACGACTACCTTTCGGGGGATAAAAAATTACCCCGTCAGGTCACCATGCTGTCACTCACCCTGGTGGGCTTACTGGTGGTAGTGCTGTCACTCCCTGTCAGCGAAAGTACCCGCAACCAGATCATTGCCCTTATCGGTGTATTGTTATCCGGTGTGATTGCTTTTTCTTCAACTACGGTGGTCAGCAACCTGATGGCTGGCATCGTACTGCGGGTAAATAAGCCGTTCCGAGTGGGGGATTTTGTCCGCGTTAACGGATTCGCCGGTCGGGTGACCCAAATGGGCTTGCTGGACACGGAAATCCAAAGTGAAACCCGCGAGCTTATTGCCTTTGCCAACTCGTTGCTGGTGTCATCGCCAGTCAGTGTGGTACGTGCCTCAGGGGCTATTATATCGGTCGATTTGAGCCTGGGCTACGAACTGCATCACGGGTTGGTGGAGAAACACCTTCTGTTGGCGGCAGAGCGCAGTAAACTTGAAGAGCCGTTTGTTCAGGTGACGGCGCTGGGCGACTTTTCGGTAACTTACCGCATAGCCGGGTTACTCAAAGATGTGAAAAGTATGCTTTCCGCACGCTCAAATCTGCATAAGTCGGTGATGGACTGTCTGCATGAAGCCGGAATCGAAATTGTCTCGCCTTCGTTTATGAATCAGCGTCCACAGGAGCCGGGTGTGCAGATGATCCCGCAGGCAAAAGAGAGTAAATCAGAGAGTGAAAGTTCAGCGCCCGAAGCCGTCGTATTTGATAAGGCAGAGCAGGCAGAGTCACAGTTAAAATCCAAAGAAGCGATGGAAAAGCAGTTGTCGATGTTAAAAGAGCAGTTGCCGTCGGTCAGTGGTGAAGAGAAAGCCAAGCTGAAGCAACGTATTGAGACGCTGACATCCCGGTTGGAAGCCACAGAGCAAAAGCAGGAAGAAAAGGAAGAGCCCTGAACTGCAACCGTGACCCGTATCACTTCAGACAGTTGAGGTGATAGCGGCAGGTTAGCCTACAGACCGGATAATTGGTCGTCAGAGAGAGCCAGCGAGAAATAGCGGTGAAGCAGACATGCCAGATGGCAGCTTTGCATCGCGGCTTGTCAGTCATCATCCATGCCAGTGGCATTACAGTATCTGTTACGGTAAGCGCTAAATCCCATTCCGGTCCAGCGGCGAAATGCTTTGGCAAAAGCATGCTCATCGCTATACCCCAGATAATCAGCCAGGCTTGCCTGCGTGACATGCGCCAGGCAGATTTGCTCAAGGGCATGATGCTTTCGCATTGACTGCGATAGTTGCTGATAGGTCATACCACGCGACTGAAGTTTTCTTGTGAGCGTGCGCTCACTTACCGCAAGGCTTGCTGCCATCTGAGCACGGCTAAGCCAGGGTTGATTGTTCAGTAGTGTCTTAACATTATCTTCAAATGACTGGGGATGCAGTTGACTAAGCTGCTGTTTGGCAAGCTCCAGCATCTGCGCCTGCACTGCCGGATTTACCTCGCGCTGTTTGAAGTGCCAGTCGGCATCTGCATAAATAATCGCATTTTCTTGCTGATCAAAATGAATGTCTGCCTCACCGAATACCTGCTGGTATTCGCTAAGTGAAGTCTGGGCTTCATGCGCAAAGAGTACGGCTGTTGGCGAGATATTTTTGCCTGCAACCCAACTGGCACCGGTGGCGATACTGGCAATAATGGCTTCGATACGCAATGTGACAGCCGTGGTGAACCTGTCATCATAGGTAATTTTCCATCCCCGGCTATCGTGGGTTTTCCTGAACTGGCCGCCTTCCCCGACTAATGGTGAGTAGTTCACCAGGCAATCCACAGCCACACTGAGTGACGGGCTGCTGAGTAACAGAAATCCCATGGTGTCGAAGTGTTGCGGCATTAATGCCCGGCCAACGCGAAGCCCTGTACCTGGTGCAACCTGGCTCTCGATACTTTGCCACATTGCATCCTGAAGCGGTAGCGGTAGCCGGGGCTGTCCGGCATAGTCTGCCAGCTGTGCACGAATAGCTGGTTCGAGCTGAATATCGTATTGAGCCAACTGCGATAAAATCGCTCTGGTAAAGCTCTGTGTCACCGTTGCTGTCAAAATGGGCGCGCTTGTTTATGTTTCTGTGCAGACCACCAGCATACGACGAAAATACATAGTTGTCTCGAATTAACCAGCTGAATGGCCTGTGTTTGCGGGATTTGTGTGTAAACTATTTGTTAACCTTGAGCCTGAGTGAACAGTAAGAGAAACGCAGATGGAACCGTATGTTGTCATCGGCGCCGGGCCGATGGGATTGTGTAGTACACGCCGTTTAGCCGAGCAGGGCATTCAGGTGATAGGCCTGGAGGCCCACAATGACGTGGGCGGGTTGTGGGATATCGATAGCCCTACCAGCACGATGTACCAGTCGGCGCACCTGATTTCCTCTAAGCGCATGACCGAGTTTGATGACTTCCCCATGCGCGACGATGTTGCGACCTATCCCCGTCACAGCGAGCTGAAGCAGTACTTTCATGATTACGCGGCACATTTTGATTTGTACCGCCATTACCGCTTTGGTTGTTGGGTGGAACGCGTGGAGCCGGTAGACGATAAATGGCGGGTTACCTACCGTCAGCACGACAAAACGCATGAGATAATGGCTGCGGGTGTGCTGCTGGCCAACGGGACTTTGCATCATCCGAACCGTATAGAATTTCCGGGCCAGTTTGATGGCGAGATGATGCACAGTTGTGACTACCGCCATGCCGATATCTTTGAAGACAAGCGGGTCCTGATCGTAGGTTGCGGTAACAGTGGCTGTGACATTGCCGTTGATGCCGTGCACCGGGCCGAACATGTAGATATGGTCGTGCGCAGAGGCTATTACTTTTTGCCCAAGTTTGTGGCCGGTCGACCTACTGATACCCTGGGCGGAAAAATCCGGTTACCCAACTTCCTTAAGCAGCGCGTGGATGGCTTGCTGGTGCGTCTGATATCGGGCAAACCCAGCAGTTATGGACTCCCCGATCCGGATTATAAAATGTATGAATCGCATCCGGTAATTAACTCGTTGTTTTTGCATCATATCGGTCATGGCGATATTACCGTGCGGCCGGACATAGAAACACTTACCCCAAACGGGGCGCGATTCACGGATGGTCAGGAAGCCCGTTATGATTTGATACTGCAGGCCACCGGTTACAAGCTGCATTACCCCTTTATTGATAAGCAGCACCTGAACTGGCAGGGCGATGCGCCGCAGTTATATCTGAATGTATTCAACCCAAAACATCCGGGGCTGTTTGTTATGGGTATGGTTGAAGCGGCCGGGCTGGGCTGGCAGGGCCGTGATGATCAGGCGCAGCTGGTTGCCCGGGTTATCCGCATGCAGCAGGAAAACCCTGCTGCTGCCAGCGCATTCTTCGACAAGGTGCGCGCCAAAGCTAACGAGCGAATCGACGGCGGCATGCATTACCTTCCTTTGGAAAGAATGGCCTACTATGTTCATAAAGCTGATTACTTGCAGGCGCTGAACAATGAAATGCGCCAGTTGAGTGCAGGGTTATAAATGTCAGCCACCAGCCTTTTTATTCTAAACGCCATACTGGCCATGATGATGTTCGGTATTGCGTTAAGCCTTACTCCTGCTGATTTTCGCCGCATCGTGAAGAAACCGTTAGGGCCTGTCGTGGGCCTTTGTGCTCAGTTCGTCTTGTTGCCTGCACTTACCTGTTTACTCATTTTTCTCATCCCCATTCCGGCCGATGTGGCGCTCGGCCTGCTGCTGGTAAGCTGCTGTCCGGGAGGCAGCTTTTCTAATCTGATGACATACCTGTCGCGGGGAAATACGGCGCTATCTGTCAGTATGACTGGTGTTGCCAGCCTGCTGGCATGCGTGCTTACGCCGCTGAATTTTATGTTCTACGGGGCGCTGAATCCGAGGACACGGGAGTTACTGAGCAGCATTTCGGTGTCGGTAAGCGACATGCTGCTGATTGTTGCACTGGTGCTGGCCATCCCATTAATGTTGGGGCTCGCCTGTGCGCAACGTTTCCCGGAGTTCGCCCGCAAAAGCGAGCCTTTCTTTCGCTTTATTTCGCTGTTCACGCTGTTTGGTTTTGTGCTTATCGCCCTTGGAATGAATTGGCAGACGTTTCTCAGCGGAGCCAGTATCTTTCTGCTGGCCGTAGTGGCGCACAACGCGCTGGCGCTGACAATTGGCTGGATATCGGCACGCCTGCTACAACTGCCGGTCGCGGATCGTCGGGCGATAACGCTGGAGGTTGGGCTGCAAAACTCCGGTCTTGGGCTTGGCATTATCTTTACCTTCTTTTCCGATCTTACCTCCATGGCGATTATCGCAGCTGCCTGGGGGATCTGGCATCTCATCAGCGGTATCAGCCTGAGTTTTTTCTGGCAGGGGCTGGACCGGCGCGGGGCCAAACGTCAATCAAGTGCAAAGCAGTATTCTTATGAGTCTTAATATTCTTATCACCGGTAGCGAAGGTTATCTGGGCAGACGGCTGGTTTCTCAGCTGGGAAGCGAACACAACGTGGTGGGCATCGATATCCGCGCCAAGCCCGAACAGCCCTATGCTTATCATACGATGGACATTCGGGACCCGGCTCTTGCGGACTTGCTGAAAGAAAATGACATCACTCATGTCATACATCTGGCCAGCGTAATGAAAGCCAGTGATGATCGCGAGCGCGATTACGACATTGATGTTAACGGCACTGCCAATGTTCTGTCTTGTTGCCTAAAGGCCGGCGTTGAGCATATTACGGTAAGCAGCAGCGGCGCAGCCTATGGTTATCATGCTGATAACCCATACTGGCTGACAGAGGAACATTCGCTGAGAGGTAATGATCATTTTGCCTACAGCCAGCACAAAAGGCTGATTGAAGAAATGCTGGCCGCATACCGATGCTCCAGCCCGCAGTTACGGCAACTTATATTACGACCTGGCACAGTACTGGGCAGCCATACCCAAAACCAGATAACCCACCTTTTCGAACAGCGACGTTTGCTGGCGGTAAAAGGCTCGCCGTCTCCGTTTGTGTTTATCTGGGATGAAGACGTTGTAGCGATCATTGCTAAGGGCGTGACTTCCAGCAAAACCGGTATGTATAACCTCGCCGGAGACGGCGCCATGACCATTGACGAGATAGCCCGGGCGTTGAACAAACCGTTACTCCGACTGCCCGCCTGGCTGCTGTACACCGCACTTGTGATTGGACACAAGTTGAGACTGACGCAATACAGCGCCGAACAGCTTGATTTTCTGCGCTATCGCCCGGTTCTAAGCAACCAGGCGCTGAAACAGGAGTTTGGATACACGCCGCGCAAAACCAGCCGGGAAGTCTTTGAGTATTTCGTACAGCATAACCAGGCGAGGCTGGGATGAGCGCGGCGTCAAAGATGAGCAATAAACCGGTTGCCGTGATTACCGGTGCGGCTTCCGGGCTGGGGCGGGATCTCGCTCATGCACTGGCGAGCAGGTATCACCTGATATTGGTGGATATTCAAAAAGAGGCACTAGACGAAGTCGCTAATGCCCTTACGCAAGCCGATACACAAGTGTGTGATTTGTCCGATACCAGTGACATCAGCCGGCTTATCGCTGCTGTTACTGCCCGTTGCGCCAGCATTGACTTACTGATTAATAATGCCGGGGTCACCCATCGTTCGCTGGCTACATCGACGCAGTTGCATGTAATACATAACCTCATGAGTGTCGATTATCTGGCACCGGTGCAACTGACCCAGGGGCTGCTAGCGCACATGAATGCGGAATCAACCGTAGTCAATATTGGCTCGATGGCTGGCTGGATGCCGGTGCTGGGCCGCGCAGGCTACTGCGCAGCAAAATCTGCGCTGCATCAGTACTTTGAAACGTTGCGTGCCGAACTTGGTAACTCAGGTCCCCATATTCTGATGGTCTATCCGGGGTTTCTTGACACCCCTATCGAGAATAACGCGCTGGATGGCGCAGGCAATAAAGCCCGGCACAAACGTACGATGGCAGGACGTATGCGCAGCAGTCAGTGGATGGCAGCGAAAATTGTTACTGGCATAGAGAAAAAGCAGCGACGGTTGTTTCCGGATCGATTTACCGCCGCGGCCAGCTTGCTGTACCGTGTTTTCCCTTCGCTCTATCTGCATTTGATGCGCAAGAAACTGCACCGTGAACTGGATCCCGGTTCATGAGCTTTATCATTGTGGCCCTGGGGGTGTTGGTGGCCTTCACCATTGAAGCGATGACAGGATTTGGCAGTATCGTACTGGCGTTATCGATAGGGGCACTGGTCATGGAGATTCCGGTGCTGGTGCAATGGCTGGTGCCGCTAAATATCATGATGACCGCGCCGCTGGTGTGGCGTTATCGTCATGCCGTCGCATATAAATTTCTGCTGACGCAAATCCTGCCGTTGATGGGCGTCGGGACGCTGGCGGGCGTCTGGCTCACAGACTATTTAGACATTGCCTATACGCAAGGCTTGTTTGCCCTACTAATTTGCTGGTTTGCGCTGCGTGCATTGCTTAATGCAAAAGCACCTGCTCACAGTGCGCCGGTACGAAGCAGTCTGATTGCCAGTGCGGGCGTCACACATGGCTTATTTGCATCCGGCGGACCGCTGCTGGTGTACGCGCTGGCGCGAACCGAACTGGATAAGACGCGCCTTCGTGCCACATTGCTGTGTGTCTGGCTAACACTGAACAGCATGCTGACAGTCTGGTTCGCCGTGTTTGGTGAGCTTAAAGGCTACCTGACAGAAATCGCCATGCTGCTACCGTGCGTGCTGGTAGGTGCACTATTGGGGAATGCGCTGCATCACCGAATCAGTCAGCAGGCGTTTACCCGTGCAGTATTTAGCGTATTGCTTGTTGTTGGGCTGATTTTACTGGTTAATTCCGCTCGCAGCGTCTGGGTATAAAGCAGAATAAGCGGCCGGTGGCGAAGCTGCTATGAGTCGGTGGTCGCACGGTATGTTCTGAAACTGGTAATTTCAAAGACTAACAGGTCTATGGCAGGACCTGCAGGGACTTGCTGTTGTCCCTACCAGAAAGCGCAGCCGCTTTCACGTGTTGGTTCGTATCGCGATTAGTGATGCGGCGTGACGTTGGTGGCATAATGTGGCCCGTCAGTTGATGTGTCTCAAGGCTGGTTAACGGTCGTCACCCAGCGAGTTGATAGCTTGCTCAATTCCTTTCGTCCCATAAAAACATGACTTTTGGCACTACTTTAAGCCACGAAACTATCCCATGCTATGTGCTGATTACATAGGAGGGGATATGAAAAAAATAACTATATGGCTTGCCGTCGCATTCATCGCCATGCCGATTACCGAGGCTCAGGCTCAGTCAGCCGTTGAGACGTCACTCACCCGAGTCACTGCATTGATAGAAACCGATATCGACAAGGCTGAAACTCTGATTGAAGGGCTGTTAGAAGATGCGCCAGCAAACCCGGAAGTGCACTTTCTCTGCGGCAGAATTATGGGGCGACAGGCGTCAGACGCGATTTTTTCTGCGCTGAGCTATGCGGGTAAATCTTTAGATTGTTTTAAGGCCGCCGTAAGTCTGGCACCCTCCAGTGTCAGATACCAACAAGGGCTGCTGCGGTTTTACCTGGGCGCTCCTGCCATTGCCGGGGGCAGCGAAGCGCTTGCCAGAGAACAGGTAGAGAAAATCAGGCAGATTAATCCAGTGGAGGGCGCAAAGGCCGAGCTGATGTTGCTTGCCAGTATTGCAGAACCACAGCAGCTTTCGGCCAGACTTGCTGAACTCAGAGAGCAATACCCTGAGGTTTCTGATTTTCATTTTCGTCATGGATTACAGCTTCAGGAGCAAAATCAGTACGGTGCGGCCTATGAAGCATTTATTGAGGCGCTTTCAGCGGCTGAAAAATCCCTGGTCACGAATGGACTGGAAACGCCTGAAAGCATTGCTAATGGGGAAATAGCGGATGATGAACAAGCTCAACGCGACTATCTTAATGCGCTGTATCAGATTGGACGAAACGCCGTATTTAGCCAGGCGCATATTGAACATGGGATCCGCGCACTTCGTCAGTATGTGACACACTTGGAAAAAGGAGAGGCGCTAACCGGCGCACCACCAATAACATGGGGATACCTCAGACTGGCGCAGCTCCATTCGCTTGAGGGGGAGACCGAAAAAATGAGGCAAAACCTGACACTGGCAGAAAAAAGTGAGGATAAGGCGCTACACAAGGCTGCCCGCAAGCTTCGGCGCTTGTACACGTCGGATTAAGGTACGGTGTCGAAGGAGAGGGGCGTCTCAAGACGAAAGCCATACGATTCAAGCCAGGCAAGGCCATCGTCGTCATTGTCGAAACGATGAATGTCAAATCGCTCGCGGCTTTCTGCCACCATGTTATCCAACAGGTAGGCTTTAAGTGCATCGGGATGAAAGATTTCTGCAGCACAACGCATACCATTGTTAACCAGCCAGCTGATGGTGTCGCGAATGACAGGAATGGTTTCCGGTCCCGCCAGTTGCCACTCATCAAAATACAACAGATGACCAAAAGGCTGCTGATTAAACCCTTTTACCTGCTTTTTGACATGCGTGGAGAACTGCAGCGCATGGCGTTCATTCCATTGCCCGAAGGAGTGAGTGATCAGGATCTGACCATTAATGATGCTGGTAAACTTTTGCTTCACAGTGTCTGAATTATTAAGGAATGCGTAGTAATTATAGAGTGAATCATACCCGATAGCCATTCGCTTTCGCTGTCTTCAGCTAATGCAGGCAAGAAACGTAATAACGGCTGTTTTCAGAGGGTAACGTCCCGGTTACCCTCTTGCAGTTTATATATTAAAAGCGAGGCCAACCGTTGCTGTCCCAGTTAAGTGTGCTGATAAGCAGCTTGGGCGTCCCGTTATCTGAGGCGTCATAGGCATGGCGAACAATGACATCGGTATTGAGAATGTCCTGACCGCCTGGCCCAATCCAGTTGCTGTTGCCACCGTCAAGTAAACTTCCACCGCCATTGAGCATGTTCACTCCATTTTTATCGACATAGGGTCCGCGAATATCTGTCGCCCGGCCGTAGCGGATTTGGTAGGTGCTGTCAGTGCCATTACAGCATTTACCTACAGAAACAAAGAGATAGTAATAACCCTGACGATATAAAATCGTAGGCGCTTCAATACCACCTGAGCGGCTGGCAATGTCATAGCGCTGACCGAATGGTTTCATGGTTATTGGATTAACGCGCATTACCTTGATCCCACTGTTCCACGAGCCGAATGTGAGCCATGGCGCGCCGTCTTCTGCTACGACTAAGTCAGGATCGATAGCATTATAGTTATCATTATTCGTGGTGCTGATGACCACGCCTTCGTCCTGCCAGTTACCGGCGGCAACCGAGCTGGCCGATGCCAGGCCAATAGCAGAAACACGGGAACCAAAAGTGGAAATGGAATAGTAAAGCCACGGCTTGCCATTATAGAACTTAAGTTCAGGTGCCCAGACGTCCTCACCATCATGCGCCGGAACATAATCAGACCACCAGGCCAGTCCGTTGGGGAAGATGGGGGCTGCACCTGTCCATTCAATACCGTTGGTGGAGTATTTGCCATAAATGCCGGGGCCGGTCTGGAAAATCCACCAGGTGCCGTTCTCATAATTGATTGTGGGGTCATGAGTGACAAGATTCCCGGTTAGCGGCCAATGATTTTCTGCCCCATTGGTGGTAGATGGATCCCAGGGCGGGCCTTCCACGTCGGCAAGTTTGTTTAACTGCCACTGCTGGGCATCGCCTCCCCAGTAAGACCACTGCGCAATGTTCGCGCCATCGGCAGTATCATAGTTGTAAAGATCCAGTGCTTTGCCACTGTTGCGATTAATAAAAGCAACGTAACCGTTACTGAGTTCATTGATCTGCCACTGTTGTGTTGCTCCGCCGTTGTATTCGTACTGCACAACATTCGCACCATCGACCGTGGACAGTTCAAATACTTCCAGTGCTTTACCGCTGTTGAGGTTAATAACAGAGTGATAATTTCCGTCTACCTGTGTAATTAGCCAACGCTGGGTGTTGTTCCCGTTGGACGACCACTGTGCCACATTGGCGCCATTCGCTGTCTGTGCACCCGCCACCTCCACCAGTTTATTACTGACTTTTGAGGATATCGTGTAAACGCCGTTATCTATAGCCTTGACTGACAGGCAGTGCAGTAATGCAAGTGCGGCAAGTCCTGCCCGGGCTATCCCGAAATGTTTCATATTGTCTCCTGAGTGTAGTGATTCGTTTTGCAGGGCAACTACCTATTCAGCAATGTGAATAAGTATTATATTATTATGTTAATATTATGTTATTAATATGTGTAGCGCGAATGCGCCTATTTCGCAAGAAAAGTATCAAAAAGGCTGTAGGTCGGAGCACAAATCGAGCCTTTGAATGCGCGTGGCCACGCTTTCAAAGGCCGGTGGTAATGGCGGCGTTGTCAGAATGTCAGCCAGTGAGTGGAAAGTAGTGCACAGCAAGGTTTTTTGTCATCTCTGAATACAAAAAAAGCAGGCGTGCCGGGTAACGGGCCCGTTCGCTCGGGTAATGGGGAAAGGCACTGTAGCAGGGGAAGATCGGTCGCGATATTTATCCGGCTATTCTGACATAACAGATGGTTGTACCCCTGAGACAATAAGCCGAGATAGGCAGTGCCGGTTACACTATCGCCTGGCTCGGCACAAAACCCTTTAGCGTTACAAAGGGTCAGGCCGTCACAGTCAATCTCTCTGAACCCGCCAAGCTCAGTCAGATCACCGGTAGCAACAACCGTGGCATGACCGGGGGCGGTTTCGTTAACCGCAATATCACAGCGATAGCGATCGCCAGTCTCGTTTTCCTGCGTAACGTTTTTCAGAAGTACGTCACATAACCCGTTTTCCTGGTTTTCCGCAA
The DNA here is from genome assembly GCF_047556435.1 of Alteromonas sp. H39. Classification (GTDB taxonomy): domain Bacteria; phylum Pseudomonadota; class Gammaproteobacteria; order Enterobacterales; family Alteromonadaceae; genus Alteromonas. The sequence continues at coordinate 624,906 of NZ_CP180210.1, forward strand.
TGGCGTAATAGTCATCGAGCGAGTATTGCAGATAGCGCTGACTGATACTGGCGTTAAGCGCGGTGTAAAGGGCAACCACGTTCAGAGTTCTGGCGCTCTGGCGATTGGGGTCGTGATAATCGGCGCCGCTTTCAATCAGGATCGTACTAACGCCACAGCCGGCGATCGTGTCGCCAAAACAGCGGTGAGCATAGGCGTCGTTGTAGCGACCAAATTGCCCGGGGCGATGATTGGATACTGCCTGATGCATTGCTGCTATCAGCTGTTTGGCCCGTAGCCGACTGCCATCAACATCGCCTGCAGCATTGAACGGCGGCGCGAGAAACGACAGCGTCGCCGGTTTTTTGCTACTGCCGACCGCATAGTAGCGACTTTGATCATGCAGGTTAAATCCGATATCAGGGCGCAGCTCTCTGACTTGCTCATCCAGTAGTCTGCCTTCCGGTGTCTGCAGCGCCCGGGCATCCCGGTTGATATCAATACCCTGGGCATTCTCGCGACGCGTTAAAGACGCGCCATCGGGGTTAAGCATTACAATAATGTGCAACGTGACCTGCGAGAGCCAGTTATCGCAGATGATGTCATCGCACGCCGGTTCACTTAGCATTGCCAGCAAATCGAGCATGGCGGCGGTAGCGGTTGGCTCGTCACCGTGCATTTGCGTCCAGGCCAGAAAGGTCAGCGGGCCGTTGCCAATCGTCAGGCGGTGTATGGGCAAACCCTGAAAGCTGTTGCCAATGCGGGTGAGAGTGATCCGCTCACGCACCGCAAGTTCTCTGAGTAATGGGGAAATGTCACTGTAGGTAAGGTGTGGTTTATCCAGCACCGCCCATTGGTAAGCTGCTATCCGTTTCAGAAGGAGGGCGGAGGTTGACTGTTCAGTCATTCTGGTCACTCGCTTCCTTGTTATGCGCGGCGTCTCGTGGGCGGCTGACTTCATCCAGCAAATAGGCAATATGCCGGTACGTCAGGCCGCTGTGATGCGTAAGCCCGATTTCACAGGTTCTGCTGTCTGAAACTGCCCAGGTACAGGCTGACGGGATTTGTGATTTTAATGTCGCCAGGGCAGCCGCATTCAGGCCTGGCTCGAATAATCCTTTGTCACCAGCGAAACCGCAGCAGGGAATATCCTCTGGCTCGATGAGCTGACGGGTGCAGGCAGCAGCCAACTGACGCAAGGCATGCCCCTTGTCGCGTTTGGATGACGAACAGGTGACATGCAACATGACCGGTGTTTCCAGCGGTGAGAGGATCAGGTGGGGAACAACCTGAGCCAGTAAAAAGTCAGTAATATCCAGTGTTTCGGGGCCCTCTGAATGATGCATCTGACTGATGCACGGACTGGCGTCGGTGATGACCGGCCAGCGCCCGTTTTCTGAGGCAAGCAAAATGTGCTCCTGCCATTGCGCACGTTTTTTTGCGGCTTGCTCTGTGTAGCCTTTACTTTCCCAAGGCTGGCCGCAGCAGAGTGACGACAGTGCGTCAGGATACAGTACTTCTAAACCGGCCTTATTCAGCAGCGAGGTAATAACCTCAGGCAAGGGACGCAGTGTGTCCGCGGGACCAAAAATACGGTTTGGGCAGGCGGGCACATACACCACCTTTTTACTGGTAGGCGCGCCTGCGGGTAAGTGTCCGGGGGCGCCTTTGGGGACAGCCGGATACCACACCGGCGTTTTCCCTCCGGTCAGGCTGTGGACCTTCGCGCTGAAAGACGCAATCGCCTGATTGCCTGTCAGGCCTGCTACGGTATGGGCCGCCGACAGACTGAAGCGGGCAATTGCAGAAGCACCACCAAAATGGGTTGCCGTGAGCGATGCGGTGGTGTGTCGTGATGTCTCAGTGCGGCGTATCGACTTTATCCATTCGCCGGTATTGATGCCAACCGGACAGGTGGTGGCGCACATCCCGGTAGCGGCACAGGAGTCAACGCCAAGATGGGTAAATGCCTCATCTATCTGCGCCCGGTCAGCGACGGGCAGTTCGTGCTGGCGGCGCATCAACGCGATACGCTGGCGCGGTGATAGTGTGTAATGTAACGACGGGCACTGAGGCTCGCAGAAGCCACACTCAATGCACTTATCTACTGCGTCGTTCACCGCAGGCATTGATTTAAGGTCAGTCAGGTGCGCGTTCGGATCGCTATTAATGATAACGCCGGGATTGAGGATCCCTGTCGGGTCAACAAGCGATTTAATGCGCGCCATAATCGCGACGCCATCGGCTCCCCACTGCGCCTGCAGAAACGGGGCCATATTGCGCCCGGTGCCGTGTTCCGCTTTCAATGTACCGTTAAACGTGCCGGTAACCAGCCTGCCCACGTCCTGCATAAAGGCATCGTACCGGGAAATGTCTTCAGCGGTGTCAAAGCGCTGGGTAAACACAAAATGCACGTTGCCATCCAGCGCATGCCCAAAAATGATAGCCTCATCATACCCATGCTTATCGAATAATAACGTTAGTGCATCCAGCCCGTCGGCCAGTTCACTAAGCGGAAATGCCACATCTTCAATGATGACCGTAGTGCCGGTTTCGCGCACCGCGCCAACCGCCGGAAACAGCCCTTTGCGTATTTGCCAGAGCGCGGTAATCGTCACCGGATCTGAAGTCAATGCACACATTGGCACCACGTCAGTCGTATCGGCAAAAGCGGCATGAATTTGCGTTAGCGTGGCGTCCAGTGTGGCGATGTCCTCTGCACCCACATCAATCAGCAGTGCCACGGCCCCGTCTGCTATCGGCAGTTGGTAAAAGGGGGCAAGCAGACCGGCCACCGAGCGCAGTGCCCGGGTGTCCATCAGCTCCACCGCATCTACATTGAGTGCCGCCAGTGACGGAATGTATTCACAGGCGAGGCGGGCTGAGGGAAACAGGTACAGTCCGCTTTGTCTGGCCTTGGGTAAGGGAACAGTGCGATATGTAATACTGGCAATAAACCCCAGTGTGCCTTCTGAACCAATCATCAGGTGGGTAAGCACATCCAGCGGATCATCGAAATCAAGCAGCGCATTCACCCCATAGCCCATGGTATTTTTCAGGCGATACAGATGGCGTATTTTCTTACACAACGCGCTATTCGTTCTGATGTCGTTGCAAAGGCGCTGAATGTCATTAAGCAGTGCGGCGTGGGTCTCGCGAAAACGCGCTACACTGCGCTCACAGGCCGTATCGACATCGCTGCCGTCTGCAAAAATAATGTGCATGGCGTTGAGTGTGTGATAACTGTTGTCTTTTACTCCGCAACACATACCCGATGCATTATTGGCCGCGATACCGCCAATTTTACAGGTGTTAATTGATGCTGGATCCGGGCCGATTTTGCGATCGTACGGCGCCAGTAACCGGTTTGCTGCGGCGCCGATAATACCGGGCTGCAGGGTTATGAGGTTGCCGTTGTCAGTAATGTTGCTGTCAGTCCAGTCGCGTGTCAGCAACACCAGCACCGAGTCGGAAATAGCCTGACCAGAGAGGCTGGTGCCGGCGGCCCGGAATGTTACCGGTATGCCGCATTCAAACGCCAGCGCCAGAAATGCACGCATGCTGTCTGCTGACGGGATCCGAACCACAAGTTTAGGGGTTTTGCTGTAAAAGCTGGCATCAGTACTCAGCGCAATCCGGCGGGGAAGGTCGGTGATGACATGGTCGGCTGGTAATAATGTGTCGACCTTAGCGAGAAAGTCCTGCCACTGACGAGATGTTGCGGACACGGAATCGGGCATGTCGGTGGCTGCTGGCTCATCGCTCATGGCGAGCTCCCGCAAGTGAAGATTACCGCTATTTAACGGGATTTTGATATTCTTATCAACTGGTTTATATTTGAATAAAAAATTCCATACTTACCCTGTCTACCGCGTTATTTCTGTGCATCACAGAAGGCGGCGCTGGCGATGATCAACCCAGGAACAGTCATGTCTGCATTTGTAAAAATTAAAGCGGTAAAAGACAGCTTGTCTGCCAGCGAATGTAAACTCGCGGAGTTTACGCTTGACTCGCCAGCAGCTGTGCGCGACCTCTCCTCACAAGAGCTGGCGAATGTCGTAGGCGTGAGTCAGTCCAGTGTTGTGAAGTTTGCGCAAAAGCTGGGCTATAAGGGCTATCCTGCTTTTAAACTGGCGGTGATTGATGCGCTGAACCGCGAAGCTCCGGATACCCAACTGCACGGACAAATCGCGCTAAACGATAGCTTCGATACCATGGCCGACAAGCTGGTGGCCAGTAAAATCAGTGTGCTGAATGAAACCCGTTCGCTGAATGACCGGGTAATGGTTGAAGCCGCAGTGGAAAGGCTGAAAAACGCCAGAAGAATTCTGATATGCGGCGTGGGTGGTTCCGCGCTGGTCAGTAAAGACTTTGCCTATAAGCTGCAGAAACTGGGGATGGCGGCAATGGCGGAAGGCGACGGGCATGTTCAGTTGGCCATGGCCGCGACACTGAGTAAAGACGATGTGGTGCTGGCAATCAGTGAATCCGGCGAAACCCGGGAAGTGGTGAATGTGGTGGAAGAGGCCGTGCGCAGTAATGCGACCATAATTTCGCTGACCCGGTATGGCGACACTCCGGTGTCACAACATGCCACGGTTACGCTTTACTCTGTGGCAGAGCAGCGTGCGGCGCGGCTGTCTTCAATTCTGGCTAAAACCTCGCAGGAGCTGGTCATTGATATGTTGTTTATTGCGCTAACCCAGTCATCGCGTAGCGGACGAAAGCTACTTGAGAAAACCAACGAGGTAGTATCACGCTTTCGCAAAGGCTGAAAGTAAGTCGGCGTGAAGTGTCAGGTGTGCAGTGTAACCAGAGGGAATAAAAAGAGGCATGGCTCTCAAGCTTAACCGTCAGCAGGGGCCGGAAACAAAAAAACTCTCTCCCCCTCTAAATCAGGCTCGGTATAGTGAATGTACACGCATATAAACCAGTGAAGCCGCCAAAAGGCCCGCTTGCGTAAGCCTGTAGTGTCAGGCCAGTGGCTTACGGCGAATCGGGCGGATACAGCAAATAGGGTGCACGCTGATGCCTGAACCTTGCCAACTCCTCCTGCCAACCTGCACGTATCTGCGCCTCACTCTCTCCGCGCATTATTGCCTTTCGAAGTGAGTCGGTACCTGCCAGTTTATCGAAAAACGCCGGACGGGTGAAAAAGGGCTGCGCCTGAGCTTTGAATGCCTGATAGCTATCCAGTAACAAGGATAAGTCCAGCCCGGCTATCGGGCTGTCGGTCAGCACGGTTGCCATTATCGTTTTACCTTCCAGTTTAGGAGAGGGCGCGGATGTCATCGACACTGGCGTAAATGGCGTATCGCCCAGCGCGACCACGTCATGGCCGTATAGCTGAAAAGGCAACGGCGTGCCGCGACCCACGCTGACCGCAGTGCCTTCAAAAAAACACAGTGAGGGATACAGCCTGATTGCGGTATCGTTGGGCAGGTTCGGGCTTGGGGCCACCGCGACAGACCATGGCATGGTGCGCTCGTAGTCTTTCACCGGCACGATTTCCAGCGACAGGCGGTCGGCCTCATTTATCCAGCCCTCGCCCTTGATCATCAAGGCCAGTTCACCGACAGTCATGCCGTGCAGTACCGGGATCGGGTCGACACCAACAAAGCTTTCGAATCCTGGCTGGCGTACGGGGCCATCCACAAAGCGGCCATTCGGATTTGGCCGGTCAAGCACCATCAACGGCACGTTGTTTTCCGCCGCGGCTTCCATGACATAGTGAAGGGTACTGATGTAAGTATAAAAGCGGGTACCGACATCCTGAATATCAAAAATCAGGACATCGATATCCTTGAGCATGTCGGGCGACGGTTTTTTATTTGCCCCGTAAATGGACAAAATGGGAACGCCTGTTTTCGTATCTATCCCGTCGCGAATGATCTCGCCGGCTCCCTGATCGCCGCGAAAGCCGTGCTCCGGTGCCATTACCGATGCCACGTTCACGCCGTTTTCGAGTAAAAAGTCGACAAGGTGCTTGCCATCAACAGTGGAGGTCTGGTTCACCACCAGCGATACCCGGCGATCTTTCAGGTGAGGCAGGTACTGCGCTGGCTGATCCGCGCCTGTAACAATCCCGTGTGCAACGGGCAGCCAACATATCATCAGAATCAACAGAAAGCCGCGCATTAATGTTGCTCCGCCGCCTGACGCAGAAACCCCTGATGCGCGTCGAGCTTCTTTCTGGCGGCATCGGCAGAGTCGCCGGTAAGGATCATCAAAATGGCCAGTTTTGCCTGATTGCCGGCTTTGTTCAGCGCGTCGATGGCGGTGTCCTCATCACACTCGGTGGCCTGCATCACAATGCGTCTGGCCCGGGCTTTAAGTTTCTCATTGGTGGCATTCACATCTACCATCAGGTTTTCATAGGTTTTACCCAGACGGATCATGGTGGCAGTACTTAACATATTCAGTACCAGTTTCTGCGCAGTACCTGACTTCATTCTTGTTGAGCCAGTGAGAACTTCCGGGCCAACGACCGGACAAATCGCTATGTCTGCTGCCTCAAGAATAGGCGCACCGGGATTGCAGGCGATACCCACCGTACCCGCGCCGATTTCACTGGCATACTCCAATGCACCTGTTACGTAGGGAGTGCGTCCGCTGGCTGAAAGCCCAACCAGCACATCGCTGGCTGTCAGATGGATAGCTTGTACGTCCGCTTTACCCTGAGCGTGGTTATCCTCGGCGCCTTCAACGGCATGCACAATGG